>NZ_CAVKWG010000051.1:0-8770 GCF_963660155.1 Paratractidigestivibacter sp. | reverse complement strand
ACCTGCAAAAGGGACTGTCCCCTTTGCAGGTCGCCGTGCCGACTTGCTACTCCTCGACCTCGAGCAGCTCGATGTTGAAGTTGAGGTCCTTGCCGGCCATCTCGTGGTTCATGTCGAAGGTGATGTTGCCGTCCTTGACCTCGGCCACGGTGGCGGGGAAGGGCTGGCCGGTGGGGGAGGCGAGCATGACCTTGTCGCCGGCCGAGAGGTTCTCGGCGCCGGGCAGCATGCTCACGGGGATGGTCTGCATGAGCTCCTCGCGGCGCTCGCCGTAGGCGTCGGCGGCCGGGATGTGGACATCGACGACCTGGCCGACCTCCATGTCCTTGACGGCGGCGTCGAAGCCGGGAATCATCTGGCCGGCCATGCAGGTAAAGGCCAGCGGCTCGTTGCGGTCGCGGCTGGAGTCGAACTTGGTGCCGTCGTCCAGGGTGCCGACGTAGTGGACCTTGACCTTCTTGCCCTCGTTGCTCATGTGTTTACTCCTTTGGTTCAGGTCCATCGGGTAAGATGAACGTGTTTGACCTGCGAAACTTCTGCGCCGGAGCTGGCGTTTGGCCGTCCGGCGCGCATATAGATTCGGAGTATACCTGAGATGATGGATAAACGACTCCTCGAGCTGGTGCCCGAGGCGATGCGCTACGTCGTCGCCACCGTGGCGTTCCAGTGGGTCGGGCTTCTTGGCAACATGGCGCTCGTGTGGTCCATCGCGCGCGCGCTCGCCGCTGCAGCGACCGGCTCCGCGGTACCCGCTGCCGTGCTCTACCTGCTGTTTATTGGCATCGCGGCGCGCGTCATCGCCACGCGTTTCCAAGCCACGGCGAGCTTTATGGCCTCGCGCGACGTCAAGCGCACGCTGCGCCGGCGCATCTACGAGAAGCTCCTGCGCCTCGGCCCCAACTACACGGAGCTCGTGCCCACCGCCGAGGTCGTGCAGCTCTCCGTCGAGGGCTGCGAGCAGCTCGAGACCTACTTCGGCCAGTACCTGCCGCAGCTCTTCTACGCCGTGCTCGCGCCTGTCACGCTCTTCTTCGCGGTGGCGCCGGTGAGCCTGCCCGCGGCCATCGTGCTGCTCGTGTGCGTGCCGCTCATCCCGGTGACCATCGTGGCCGTGCAGAAGGTGGCCAAGCGGATCCTCGGCAGCTACTGGGACCAGTACGCTGAGCTGGGCGATTCTTTCCTCGAGAACCTCCAGGGGCTCACGACGCTCAAGATTTACCAGGCCGACGCCGCCCGCCACGCGGCCATGAACGCCGAGGCCGAGCGCTTCCGCGTCGTCACCATGAAGGTCCTCACCATGCAGCTGAACTCCATCATCGTGATGGACATCGTGGCTCTGGGCGGGGCCGTGGCGGGCATGGCGGTCGCGCTCGCGGCCACGGCCGCCGGCGCCGTCGACCTCTTCGGCTGTCTCTTCATCATCCTGCTCTCGGCGGATTTCTTCTTGCCGATGCGTCAGCTCGGCAGCTACTTCCACGTGGCCATGAACGGCATGGCGGCCGCCGATAAGATCTTTAACTTGCTCGCGCTGCCCGAGCCCGAGGCGCGCCCGCTTGGCACCGAGCGCGGCGACCACTTCGCCATGACGCGGGCGAGCTTTGCCTACGAGCAGGGCCGCCCGGTCCTGCGAAACGTGAGCCTCGACGTTCCGTCCGTGGGCCTCACCGCCATCGTCGGCGAGTCGGGCAGCGGCAAGTCCACCATCGCGTCGCTGCTCGCGGGCCGCTACGACGGCTATGCCGGCAGCGTGTTTCTGGGCGGCAAGCAGGTGCGCGACATCGACCGCGCGGCGCTCGCGCGCTACGTGACCGTTGTCGGCATCGGGGCGCACCTCTTTGCCGGCACCGTGCGCGACAACATGCTCATGGCGGCGCCCGACGCGAGCGACCAGGACATCTGGGGCGCCCTCGCGTTCGCGCGCCTGGCCGACTTCCTCGGCGAGCAGGACGGCCTCGAGACGCGCCTCGAGCAAAACGGCGAGAACCTCTCGGGCGGCCAGCGGCAGCGCCTGGCGCTCGCCCGCGCGATCCTTGCCAACAGCCCCGTCTACGTGTTCGACGAGGCCACGAGCAACATCGACGTGGAGTCCGAGGAGGCCATCATGGAGGCCGTCCGCGAGCTCGCGCGCTACAAGGCCGTCGTCGTTATCTCCCACCGCCTGGCCAACGTCACATCCGCGAACACCATCTACGTGCTCGACGGCGGCAGCGTGGTCGGCTCCGGCACGCATGAGGAGCTTCTCGGCCGTTGCGCCACCTACCAGCACCTTTGGTCCACGCAGTCGGCGCTGGAGGCCGTCACAAAGAAGACGACGGAAGCCGCGCCCATGCCTGCCGCCGCCGACGAGAGCGAGGTGAGCGCCGATGCGTAAGAGGAGCAACGCGCGCGTTATGTGGGAGCTCGCGAGGTTCGTATCGCCCTTCTCGCCTTGGGTGTGCCTGGCCGTCGCGTGCGGCGTGGCGGGTTTTTGCTGCGCCACCGCCATCCCGGTCATCGCCGCGGGCGCTGCCGTGCGGGCGGCGGCTGTCGGCTCGCTCTTCGAGCTGGCGCCCGTCGCTGGGCTTCTTGCTGCGCTGGCCGTGGCCCGCGGCGTGCTGCACTTCATCGAGCAGCGCTGCAACCACTACATCGCCTTCAGGCTGCTCGCGCATATCCGCAGCCTCGTCTTCGGCAAGCTGCGCGAGCTCGCGCCGGCCAAGCTCTCCGGCGCCGACCGCGGATCGCTCATCTCGACCGTGACCTCCGACGTCGAGCTTCTTGAGGTGTATTTCGCGCACACCGTGAGCCCCGTGTGCATCGCGGTGCTCATGGCGGCGATAATGGCTATCTACCTGGGCTGCATTCACCCGGCGCTGGCCGCGGTCGCGCTTTTGGGCTACGCGGTCGTCGGCATCGCGGTGCCTGTCGCGGTGTCGCGCGCCTCCGGCGCCGACGGGCGCGCCTCCCGCGACCAGGCGGCAGGCCTCTCGGGCTTCGTTCTCGACGGCCTTCGCGGCCTATCCGAGGTGCTGCAGTTCGGCGCGGGGCAGCGCCGACTGGCCGAGCTCGACCGCCTGAGCGGCGAGCTCGTGGACACGCAGGGGCGCCTCCGCGGCGTCGCGGGACAGGGACAGACGTTCACGAGCGGCATCATCATGGTCGTCTCCGTGGCCCAGATGCTGCTGGCGCTCTCCCTCTCGGCGAACGGCGAGGTCGACGGCACCGGGTGCGTCCTGGCCACGGTCGCCACGTTCAGCTCGTTCGGGCCCTTCGTCGCGCTGGCCAACCTCGGCTCCACGCTGCAGGGCACGCTTGCCGCCGGCAACCGCGTGCTCGACATCCTGGAAGAGGAGCCGCAGGTTGAGGATGTGTCTGAGGACGGCGTTCGCATCTCAAAGTTCACGGGCGCCGCGGCCGAGGGCGTGAGCTTCTCTTACGGGACCGGCGCGACCGCCGAGGGCGGGGACGCGGACGCTCTGGACGCCGCGCCCGAGAAGATTCTCGACGACGTGAGCATCGAGGTCGAGCCCGGCCAGATCGTCGCCATCCAGGGCCGCTCGGGATCCGGCAAGTCCACGCTCTGCCGCCTGCTCATGCGTTTTTGGGACGTCGACGAGGGCCGCGTGAGCATTAGCGGCACCGATGTCCGCGCCATCACCACGGGCTCGCTGCGCGACATGGAGGCCTTCGTCGAGCAGGACACCCATCTCTTCCACGACAGCATCCGCTACAACCTGCTGCTCGCGAAGCCCGACGCCACCGATGCCGAGCTCGAGGCGGCGTGCCGCGCCGCGAGCGTGCATGACTTCATCATGAGCCTGTCCGACGGCTACGACACCATGGTGGGCGAGCTCGGGGACACCCTCTCGGGCGGCGAGCGGCAGCGACTTGGCCTTGCGCGCGCATTTCTGCACGACGCGCAGCTGCTTTTGCTCGACGAGCCCACGAGCAACCTCGACGCGCTCAACGAGGCGCAGGTCCTGCGCTCCCTCGACGAGCAGCGCGGCAAGCGCGCCGTGGTCCTTATCAGCCACCGGCCGTCCACCAGCGCGATTGCCGACAAGACCTATTCCATGGACTCTGGCCGCGTGAGCTAAGGAGGGCACGCACATGACGCAAAACAGCCAAAGCGGCCTATCGGCCGAGAAGATCGAGGCCAAGCGCGAGCGCGAGCGCGAGGTTGTCACGCAGATGATCGGCGTGTACTGTCGCAGCAACCACGGCACGGCCCGCGGTCAGCTCTGCGAGGACTGCGCGGCGCTGGCAGACTACGCCTCCGCGCGCATCGGCCGCTGCCCGTTCATGGCCACAAAGACGTTCTGTTCCCAGTGCAAGGTGCACTGTTATGCGCCGGCGCAGCGGCAGGCCATCAAGGACGTCATGCGCTATGCTGGCCCTAGGATGCTTCTGCATCACCCGATCATGACGGTGCACCACGGCCTTGACACCTTGGCCGCCAAGCGCCGCAAGTCAAAGGAGGCGTAGCGTGAGCGCCGACCCGAACAGCTTCATCGGCGTCTTCGACTCCGGCGTCGGCGGCACCAGCGTGCTGCGGTCGCTCGTGGCCGAGCTCCCGGGCGAGGACTTCCATTACTTCGGCGACTCGGCCAACGCCCCGTACGGCGAGAAGCCCGAGGCGCAGGTGCTCGAGCTCTCGCGCAACATCGTGGGGCGATTCGTCGCGCAAGGGGCCAAGGCCATTGTGATCGCGTGCAACACGGCGACCTCCGTTGCCGCCGCGCCGTTGCGCAACGCCTATCCAGACCTGCCTATTATTGGCATTGAGCCTGCACTTAAGCCTGCAACCGAGGCACCGGATCACGGCCGGATCCTCGTCATGGCCACCGACATCACGCTCACGCTCGACAAGTACCACGACCTGGCGGCGACCTACGGCAAGGATTGCGAGGTCATCTCGGTGCCATGCCCCGGGCTCGCGGGCCGCATCGAGCACGGGGAGCTGGAGCAGCCCGACCTCACCGAGATGATCCGCGGCTACGTCGGGTCGTTTGCGGGCACCGTCCGTTCGGTGGTCCTCGGCTGCACGCATTACCCGTTCGTGCGCGGGCAGATCGCCGAGGTGCTTGGGCCCGACGTCAAGTTCTTCGACGGGGGAGCCGGCACGGCGCGCCATTTGCGCTCGCGGCTGTCCGCGGCCGGGCTTCTCGCGCCCGAGGGCCATGCCGGCGCGGTCGAATTCGCCTCCAGCAAGGACACCGACGCCGAAATCGCCCTCTATCGCGAGTTTTTCGAGTGCCGAATCTAGGCGCGCTGCACAAAAAACCGACTTGTCAACGATTTTCGGCGTACCCCAAAAGTATCGCGACATAATGCTAAACGGCTGCCTGCGATTTTGTAATCGCAGGCAGCCGTTGTGCTTTGTGATTCCTGGAAAATCGTTGACAAGTCCGATTTTTGTGCAGGTGGGGTTCGTTTACGCCCTCGGCTTGCCCCAGAAGAAGAGGGCGACGGTGCCGGGGCCGGTGTGGCAGCCGATGGTGGCGCCGATGGGGAAGAGGTGCACGGGGCCGTCCATCTTGGTGAACTTGGCCTCGACCTGCGAGGCGACCTCGCGGGCGTCGTCCTCGCAATCGGCCTGGGAGATGAACACCTTGTCGGCATAATCGACGCCGCGGACCGCGAGCTCCTCCATGATCTGCAGGTCGCGCTTGATGGTGTTCTTCTTGTTGCGGATCTTCTCCTTGACGGCAAGCGAGCCGTCGGGCTCGACGTCCATGACGGGGCAGATCTTGAGCATGCCGCCGATCAGGCCGGCCGCCTTGGAGATGCGCCCGCCGCGGATAAAGAACGTGAGGTCGCTCGAGAAGAACCAGTGCTGGACCTCGAGTTTGTGGTCCTCGGCCCAGGCGCCCAGCTCCTCGGCGCCCATGCCCTGGTCGCGCAGGTCGGCCAAGCGGTCGACGAGCAGGCCGTAACCGGCGCTCGCGCAAAGCGAGTCGACCACGATGAGCTTTCGCTCCGGGTACTTCTCGGCAAGGATGCCCTTCGCGGCGACGGCCGAGTTGTACGTGCCGGAAATGCCGCTCGACAGCGTGACATGCACCACGTCGAGCCCCGCGGCGAGGAACTGCTCGAAGTGCTCGACGTAGTCGCCGGTCGAGACCTGCGAGGTCTTTGCGTCGGCGCCGGCGAGCATCTTGGCGTAGAGGTCGGAGGGGGAGTTGGTCTGGCCGAAGTCGTCCTTGCAGGATACCCCGTCGAGCACGTAGTTGAAGTAAACGTATTTGATGTCGCGCCCATCGAGCCAATCGCGCGTAAGGTCGACGGTTGAGCAGCAGCTAAGAACGTAGCCGGGCACGCTATCTCCTCTCGTCAGGAAACATGAAGAGGATAACGCACCCGGCTACGAATGGTCCGTGCATTTTGAGGCATGGCCAAAATCCGCCGCGCCAAGCGGGTCTTAAAGGCCCATCTCGGCCTTCAGCTTGGCGAGCTCGTCGTCGACGGCGGCGTCGGTGTTGCCGGCGTACTTGGCCTCGAGGGCCTCGGCGGAGTCGGCGGGAGCGGAGTTGAGCTCGGCCATGGAATCGGCAGTGTCGAGCTGCTTGTCGACCTTTGCCTCCATGCGGTTGAAGGCGTCGATAGCGCCGGCGGCGCGGTCGGTGCCGGAGGTCATCTCGTTGACCATGTTCTGGGTCTTTGCGACGGCGGACTTGGCCTTGATGGACTCCTTGCGGGCCTTGAGCTGCTCGATGTCGCTCACGAGCTTGTCGTGCATCTGGCGCATCTTGTCGGCGTTGGCCTTGGCGGCGTCGGCGGCCTTCTGCAGCTCCTCGCCCTTGGCCTCGAGCTGCTGCTTCTTGGCCAGGAAGGTGCGGGCGTCGCCCTCGTTGCCGGCGTAGAGGGCCTTCTTGGCCAGGTCCTCCATACGAGCGGCCTCGGCCTTGTTGTCGTCAACAAGGCGCTGGCAGCGCTTCTCCTCGGCCATGACGCCGGCGGTCTCCTGCTTAACCTTGGCCAGGTTGTCGCCGAGGTCGATGAGGTACTGGTCGACCATCTTGGCGGGGTCCTCGGCGCGGTCGAGGAGTTCGTTGATGTTGGCCTTGATGATGGTGGCGAAGCGATTGAGGATGCTCATGTTCTCTACCTTTCGTTTGTATCGGTCCGGCTCATCGCCGGTTTGTGCCTTGCCACCTGCAAAAGGGACTGTCCCCTTTGCAGGTTTATGCGTCGTCGCTCTTGTCCTCGTACTTGGCCGCGAGGTCGTCGATGTTCTTGTCGCCGGTGGGGTCGCTCGCATCGCTGAACTTCTCGAGCGGGGTGTTTAGGATTTCGTTCGCGCGCTTGGCACGTTCGGCGTCGGCCTCCTTCTTCTTCCTGATGGCCACGTATGCGACGCCGCCCACGATGGCGACAACGCCCACGACGCCCACGACCTTGAGGATGTTGCCCTTGGAGGTCTCGCTGTCGGCCGCCTTCATGATGACGTCGGCCGTGTTGTAGAACGCGTCGGAGAAGATCTCCTCCTCGGAGCTCGCGTTGTTGTAGGCACGGCTCAGCTGCTCGCGCAGCACGCCGATGGCCTCGTCGTCCATGACGGTGCGGGCCTGCGTGCCGTACCAGTACGCGGCGTTGAAGGTGCCCTTACCGTTGTCGCAGAAGACGAGCAGGAAGTGGCCCTCGTCGGTAAAGAGCTGGTCGTAGTACTTCGCGGCCAGGGTCTCGAGCTCGCTTGAGGAGGTCACGGATCCGTTCTTCAGGATGTAGATGTAAGGCTGCACGCCGGTCTTGTCATAGAAGTGAGAAAGGCCGTTCTCCAGCTTGCTCGCGGAGTGGATCCAGTCTCCGTCCTCGTCGGTGTAGTAGGCGGTCTTGGACACGACGCCGTCGAGCTTAGTGCGCACGGTGTCCGAGGTCGTCGTGGTGTAGTCCGACGAATAGGAGCCGTGCGAGCTGTTGCCGTAGTCGTAACCGTTGTAGCCGGAGCAGCTGTTCATGGCGCCGGAAAGCACCATAAGAAGCATGGCGACGATGAGGAAGCCGATGATGGTGCCCGCGCAGCCACCGCAGCCGCCGCCACCGCCGCCGAGGTTGATGCTGGGGCCTACGTTGAAGCCGCCGAAGCCGCCCATAGGAAAGCCGCCCATGCCGCCGCCGAAGCCGCCGCCGCGCCGCCCGCCGCCGCCGAAGCCGCCGCCGCGCCGCCCGCCGCCGTAACCGCCGTGAGAGCCGCCGCTATAGCCGGGTCCGCCGGAGAAGCCCCCGGACCTGCCGCCCGAGCGACCTCCGCCTCCACCGCCGGAAAAACTGCCGCCGCCGCGGCCGCCGCCGGAGAAGCCTCCGCCCCCGCCGTCGCCTCCGCCGCCGGGTCCGCCTGATCTACCCACGTGAGCCTCCTTCGGCTGAGTGAACTCATTGCTGCCAGTAGCACCTTTTCGATTATTCCCCTTTCGACCTGCGCCGCATTCGGCATTCGAGGCTTCTCGTCAAACGGTGCTTGAGGCTGGTGGGCCCAACCTTTTGCCGCGGCAACAAAAAAGGCCGTCACCCGAAGGCGACGGCCTTGCAAGTCCGAATTCGCGCGAGGCGAGGGGAACTTAGGCGTTCAGAGCGGCGTTGACGGCTCCTCTATGTATCCGTGCCCGTGGATGGCTTCATGACCCTAGAGCTGTTCTAGTTTTCCCTCCGCTCGGGGTAGTACTCCGGCACGGGCGGAATCTGGTTGATGGCATCAACGACCTCGCGCAGGGTCTGGGGCAGCTTCAGGGGGTTGATCTTCGGCAGGTCGCTGACCTCGATCTTGTCCTTGCCCAGCAGGGTCTTGAGCGCC
>NZ_CAVKWG010000050.1:0-70491 GCF_963660155.1 Paratractidigestivibacter sp. | reverse complement strand
TGGGAGCGCCGGGGCCAAGAAAGCGGACAAAGGGGCTGTCCCTTTGTCCGCTCGCGCCAAACAAAGCGCTGCTACACTGTGATGCAACCAATTGAAGCGCATCAAGGAGCATCCATGGGCAAGGTCAAGATCAGCGACGTCGCGCGCGAGGCCGGGGTCTCGCTCGGCACGGTGAGCAACGCGCTCAACCACCCCGAGAAGGTCAAGCCCGAGACACTCGAGCTCATCCAAGCCACGGTCGATCGCCTCGGCTTCATCCCCTCGCAGAGCGCCCGCTCGCTCGCCGGCGGACGAAGTCGCGTCTTCGGCCTCGTGCTCCCCCGCCTCGACCACGGATTCAGCCTGCAGATCGCCAACGGCGCGCAGGCAGAGGCCCGCGCCAACGGCTACGACCTGCTCATCGCCAGCGCCGACAACGACGATATGCTCGAGGGCCGCTACCTGCGCTACTTCATGGGCGCGCAGATGGCGGGCGTCCTCGTTCAGCCCATGGCAGCCGGCGAGACCTGGGCCCCGACCATGGAGAAGACCCCCATCCCCACCGTCTACCTCAACGTCCACTCTGACGCGCCGGGCATCTACGTGGCCGCCGACAACAAGGCCGAGGGCCGGATGCTCCTCGAGCACGCGGCCGAGAGGGGGGCGCGCCGCGTCTGCATGATCGGCGCCGCCGACTTCACGCAGCTGCTCCTGCGCGCCGAGGGCGTGAGCGAGGCCGCCGCCGAGCACAGCATCGAGCTCGAGGTCGTCGAGGAGGGCAGCTGGAACACCGCATCGGACGGATTCGAATTCGGCCGCGCACTCGCCAAGCGCGACGCCGAGAAGCGCCCCGACTTCGTGATCTGCCTCACCGACGTGCTGGCCGCGGGCGCGATCGCTGGCCTCACGGCCGAGGGCCTCGACGTCCCCGGCGACATCCGCGTCTGCGGCGGCGACGGCAACCCGCTCGCTTGGACGGGCGACGTCTCGATAACGACAATCGCCTCCCCCGGCGCCGAGATCGGCCGACAAGGCGTGAAGCGCCTGCTCAAGCGCATCGAGCAGGGCGGCTCGAACCCCACCCAGAGCCACATGGACCTCATCGGCACCGGCCTCATCGAGCGCGCCAGCACCGGCGCCCGCCGCGCCGACACCCCCGACCTGGACCTGGGGACGTACCTGTAAAGAACCCCCTATTTTGCGGGCGCCGGAAAACCTGCAAAAGGGACTGTCCCTTTTGCAGGTTTCTACCCGCCAAAATGTACAAAATGCAATGTTTTTAAATCCCTGCCCGTTCGCTCGACTAACCGAGAGACCCCGCAAGCCGAGAAGCCCGCTGCCCCTTGCTTCTGGCGATTTCGCGCAGCGAGTGAGCGCGTAGCGCGAACGCTGAGCCAGAAGGAAGGGGCGGCGGGCTTCTCAGCCGAACGGGGTCCAGCGCGAGGCTAGTCCACGAACTCCTCGTTGATGGCGATGTTGAAGTCGCGGCAGGTGTCCTTAAGCCCCTGGTCAGAGATGACGTTCAGGAACTTGTCGCTGCCGCCGTTGGCCGCGCGGGCGGCCACGTAGAGCTGGGCGGCCTTCTCGACGGTGTGGGCCAGGCCGAAGGTGGTGTCGAAGTCGGGGCCGGCGGCAAAGAGGCCGTGGTGCGCCCAGACGATGGTGTCGTAGGTCTTCATCAGCTCGGAGCTGGCCTCGGCGATGGCGGGGCCGCCGGGGACCATCCAAGGCACGACGCCCACGCCGCCCGGGAAGACGACGACGCACTCGGTCATCATCTGCCACAGGACGCGGGTGAAGGCGCGGTCCTCGAGCGGCACGATGAAGGACATCTCAATGATGCCCGGGGTGTGGGCGTGGTAGATCACGCGGTTCGCGCCGTCGGTGCGGGCGGCGGTCACGCAATGGTTCATGTAGTGGCTCTCGAACTCGGAGGTCGGGCGGGCGCCCTCAAGCAGGCCCCAGACGATGCGGAACGCGTCGCCGGTCTCGTTGATCTCGACGATGCCGATGTTGTGGGCGGGGTCGCCGGCGACGTTCCTCATGTACTTGCCGGAGCCAGTGGACACGAAGTACTGGCCGGCGAGGTTCTCGCCGCGAACGCCCATCTTGACCCACTCGCGCGGCTCGGCGTCGAAGAACGGACGGGCCTCGGCGACCTCCTCGTCGGTCATGCGATAGGTGAGGTTGCCGCCGTTGCGCTCGTGCCAGCCCTGCTGCCAGCCGTCGTCGCACATGCGGGTAAAGCCCTTGATGAACTGCAGGTCTTCCATAGCCATGAGGTTTTCCTCTCTCCTTGTAAGACGAAGGGACTCTCCCCTCGTCTTATTTTTGCTGTCAGTGGACAAAGGGACTGTCCCTTTGTCCATTAGTGCTGAGGGTCGAAGCGGCGGATGTCGAAGCTGCGGGCGATGCAGGCGCGCGCGTCGGCAAGGTCCGCGAAGACGCCGTCGCGGATCATCTGGACGACGAAGTTGCCGATGCAGGTGCCCTCGATAGGGCCGGCGAACACGGGGATCCCGCAGGCGTCGGCAGTCATCTGGTTAAGATAATTATCCTGGCAGCCACCGCCGACGATGTTCAGGCTCGTGTAGTCGCGGTCGGTGAGCTCGGCCAGGCCCGCAACCGCGCGGGCATACGAGCTCGTGAGGCTGCAGTACACGGTGCGCATGACCTCGCCGATGGTCTCGGGCACGATCTGGCCCGCGTCTGCGCAGGCGGAGCGGATCTCCTCGAACATGGAGTCGGGCGCGAGGAAGCGCTCGTCGTCGACGTCCACGTAGGCGGCAAAGGGCTCGGCGTCCTGCGTCATCTGGATAAGCTCGCCGAAGCCGATCTGGTGGTCGAGCATGGCCTTGTTGGCGGTCTTGCCCTCCACGTAGTCGACGCCGTTGACCTCGCGGCGCACGGACTGGTTCATCCACAGGCCCATGATGTTCTTGAGGAAGCGATAACGGCGCTGGTAGCCGCCCTCGTTGGTAAAGTTCTGCTCGCGGGCCGCCTCGCCGCACACGGGCTCGGGCAGCTCGCAGCCGAGCAGGCTCCAGGTGCCGGAGCTGAGGTACGCCGCGTGCTCGTCGCGCGCCGGCACGGAGAGATACGCGCTGCCGGTGTCGTGGCTCGCGCAGAGCACGACGGGCGCGTCGTAGCCCACGGCCTTTGCGACCTCAGGCAAAAGACCGCCTGCCACGGCGCCAGGCATCGTGGGTGCGAGGAAGATGCTCGCCGGGATGCCGAAGGCGTCGAGAACCCCCTGGTCCCAGGTGCAGGCGCGCGCGTCGAGCAGGCCCGTGGTGCTGGCGTTCGTGTACTCGTTGGTCTTGGCGCCGGTGAGCCTCCACACGAGGTAGTCGGGCACCATGAGGAACGTGCGGGCGGCCTCGAGCTGCTCGGGGTGCTCGCGCTTCAAGGCCAGCAGCTGATAGGCGGTGTTGAACGGCTGGCGCTGGATGCCCGTGCGGGCGTAGAGCTCGGCGGGGTCCATGATCTTGTCGGCGACCTCGAAGATGCCGTCAGTGCGGCCGTCGCGGTAGGCCACGGCGTCGCCGATCATCTGGTCGTTCTCGTCGAGCAGCACGAAGTCGACGCCCCAGGTGTCGATCGCAATAGACTGCGGCACGATGCCGGTCTTCTCGCGGGCGGCGGCGAGGCCGCGGACGACGTGCTCGTAGAGGCCCTCGATGTCCCAGCAGCTGTGGCCGTCGCGTAGGACCTGCGCGTTGTCGAAGCGGTAGACCTCCTCGTAGGCCATCTTGCCGTCCTCGACCCAGCCCATGAGCACACGGCCGCTCGAGGCGCCGATGTCCACGGCCGCGTAGTGCTTGGTGTCAATGCGTCCTGCCATGTGGTTCTCCCCTCTTGACCAGGCGCGCGTTTAACGGCAGACGATGTCGACGGGCACGTTCAGGATCTTGGCCACCTTGAGGATGGTGTCGATGTGGGAGCCGAGGGCGGCGGCCATGTGGTGCGTGGGGCCGGTCTCGTTCCAGCGGTTCATGAACTCGCGAGCGCCGCAGGAGAACTTCATGCGCATGTTGGTGTCGCCGAAGGTGAAGATCGGGCCCTCGACGTTTTCGCCCTCGGCCACGACGAACTTGAAGTTGCCGTCGCCGTCCTGGGTGATGCCGAGGTAGGTCACGGTGCCGAGGCCCGGGTAGAACTGCGTGAGGTAGCCGCCGCCGGTCTTGCCGTGGAAGACAGGCACAACCTTGAGCGTGGGCTTCTTGGCGGTGGAGATGTCGGCGTCGCCGGAGCCGGAGTGGCCGATGATGACGACGTCCTCGGGGAAGTCGATGGAGTACATCTCGGAGAGCTGGCCCGTGCCGGAGATGGTCTTCAGGATGCTCATGGCCACGGCGACCTTCATGTCGCCCTCGACGGCGCAGGCGGTGCCCTGCTTGATGAGCATCGAGAAAGCCGGGATCAGCATCGAGTCGAGCACGCCCGCCTTGCCCTGCGCGAAGCCGTCGTAGTGGCTGGCCACGAGGCCGATCTCTTCGTCGCGGCACCACTGCTCGAAGGCGATGACGTACTTGGCCATCTCCTGGATGGGCTCGTCGGAGACCTCGGCGCCGCCCTCAATGTCGAAGGTGCCGATGATCTCGGCGGCCTTGGCGTCAATGGCGGCCTGGTCAGAGATGTCGTCGGCGATGGCCCACATCTTCTCCCAGTCGAACTGCTTGGTGTAGAGGCCCAGGCGGTTGTAGAGGTTGGTCTCGTCGATGTAGAGGTCCATCATGCCGGGGTACGGGCGGCCGATCTGCGCGATGTTGGTGCGGCGCAGGCGGCGGCGGACCTGGGCGGCGCGGCACCACTCGTCGAGCTGACGGGTGACCTCGGGGTCGCCGCCCTCGACGACGCCGGTGATGACGGCGTGGCGCTTGCCCGCACGGTTGAGGTCGGCCACGACCTCGCCGGGGGCGCCGCAGGCGTAGAGGTCGCCGAGCCAGATGGGGATGTCGGTCGCGGCGTAGTCGGGCTGGGCCTTCTTCTGCACGTTGACGACAACGACGGGGACGTCGAGGTCGCGCACGGCGGGCAGCACGTTGTAGCTCGTGGCGTAGGTGAGCATCTGGAGGATGACGAGGTCCACGTCGGCGGCGCGGAAGAGGTCGCCCGCGTCCTGGGCCGCCTCCTTGGTGGTCACCATGCCGCCGTCCACGAGCTCGACGGTGGTGGGCAGGGTGGCCTTGAAGTCCGCGTACTGCTGCTCGAAATTGGGCACGAGCTGCGGGAACTGCGGGAGATAGGCGCCGAGGGCGATTGAGAAGACGCCGACTTTGGCCTTGGTTTCGACGAGCATGGGACCTCCTTGATTAATGTGATTTGAAGCGTTTCAATCCTGTTGATTTGTAGTATGGGTTGAAGCGCTTCAAATGTAAAGAGAAATACCGGAATTTACCGCTCGCGAGGCCAACCATTCCGCGAACGGTCATCCGCCCGCTGACGGACGCGTCTGCGGCTCTCGCCGTTCCCACGCGCGTATTGGCCGGTGATTAATCCTCGATTTGAGGGTTTTGCGCCCGCGGCATTAGCGCCATCGCGCAAAACCCCAAAATACAGGAAGCTTTCATCCTCAAATCATGGGTTTTGCGTCCCGGGCTAAAATCTGACAACGCAAAACCCTCAAATCGAGGAGCGATGCCCAGGCCCCACCGATAAAACCCGCCCCTATTGCAGCGTGGCACGAAGGCGCTGCACGTGCATGAGCAAGTAGAGCACCTCGTTCTCGCAACACTCCCAGCCGCGCGCCGCCAAGAAATACGCGAGGATATCCGCCACGCAGGCATAGGCCTCCGGATAGGCTTCCTTCATGGCGGGCAGCATGGTCTCGAGGCCGTCCTGCGCCTCCTTGCCGTTCTGGATCCGCTCGAGCAGGTAGCGCAGATGCGTGGCGAAGCGCGCATAGGTAAACGACGCGGCATCCACCTCGCCGAAATGCTCGGACACGATTCCCGTCACGTCCTCGAGCACCTCGGCGGCGCGAATCGTCGCCTGCATGTCGCCCTGCTCGGACTCGCTGTCGATGAGGTGCAGCGCGATGTTGGTCACCTCGGCCTCGGGCAGCTGCGCGCCGAGGCGCGACTTGACGAGGCTCACGGCCCGCCTGGCCACGGCGACCTCGCGCGGGTACAGGTGCAGCACGTCGAACGAGAGCGGCGATGTGATAACGACGCCCTGCTCAACGCGGCTAACGGCAAAGTTGATGTGGTCGGCGAGCGTCACGGGCGCGTTGGGGTTGAACGCGCACTCGAGCTTGTCGCTCGCGTAGTCGATAATGTCAGCCGCGAGCATGAGGGTGTCCTGAGGGATGTCCTTAAGCGCCGCGATGGAGGCCCCGCCCACGCCGTAGAACGTGCGCTCAACGCACGACAGGTCCTTGAGCTCGAACGGCGGACGCCGAAACGCGATGCCCTTGCCAAAGACAACGAGGTCCTGCCCGTCATCGTCGCGAGCCAGTGCGCAGTTGTTGTTTATCTTCTTCAAGATCCACATCGAAATGCCTCCCCCGTTCGCAACCTACCATAGACGCCGTGCGGCGGGCGCGGCGTAACGGCGAAACGGCGAGACGGCCCCGTCATCGGAGCCGCCCCGCCCGTTTTGCCAAGAGACCTTGACTTACTTGCCGACCTCGCTACGAGACTTGCCGAGGTAGCAACCGTCGTCGTGGTAGGTGGCGAAGGTAAAGATAAAGGCGACGATCATGAGCACGGCGAGGACCGCGGCGTAAGCATACATGCAGTACGCGTCGTTGCTCACGGGATCGACGAAGCTCGGGAGGCTGAAGAAGCCCATGCCGCCGTTGGTAAACTGCTTGACGCCCAGAATGCCGCAGGCAAGGCCGCCGATGGCGGAAAAGACGATGTTCTGGACATAGAGGAACTTGGACGGAATCTGGATGCCGTAGAGCAGGGGCTCGCCGACGCCGCAGAACTGAGAAACAAGGGCCGGGATAGCGATGCCGCGAGTGCGCTCGTTCTTGGTGCGCAGGGCGACGGCCAGGCCCTGGCCGAGGCCCACGAAGCCGCCGATGCCGGAGCCGACAAGGGGATCGAAGCCGAGGTTAGCCATGTTGCCCAGCGAGATCGGCATCATAGCCCAGTGCAGGCCGAACATAACGAGGGTCGAGAAGATGCCGCCGATGACCAGGCAGCAGAGCGGGCCGCCGATGGTCGGGATGGAGTAGATGCTGTTGACGACGAAGGTGATCAGGCTCGTGGCGAGCGAGGCCACGGGGCCGATGATGACGTACTGCACGCACACCATAACGGCGAACACGATGGCGGGAGCAGCGAAGTTGCGGATAAGATCCGGCAGGTTGTTGCGCAGGGCCTTCTCAAGCTTGGCCGCGAAGTACGTGGAGATAATGATCGGGAAGACGCTCATGGTGTAACCGGAGAGCGGGTAAATCACCGGGATGCCGAAAAGCGTGGTGTAGTAGTTCATCTCGAAGGCCGAGCCCGCGAAGAGGGTGCCCAGCGCATCGCCGGAGGAAAGGCTGACCATGTTGGGGTACATGAACGCGATGCCAAGGACCATGCCGGTGAACTCGTTGCAGCCGAAGTGCTTGGAGGAGGTGTAGCCGAGGATAATCGGCAGGAAGTAGAAGAAACCGTCGCCCACAGCGTACATGAGCTGGTAGATGCCGTCGGTCGCGCTGATGAGGCCCAGGGAGGCGAAGAACGCCGCAAGGCCCTTAAGCATACCGGCAGCGGCCATCGGCATGAGGACCGGGGTCATGACGCCGGAGATGGTGCGCATGAGGGAGTGGAGCGGGGACTTCTTACCATCGTCTTCCTCGGCAGCAGGCTCGTCGTCGGCGTCGACCGTGCCGACGCCCGGAACCTGGTACTCGTCGAGGAGCTCGTTGTACAGGTCGTCGACCTTGGCGCCGACGACGACCTGATACTGGCCGCCAGCCTTCATGATCTGGATAACGCCGTCGAGGTTGCTGATGACCTCGTCGTTGGCCAGGGACTCATCCTTGAGGCTGAAGCGCAGACGGGTAATGCAGTGGCGGAGGCTCTTGACGTTCTCGATGCCGCCGACGTTGGAGAGGATCTCGCCGGCGAGCTCGTGGTACTTGCCCATGAGTTCTTTCCCTTCTTTCACGAACGTGCATTTAAGAGCGGAAGAGATGAGCGTGGCCTTCGCGACCCCGTCGAGTACGCGGACCTGCTCGAGCCTGACCTTGCTGCGATCCTTGACCACGAGGCGAACGGACGAATCGTCCGAGGCAAACGAAGTGATGTTCGCCTCGCCGCCCGCGAGGGCCTTGATGCTGTCGATAAGCTCGGTCATGGTTCCCCTTCCGTCGGCGCACGAGGCGCCTTATGCCGGCATGCTGTTGTGCACCACATCATGCCTGAAAAGCTGCGCGGGACAAAAAATGACCGGCCCCCGGGCGCGTCGCCGCGTCGGGTGTCGGTCATGCTTCCGTACGGAATAGCAATCCTGCTGGCGCCTTTTCTCCGGCGCAGCTGTTTCTTGGGGCATAGTTTAGCGGCTGGGCGGGTGTTGAGGAGTGAAACGCTTCAATTTTGTCCGTGAACGGTCGAGTTTAGGACCGTAAGCGGACGTACGGGCGAGTGGCGAGACGACGCTCAGTAAAGCATTGCTTGAAGATGCCGCGAGGACAGCCGGAGTTTTGCGAATGAGAAACTCGGAGCTAAAGGCAAGAATCCGCCATCAGTGTTTTAATGGCTCTCCACCTTAATCCTGCCTGAATGCATCCTAAGCGATATTTCAGGTTTTAAGGTTTGCTAGCATTTTCCTTAGCAGACGTTGCCGGGTCAACAATCCGTAAAGGACGGCGGCCGGGCCCAAATCTAAGGAGGAAGCAATGTCTGACACCAACGAGACCACCGAGAACACCGAGCAGGGTATGCCCCAGATGCCGAACGGCCAGCAGGGCGGCCCCCAGGGCGGCATGGGCATGCCCCCGATGGGCGGCCAGCAGGAGCAGGGCGAGAACACCGAGTCCACCGACCAGGCCCAGGCCTAACCGCGCCCCCGCGCCCCGCGCCTCTCCCTAAAGTTCGGAAGGCTTCCGAACTTGCGTCGCAGGTCCTTAACTATTTGATTAAGTCATCTACCTGCGGTTATATGTTTCTAAACTAAAGTTCGGAAGGCTTCTCAAGTTTGGAAGCCTTCCGAACTATTTGGTATAGGCGAGAAGGGTGGGGTTAGCGGGTGAGGTCGACGAAGCGGGCGCCGAGAAGCTCGGCCAGCGGCTCGGGCGCCACCTGCAGCGAGAGCCCGCGACGCCTCGTGCGCCAAAGAGCGTCATCGTATATTATTACAGGTATTGTAATATTCAACTCACAGGGGGCGCGCATGGCGACTACAAGCGAGGTCCGGCGTAACAACATCACTGCGATTCGCCGCTTGCTTTGGCAAGGCGGCCCTCTGAGCAAGAAGGACATGGCCACCGAGCTGGGGCTGAGCGTCGCGACCTGCAATACGCTGCTCAACAACATGGCTGCGAGGGGCGAGGCGATCCTCGAGCCCCGCCGTACCGGGAGCGCCGGGCGCGGCGGGTTCTGTTACCGAGCCTCCGAGGATTACGCAAGCATCGTCGTGGCCGAAATCGACCTGCACGGAGACGAGCGCGTGTTCCACGCAAAGGTCCTCTCGTTCACCGGATCGGTGCTGAACGCGCTCGACGCAACGCTTCCCCACCTCGATGGCGGCGAACTGATCACGTTGATCGAACGGGCCTGCAGCCTGCTTGGCAATGTCCGCCAAATCGTCCTCGGCGTCCCCGGTACCGTCCGGGAGGGCGTCATTGACCACTGCGACGTCCCTGAGCTCAACGGCGTCGAGCTCGAAGCCAGCGTGGCCGGGAGACTCGGCCTCCCCATCCACATCGAGAACGACATGCACCTCAAGGCGACCGGGTATTGCCACGAGCGCTGCGACCGTGACGAGGTCGCCACCCTCGCGAACTTTCCCCCGCATGTGCTGCCCGGCACGGCCACCGTCCATGCGGGCAAGCCGATTCGAGGCGCTCACGGTTTCGCCGGCATGGTCGGGTTTCTCCCCTTTGAGGAAACGGGCGCACCGATGAGCCGCGAGCGCGAGCTGGAGCTGTTGGACATCGAGACCTGCCGGCCGATCATCGCACACGCCGTCGCCTCGCTCTGCGCCGTACTCAACCCCGACGTGATCGTGCTCACGGGCGGGCTTCTCGACGAGACCTGCACCACATGGCTCCGCGAGGCGTGTTCCCGAACACTTCCCGAGGAATTCTTGCCTGAGTTTCGTTTTGAACAGGACTTTAACCGTTACTACCTCATCGGCATGCACCAGACGGCGCTGAGCTATTTGGAAAGGACACTCTAATGAGCGCACACGACACGAACAAAACCGAAGCCTCCGCCACCGCCCGCGAACGCATGGACGCCGGGCTCTGGTACGACGCGAACAACGACGCCGAGCTCGCGGCCGAGCGCCTCCGCGCGAAGGACCTCTGCTTCGAGTTCAACACGACGCGCCCCTCTGATGCCGAGAAGCTTGCGGAACTCCAGGCGCAGATCCTCCCCCACGCAGCAGCCGACGTCGAGGTCTGCGCCCCGCTGCAGGTTGACTATGGCTACAACGTCGTCGTCAGCGAGGCCACCTTCTTCAACCACGGCACTTACCTGATGGACGGTGCGCGCATCACCATCGGCTCGCACTGCTACTTCGGGCCGTCGTACGGCTTCTACACAGCCAGCCATCCCAAGCTTGCGCGCGACCGCAACCGCGGTTTTGAGCTCGCGAGTCCCATCACCATCGGCGACGACGTCTGGTTCGGCGGCGACGTAACGGTACTGCCCGGCGTGACCATCGGCCCTGGCGCGATTATCGGCGCAGGCTCCGTGGTCACGCGCGACGTTCCGCCGATGTGCATAGCCGCCGGCAACCCCTGCCGCGTGATCCGCGAGCTTACCGAGAACGACGGTCTGACAAACGAGGAATTGGGCATCTAGCTTCACATCATTTAGCCCACTGGAAGGAAATGCCATGAAGAGAAGAATCCTCAACGAACGCCTTGCCGCCATCGTCGCAAGCCTGCGCCACGGAGAAATGCTGTTCATCGCCGATGCCGGAAGCGGCACCTCGGCCAAGGCGCTCTACCCACTCGACCCGAGCGTCGAGTACCTCGACCTCGGGGCGGTCGCGGGATCGCCAAGCTTCCAGGACATCGCGGGGACGCTCGTCGAGGTCGGCGACTTCGAGTCGGCCATCGTCACCGACATGATGCCAGAGGTCAACCCCAAGGACTATGAGTTCGTCGTCGGGCTCTTCGGCGAGGACAAGGTGACCCGCATGAGCTACATCCCCGACTACTATGAGCTGCGCGACCGTTGCCGGGCGGTCATCCAGACCGGCGACTACGGCGTACACGCCCAAGCGATCCTCGTCGCGGGCTATCCCAGCGACGACATCCCTATGGAATGGCTCTGGCACGGCATCCGCCGACGGACCGATGCGTAGACAAGAAAGGCACGAGACCCTACCGACCTGAGATAAGCGCCGGGCATCTCCCCTCGTAACTTGGGGAAACGCCCGGCGCTGAGCGTTTGGCGTCCGCTTTCTACCGCGCAATGTCGACGAACTTGGCGCCGAGAAGCTCAGCCAAGGGCTCGGGAGCCACACGAAGCGAGAGCCCGCGGCGGCCTCCGGAGATCCCGATGGCGTCGAAGAGCTGGGCCGTCTCGTCAAACAGCGTCGGAAAGAGCTTCTTCATGCCGATGGGCGTGCAGCCGCCGCGGACGTAGCCGGTCACGGCCTCCAGGTCCTTGATCGGCATGAGCGAGAGGGACTTCTCCCCTGCCGCCGCAGCCGCGCGCTTGAGGTCGAGCTCGCAGGCCACCGGGATGCAGCACACCACGTGGTCGCCGCTCGGCGCCGCGCAGACCAGCGTCTTGAAGGCCGAGTCCGGGTCCTCCCCAAGCTGCTCGGCAATACGCACGCCGACGCCGCGCGAGATATCGTCCTCGACGACCTCCTGCGCCTCATACGGAATGCCCGCCCGGTCCAGCTCCCGCATCGCGTTCGACTTCTGCAGCTTCTCTTTCTTTGCCATGACTACTTATCGGCCTTGGCGCGGGCGAGGTCGCGCTCGAGGATGCGGGCGAGGAACTGGCCGGTGTAGCTCTCGGGGACCTTGGCGACCTGCTCGGGCGTGCCGTAGGCCACCACCGTGCCGCCGCCGTCGCCGCCCTCGGGGCCCATGTCGAGCACGCGGTCGGCCATCTTGATCACGTCGAGGTTGTGCTCGATCACGAGCACGGTGTTGCCAGCGTCCACCAAGCGCTCGAGCACCTCGATTAGCTGGCGCACGTCCTCGAAGTGCAGGCCCGTCGTCGGCTCGTCCAGGATGTAGAAGGTCTTGCCCGTCTGCTGGCGGTGGAGCTCCTTGGCGAGCTTGACGCGCTGGGCCTCGCCGCCGGAAAGCGTCGTGGCGGGCTGGCCGAGGTGGATGTAGCCCAGGCCCACGTCGGCCAAGGTCTGCAGCTTGCGCTTGATCTTTGGGATGTTCGTAAAGAACGCGAGCGCCTCGTGGACGGTCATGTCGAGCACGTCGCTGATGGTCTTGCCGTGGTACTTGACCTCGAGCGTCTCGCGGTTGTAGCGCTTGCCGTGGCACACCTCGCACGGCACGTAGACGTCCGGCAAGAAGTTCATCTCGATCTTGATCTGGCCGTCGCCCTTGCAGGCCTCGCAGCGGCCGCCGCTCACGTTGAACGAGAAGCGCCCCGGCCCGTAGCCGCGCATACGGCTCTCGGGCACCGACGCATAGAGCGCTCGCAGGTCGTCCCACAGGCCGATGTAGGTCGCCGGGTTCGAGCGCGGCGTGCGGCCGATGGGGCTCTGGTCGATGTCGATGACCTTGTCGATGAGGTCGATGCCCTCGATCTTCTTGTGCGGGCCGACGGCTCGCTTGGAATGGTGCACGGCGTTGGTCAGCGCGGGCGCAAGCGTGTCGGTGACAAGCGACGACTTGCCCGAACCGGAGACGCCCGTGACCACCGTGAGCGTGCCGAGCTCGACCTTTGCCTTCACGTTCTTGAGGTTGTTGGCCGCGGCGCCGGAGATCTTGATGGCGCCCCTGCGCGGGTTGCGGCGCTTGGCCGGCAGCTCGATCTGCTTCTTGCCGGTAAGGTAAGCCCCGGTGATAGATTCGCTCGATGCGGCGATCTGGTCCGGCGTGCCGGCTGCCACCACGTGGCCGCCGAGCTCACCTGCGCCGGGCCCCATGTCGACGACATGGTCCGCGGCGAGAATGGTGTCCTCGTCGTGCTCGACCACGATGACGGTGTTGCCCTGGTCACGCAGGCTCTTGAGGGTCTCTATCAGGCGGTCGTTGTCGCGCTGGTGCAGGCCGATTGAGGGCTCGTCCAGGATGTAGAGCACGCCCATGAGGCCCGCGCCGATCTGCGTGGCGAGGCGGATGCGCTGGGCCTCGCCGCCGGAAAGCGTGGCCGCCGCGCGCGAGAGCGTGAGGTAATCGAGGCCGACGTTCACGAGGAAGCGCAGGCGCGCCAGGATCTCCTTGACCACGGGCCCCGCGATGAACCGCTGGCGGTCGCTCAGCTCGAGCCCCTCGAAGAAGACGAGCGCTTCTTTGCACGAGAGGTCGCAGACCTGCTGGATGGACCTCTCCCCCACCGTGACGGCCAGGATCTCGGGCTTGAGGCGCGCGCCGTGGCACGTGTCGCACGGCACCTCGCGGATGTACTTCTCGAGGTGGGTGCGCATGGTCTCGCTCGTGGTCTCCTGGTACTTGTCGAAGAGCACCTTGCGCACGCCGGGAAACGTGGTGAACCAGTGCGTGTTGCGGCCGTCGCGCGTGAGGTAATCGACGCGGATCTTCTTGTCGCCGAAGCCGGAGAGCAGGGCCTCCTGAGCCTTTTTGGGCAGGTCGCGCCAGGGGGTCTCGTCCGAGACGCCCAGGTGCGCGCACGCCGCCGTGAGGACCTGCGGCCAGTAGTTGGAGTTGCCGAAGAGGCTACCGAAGACGCCATCGGCCACACAGAGCGAGGGGTCCTCGATGAGCGCCTCGGCGTCCACGATCTTGCGGAAGCCCAGGCCGTCGCAGTCGGGGCAGGCGCCGTAGGGGGCGTTGAACGAGAAGTCGCGCGGCTGCAGGTCGTCCATGGAGTGGCCGTGCTCGGGGCAGGCCAGGGCGAGCGAGTATTGCAGCAGCTCGCCGGGCATATGATCGGGGTCGTCGCGGTCGGGCAGCAGCCAGAACCAGACCTTGCCCTGGGAAAGCTTGGTCGCCTGCTCGACGGCCTCGGCGATGCGGCCCAGGCTGTTCTCGCGCACCACGATGCGGTCGCAGACGACCTCGATGGTGTGCTTGATCTGCTTCTCGAGGCGGATCTCGTCGCCTGTAAGCTCGTGAACCTCGCCGTCGATGCGGACGCGAGAGAAGCCCTCGCGCGCAAGGTCCTCGAAGAGCTTGGTGTACTCGCCCTTGCGGCCGAGCACGACCGGCGCGAGCACGAGGGCACGGCGGCCCTGGGCGTGCTCGAGCACGCGGTCGGCCACCTGATCGGTGGTCTGGCGAGCGATGACGCGCCCGCACTCAGGACAGTGAGGCGTACCTATGCGCGCGTAAAGAAGGCGCAGGTAGTCGTAGATTTCCGTGACCGTGCCCACCGTGGAGCGCGGGTTTTTCGACGTGGTCTTCTGGTCGATGGAGACCGCCGGCGAGAGGCCGTCGATGGAGTCGAGGTCGGGCTTATCCATTTGGCCCAGGAACTGGCGAGCGTAGCTGGAGAGGCTCTCGACGTAGCGGCGCTGGCCCTCGGCATAGATGGTGTCGAAGGCGAGCGACGACTTGCCCGAGCCGGAGAGGCCCGTGATGACGACGAGTTTGTCGCGCGGGATGTCGATGTCGACGTTCTGCAGGTTGTGCTCGCGCGCGCCGCGGATGACGATGGATTCCTGGGCCATGTGCTTCTCTCCCCACGTGTGATTTAATGGCCTGATTCTAGCACGGATGTTCGCAATTTCTGGCCGCTTTGCGCGAATGGGGCGCAAATCATCGCTGCACCACGGCAAAACGGCGGTGCCCATAGGCTGCCGTTCTGCGAAAAACAGGGATGGCGGCAGTTTTTCGCGCCCCGCCCGAGTAGGCTTCTCTTTACGCCGGACAAAACCGCAGGTAAACAGCCTGCACGAAAATCGGCTACTCGGACCAAGACCGGAAAACTGCCGCCATCCCTGTTTTTTGCGCGGATGGCGCGCCGCGGCGCACCTATACTTGCGGGCAAAAGCGCATTCGAGCAGTCGCCCGGGAGGAGCAGCCATGCCGTTTTCCATTGTTCGCAACGACATTGCGCGCGTGAGCGCCGACGTGGTGGTCAACGCCGCAAACGAACGCCTGCTCGCGGGCGGCGGCGTCTGCGGCGCGATCTTTGCCGCCGCAGGGCACGACGAGCTGCAGGCGGCCTGCGCCAAGGTTGCCCCCTGCCGCACCGGCCACGCCGTCTCGACCCCGGCCTTCGGTCTCGGCGCGCGCTGGATCGTACATGCCGTGGGCCCGCGCTGGGTGGACGGCAAGCACGGCGAGAAGGACCTGCTGGCCTGCGCCTATCGCTCGGCGCTTGCGGAGGCCGCACGCCTCGGGGCAAGAAGCGTCGCTGTGCCGCTCATCTCCGCAGGGATCTTCGGCTTCCCTCCCGCGGCGGTGCTCGGCATTGCCTGCGACGAGATCCACGCGTTTCTTGATGACGCATCGAGCAACGACATGCAGGTCACCCTGGTCGTCTTCGACCGCAAGGCCTTCGCGCTGAGCCTCGGCGAGTACGACGAGGTGGCGGCCCTTATCGACGACGAGTACGTCGACGAGCGAAGCATCCGCGACCGCGCGGCCGACCTCGAGTGCTCGATGGCGGTCTTCGTCAACGAGGCGATGCCGATGGCCGCCCCGGTCATGGGCGCCTTCGACAGCTCCGAGCTCGCCGACATGCTCGAGCACCTGGACGCCTCGTTTGCAAGCACGGTGCTCGCCCTCATCGACGCGCGCGGGCTCACCGACGCGCAGGTCTATAGGCGCGCAAACCTCTCGCGCCAGTTGTTCAGCAAGCTGCGAAAAGACAACGGCTACCGGCCCACCAAGCAGACCGCCGTGGCGCTGGCCGTGGCACTGGAGCTCTCGCTGGACGAGACTGAGGACCTGCTCGAGCGGGCGGGGCTCGCGTTCTCGCCCAGCAGCAAGTTCGACATCATCGTCACGTACTTCATCGAGCACGGCCGCTACGACATCTACGAGCTGAACGCCATGCTCTTCGCCTTTGACCAGCCGCTTCTTGGATCTGCCTAACGCACGTGCGGGCGCCGGCCGGCGGATTCGCGCAGATGTCGCTTGGCAGTTTACCTATGACACAGGACCGCCCCCTATCTTGAGGGTGTCGCGCGGGGATAGGCCCCGCCGCCCACTCAAAGGAGGCCATCATGGCAAAGGAGAACCTGACCGAGCTCGTCTTCATCCTCGACAAGAGCGGCTCGATGGCGGGCCTCGTCGACGACACCATCGGCGGCTACAACGCGCTTCTCGAGAAGAACCGCGAGGCCGAAGGCGAGGCGCTCGTCTCGACGGTGCTGTTCGACAATTCCTCGGAGGTGCTGCACGACCGCGTGGACATCGCGAAGGTGAAGCCCCTCACCCGCAAGGACTACCTGCCCGGCGGCTGCACCGCCCTCCTCGACGCCGTGGGCGGCGCCATCGCCTACCACCAAACCGTGAGAAAGATCCTGCCCGCCGAGCTGCACCCGGCGCACACCCTCTTCTGCATCACCACCGACGGCTACGAGAACGCGAGCTGCCGCTACGACTACAAGCAGGTCAAGCGCATGATCGAGGCCTCCAAGGAGCGGGGTTGGGAGTTCATGTTCCTAGGCGCCAACATCGACGTGGCGGCCGAGGCGGGAAAGCTCGGCATCGACGCGGACTGCGC
Organism: Paratractidigestivibacter sp.; assembly: GCF_963660155.1. Lineage (GTDB taxonomy): Bacteria > Actinomycetota > Coriobacteriia > Coriobacteriales > Atopobiaceae > Paratractidigestivibacter. The sequence continues at coordinate 53,554 of NZ_CAVKWG010000050.1, read as the reverse complement.
CGTGGCCTTCGAGGCGTCCGTCACGGGCTGCGCCATGGCCTACGACGAGCTGTGCATGGCCAGCATGGCCGTCCGCGACGGCCGCGGCGCCAAGAATCGCCGCGCGTAGGCTGTGCGGGGCGGCCTCAGTTGCGCCTCAGTTGCACCTCACTTGCAATTGCAAGTGAGTCGAAGTGAGATTGAAACTGAGGACCAACGGAGCAGGTCATGGACGCAGAAACCTTTGAAGCCATAGTCGAGCGCCTACGCAAGCAAGGCACCGACGACGGCGAGTTCGAAGTCAAGGAAAGCGCGGCGAAGCTCTCGTCCGACATCTGGGAAACCGTGAGCGCATTCGCCAACACGACGGGCGGCGTCATCATTCTGGGGCTGAGCGAGCGCAACGACTTCACGCCCGTCGACAACTTCGACAGGGCTGCCGTTGAGGGCGCATCGGAGGCCGACTTCGGCAAGACCCTCATCGCGCGGACGTTCGACAGGGCCTACGACCTGGCCCCGCGTTCCATGAAGGGCGCCGACAACAACTGGGAACGGCTTGAGCGGCTCAATTTCATCGACGAGAAGGGGCACGTCACCAAGGCGGGGCTTCTCGCCGCCGGCAGCTACCCGCAGCAGTTCTTCCCAAGGCTCGTGGTCGATGTCGAAGTGCACCCCCGGGCTCGAGAAGGGCACGCCCGGGGCACCGCGCTTCACCGACCGAACCGTTTGCGAAGGCACGATCGGCGAGATGGTCGCGGACGCGGTTGCCGCCATCGCCAAGAACCTGCACAGGCGGTCCATTGTCGTTGGCGCCAGCAGAATCGATGAGCTCGAGATCCCCGAGGAGGTCATCCGAGAGGCCGTTGCGAACGCGTTGGTCCACCGAGACTACAGCCCCCGCCACGACGGCCAGGCGGTCTCGGTCGACATCTTCGACGACAGATTAGAGATCCTGAACCCAGGGGGCCTCTACGGCACAAAGACGCGCGAGAACCTCGCCGACGGCACCTCTTGCTGCCGCAACGCAACGCTCATGAAGCTGATGAGCCTGGTGCCCCTCCCCGCGGGAGCCGGATTGCCCGCAGAAGGCAACGGCTCCGGCGTGCCGATGATGATCCGCGAATGCGAGCAGCGCGGCATCCGAGCGCCTGAGTTTAGACCCGCGCTCGACAGCTTCAAGGTCGTGCTGGCAAGGCCGACGTATGAAGGGGGCGACTCGAAGCTGCGCGCCTACGACGGAAAAGACCTCGCCTCCGTCTTTGGTCCGGATGAGGAGCTCTCCTCCAAAGAAATCCAGGAACGCACCGGCCTGAGCATCGGCCAAGTTCGGTATAGGGTCAGGACGATGGTCGAGTCCGGCGAGCTGGCGGCCACCGCTGCCACCACCAGCAGGGACAGAAGATATCGCCTGGCATAAACGGCCGCCTGCCACGAGCGACAGTCATTGGTGACAGATGGCCAACACCGTCTGCAAAACGATGCGTCAAACCCCGAACGGCGACGAATCGCCCGTGAACGGCGAATTGATATGTGATTTCTCGTTGCAGGCTTTACAAGGTGAACGTTCACTCTATACTGAAAGTCAACCTTGCGCGACAGGATGCGACTCCGCAAACGTGAGGAACAAGCAGACCGCGGGCCCGCCCCTCGTAGGCCGTGCACGGACTCTCCCATGCCATGCGACCCGTACACGGTATCTCCGACTCCCCCGACGAGGGGCGGGAAGCGGCCATTTCTATGGCGAATCAAAGCTCCTGGCAAACTGGTTTACAATTTAGGTTCCCAAGCCGCACCCCAGGAGACCACATGCCCCAGAACCCGACACCCGCGAAGAAGCGCCTCACCATCAAGCAGATCGCCGAAATGGCGGGCACGTCGAAGACGACCGTCTCCTTCTACCTCAACGGCAAGACCGACCGCATGTCGGACGACACCCAAAAGCGCATCGCCCGCGTCATCGAGGAGACCGGCTACGAGCCCTCCCCGCTCGCCCGCGGCATGAACGCCAAGGAAAGCAAGCTCATCGGCGTCATTATCGGCGACATCACCAACGCCTTCGCCAACCAAATCGTCAAGGGCATCGACGAGGTCATCTCGGCCGAGGGCTACCGCATGCTCGTGTGCAGCTCCAACTTCAGCAAGCAAAGCGAGCTCGCCTACATCGACCGCCTGCTCGCACTGGGCGTCGACGGCTTCATCGTGCAGCCGACCGCCCAGTTCAAGGAGATCACGCGCCAGATCAGCGACGCGAAGAAACCGCTCGTCTTCATCGACTCCAAGCTCTACGACTTCGCGTCCAGCTGGGTGAAGACGGACAACTACGAGGCCTCTTACCGGGCCATCGAGGCCTGCGTCCAGAAGGGCTACCGCCGCTTCCTCGTGGTCACCGCCGAGCCCGGGCTCATCTCCAGCCGCGTCGAGCGCATGAGCGGCTTCGTCGACGCGCTGGAGAGCCACGACATCGGGTTCTCGCAACTCGTCATTGACGACGAGCGCGTGGACGAGGAGAAGCTCGGGGCGTTCCTCAAGGCAAACATCGACGGCTCGACGCCGACGCTCGTCTTTGCCCCCAACTGTTGGGCGCTGCCGGAAATCTACAAGTATTGCCGTGACTACTACGGCCTCATGCCCGAGCACGTGGGGCTCCTCGGCTTCGACAACACCGAATGGGCGAGCGTGGCCTCCCCCTCGGTCTCAGTCGTCGTCCAGCCCGCCCGCGAGGAGGGCGCCACTGCCGCGCACATCTTGCTCGACGCCATCGGCGAGAAGGGCGAGGCGGACCCGCACCAGGTACTCGACTGCCAGGTCCAATGGGGCGACACCACGCTGTAGGCGAGCCGCGGGTTGCGGGTCGCAGCGCAAACGTTTATAAACCGTTTTACCGCGAAATTATGAAGATGTCGCAATCTGCGAAGTAAACCGTCACTATTTTCCCTGCTAGTTCTTGACAAAACCGGTTTACCATTCGACACTGTTTCCAGTAACCTATTTTCACAGCAATTGATTGGAAGGATGAACATGACAAACGTTCTCGACAGCTTCCGTCTCGACGGTAAGGTGGCCCTCGTCACCGGCGCTACCTACGGCATCGGCATGGCCATCGCCGAAGCCCTCGGCCAGGCCGGCGCAAAGATCGCCTTCAACGCCCGCCACGCCGAAAAGGTCGCCGCGGCCGAGGCCCACTACAGGGAGGCCGGTCTCGAGGCCAAGGGCTTCGTGTGCGACGTCACCGACGAGGCCCAGGTCGTCGAGCTGCTCAACAACATCGAGCACGCGCTCGGCTCCAAGCCCGACATCCTGGTCAACAACGCCGGCATCATCAAGCGCATCCCCATGTGCGAGATGAGCGTCGATGAGTGGCGCCAGGTCGTCGACACCGACCTCACCGCCCCCTTCATCGTGAGCAAGGCCTGCATCCCCTCCATGGTCGAGAAGGGCCACGGCAAGATCATCAACATCTGCTCGATGATGAGCGAGCTCGGCCGCGAGACCGTCTCCGCCTACGCCGCTGCCAAGGGCGGCCTCAAGATGCTGACCCGCAACATCTGCTCCGAGTTCGGCGAGGCCAACATCCAGTGCAACGGCATCGGGCCTGGCTACATCGCCACCCCGCAGACCGCCCCGCTGCGTGAGCGTCAGGCCGATGGCAGCCGCCACCCGTTCGACGCCTTCATCGTGAGCAAGACCCCGGCCGCCCGTTGGGGCACGCCCGAGGACCTCATGGGCCCGGCCGTGTTCCTGGCCTCCGACGCCTCGAACTTCGTGAACGGCCACGTGCTCTACGTCGACGGCGGCATCCTGGCCTATATCGGCAAGCAGCCCCAGTAATCGACGCTGCCGCCGACCGCACCTCGTCACTAGTGGACAAAGGGACAATCCCTTTGTCCACTCCCATGTCAAAGGAGATATGCAATGAAGATCGCCCTCATTAACGAGAACTCCCAGAACGCCAAGAACCCCATGATCGAGGCCGCCCTGAAGAAGGTCGTCGAGCCCATGGGCCACACCGTCTACAACTACGGCATGTACGCCGACGCCGACTCAAAGCCGCTGACCTACGTCCAGAACGGCATCCTGGCCGCCGTGCTGCTTAACTCCGGCGCCGCCGACTACGTCGTGACCGGCTGCGGCACCGGCGAGGGTGCCATGCTCGCCTGCAACTCCTTTGCCGGCGTGCTCTGCGGCCACGTCGCCGACCCCCTGGACGCCTACACCTTCGCCCAGGTCAACGACGGTAACGCGGTTGCCATGCCCTTCGCCCTCAAGAACGGCTGGGGCCAGGAGCTCAACCTTGAGTACACCTTCGAGAAGCTCTTCGGCTTCGGCTCCGGCAACGGCTACCCGGCCGAGCGCGTCGAGCCCGAGCAGCGCAACAAGAAGATCCTCGACGGCGTCCGCGCTGTGACCATGCGCCCGGTCGTCGACGTCCTCGGCGAGCTCGATCAGGACCTGGTGAAGGGCGCCCTGGCCGGCGAGCACTTCCAGGAGTACTTCTTCGCCAACGCCACCGACGAGGCCCTCATCGCCAAGGTCAAGGAGCTCCTCGGCCTCTAAACACAACCTCTTGCGGCGACCCCCGCCGCAGTGGCCCCCCACTGGTGCGCGGCACGCTGGAAACAACGTGCCGCGCACCTTTTTTGCGAGCCGCGAAGCCGCAACAAAGAAATGCGCCCGCCGGAAAGCCTCCGACGGGCGCTCAATTGCATGCAACGTTTGCGGAACGACCTATGCAGCCCAGACCGTGGCCTATGCGCGCTCCCCCACCGTGCCCATGATCGCGTTGATGGTGCGGCCGAGGAAGAGCGCTGACACGATGGTCATCGCGCCGAAACCCGAGATGTCACGTAAGATCAGCAGCGACCCAACGATGGACGCGACCACGTGGCTCACGTCGAAGACGACCTGCGGGTTCACCAAAATCGGGCTCGCGATGAAGTCGACCAGATACCTTATCGAGAAGGCGAGGATCACCTCGAGCAGAATGCGCGCCTGGAACTTCCGGTGCAGGATAAGCGCTTGGCAGCCGATGTAAATCGCGTAGCGAAGCGCCGTGTGGGCCCAGTCAATGGATTCTTCTTCGGTTTTGGTGACGAGCAGGGGTTTCAAAACGAAGGGTTGGCTTCCCGGTGGTTAAAGTCCGAGCAGGTAGTCGCGGCAAGAAGCGTTGGTCGCGGGCGTCGAGTTCTCGATGACGCAGTCGATGCCGGGGTGGTTCTTGCGAGCCCAGTCGGCTATCTGTGCGAAGTCGAACGCGCCCGTCTCGCCGGCGCCGTGGCACACGAGGCGGCTGCCGGAGCCGTCGCACCAGCCGTCCGAATCCTCATTATCCACGACCTCGTAGTCCTTCGCATGAAGGACGCGAATCGCGTCGCCGTTGAGCTCGAGCATGCGGGCCACGACGTCGGTCGACTTGGCCGCAACGGTGGGGTGCAGCAGAGAAACGCCGTCGTAGATAACGCCGAGCGAAGGCGACGACACGCGGTCGAGCACATCGCGGCAACGCTCGGGGGTGTTCACGACCTCGTTCCAACCCGGCTCGATAAGCATCGGCACGCCAGCCTCCTCGGCCATGGCGCACACCTTGGCGAGACCCGCGCAGAACGCGTCCATCGCCTCAGCGCTAAAACGGTCGTCGGCCACCTTGTTGCCAGTGTTGGGGCGGCCCGTCTCGGTGCCGACGGGGCAGCCGCCGAGAAACGCCGCGAAGTGCAGGCATGCGGCGTACTCCTCAAGGTTATCGGCGAGCTGGGCCGCGTCGGGAGTGGCGAGGTTCTTGTAGCAGCCGAAGACCGCCACGTGGACGCCCGCCTCGTCGAGAACGCCGCGCAGGTGCTCGGCGAACTCGAGCGTGAGGCCCGTGCGGTCGATGCCGTAGCTCTTGAACATGACCTTACTCGGCAGCTGGATGCAAGTAAAGCCCAGCTCACCGGCCATGCGGATGCGCTCCTCGACGTTACCTTCCGGCAGGTCGTGCAGGCGGACGCCGACCGAGAAGGCCGACGTCGGGTTGGTGTTCGTCTGCGCCACGACTAGGCCTTCTTCCCGTTGATGCCCGGGGTGTAGCCGCCCCAGGGGTCCTCGGTGGAACAGCAGCCGGCGGGGCTCGAGGGGTCGACGGCGCCGTCAAGCTTGTCGTGCTTCATGACCTCGATGTAGGCGAGAACGAGCGGGGCCACGCCCTTGGCGTCGTTCTTCACAATGGGCTCGCGCATGTAGTAGTCGAAGGTGCCCTCGCGGTGGGTGTTGTTGCCGAGGCCGGCGACCAGACAGATGTTGTCGAGCGCGAGCTGGCCGTCCTTCTCGGAGAGGCAAGTCTCGCAGACGCCGTCGAACGCGCGGCGGCCGTACTCGTAATAGCGCTCAGGCAGGACGCCAAGGCGGCAGCCCTTCATGATGGCGTTGGCGAAGATGGCGCTACCGGACTCTTCGAGGTAGTTCGGGGCGATGTTGGGCAGGTTGATGACCTGGTGCCACATGCCGGTCTTCTCGTCCTGATAGGGCAGCATGGAGTCGATGAGGTCGGCGAACATCTCGCGCAGGCCGTTCTTCTCGGCCGACATCGAGGGCGGCATGAGCTCCCAGGTGTCGATAAGGGCCATGGCGAACCAGCCCTCGGCACGCAGCCAGAAGTTCTGGGAGAGGCCGGTCACGGGATCGCACCAGAACTGCTTCTTGGAGGAATCGTAGGCGTGATAGTACAGGCCATTCTTCTCGTTGCGCATCAAGCTGTGAACCACCTGGAACATGTGGTAGGAGTCTGAGCAGGCGCGACGGTTGTGGAACGAGAGCTCATACTGCATGTAGAACGGCTGGGCCATGTACATGCCGTCAAGCCAGATCTGGTTGGGATAGACCTTCTTGTGCCAGAAGACACCCTCCTTGGTGCGGGGCTGGCACTCGAGCTGGCCGTAGATGGTGTCCATGGCCAGGCGGTACTTCTCCTTGCCGGTGAGCTCGTAGAGGCGATAGAGGGTCTTGCCAGCGTTGACGTTGTCGAGGTTGTACTCAAGCGGGTCGTAGTGCTTGATGGTGCCGTCTTCCTGCACGAAGAAGTCGATGTAGCTGTCGGCGAACTCGAGGTAGCGCTGCTCGCCCGTGATCTCGTGGAGCTCGATCAGGGCCTTGATCATGCAGCCGTCGATGTAGTTCCAGGTGTTCTCCTTGCCGGCGCGGATCTTCTCGATGTTCCAAGCGGGGGCCTGGGGCGTCGAGGTCTCGATGAGCTGGCTGATGTAGCGGTCCAGAATCTGGTTACAACCCATAGTGCTTTCCCTCTCCTCGTGGCGCAGTCGCGCCGTTAGGGTGAACGTTAACCCTAACTCTACGAGTTCGCCGCATCGAATCTACTCTCAGCAAAGAAACAACGGGGCAGACGGCATATTTGGACGGTAAACGGCAGGTGTCGCCTGCCGCGGCGGTCGAAACGACGGCCCAAAAATCCACTAGTCGAGGTTATGCACGATTAAATGCGAAATCGCTGAGTACATGGGCTAATGTCAATCGTGTTTCCGCAGGTAAATACTTTGGCTGTTTGCGGGTCTACTCGTCGCATTCGAACTAAATCGTGCATAACCTCGACTTGTCGCACAAAACGCCCGCCGAGAAGCGATTCGGCGGGCGTTTTGCGGCACTTCCCCGCGTGATTTGGGCGTCAGCGGCCTCTTGCCTAGAGAATCGCGCGCAGACCGGCGGCAATGCGGTGCGCGAGGCGCTCGTAGCCCGCCGGCGAGTAGTGCAGGCCGTCCGGCATGTAACGCTCACGGTGCTCCGGCAAAAAAGGAGAGACGCCACTGCCGGTGTACAGGTCGATGACGGGCAGCGAATAGTAGTCGGCCACCTCTCGCACCGCCGCTACGTAAGACTCCTGGGTAAGGCCGAGGTGGTTCTGCTCGAAGCTGCCGGGGATATCCTTCTCGTGCTTGCCGGAGGTCTTGCACGGGGTGAGGACAACGAGGCGCGCCTCAGGCGAGCGAGCCGAGATCTCGCGAACAAGCACATCGAGGGCACCGTAGAACTCGTGCGGATCGGTGGAGCCCATCTGGCCAAGAGGCACATTGCGACTGAAGTCGTTCACGCCGCCAAAGAGGATGTAGACGTCGGCCGTGGCGTCGATGCCGTCGAGACGCTCGACGAAGGAGTCGTCTCGGTCCGCCTTGATGGCCAAGCGCGAGCCCTTGATGCCGAAGTTCTCCACCGTGGCGCCGTCGAGCAGCGCGCTCAGGTGAGAAGTCCAGCTGATGGCAGGGCCGCCCTCGCCGGTGCCGTTATCGCCCCAGGTGGTGGAGTCGCCGAAGCAGCAGATGGTCAGCTCACTCAAGTTCTTCATCGTTCGTCGTCCTTTCTTGCCTGGCCGTCGAGCCAAGCAATTTCTTTCTCCAGGTTGTTAACACCGAGGTGGTGCCCGCCCGGGCAGACCTCGTGGGCCAGGTTCTCGCCATGGCCGAGCAGGGCATACGCCGCACGGGCAACGTCAAGCTGCTCATCCACATTGGCCAAGCCACGCGGGCCATTAAGGTGATCTTCCTCGCAGCTCTGCACCAGCAGCGGGCGCGGCGCGATAAGCGACGCGATGTCGCCCATGTCGAAGAGGCGCCAGAGCCCGGGCACGTAGTTGCACGCGCAGTTGCCGTTGAGGTGAAGCAGCGCATCGGCGTATCCGTACAGATAGCCCGAGATGAAGGCCTTCTTCACGCGTGGGTCGAGCGCCGCGAGGTAGAGGGTCTGTTCTCCCCCGCCGCTGAACCCGAAGCAGCCCAGCTCGCTCATGCAGACGTCGCCGCGCGCCGCGAGGTAATCCACGAGGCGCATGAGGTCCCAGGCGTTCAGGCCCGCGACCGAGAGGCCCAGGGGCTCGGCCATCTTCGCCTGGTTGGCGCAGGTGCCGCGCAGGTAGAGCTGCTCGTCGTCTCCCTGGCCCTTCCAGTCGCGGCGCTCGCCCCATCCGCGCGAATCGGGGCACGCGACCACGTAACCCATACGCGCGAGGCGCAAGCCGTAGTCGTAGTTGAAGCGGCGAACGGCGTCGTCGGCCGCGGGGACGCCCATCACACCCGCGATCGAGTCCTTGCCCGCACCTTGGTGGCCGTGAGGAGCGATCCAGCAGAGAGCGCGTCCGTCCTCGCCGCGTTTAGGCTTGGCAGGCTCGAGCAGGTAGAACGGCATCCAAACGCCGGGCTCGGTAAGAACGGCCATCTTGGTGCGCGTAATGCCGCCGCCGACCTGCGCATGCTCGAGCACCTGCGACTCAGCGTCGCAACGCTCCAGCAGCGAGACGCCGAGAAGATCTGCCAAGCGCTCGCGGCAACGGTCGCGCCACGCGAGCCAGTCGTCCGCCGATGAGCCCTCAAACGCCGCCGACCGGCCGTCGCGCGAAAAACGCCGACGCATCGCCGGCTCGTCCTCGAAGTACGTCTTTATATGCAGGGTGCGACCGTTGTCGGAGAGCCGCGCCGTCTCGACCGCCTCGTCCTCGCCCCCCACGGGGTCCCAGCCGTCGTCACCTGCGAGCACCGCCGATCGAGAGAAGCGCTCCTCGTCGGCAGGGGCAATCGCATGTGCCCACTCGGGCCACGCCGCCATGCTCGCGGACGGCCCGTAGAGCTTGCCGCCTGCGAGCAGGCTCGCCTCGTGTGCAGCCGGCTTGTTCCAGTCCCACCAGCCCTCAGCCTTGATGTGGGGCCCAAGCCAACAGTCGAGAAGCACCGTCTGCGCGAAGTCTCGCCAAGGACGTCCCAGGTAGACGGTGTCGTCGGCTACGCCCTCCCCGGCCGTAAAGGAGCAGCCTCGAAACACGAGGCCGTACGGCTCGCCCTCGGGCGTGGATGCCGCAGTCGCGTAGCCGTTGACGTCCATGTTTCGGTTCAGCGAGCGGATCTCGCAACCGTCGAAGTACGTGCGCCCGCCGCCGAAGATGAAGTCCACGTCGCCGGCGATGAGACAGCGGCGGAAGTACTGGCGCCCCACGACGCGCGGCGCGAACTGCTTGGGGCCGATGAACCCGCCCGGCTTGACCTCGCGCGGCGGCAGCGGTCCCACGAACAGCGTGTCCTGGCGCCCGAGCAGGCGGCAAGAATCGACCACGAGGCGGTCGCCGTCGGCGTAAAGCGCAAGTCCCTGTCCGACCTCGCGGCCATCGCCCGCGTCGTTCTCGATGGTCAGGTTGCGCAGCGTGACGTCCGCCGCATCGACGAACATCGTGTACGTGCGGAAGGTCCCGAGTTTGCCATCGATGCCCGAGCCGTCGCCGGACTCCATAAAGGCGCCCAGGCCATAGACGATGCGAACGCTCTCGGCCGTCTCGCCGACGAGCGTCACGTTCGGACGGGCGATCTCGACGCGCTCGCGGTACTCGCCGGGCGCAACGCGGATCTCAACGGGCACCGAGTCGTCCGGCACCTGCTCGTAAGCCGCCGAAAGCGCCGCGCTCACCGTGGGGTACGCGCCCGGTACCCCGGCGCGCCCCGTCGCAACCTTATAGACCGCCTTTTTTGACCCCATAAGCGTTCCTCTTTTCGCTTCGCGCGCCTTTTCCATTTTAAAAATGAGATGTGCGAGTAGCCCTCTTTGCTCAATTGGGCAAACGTGGCCAAAATCGCCTTGGCTACTCAGCAAACCCAAATTTATAGTGAGAAAAGTCGCTCGTCGATGCAAAATACCTTGCAAAAAGGGCGGCATGGCGCGATTTCCTCTCGCCATGCCGCCCTTAAACCAGCGCGGTTGCCGTCTTGTGCTACGAGCGGACGACCTCGTCGACGTTCTCGAGCTGCATCTCGTCGCCATCCTGGCCCTCGACCACCACGTTGTGCAGGTCGAGCACCTTGACGTTCTGGGCGATGATGCCCTGGCGGACCATCGCGTCAACGCCGCAAGCCATGGCGGGTACGGCCGGCTCGGCATCGGGCGAGAAGGTGACGTGCACGTCCTCAAACTGCAGGCGCGTGACCTTGCTCTCGGGCAGGCCGGTGATGTAGGCGGCCGCCGCGTGGCAGTTCGTGGCCTCGATGTCGCGGAAGGTCGTCACGCCGAAGCCCGGGGTGCGCTCGTCAACGGGCAGCGCCTCGCGATTCTGGACGTAGTCGGTCTTGCCGTCCTTGTCGCAAAAGTAGAAGGAGTTCACGACGAACGGGGTGAGGACCTCGTCCATGCGGATGTGCTCGAAGGTGATGCCCTCGTTGACGGCGTCCTTGCCGCGGCCACGGCGGGTCTTCACGCGAAGGCCACGGTCGGTGCGCTCGAAGAGGCACTTGCTCACGGAGAGGTCCTTGATGCCGCCCGCGGCCTCGGAGCCCAAGACGACGGCGCCGTGGCCGTCGTGCATATAGCAGTGAGCGACCAACATGTCGTGCATAGCCGGGCGCAGCTCAGGCTCGATGCCAAGCTTGCCGCTCTTGATGGCGATGCAGTCGTCGCCCACGGAGAAGTGGCAGCCGAGCACGCGCACGAAGCCGCAGCTCTCGGGGTCGAATCCGTCGGTGTTGTGCGAGTTCTTCGGGCCCTCGATGGAGAGGCAAAGGGCGTCGATGTGCTCGGAGAGGATCGGGTGGATGTTCCAAGCGGGGCTGTTGCGCACGGTGAAGCCGGCAAGGCCTATGTTCTCGCACTCAGACAGGAAAATCATGCGCGGACGTGCGATCTCGCGGCCCTCCTCCGGGCGATAGATGTTCTTGAAATCCTTGTTCCACCAGTTGTCCTCGGCAAAGTCGGTCTGGCCGTCGATGGCGCCGCGGCCGTAGATGTTCACGTCATGGACGCCCATACCGGTGAAGGTGGAGCAGTAGGTCGAGAAGCCTTCGCCCTCCCAGCGGCCCATCGGCGCGAGGCCGCTGCCGTTGTAGCCCTCGCCCTTGTTGCCGTGAAGGGTCTGCGGCAGGTACGCGAGCGCCGCGCGGTCGTGGCGGGCGAGCAGCTGGGCGCCCTCGGCGAGCTCGATGTTGATGCCGCTCTTGAGGAAGAGGGACTTGATGCGGTAGTTGCCGGCGGGCACGAGCACGCGACCACGCTCGGGGCAGGCCATAATGGCAGCCTGGATGTTGATGGTGTCGTCGTGCTCCCCGTCGCCCTTGGCGCCGCAGTCGCGGACGTCGATGGTGAAGGACTCAGAGGGCGTAGCCACGCCCACGGTGAGCTCGCGCTCGCCGCAGACAAAGCGCACGACGTTGCGGCAGCCGGGCTTGAGGCCGTCGACGTAGGTCTCGACGCGGTTCGTCTCACCGGCGGCCTCGTCGTTGACGAAGACCTGCCAGGTGTCCTCGGTAGTAAAGTACCCGCCGTCGTCAAGCTCGATCACGGCCGCGCGGGCGCAACGCCAGATAACGCTTGTTTCCATGTCCTTCTCCTTTATTTGGATGGTTGGCCGAATCCTATCGTCGGCCTTGATAAAAAAGGCCGCGCCGCAGGCAAGCGACGCGGCCAGTTGGTTTAGGCGAGACTCGTGTTAGGCAGCGGCCTGGATGGAATCCTCCTGGTAGCCAACGTTGTTGTGGCCGAAGCACTCCTCGTACTTGAAGCCGGAGAGCTCCTCGCAAAGCTCCTTGACCTCGGGCTCGACGTCGGACATGAGGCCACCCTCCTTGACGCGCTTGACCTCGGCGCAGAGCATGTCGCACTGCTCCTTCTCGATGTGGATGGTCTTGCCAAGGATGCAGGCGACGATGAAGCAGCCGGCGCAGCCGATCAGCATGAAGGCGCAGATGGAGACGGGCACAGAGATGGGCTGCACGATGTCGGCGGAGTTACCGGAGGACTTGATGAAGCCGCAGACACCGAGGACGAAGGCCCAGGCAGAGGTAGCAAAAGCGGAGACGATCTGGTCGACGAACTTCTGAGCGGCGGAGTAGATGCCCTCGCGACGACGGAGCGTGATGAGCTCGTCGATATCGGGCATGTAGTTCAGGGGGACGTCGAGCAGGTACTGGAAGCCGACGTAGAAGAACTTCCAGATGCCGAAGATGATCGGGTAGGCGATCATGCCCACGGCAGCGTCAGAGATGCCCATGATGTGGCCGGCAGCGAAGACGTTGTAGGCAATGATGCAGGCGGCGGCGCCGAGGGTAGAGACGTACCAAGGCTGGTGGAAGCCCTTCTTGGCCATCCAGGCAACCCAGACGACGGTGCAGACGATAGCGATGATCTTACCGGGCATCTCCATGACAGCCTCATAGGACTTGGCGATGCCGAGGGAGTAGACGATGAAGAACGAGAGGCACGCGGACCAGCAGGCAGCGGCGAGCTTCATGAACGCGTAGGGAGCAAGAACCTTGCGGAAGGAACGGTTACGGAAGGTGGAGAGAACGTCGACGACGAGTTTCTTGACGGCCTGGCCAACGCCCTCGATCTTCTCCTGAGCGACCTCCTCGGGGCCACGCTCCCAAGTGGAGCAGTAGACGATGATGAGGGAAACGACCATGATGGAAGCGTTGATGGAAGCGATGATGAAGTAGGGCTGGGGGCCGGTCTCGCCGAAGAGACCGAAGCCGAAGCCGACGAGAGCGGCCATGGCGAAGCCGGAGACGTTACCGAAGATGTGCTTGAAGCCGGTAAGGTAGGTGCGCTCCTCGTAGTCGTCGGTCATCTCGATGGTGAGCGGCGCGAGGTTGGAAGAAGCGAAGGTGTACGCGATGTTGTACACGATGTACAGGAACAGGTAGTACGGGAAACCGAACGGCGTGACCGTGAAGATCAAGGGCTCGGCGATCATCATCGGAATGGCGATGAGCAGCCAGAAACGACGGCGACCGAACTTACGACCCACCGCAGTGGAGTAGAAGTTGTCGGCGATGAAGCCCAGGACCGGGGCGAGGAACGCGTTCAGGTACACGGCGGCTGCGGCGACGGCAGCTGCCTCAGCGCCCGAAAGGCCGCACTCCGTGGACAGGAACATGACCATGTAGCTGTGCGTGAAGGTCAGGGCGCCGGAGTTGAGCATGCCGCCCATACCGAATCCCAGACGGGTCCAGAACGTAATCTTTCTCTTTTTGCCGAGTTTGTTGAACATTGGGGCCTTCCTTTCCTTGTTCGGCATTGCAATTGTTTACGGGGTGAACGTTAACCTTAGTATCCACGTTTCGAAGCTGAAGGTGAACGTTCACTTCACATTTCTCTGTGAACGGTAGGTGATATGCGGCGAACGTTAACCCACACCAGTAGCGAAACTTTTTCGCATACGGAGGGCCTGCAGCGCATTCGAAGGCACATTATGCCTTTTACATGCGCGAACAGGCCCTCTTAAGAACAAAACTCAGCGATCCGCGCGGCGCCTTAGAGGCAGACGCCGTCCTTCCAGATGCTGATCTCGTGGCAGCCGCGGCGCTCGGCACTCGTCAGCTTGCCACTCGCGGTCTGCAGCACGAGGTCCCAAAGGCCGCGCGCCGCCTCGTCGATGGTGGCCTCACCCGTCGCCGCTACGCCGGCGTTGAAGTCCATCCAGTTGGCCTTGTGATCGCACAGGCGCTGGTTGGTAAAGACCTTGAGCGTGGGGGCCGGCGCGCCGAAAGGCGTGCCACGGCCGGTCGAGAAGAGAATCACATGGCAGCCGGCGGCGGTGAGCGCCGTGGTAGAGACCATATCGTTGCCGGGGCCACAGAGCATGTTGAGGCCGTGCTTCTTCACGCGGCCGGCGTAGGGCAGCACATCGACGATGGCCGCCGAGCCGCCCTTCTGGACGCAGCCGCAGCTCTTGTCCTCGAGGGTGGTGATGCCGCCGTCTTTGTTGCCGGGGCTCGGGTTCTCGTAGACGACCTCGCCGTGGCTGATGAAGTAGTCCTTGAAGCCGTTGAGCATGTCGGAGGCGGCGTTAAACACGTCCTCGTCGACGCAGCGGTCAAGCAGGATCGACTCGGCGCCAAACATCTCGGGCACCTCGGTGAGCACAGAGGTACCGCCGCGGGCCACGACCATGTCGCTCACGCGGCCGATGGTCGGGTTGGCGGTGATGCCGGAGAGACCGTCGGAGCCGCCGCACTTGAGGCCGATGACGAGCTCGCTCGCGGGGATAGGCTCGCGGGAGGCCTTCTTGGCAAGATCGGCGAGCTCAGCGAGAATCTTGTGGCCCTCGACCTGCTCGTCGGCCACGTCTTGGCAGGTGAGGAAGCGCACGCGCTCGTGGTCGTACTCCCCCAGCTCGTCGAGAACCTGCTGGTGGGTGCAATTCTCGCAGCCGAGGCTGAGGAAGAGCACGCCCGCGGCGTTCGGGTGACGGGAAAGCGCCACGAGCAGGCGGCGCGTCTGCGCGTGGTCGGCGCCCGTCTGGGAGCAGCCGAAGGGGTGCGGGAAGTAATAGACGCCCTCGAGCGTGCCGTCCACGAGGTCCTGGGCGCCCTCGCACATGGCGTGGGCGACCTCATTCACGCAGCCGACCGTGGGGATGATCCACAGCTCATTGCGGGTGGCCACGGAGCCGTCGGCGCGACGGAAGCCGTCGAAGCACTCGGGCTCCACGGCCTCGAGCTCAGGGTGCGTCGGGTGGTAGCTGTACTCGACCTCGCCCGAGAGGTTCGTCTTCACGTTGTGGGTGTGCAGCCACGAGCCGGCGGCCACGTCGCAGGTCACGTGGCCGATGGGCAGGCCGTACTTGATGACGTCCTCCCCTTCCGCGATGGCGCGGACGGCCATCTTGTGACCCTGCGGGATGTCCTCGGCGGCGATCACGGAGCCGACACAGGGAACGTCCACGGAGGTGCCGGCGGGCAGCGGCGCCAGCGCGACGATCACGTTGTCGACGGGGTTAATCTGGATGGTGTTCATCTTCCCTCTCCCAATAAAGCGCAGATAAACAGCCGATTATTCGACGAGCGCGGCGGCGTAGGCGGCCTTGGCGCCCTGGGTGCGGGCAACGGCGAGCTGACTCGCGACGAAGTCCTCGAGGCCAGCGATGGCGGTCAGGTCCTCGCCCCACATCTGCTCGTTGGTAAGGACGCCGTGCACGAGGTCGGCGTCGGCATCGCCTTCGTGCTCGGCGTAGTAGTCGAGCACGAAGGCGTCGTCCTGGGCCACGTAGGCGGCGCCGTCGGGGCGGCGAAGGTGCAGGCCGTCGGCCTCGCGGCCGCTCATGCCCGTGGTGTAGAAGGCAATGAGGGTGGCCAGGCTCGTGGCGAGGCAGCGCGGAAGCTTGCCCTCGGCGGCCACGTAGTCTTTGAGGGTCGGCAGGTCGCGGGCGCGCCACTTGGCCGTAGAGTTGAGGCAGATGGAGAGCAGCTGGTGGTCGATGAAGGGGTTGTCGAAGCGGTTCTGCACGGCGGAGGCGAACTGCTTGCAGTCCTCGACGTCCAGGTCGGCGGCGAGCGTCGGGATGACCTCGCTATAGAGCATCTTGTTCATGAAACCGCTCACAACCTCGTCGTGCATGCAGTCGCGCACGATGTCGAAGCCGCCGAGCCAGGCGCCGGGGACGAAGCAGGTGTGGGCGCCGTTGAGGATACGGACCTTGCGCTTCTTGTACGGGGTCACGTCGGGGGTCACGAAGACGCCGGGCAGGCCCGCCTTGACGAACGGGAGCTTCTCGGCCAGGGACTCGTCACCCTGGATGCCCCACATCTGGAAGGGCTCGCGGACGGCCAGGAACGGGTCGTCGTAGCCCAGGCGCTCGGCCACGCGGGCGGCCTCGGCGGCGTCGCGGATGCGGCCGGGGACGATGGTGTCGACGAGGGTGGTGCAGAAGGTGCACTCGTTGTCTAGCCAAGCGTCAAAGTCGCTCTCCCAGCCCCAGTCCTCGATATGTTTCTTCACAATGCGCAGAAGCTCAGCGCCGTTATGGTCGATGAGCTCGCAAGAAAGGACGATGACGCCCGGCTTGCCCGCGGCATAGCGCGCGTGCAGCACCTGGGCGAGCTTGGCGGGGAAGCTCGCGGGCGGCTCATCATCGGCCTTGCAGGTATCGTCGTAGGCAATGCCGGCCTCGGTCGTGTTGGAAACAATGATCTCGAGGTCGTCGGAAACGGCGAGCTTCATGATCTCGGCGTAGTCCTCGGCACGGTAGGGGTTCACGCAGCGGGAGCAGGAGCTGATGAGACGGGTCTCATCGACGGTCTCCCCGTCCTGCTTGCCGCGGACGAGCACGGTGTAGAGATCGTCCTGGGCGTTGATGCCGTCGGCGAAGCCGTAGTTGCCGCTGATGGGCTGCACCATAACGATGCGGCCGTTCCAGCCGGTGAGCTCGTTGGCGATGTCGAAGTAGCGGTCGACGAAGGCGCGGAGGAAGTTGCCCTCGCCAAACTGTAGGACCTTCTCGGGGGCGTCAGCGGGAAGAACGTATCCGGTGTAGCCGATCTTCTCGAGCGTGGCGCGGCTCAGGGTATCCATGTGGTTATCTCCTCTGTGTTGGAAAGTCGGGGTCGAATTCGTGGCTTACGGCGGAATTAGGCCTGCTCAAGCGGCATATTGAAGTAACGGACGGCGTTGTTGTAGCTGATGTCCTTGACAATCTCGCCCAACAGCTCGAAGTCGGCGGGGTACTTGCCGGCCTCGACCCACTCGCCCAAAAGGCCGCAGAGGACGCGGCGGAAGTACTCGTGACGCGGGTAAGAAAGGAAGCTGCGGGAGTCGGTGAGCATGCCCACGAAGTTGCCGAGGACGCCCTCATTGGCCAGCGCGGTCATCTGGTCGCGCATGCCGGTCTCGTTGTCGTTGAACCACCAAGCGGAGCCGTTCTGCATCTTGCCGGCGACGGGGGCCTCCTGGAAGCAAGCCATGACGGTGTCGATCATCCAGTTGTCGGAGGGGTTCAGGCTGTAGAGGATGGTCTTGGGCAGGCCGGACTTCTCCTGGATGGAACCGAGGAAGTCGGCGAGCTGGTCGGCCGGGGTGTAGTTGGAGATGCAGTCATAGCCGGTGTCGGGGCCGAGCTTGGCGAACATGGGCTTGTTGTTATCGCGCTTGCAGCCGAAGTGGAGCTGCATGGCCCAGCCGAGTCGCACGTACTCGCTGGCGAGGAACTGCATGAAGGCGGTCTTATACTGCAGGACCTCGTGCTCGGTCAGGGGCTCGGCGGCCAGGCCCTTCTGGAAGATGGCCTCGACCTCGGCCTCGGTGGCAGGGGCGTACATGACATAGTCGAGCGCGTGGTCGGAGGCGACGCAGCCAAGGGTGGCCACGAAGTCGTAGCGCTTGGCGATGGCAGCCTTGAGCTCGGCGTAGTTGGTGACGGGCAGCTCAGCCACGCCGGAGAGCTTCTTCATGTAGTCGGCGAACTCCTGGCCGCGCTCGATGCGAAGGGCGGCGTCCGGGCGCATAGCCGGCACGACCTTGACGTCGAAGGTGTCGTCGGCGGCGATCTTCTGATGCCACTCGAAGGAATCGGCGGGGTCGTCGGTGGTGCAGATCATGCGGACGTTGGAGCGGCGGATGAGCTCGCGGCAGCTGAACTCGGGCGTGGCGAGCTTGGCGTTGGCGAGGTCCCAGACCTCCTGGGCGGTCTTGCCGTTGAGGACGCCCTCGTAGCCAAAGAAGCGCTTGAGCTCGAGATGGCTCCACTCAAAGACGGGGTTTCCCACGCAGCGGCCGAGGGTCTCGGCCCACTTCTGGAACTTCTCGCGGTCGTCGGCATCCCCGGTGATATAGCGCTCGTCCACGCCATTGGCGCGCATGAGGCGCCACTTGTAATGGTCACCACCGAGCCAGACCTCAGTGATGGACTTGAAGGACTTGTTCTCCCAGATCTCCTGCGGGGAGATGTGGCAGTGGTAGTCGACGATGGGCATGTCCTGCGCGTAGTCGTGGAAGAGCTTCTCGCCGGCGGCGGTGCTCAGCAGGAAATCCTTGTCGTCCATGAAGTTCTTCATCGCTCGTTCCTCCCCGCGCCCGGCGGGCGCAACGGTTTTGGTGTTCGGCCGTATGGTAGCAATTAATGGGTGAACGTTCACCCGTAAGTTGGATAAACGTTCACTCAGCGGCAAAACCATGCCGTTGGGGGGAGACGCCGCCACAATCGCTACACGAAAGAGAACTGCGCTTCTGGTTATGGGAGGTGTCGCGGGGCCGAACCGGAAAACCCTGCAGCTGGGGTCACTTTTAGCCTCGAAAGTGACCCCAGCTGCAGGGTTCTTTATGACGTTCCGGACAACAGCCCGAACGGCCGCCCAAAAGGGCGAGAAACTAGGCCTCGACGCCGGCCAGACGACAGTATTGGTCGAGGTTGCTGCGGAAGACGAGCTCGACCGAGCCGCGCTGGACGCTCTGGGCAGGCGCCTCGCCCTTGAGCAGGCAGTTCCCGAGCATCTGCGCGCCTCGGTAGGCGATGCCTACCGGGTCCTTGTACACGATGTTCGTAAAGACGCCGCGGCGCATGGCCTCTGCGTTCTCGGGAAAGAGGTCGCTCGCGATGACGGAGACCTTGCCCGCCAAGCCGAGCTCCATCAGCGTGTCGGCCGTGACCTCGGAACCCACGGCAAAAACGCTGCAAACGAGACCCGGCACGTCGTCGGCCGCAAGAAGCGAGTGGAGTTGGGTGCGCAGCTCATCGACCTGGGCATGGGCGCCGTGCAGGTCGTAGACCGCGTAATCGAGCCCCCGCTCGTCAAAATAAGCGTGGAAGGCGCGGGCCACGTCGGCGTGCGAGTCGGTGTGGGGGTCGCCCGCGAGCAGCAGGACCTTCTTTGCGCCGCGTACGCCAGGCAGGAGGTTCACGGCCTGCTCGGCCATAAGGTTGCCGGCCTCCGCATAGGCCGCGACGGTCGCGCCAAGCCGGCCCGTATGCGGGCGGTCGCCGTCGACCAACACGAGCGAGGCGCCCGCCTCGGCGATGCTCGTCACGAGCTCACAGGTACCGTCCTCGACAGGCGCATAGGCGATCACACCGTCGGGAACCCGCCCCTCCTCACACTCGGCGAGCACCTGCGAAAGGACTTTTTGGTAGCTGCCAATCTCGAAGGGGCGCAGCTCGAAGACCATACCGTGGTCACGGGTCTCGGCGGCATAGCGCTCGATGCCACGCCAAAGGTAGGCGAAGTAGAAGCTGCCCTCCTGCTCTGAGGACGGCAGGCACACGACGACGCGCAGGTCGCGGCGGCGCAGGATCGAGGCGCTCTCGTTGCGGCGATACCCCATCTCCTCGGCACACTGCATGATTTGCGCGCGAACGGCGTCGGACACGCCGGGTTTGTTGGAAATCGCCTTGTGTACGGTATTCACCGAGACGCCGACCTTGGCGGCGATGTCTTTCATGGTCACGCGAGAGCTGCTCATGGAAATACCTCGGGGTACTGGGCTTTGGTAAGAACGGTTCAATATCTTAGCGTTAGCCGCATGTTGGAGCACCTGTATTCGAGCATCATTCGCGCACGAAGGGCGACGAGCCGGGCATTGCGCCGGCGACGAGTTTACGTTGTCCGATGATATGCCCATGTGGGAGTACTTATCGAGCAGGAAGGAGGTAGCCTTGGTCAAGCGCATCTATCGCGGATCGGCCGCGCGCATCGAGCAGCCCGTGTTCGGCGCGGGCAACCCGTCAAACGACTACGGCTTGGGGTTTTATTGCACCGAGAGCCTGGATCTCGCGCTGGAATTGGCCGTCGACGACGAGCGGGGCGGGTTCGCGAACGCCTACGACATCCAAATGGACGGGCTCGACGTGCTCGACCTCAGCGCCGGGGGCACCTGCTGCGACCTGCAATGGCTCGCCGTCCTGCTCGAGAACCGGACCTTCGACACCGCGTCCGTCCTTGCGCGAGAAGAAAAGGACTTCCTGCTCGCGAACTTTCTTCCCGACTACCGCGACCGCGACGTCATCGTCGGGTACCGCGCCGACGACAGCTACTTTGCCTTCGCGCAGGACTTCATCAGCGGTGGCATCTCGTATCGCCAGCTCGGAAACGCCATGCGCCTCGACGAGCTCGGGCTGCAGTTCGTCGTGAAGAGCCGCCGCGCGTTCGAGCGGCTCGAGTTCGTGGAGGCCGTTGCCGCGCGCAGCGATGAATGGGCGGCATCGAGGCGCGCCCGCGATGCACAGGCGCGCCACGCCTACCTCGACGCGGAGCGGCACCGCAGGCAGCGCGGCGACCTGTTCATCGCGCAGATCATCGACGAGGAGATGAGGCTCGATGACCCCCGCCTACGATGAGGTGTACCTCGCGGGGGCCAGGCAGGCGCTCGGACGGGCGCTCGACTACGCGACGTGCGACTGCGGAATGGAACTCAATACGTTCTACCAGGCGTTTCTTGCTTCACGGTATGCGGGTATGCTCGAGCGCGGAGACTTCAGGGTAACCGCCGGCATGTCAGGCATCGAACTCGCGCGGCGAATCGCGGCGGAGGCGGGCCTGGAGACGAGCGGGGCGGCCGCACTCCCCGACCCGTCCGAACGAACCGGCCGCGGCGCCGAGTACTGGGCCGGCTGGGCGCTCGCCTGGTATCAATGGAAGACCACTGCGACCTTCGCGGAAATCGACGGCGTCGTGCCTATCGAGCGCGTCGTCGGCCTCTATTCGCCCTACCACGAGATGGACATCACCGCGTTCGGCGCCAAGATGGACGCCCTTCATCGAGAAGCCCGGCCAGAAACGGAGCTCAAGCGGCGCAGGCGCATGGTCGGTCTTACCCAAAAGAATCTCTCGGAGCGCTCAGGCGTCCCGCTGCGGAGCATCCAGCGGTACGAGCAGCGGCAGAAAGACATCAACAAAGCAAGCTTCGACACCGTGGTCGCACTCGCCGTCGCTCTGTACTGCCCAAACCCGCTGCAGCTCATGGAGCGCGTGCCCGCCGCGCCGGACCAGCGCTAGGCCCAAGGCAAGGCCTGTCCCAAAACTGCAGCGGTTTGGGGACTGTCCCCTTTCCGCAGCGGTTTGGGGACTGTCCCCTTTTTGCAGGGGCGCTAGCCCTTGGGCTTCCAGCGGCGGCGGGTGGCGTGGGCACTGCCCTTGCGTGCGCCGGCCTTGAGGCGGGCCATGACGTCGTCCGCGCTCGTGCCCTCCAGACGCGTCTTCACCTCGACGAGCTGGTCGCGGGCCGCGGCGGCGCGCTCGAAGTCCATCTCCTCGGAGGCACGTGTCATCTCGGTCTGGAGCCCCGCCGCCAGCTCCTCGAGCTCCGCGCGCGTAAGCTCGCCCAGGTCGAGCACGTGGCGATCCTCGGGCGCGCCCTGCTCATCGGCCCCCTCCCCCGACGCCGTGTAGAACGCGCCGTGCCCCAGCTCGTCGCCGCGGCTGCGCTTGCGCTTGCCCACGTTGTCGTCGGCCTCGGCGATAAACGCGCTGATGTCGTTGATGGCCTTGTGCACCGTCTTGGGCACGATGCCGTGCTCGGCGTTGTAGGCCTGCTGCAGCTCGCGGCGGCGCGCCGTCTCGTCGATGGCCACGCGCATGGAGTCGGTGATCACGTCGGCATACATGATGACCTGGCCTTTTGCGTTTCTTGCCGCGCGGCCCATGGTCTGGATGAGCGAGCGGCGGTTGCGAAGGAACCCCTCTTTATCGGCGTCGAGGATGGCCACGAGGCTCACCTCGGGGATGTCTAAGCCCTCGCGCAAAAGGTTGATGCCCACGAGCACGTCGATGCGGCCCTCGCGCAGGTCGCGGATGATCTCCACGCGGTCGAGCGTCGCCGTGTCGGAGTGCATGTAGTTCACGCGCACGCCCTCGTCGAGCAGGTGGTCTGTCAAATCCTCGGCCATCCGCTTGGTGAGGGTCGTGACCAGCACGCGTTCCTTCTTGGCCACGCGGGTCTTGATCTCGTCGATAAGGTCGTCGATCTGCCCCTCGATGGGCCGCACCTCCACCTCGGGATCGAGCAACCCCGTCGGGCGGATGATCTGCTCCACGCGCTGCTGCGAGGCGGCCTCCTCGTAGTCGCCGGGGGTCGCGCTCACGTAGATGAACTGCGGCACGCGGCCCTCGAACTCGTCGAAGCGCAAAGGGCGGTTGTCCAGCGCCGACGGCAAGCGAAAACCGTGCTCTACCAGCGTGATCTTGCGCGAGCGGTCGCCTTCGTGCATGCCGCGGATCTGCGGCACCGTCACGTGGCTCTCGTCGATGATGCACAGCATGTCGGACGGGAAGTAGTCGATGAGCGTGTAGGGCGGCTCGCCCGGCTTGCGACCGTCCAGGTGGCGCGAGTAGTTCTCGATGCCGTTGCAGAAGCCCATGGTCTCGAGCATCTCGAGGTCGTAGGCCGTGCGCTGAGAGAGGCGCTGGGCCTCGAGCAGCTTGTCGGCGGCCTTGAGCTCGGCCACACGACCCTCGAGCTCCTCGGATATGGTCCTGAGGGCGCGCCCGACCTTGGGCCGCTCCGTGACGTAGTGCGACGCCGGCCAGATGGGGATCGCGTCGAACTCGCGCACGACCTCGCCCGTCACGTTGTCCACCTCGGCGATCAGCTCCACCTCGTCGCCAAAGAAGCTCACGCGAAGCGGGTTCTCGGCGTAGGGCGGAAAGACGTCCACGGTGTCGCCCCGGACGCGGAACGTGCCGCGGCCGAGGTCGTAGTCGTTGCGGTCGTACTGGATGTCGATAAGGGCCTTTATGAGGTCGTCGCGCTCAAGCGGCTCGTCCTTGCTCACGTTTGGCGCGAGGCCCGCGTAGTCCTGCGGGCTGCCGATGCCGTAGATGCAGGAGACCGACGCGACCACGATGACGTCGCGGCGCGAGAGCAGGCTCGAGGTTGCCTGGTGGCGGAGCTTCTCGACCTCCTCGTTGATAGAGGAGTCCTTCTCGATGTAGGTGTCCGTCTGCGGGACGTAGGCCTCGGGCTGGTAATAGTCGTAGTAAGAGACGAAGTAGACGACGGCGTTGTTGGGGAAGAACTCGCGCATCTCGGAGGCGACCTGCGCGGCCAGGGTCTTGTTCGGCTCCATGATGAGGGTCGGGCGGTTCAAGGCCTCGATGGTCTTCGCCATGGTGAAGGTCTTGCCGGAGCCAGTGACGCCCATGAGCGTCTGATAGCGCAGGCCGTCCTCGACGCCTTGGGCGAGCTTGGCGATGGCCTGGGGCTGGTCGCCCGCCGGCTCGTAGGGGGAAGAGACGCGGAGGGCCTCGCCCCCGCCCTTGCGCCCGAAGCGCTTGAGTTCGCCGCCGAACCGCTCGTCTGCCATGCCGCGCCCCTCTCGTCCCCTGAACTCGTGCAACTGTACCAGCAATTCGAACAGCCGGGCCCGTGCGGCTGCGGCTTGGATAGAATAAGGGCATCTGGTTCGCATTGTGAGGTTGTTTTGGCAGATAAACGCAGGCATATGGCTCTTGACGCAATCCGCGCGCTCCTGGCACGCGCGGGGCGGCGGGCACAGGCCGGCGAAGGCAGTGCGGCGCAGGACGACGGCGCGGCGGGCGTGAGCAGCGAGGCGCAGGCCGTGGGCGCCGTCGGCAAAGCCGATACCGACGGCGCGGGCACTCTCGGCAAAGCCGAGGCCGCGCCCGCCCACGAGGTTGCGGCTGCACCCGAGGCCGCGACGGCCGAGCCCGAGGCCACGCCCGCCCACGAGGCTGCCCCGAGCCCCTGGGACGAGACCGACGTCCTCATCCTGCGCAGCAACGACGTGATCGCGAGCCTCGCCGACCTCGTGCGCCACGGCGACGCACCCACCGAGCTGCACGAGGCCGTCGAGCGCACAGGCCTTCTGAGCTGGAAAAACGCCCCTCGCGCCGAAGCCAAGCGCCTGCGCCGCAGCGGCCAGTGGCGGCTTTGGGCGGACGACGGCATAAGCGACGAGGCCTACGACCAGATGGTGGCCACGGAGCTCGCCCTCAACCTGGCGGACGACATCCGTTACGGGGTCGATTGCCTGGGCGACGACGCCGGCTTCGGCGAGCGCGCCGAGGCGCTCCTGCGTGCCGTGCTCCGCATGGAGCCACTCGGCATCCCCGACGAGGCGACGAGTTTCTTTGCGCAAGGCGCCGAGGAGGGCGGCGAGTGGGCCGCGCGCCTCTCGCTCGCCGAGTTCGCCCAAAGCCTGCCCACGCCCCTGCGCGTCGACATGGAACTGCAGGTCAACGTGGCAGACGGCATCGCCGTGGCCGATATCGAGGTCCCGCGGCCGGACGTGTTCGCGTGCGTCTCGGGCGACGCGTCCGCCCGCGCGGCGCACGCTCGCAGCTATGCGATGCGCCTGTGCCTCGCCCTCGGCCGCGGCGCGTTCGGCGCGAGCGGCCGCATCGAGCGCGTGGTGGTCAACGGCCACGAGCACGGCACCCGCACGCCCGTGATCAGCGTGGACCTCACCGCCGGCGGCCTCGAGCGCCTGGCTGCGGAGGTCGCGGACGCGCCCACAGGCGAGCTCCCGCGAGGCCTCGGCATCCGTTGGTTTGCCAGCGCCGACGGCCAACTCTGCCCTGTCGACCCCTTCATGGCCGTATGGGATGAGGGCGTAGCACCCCTCTCGCGCTGGAGCGGATTTGAGCTGACCAACAAGCCCGTAAGCGACTCACTTGCCAAAGCGACCAAAGCGAACACCTACGATGACCTGGCCATTAACGAGAAGTCCGTGCGCATCAAGGCATGGAACGAGGCGACGGGCTGGCTGGGATACAGCACGCGCCGCGCCGTCGCCGCCTTCGAGGCGAGGCGCCGCCGCGCGACCGACCTCACGGTCGCGGACGCCTGCGAGCGCGTGAGCCGGGCGCTCGTCTCGGGCGATGTGGACGTGTTCGACCGCCAGTCGATGGCGCTTCTCTTTGTTGAGGGAGGCGAGCTCACGCGCGCCGTTACCGACGTGGCCTGCCAGCTGAACGCGCGGCCCGGGCACACGGAAGAGGAGCTCGTCTGCGCCCTGCGCCGCCTCGACGAGGCGCTCGAGCCGGCGCAGCAGACCGCCCGCTACGAGGACGACACGCGAAACGTCTTTCGCTTCTTCAACTCGGTGCCCGAGCGCATCGTGTACAACCAGACCGTCGACGATCACGGCCGTGAGCTGCGGCTCGTTCCCGACGAGTACTATGCCGCGCACACCCAGGCCACCGTGATTCTCACCGCCTTGGGCCGCCACGAAGAGGCGCTCGCCCACGCCAACGAGCTCGTGCGCGTGGCGCCCGTCACACCCGACGCGACCCTCACGCGCGTCCGCG
Source organism: Paratractidigestivibacter sp. (assembly GCF_963660155.1). Lineage (GTDB taxonomy): Bacteria > Actinomycetota > Coriobacteriia > Coriobacteriales > Atopobiaceae > Paratractidigestivibacter. Next base: position 27,596 of record NZ_CAVKWG010000050.1, on the reverse strand, counting down.
TGCTCGAGGAGCTCTCGCGCATCTACGAGGCCGAGGCCGCGCTCAAGGAGGCCATCGGCTTCGCAAGCTGCCTGCACGACCTGGCCGTCTGCGTTTATCGGCTGGCATTTATGGAGTGGAAGCTCGGCCGCGGGCAGCTAAGCGTGGCCTGCTACCAGCGCGCCGCCGAGCTGCACTCGAGCGTGCGCGAGCGGGCGGTCAAGGAGCTGCGCGACGTGCTCCGCGCGGGCGACGGCCTGCATCGCATGACCAACGAAGAGGCGCACCGGGCGATTCTGGACGCTGGGCTGCCGCTGGGCGACGTCGAGCGGATCCGCACGATGGCCCGCGACGCGGCCGTGGCCTGCGCGGATGCCGGGCTGCTCGGGGCAGCGCGCCCGCTCGTCGGCGTGCTGCTCGAAGCCGAGCAAGACGACGTCCTCATGGACGTCTACGGCTCGCTCGTCCCCGTGCACCCCGGCAACTAGCGCCTCGCGGCGTCGGGCGCGCCCCGAATTCGCGCCGTCCAGCAACCAGCTCCCCTTCCGCGCCCCGAATCGGCGCCACCCAGCAACCGGCCGCCCCTTCGCGCCCCGAATCGGCGCCATCCAGCAATCCCACGTTACTGGACGGCGCGGTTTCGGGGCTCGCGGCGGGCGGGCGTTGCTGGACGGCGCAGTTTTGGGGCTCGTGGCCCGCGACACGCCCACCGGAGCCCTACCCTGCGCCCTCTTTTTTGCGGTTGTGGCCTTGCGGCAGCTCGGCGAGCCCGCCAATTGACGGCTGTGGCTACTCTTGGCAGCAAATAGCCCTCTTCTTTACGTTTGTGACCACGACCGATAGCCACAAACGCAAAGAAGAGGGCAAGGTACGAAGTCCCGTAGCCACAACCGTCAAATCCCTGGCTCCTCAGGCGACGCGAGCGCAGAGCCCGGCCCCCCCGCGGCCGCCAACTCCTACTCGGTGCCCGCCCGTAGGGTCAGGCCATTGGGATAGCTCTTCTGGTAGCCCTCGTAAGCGGCCTTCACGCGCTCGAAGTAGTACTTCGTCTCGGAATAGCCCACATTCTCGGGCACCGAGCCGCCCTCCTCGAGCCACTTCTGCACCGCGCCGAGGCCGGCGTTGTACGCGCAGATAACCTCGTCTTCCGAGCTCAGCTCGTTCTGCAGAATGCCTAGGTAGGCGCAGCCATACTCGATGTTTACCGCACCGTCGGTCAGATCGCCCGCATCATAGGCCGCCCCGTCCACGAGCCCGCGCTCGGCAAGCTCCGCGGCCGTCGTCGGCATGACCTGCATGAGGCCCACAGCGCCCGCGCCCGACTCCGCCGCCTCATTCCAGTTGGACTCGCACTTGGCCACCGCGGCCACGAGCAGCGGGTCGACGCCGTGGCGCGCGGACGACTCCTCGATCTGCTCGGCGTACTTGACCGGATAGAAGACCTGCGCAACCAGCGTCGTCGGTGACGCCGCGAGCGTGGCCGACGCGGCCAACGCGATCACCAGCACGAGCATGGGCAGCACGCGAAACCAGCGTAAGAAGCGCGTCGGGTCCTTCTTACTCGCCATCGTTCGCCTCCCATCCGTTGGCCTCGCGGGCCACCCACCAAGCATCGATTCGCGCAGCCAAGTCTGACGGGCCGCCCGTGTTGTCCAGAATCGTCGTCGCATGCTCGCGCAGGTACCCGTCGCTTGGCTGGTTCGCGACGCGGCGGTCGAAGTCCACAGCTTCCATCCCCCGCCCAATCGCGCGAACGCGCCGCAGCTCAAGCGGGCAATCGACCACCAAGACCTCGTCGGCGAAGTCGAGCATCGACTCCATGCGGTCGAGCAGCGGCACCTCAACGACGCAGACGGCGGGCGAGGTCTGCCCGCACGGTCCGCCCTCGAGCGCATGGACGAGCAGCTCGCGGATGTATGGCAGCTCAATCGCCTCGAGGCGGGCCGCGGACTCGGCGTCCGCGAAGGCCCTCTTGGCAAGAAGCCCGCGCATCAGCGCGCCCGACGCCGCGTCGACGAGGTCCTCGCCGAACGCGTCGGCCACCTCGGCCACACACGGGCTGCCCGGCTCGAGCACCGCGCGCGAAAGCCGGTCGAGGTCGATCCGCCACGCGCCGCGCCGCTCGAGCGCGCGGCCGACGGTCGATTTTCCCGAGGCGATTCCCCCGGCGAGAAATACGGTGTACATTGCGTTGCCCTTTGCTACGGTTAAGGTGTGTTCAGAGCGTTGCGGTACCGGTCTAAAAAACGACCCGCCGGCGAACCGACGGGCCGTTGAATGTATGGTGGGCGTTACAAGATTTGAACTTGTGACCTCTTCCGTGTCAGGGAAGCGCTCTCCCCCTGAGCTAAACGCCCGAAGCTTGGGGTGCGCGTTTTGCGCAAGGAGTAATATATCGAAGCCTGCGCGCCGATGCAAGCTCTTTTTGAAAAAAATTCTCTCACCCGCCGACAATCGCGCGCAGTCGGCGCAATGGCGGCGCGGCAGCATAACGTGCCGCTCCCCCGCGCGGTAAGATGTGACCCGTCAAAACACATCGCCTACGAGGAGGAAACATGGACGAACAGCAGCTCAAGCGCGACGTCGACGCCTACGTCGACGAGATCTGGGAGGACGCCGTAGAGGACATCCGCACCCTGGTAAAGATCGAGTCCGTCGAGGACCGCGCGCACGCCGAGCCCGGCAAGCCCTGGGGCCCGGCCGCAAACGTGGCGCTTGTTGCCGCCGAAAGAATCGCCGAGCGCCTGGGCCTTGCCGTCACCGACCTCGACGGCTACATCGGCTACGCCGACCTCGCCGGCGCCTCAGACGCCTGCATCGCCACCATCGCCCACACCGACATCGTGCCGCTCGGCCTCGGCTGGAACTTCCCCGCGCTCGACGTCACGCGCAAGGACGGCTACCTCATCGGCCGCGGCGTGCTGGACGACAAGGGACCCTTCATCCTGTCGCTTTACGCCGCGCACTTCTTCGCGCGCCGGGTCGAGGCCACGGGCGAGAAGCTCCCCTACACCCTGCGCTGCATCATCGGCAACAACGAGGAGACCTCCATGGGCGACGTGCCCGTCTACCTCGAGCGCTGCGGCGAGCCGGCGTTCTGCTTCTCTCCCGACGCCGACTTCCCGCTGATCTGCGGCGAGAAGGGCATCACCCAAGGCCAGTTCCGCACCGCCGAGGCCGCGGCCGACGGCAGAATCGTCGAGCTCGACGGCGGCACCGTGGCCAACGCCATTCCCGGCCTCGCGACCGCCCTCGTGCGTGCCGACGCCGCAGCGCTCCCGGCAGCCGAGAACATCGAGGTCGAGCCTGCAGGCGAGGGCCTCGCGCGCATCAGCGCCCACGGCATCGGCGGCCACGCCTCGATGCCCGCCGGCACCGCGAACGCCATTGGCCTTCTTGCCCGCTACCTCCTGGACGCCGGTCTCGTGGACGACGCCAGCCGCGCCTTCGTCGAGCTGCAGCGCGAGCTCACCGAGGACACCGACGGCACCCACACCGGCATCGCCTCGTGCGACGACAAGTTCGGGCCTCTCACCTGCATCGCCGGCACCGTGCGCACCGTCGACGGCCACTTTGTGCAGACCATCGACTCGCGCTACCCCACGAGCACCACGGGCGACGCCATCGCCGCGCGCATGGGCGAGCTCGCGGCCGCCCATGGCTGCGCCTACACCAAGCTCGAGGACAAGGTCCCCTTCTACATCGACCCCGAGTGCCCCGAGATCTCGACCCTGCTGACCACCTACAGCGAGTACACCGGCAAGAAGGCCGAGGCCTTCTGCATCGGCGGCGGCACCTACGCGCGCAAGTTCAAGCGCGCCTGCGCCTTCGGCCCGCACGAGAACAACCCCGACGAGCCCGCCTGGGTCGGCATGGAGCACGGCGCCGACGAGGGCATCTCGGAGGCCGACCTCAAGCGCGCGCTCAAGATCTACATCGTGAGCATCGCCCGCCTCATGCAGCTCGACCTCGAAAGCAAGTAAACAAGCACGGCCCGCGGACGCCGGAGGCCGGCGACTGAACGAACGCCTCGGAGCAGCCCCCACAAGACGATTGACGGCCGCCTCGGAGCAGAACGGCGACGGATCTCTACAAAGGAGAGGATGTGGCTCACCACAAGCAGGAGTCCTACGCGCTGATAAACGCCACGCTGCTGGACGGCAGCGAGGGCATGGAGCCGCAGGCGAACATGGCCGTCATCACCGACGGGCAGAAAATCTCGTGGGTCGGTCCTTCCACCTGCGCGCACGTGCCGGCCGGCACCAGCACCATCGACCTCGCGGGCGCCTACCTCATGCCCGGCCTCATCAACATGCACGTCCACCTCTGCGGCTCCGGGAAACCCATCTCCAGCGGCAACGCCGGCAGCATCATGGGCAAGCTTGACAACCCGGTCGGCCACCTCGTGATAAAGAAGATCCTCAGCGGCAGCGCTCAGCAGCAGCTCGCGAGTGGCGTGACCACCATCCGCGACGCCGGCGACCCGCTCTACGGCGACCTCATGGCGCGCGACGCCGTGGAGTCCGGCCGCATGGAGGGCCCGCGCATCGTCGCCGCGGGCACGGGCATCACGGTGCCGAGCGGGCACGGCGCGGGGCTCTTCGCCCAGGTGGCGAACTCGCCTGCGGAGGCCGCCGCCATGGTGCGCGACCTCTTTGCCCGCAACGTCGACGTCATCAAATTGTTTATCACCGGAGGCGTGTTCGACGCCACGGTCGCAGGCGAGCCGGGCGTCGTGAAGATGTCGCTCGAGATGGCGAGCGCCGCCTGCGCCGAGGCTCACCGCCTGAACCTGCCCGTCATGGCGCACGTCGAGTCCACCGAGGGCGTCCGCCTCGCGCTTGCGGCCGGCGTGGACACCGTGGAGCACGGCGCGGCCATGGACGACCAGATCCTCGAGCTCTACCGCGGCTCCGCGCGCACTCAGCTCCCCGGCCGCGCACCGTCTGTGACCTGCACGATCTCGCCTGCGCTGCCTTTCTGCAAGCTTCCGCCCGAGAAGACCCGCTCCACCGAGGTGCAAAAGATCAACGGCGACATCGTGTGCGACGGCATCGTCAGAAGCGCCAAGCAGGCCCTGGCCGCCGGCATCCCCGTGGGCCTCGGCACCGACTCGTCGTGCCCGTACGTGACCCAGTACGACATGTGGCGCGAGCTCGCCTACTTTGCCAAGTACGTCGGGGCGAGCAACGCGTTTGCCCTGCACACGGCCACGCAGGTAAACGCCCGCCTGCTCGGGCTCGGCGACGTCTGCGGCGCCGTGGCGGCCGGCTACGACGCCGACCTTATCGTCTGCGAGAAGAACCCGCTCGACGACCTCTCGGCCCTGCGCGACGTGAGCCGCGTCTTTGCCCGCGGCCATCTTGTGCGCCGCGCCCGCGTGAAGCACCTCGCTGAGCTCGACGCCGAGCTGGACGCCATCATGGCCATGCCCGCGTAGCCTGCCTTTTGCGGACACACCTTTTGCGGACAGAAGGGACAGTCCCTTTGTCCGCAAAAGGTGTGTCCCCTTTCCGCAGCGGTTTGGGGACTGTCCCCTTTCCGCAGCGGGGCGGTTACCGGCCGAGGCCCGCAAGGACGAACCAAACGACGGTAAGAAGCGAGAACGCGAGGCCCAGCAGCGCTATGGCCTCCCCCTTCGTGTGGTCGCGGAAGAACGCGACGTTCTCCTCGAGCCAGCGTTTGTTCATGAGCACATAGGCGATGAGCGTAAAAAGCCCCGGCATCCACAGCAGGTACCCCACGATGTTGAACACGGGATGATCTTCCATGTTCGTGTCGGGCGAGAAAGGCAGCGTGACGCACATAACGGTGAACAAGGCCCAGATGGGAAGCACGATGACGTTGCGCGGGGTAATGAGACGGGCGGTCTTCTTGGCGAGCGGGGCGTCGGGTTCGGGCTCCGCCGCATCATCGTCGGCCTCGTTGCGCGCGGCCTTATCGGCAGTCGCTCGCGCCGCCTCGAGCAGGGCGTCGCGCAGCTCGCGCACCGACTGGTAGCGCTCCTCGGGGTCCAGCGCGCACGCCTTGGCGATAACCTTGCGCCACACGGCGTTGACCTGCGATCGGTTGAACTCGCGGGCGCGGTCCTCGGGCTCCGGGTCGCGCGCGACGAGGCAAAAGAAGGCCAACATGCCGAGGGCGTACACGTCGCTTCTCACATCGGTCTGGCCGAAGCCGAACTGCTCGGGCGGGGCGTAGGCGCGCGTGCCGAAGTGCGTCGTGTCGGCGGTCGCGTCGACCTGCCACTCCCGCGCGATGCCGAGGTCGATAAGCACCGGCGTCGCGGGCTCGGCCTCGGGGCAGATGACGTTGCCCGGGGTGATATCGCGGTGAATAACGGGCACGTCAAAGCCCTCATGGAGCTCGATAACCGCGCCGCATACGGCGGGCATGAGAAGTCCCGCGAGCGCCCATCGGTCGGCGGCGCGGGCCGACTCGACAACCTCGCGCAGGCTCGCGCCGGCCACGTGCTCCATAAGGACCTCGGCCATGCCGTCCTTCTCGGCGATGCTCACGACGCGCGGGAGCTGACGGAAACGTTTGCCGGCGCTCTGGGCATCATACAGGATCCGGTAGACGCCGCCGAGGCCGGAGTCCTTCTGTATAAGCTTGCGAACGTAGGGCCCGAGCTCGCCGCCGCCGGAAACTCGCAGGTAGACGAGCTGCGTCGTCTCGGCAGCAGAGACCTTGAGGACCTCTTCCACCCGATAAGCGCCCGGGGCCTTCGCGGCCTCGGGCGCCTCGAGCCGAGCTGCCAGCTCGTCGTGGATCGAATCTGTGGTCTGGGCGTCCATGCCCCTTATGGTAGCGGACAGCTCAGGCGAGCGGCGGCTGCGCGTGGCCGCTAGCAAAGCGTCTCTTCGCCGAAGCGGTAGAGCTCCTCGTTCACCTTCTGCAGCGAGCAGCCGCGGTCCAGACAAAAGATGATGATCGCGTCGCGCCGGTCCTTGCTGTAGAGGCCGCTCACGCCGGCCGCCTCGAGCGCGCGGTCGCATTCGCGCAGGCTGAGCGCCATGGCAAAGGCAATCTGCAGGACCTTATTGCGGCTCGGGTTGCGCGCCCCGGTAAAGATCTGGTAGCCAAACGTCTCGTTGAGGTTGGCCATGCGCACGACCTCGGAGCGCTTGAGGCGCTTCTCGGCGAGCAGACCGTTGAGGTAATCGCAAAGGCTGCGGTGACCGAGCCCGTTGCCCTCGACGAACTCGTCGAGGCTCGGCGCCTCAAGCAGCTCGCCCAAGAGCTCCTCAGTGAGTTTCTCGGCCATCGTCGCCTCCAAGTCGCAGTTGCCTACCAGGCGCTGACCTCGCTGAACTTCCACGTCGCAATCTCGTCGGCGCTCTTGAGGGTCGAGGCCTCGAACTTCCAGGTGCCGCCGTCATCCAGGTTGCTCGTGTTGGCAAAGGCGGTGCCGATCTGGTTGCCGTCGGCGTCGAATAAGGTATAGCTTACCTGCACGTAGTTCTGCTTGGCGCCGGACTTGTTCGTGTAGATGCCGACGATCTTGCAGTTGTAGGCGTCCGTGACGAACTCCTCGCCCTCGATGGAGTACTTCGCGGCGTCGCCGGAGGCGGGCTCGGTGCCTGTCGCGGCCGCGTCGGTGCCGGTCACGCTGGAGCCGCTGGAGCTCGAGACGGCGCCCTTGGTCGCCTCGTCGATGGCCTTCGAATAGGCGCTCTGGGTAGCGAGCACGATGGCGCAGGCTATCACGCACACGAGCAGCGACGCGATGGCCATAGCCTTGCCCGACTTCTTGCCGCGCAGGGTGCCAACAAGGCCGACGATGCCGAACACGATGCCGATGAGGACAAAGAAAAACGAGAAGTTGTTGACGATGGGCACCCACGAGCTCACGAGGCCGATGATGCCCAAAACAAGGGCGACGATGGCCGCGGCGGACTTGGGCTGGGGCTGCGACATGCTGTTTTGATCGCTCATAACGCTTCCTTCTTTCCTTAAGGCATGCTGACAACGCCCATGATAAGAAGCGCGCACTGCGATTTCATTAGCTCGGAGCTAAGGTCTTTTGGCCGCGCAGCCGTGCGGCCGCGCCGAGTAGAATGTGGCTATCGCACCCAACCAGAAAGGAACCACCATGGACGAGGTCCTCGCTTATCTGAAGGCAAACCCTACGTACTTCCTGGCCACCGTCGACGCCGAGGGCAACCCGCAAGTGCGCCCGTTCGGCACCGCCACGCTCTTTGAGGGCAAGATCTACTTCCAGACCGGCAAGGTCAAGGCCGTGAGCCGCGAACTGATGGCCCACCCGCGCTGCGCCATCTGCGACATGGGCAAGGACGGTTCCTGGCTGCGCATCGACGCCGACGCCGTGGAGGACGACCGCAACGAGGCGCGCCAGGCGGTTCTCGACGACAACCCCGGCCTCAAGAAAATGTATGCCGCCGACGACGGGAACACGCAGGTCTTCTACTTTGCCAACGCCCACGCGACCATCAGTTCCTTTACCGCCGAGACCAAGACGTTCGAGTTTTAGGGGGTCGCTGGCAAGCTGCTGGCTCAACCGCGCGTTTACCGTTCACGGGACTCGAACATCGTTAATTGATAAACGAGCCGCAGGAAGCGCCCGGAATCGTATGGCTAGGAACACGCGCGACACTTACGCCTACCGAAAGGAGTGCATCATGGCAGACGAAAAGATTGAGGAGCACGAGGAGAAGGCCGAGGAAGTCGTCGCCGACGTCGAGGCCAAGGTTAAGGAGGCCCTCGGCAAGTAGTCGAGGCCTTTGAGCCAAACCTCAGGGCGGGTCCCAGCGATGGGGCCCGCTTTTTTTGTTGCCGCGCGAGGGTGCGCGGGCCGCGTGCGCCCCGAACCGAAGCCATCCAGTAATCAGCAGGGGCCACGAGCCCCAAAATCACGCCATCCAGTAATCCCTTGTTGCTGGACGGCGCGTTTCCGGGGCGCGGGCGGCGGCGCGGTTGCTGGACGGCGCGTTTCCGGGGCGCGGGCGGCGGCGCGGTTGCTGGACGGCGCGTTTCCGGGGCGCGGGCGGCGGCGCGGTTGCTGGACGGCGCGTTTCCGGGGCGCGGGCGGCGGCGCGGTTGCTGGACGGCGCGTTTCCGGGGCGCGGGCGGCGGCGCGGTTGCTGGACGGCGCGTTTCCGGGGCGCGGGCGGCGGCGCGCTTATTACAGCTCGTGCCAGACGGGCTCAAAGTGCTCGAACGTGCAGAAACGCTCGTAGCCCAGCGCGCGCAGGCGCTCGCGGCACTCCCCGATGTGCGCCGCGAGGTGCGCAGGCTCGTGCGAGTCGCTGCCGATGGTCAACACCCGCCCGCCGAGGTCGCGGTACAGGCGCAAGATCTCGCAGCAAGGCTGCAGGTCGGGCAGGCCGTAGCGAAAACTCGACGTGTTCAGCTCGATGCCCTTGCCGTCGACAATCACCTGCTCAAGAATGGCCGCGATCACGTCGCGCGACGCCTCGAAGGACAGAATGCCCGCTGGGTCGTAGCGTTTGATCAGGTCGAGGTGCCCGAGGACCGAATAGCCCCTGAACCCCTCGACCACGGCGAGCATCTCCTCGTAGTAGGCCTGGTTATACTCGGCTTGGGTACGGCCCTCCTGGAACTCGCCCGTCCAGAACTCTTTGTCGCCCACCTCGTGGATCGAACAGATAACGAAGTCCATGCGCTCACCCCACGTGTCTACCAGCGCTTGGTTGCGCCGAATCGTGTGGCCCTGCACGCCGAGCTCGAGGCCGGCCTTGATGGCCAGCTTGCCTGCGAACTGCTCGCGCGCCTCGTCGATGGCCGCGAAATAGCGCGGGTAATCGACGTTGAGCACGGGCTGGTCCATCTCAACGCGCGCCAGCGAATGGTCGCGCTCGTACTCATCGACGTCGGGTTTAACGCCGTAATCGACGTGGTCGGTAAAGCACAGCTCGTCGAGGCCCAGGCCGACAGCGTCGCGGCAGACGTCGAGCATCGGGTAGTCGGAGTCGTCGGAAAACTCGCAATGCACGTGGTAATCGGCGTACATAACACCTCGATTCTTGAATAAACCCCTGTTTAAGGCCGTCGCACCTTACTACTTGGCCGAGAGCCGCGCGTTTGCCCGCTCGGAAAGAAGCACCATGGCGACTAGCACGACCACGAGGAGCCACGGCACGAACGCCGCACCGCCGGCGGCGACCAAAGCCGCGCAGAGCGGCGGTGCGAAGGTGGAGCCCACGTAGGCGCAGGCCATCTGCAGGCTCACCATGGACTGCGAGGCGTTCTCGCCGAAACGCTCCGGGGTCAGCGCGATGATGCTCGGGTAGATGGGCGCGCAGCCGAGGCCTATAAGCGCGAGCGCGACCGAAAGCATGACCTCGCCTTGCCCCGCGATCAGAGGCGCGATGCCCGCCACGGCGATTCCCTGGCCCAGGCGGATCATGTTCTTGCTGCCCACGTGCGGAGCGATAAAACCCGAGATCAAGCGGCCAACCGTAATGCCCATGTAGAAGAAAGAGGCCATCGTGGCCGCCTGCGCCTCGGTGATGCCGCGCGCCAGGACAAGGTGGCTCGAGGACCACAGGCCGCAGACGTACTCGAAGGCGCTGTAGCAGCCGAACGAGAAGATAGCGGACTTGGCGCCGGGCAGGCGGAAGGCGTCGGCGTAGGTGAACCTGCCGGCCGCGGCGCCAGCGGTGCCCTCGCCGGCCGCAGCCGCCTCGTCCTCGGCCACGGCGCCCTCCCCCGCCCGCTTCCACAGCGGCAGCGAGAAGACCATGACGCCCGTGATAACCGCCTGCATAAGCCCGACGGCCAGGTAGCCGCCGTGCCAGCTCATCGGCCCCGCAAGCGCCCGGCCCATGATGACCGGGCTCACGCTCGTGCCGATGCCCCAACAGCAGTGCAGCCAGCTCATGTGGCGCTCGCCGTAGTGGATTGCCACGTAGTTGTTGAGCGCCGAGTCGATGGAGCCCGCGCCCAAGCCGTACGGCACGGCGAGCAGGAGCAGCTGCCACAGGCTCGCGCTGGCCGAGAAGCCGAGGATGGCCAGGGCCGTCAAAGCGACGGAGCCCGCGACCAGCTTGCCCGTGCCGAGGCGGCGGACCAGCGGCGCCGTGGCCAGGCTCGAGACGACGGTGCAGGCGGTGATGATCATCGTGATGGCGCTCTGGGCGGCCACGGGTGCGCCCAGCTCAACGTACATGACCGGCCATGCGGAGCCGAGCAGCGAGTCCGGCAGCCCAAGCGAGACGAATGCGATGTAAATGACGACGAGGAGCAGTGAAGCCATGGGACTATTTCCTAACGAGATTTGACGCTGCAAAACTATTTGCAATAATACCGACAAGAATTTTAGAGATTAACCCGTCATTCGGACGAAAACTATACGGAAACGGACAAGCATGATTTACGCAGGGCCGCGTTGCAAGATGATTATGTCGGACAACGGCAACGAGGTCGCCTCGCACGGCGACGAATCGTTCCCCATCCTCGGCTACGACGAGACCTTGAGCGCCGCGCCGGGCGGCGGCGTGCCGTGGCACTGGCACGCCGACTTCGAGGCAATCCTGGGCGTTGAGGCGGACCTGACCGTCCACGTTGGCGAGAACTCGCTTGAGCTGGCGCCGGGCGACGCGGTCTTTGTGAACACGAACCGACCGCACGCCGTGGAGACCACGGGCACGGGCAGGCTGCGCTCAGCGGTTTATTCGGGCACGCTGGTGAGCGGCGGGCGCGACACGGCGATTCATCGGCGCTATGTGCAGCCAATCGTCGATGCCGATGGCCTTGACCTGGTTGTTTTTCGCAAGAACGATAAAGGCGACGCATCCGCGACCGCGCACCTGGCGCAGGCAATCGACGCACTGGAGAAAGAAGGCGACGGCTTCGAGATCGAGGCGCGCGAGCATCTCTCGCTGTTCATGGTTGAAATCTGGAAGCGGCTGGATGCCCCGAAGACGCGGCCCAAGGCGAAGTCGGTAAGCTCCGAGCGCGCGGCGCAGATGTGCGACTACATCGCCGAGCACTACGCGCAAGGCATTACCGCTGTCGACATCGCCGCAGCAGGCGGGGTGAGCGAGCGCGAGGCCCTGCGCTGCTTTACGCGCGAGTTCGGCGTGGGGCCCTCTCGCTACCTCATGATAAAGCGCCTAAGCTGCGCCGCTGAGCTCTTGGCAGGGACCCCGATGCCCATTTCCGAGGTGGCGCGGGCTGTGGGCATCCAGAGCCCGAGCAACTTCGCGCAGCTCTTCCGCCGCGATTATCACTGCACGCCGCGCGAATACCGCCAACACCTGCGGGGATAAGGCGCCGTGCAGCCCCTTTGCGGACAGAGGGGACAGTCCCTTTGTCCGCAAAGGGGCTGTCCCTGTGTCTTATGCTTGCCGGCGGATCTTCCAGGCCTGCCAGGTGCAGGCGCCCATGTAGACCAGGTCGAGCAGGATCTCGACGGCGGCCGTCCCCAGCTCTTGGTGCATCACGACGCCGATCACGACGAACGCCGCGTCGGCAAGAGACACAAGCCCGCTTATGACCAAAAACGGGGTGACACGCTGCGGCCGGTTGGAGCCCCAGATGCCGAGCATCGCCACGCCGATGTTGATCGCAGCGGTAACACCGTACGTTATGAGCGCGCGCTCGTAATCGGCCATGGCCACGCCGAGCTGCTCCGCGAGCTGACGGCCGCCCTGCGCGAGAAGGCCGATGGCCATGACGCCGGTGAACGTGCCGATGAGCGCGCCTTTTACAAGGATGACCTCGGAGAGCAGGTGAAGCGTCCGCTGGTCCGCGTTGAGCAGAAACACCTCGCCCGAGACGCCGCGCTCGTGCTCCTCGGCCACCTTGTCGGCGAGCTGCGAGCACACGAGCACATAGGTCACCGTGCTGAGCAGAACAAACGGGTTGAACAGCAGAAACGTGCCCATCCCCCAGCCCCAAACGATGGCGACCAGGGTGACGAGGCCGACGGAATAGCAGAGGTTGCGGTAGGGCGCCACGCGCGAGGAATCGTCGGCCGCGCGCAGCCCGAGCCAAGCCGTGACCAGCAGCAACGCCGCAACCCCGAGGATGATCCCGCCGTAGGAATACGCGAGCCACGAGAGCTCGTCGGCGAGGCCCAGGCGGTCGCGATACCAAAAAGCGAGGACGCCGCCGACGACCACGACGCCGCCGATGATTGCCATGACGATGGAGACGACTCGCAGCGTAGCCTGGGCGGGCGTGCGGGGGATGGATGGGCGAACGTCAGACATGGGGCTCCTCTCGCTTAGACACAGGCAGGATTATTGCCCAAAGGCTCGCGGCTATTACCCAAAAACCTCGCGGCTATTGCCCGAAGGCCTCGCGGCTATTGCCCAAAGGCCTCGCGCTCGAAGTCGGACTTCTCGGCTAGGAAACCCGCGTCGGAGAGCGCCTGCCAGATCTCGTCCAGGACCTCCTCGGAGTCGGCCGTCACGTGGTGGAAGTGGTAGCCGCTGGTGATGAGCATAAGCGGGCTCGACTTGCCGGAGCGGATGGCCTCCATATAGGCCTTGACGTCGCGGCGGCTGGCGATGCCCAGCTCACAGGAGAGCCGCCCGTAAACGCGGTGGTTGACCAGCACATCCTCCACATGACCGCCGAGGTCGACGATGAGGTTCAGCTCCTCGGGCGTCTGCTCGACGCTGTGGTGGCACTTGATCAGGCGGCTCGGGCGCGTTGTCTTGCGCTCGAGAACGTAGCCGCGGTTGGTCGACTGGATGGGCCAGCCCTGGCTGCGCAGAAGCGCGATGTCCTGCACCACGACCTGGCGAGAGACCCCGGCCTGCTCGGCGAGCGCGGTGCCCGAGAGCGGCGAGACGGCCTCGCTCAGGGTGCCGAGGATCTGCTCGCGTCGCTGGTTGCCGGGGATGCTCATGCAAGGACCTCCAGATGCTTGAGGGACAGGTCGAGAATGCCCGCGGAGTGCGTGAGCGCACCGCAGGAGACGATGTCAACGCCCAGGTCAGCATAGGTGCGGGCGTTTTGCGCCGTGACGTTTCCGCTGGCCTCGACGATCGCGCGGCCGTCGATGAGGGCGACGGCGGCGGCCATGGTCTCATGGTCCATGTTATCAAGCATGATGACGTCCGCGCCGGCGGCGATGGCCTCGCGCACCATGTCCATGGTCTCGCACTCAACCTCCACGCGCGCGGTAAAAGGCGCCGTTGCGCGGGCGGCGGCCACGGCGGGCGCGATACCGCCCGCGGCATCGATATGGTTGTCCTTGAGCATCACGGCGTCCGAGAGGCCGAAGCGGTGGAGCCCGCCGCCGCCCAAGCGCACGGCCTCGCGCTCAAAGATGCGCAGGCCGGGCGTGGTCTTGCGGGTGCAGACCAGGCGCGTCTTGGTGCCCGCGAACTCGGCGGCAATGCCGTGGGTATACGTGGCGACACCGCTCATGCGCTGCAGGAAGTTGAGGGCCACGCGCTCGCCCTCGAGAAGGACGCGGACGTCTCCGCGCACCTCGGCGAGGTGCTGCCCGGCCGTGACCTCGTCGCCGTCGGAAACCTCGGCATCCACGACGGTTGCGGAATCTATGAGCTGGAAGACGCGCGAGAAGACCGAGAGGCCCGCGATGACGCCGTCTTGCTTGGCAACGAGCTGCACCCGGCCGTAGCGCAGCTCGGGCATGACGGACATGGTGCTCACGTCGCCGAAGGGCATGTCCTCCTCCAGCGCAGCGCGGATAGCTGCGTCCATCCTGGCTTGAATCATCGGGTCGGTCATCGCAGGTGTCCTCTCGTTAGTGATGAAGCATGTCCTAGATCGCGCCGCACTGCAGCGCCACGTCGGTCACATCGCGCGAGCCCGCCACGAACCGGCTGCGCGCGGCAGCGGCTGCGGCGAGCCGGGCGGCGGTGTCGGCGGCGAAGCGGTCGCGCATGATCTTGTCGGCGGCGCGCTGGGCAAAGACAAGGCCCTCGAGCAGGCTGTTCGAGGCCAGGCGGTTGCGCCCGTGGACGCCGTTGCAGCAGGTCTCGCCCGCGGCGAAGAGGTGCGGCAGCGTTGTCTGGGAGTCGGAGTCCACGTGGATGCCGCCCATGAAGTAATGCTGCGCGGGCACCACGGGAATGGGCTCGGTAAAGATGTCGTAGCCCTCCGCGCGGCACTGCTCGCAGATGTGGATGAAGTGGTGCTCGAGCTCCTCGCGGGCCACGCGCTCGAAGCTTAGCCACACGTAGCTCGAGCCCTCGGCCTCCATCTGGCGCAGGATATGACCGCTCACCACGTCGCGCGGCTGGAGCTCGTCGCAGAAGCGCTCACCGGCGGCGTTGAGCAAGATCGCGCCCTCGCCGCGCGCGGACTCGCTGATAAGGAAGCTGCGTCCGGGCTTCTCGGTCCAAAGGGTCGTGGGGTGGATCTGCACGAAGTCCATGTTCTCCAGAAGCACGCCGTGCTCGGCGGCCACGCGGCAACCGTCGCCGGTGAGGCAGGGGTAGTTGGTGGAGTGCTTGTACAGGCCGCCCACGCCGCCGGTGGCCAGCACCGTGGCGTCGGCGTTTATCTGCAGCCGCCCGCCCGCGGCGTCCTCGGCAACGATGCCGCGGCACACGCGCGCGCCGGCCGCGTCGAAGCCCTCGAGAATGTCCGTCATGCAAGTGTTCTCCAGGACGGTCGCGTTCGGCAGCCCGCGCACGCAGGCGAGCAGGTGCGTGGTGATCTCCTCGCCGGTGATGTCCTCGTGGTAGACGATGCGCGGGCGGGAGTGGGCGCCCTCGCGGGTGTAGTCGAGCTCGCCTGAGGCCGTGCGCGCGAAACGGACACCGCGCTTGACCAGGTCGTCGATGATCGGGCGGCTCGCGCGGATCATCATGTCCACGGACTCAAGGCGGTTCTCGTAGTGGCCAGCGCGCAGGGTGTCCTCAAAAAACGACTCGTAGTCGTCCTCGTCGCGCAGCACACAGATGCCGCCCTGCGCGAGCATGGAATCGCACTCGTCCACGGTCGTCTTGGCAAGAAGCACGACCTTGAGCGCCCGCGGCAGGTTGAGCGCGCAGTACAGACCCGCCACACCGCAGCCCACAATGACCACGTCGGCATCAATCACCTTGCAACTCATCAAAACATCTCCTTACACCTGCATAGGGGACAGTCCCTTTTGCAGGTTCTCCCAGCGACCTGCAAAAGGGACTGTCCCCTATGCAGGTTATTTGGCGTAGTCGAGCATGAGGTCGAGGGCACGGGAGGAGCTCTCGGCCACGTCGTCGGGCGGAAGCGCGACCTCACCCGTGCCGTCGCGCAGGCACTCGAGGACCTTCTCGGCGGTGACGCGCGCCATGTTGGGGCAGACGGGGCAGGTCGCGGGGAACCAGAAGCGCTTGCCACTGCCTTCGGTTAGGCGCTCGAGCTCGTGGATCACCCCGTGAACCGTGGCGATGATGAAATCCGTGGCATCGCTCGCCACCGCCTCGGCGACGATCTGCGAGGTGGAGCCCACGAAGTCGGCCTCCTTGAGCACCCAGTCGCCGCACTCGGGGTGCGCGAGCACACGGGCGCCGGGGTGCTCGGCGCGCGCCGCCTGGACCTCGGCCAGCTCGATGGCCTCATGCGTGGGACAAAAACCGTCATTCAAAATGACGTTCTTCTCGGGGACCTGCAGCGACACGTAGTGACCGAGGTTCATGTCCGGGATAAACAGAACGTTCTTTTGCGGCAGCGCGCACACGATGGCAACGGCGTTGGACGACGTAACGCACACGTCTGACCAGGCCTTCATTTGGCTCGTGGAGTTGACGTAGCAGGCCACCGCGAGGTCGTCTCCGTACTTTGCGCGCGCGGCGTCGATCGTCGCCTTCTGCACCATGTGCGCCATCGGGCAGTCGGCCGTAGGCTCGGGCATGAGCACGCGCTTTTCCGGCGAGAGAAGCTTCGCGCTCTCGGCCATAAAGTGCACACCCGCAAAGACCAGCGTCTTGCAGTCGAGCGTCGCCGCTTTCTTGGAAAGAAAGAACGAGTCGCCGATATAGTCGGCC
The DNA here is from genome assembly GCF_963660155.1 of Paratractidigestivibacter sp. GTDB lineage: Bacteria > Actinomycetota > Coriobacteriia > Coriobacteriales > Atopobiaceae > Paratractidigestivibacter. Next base: position 10,677 of record NZ_CAVKWG010000050.1, on the reverse strand, counting down.
AGCTCCTGGGCGTCCGGCGTCACGTAGTAGTGGGCCAGAATAACGGCATCCTGCTCGCGTTTTAGGCGCTCCACCTCGGCGCGCATCTCGTCTGTGACCATGCGTTTCCTCTCCCCCATTGAGCAAATGAGCCTGCCATAGTATGCCACGTGCCTTTACAGGTGACAAGACACTTAACAAGACAATAAATGCGCCCACAAAGAAGGCCGCCCGAACCCGAGCGGCCTTGCTCGCTACTGCGTGATGGCCTCGATGGCCTCCTCGACCCGCAAGACGATGTTTTTCGCCGTGCCGCCGATTCCCTGGACGGTATCAACGAAGGAGCCCGCTGCATCGCCGACGCCGTAAGCGACGTCCTGGATGGTCTGGGCGACGCCGACCGCGTCCGAGACGGGCGACGAGCTCGAGGACTCACCCTCGGTCGTGGTGCCAGACGTGCCGTTTGACCTGCCCGAATTCGTCGTCGTGGTCGTCGTGGTCTGCGTCGCGGCGGTCGTGCCTTGCGCCTGCGCCGCCTTCTGCGCGGCGTTTCTCGCCTCCGTGTACACGAAACTCGCCACAAAGAGGACAACCAGCAGCGCGAGCAGGACGCCCGCGACCTTGAACCCGATGCGGCTCCCGCGGTCGAGCGTCGCCTCATAGGCCGCCGTGCGCGCCCCGGCGACCTGCCCCGCCTCGGCGTACTGCGGCGGCGAGGCGACCGGCTGCTGGACGTAACCGGTGTTCTGAGCTTGGTAATCGTTGCTGTAATCCATGGTCCCCCCACGTCGCGTTGTTCTGGCTCTATGGTTACCCACGCGCCGCCGCACCGCACGCCGCGCCACCGAAAGCACATGTGCCGTCTTTGTGTAGCGCAGGCAATTGGTTGAGCGACCGAGGTTTCGGGTAGAAACTTTCACAGAAAGTAGTTTCTATTAGAAGGGTTTTTGCTTTGAGCGACTCAACCCGCACGGGCTCCGTCGAGCACGACCTCGCGCATGACCTTTTTGAGCAGTTCGGACGCCTCGGGCACAACATGCACCCCAAGATGCACAACGCCGTGCGGGGCGAGATGGCGCTCGTGCACGTGCTCTGCACAGAAGGCCCGCAGACGCCCGGGCAGATCGCACGCCGCATCCGCCTCTCCCCTGCTCGCGTGGCCAATGTGCTGCGCGCGCTCGAGGAAAAAGGCTGGATCGAGCGCGAGCACTCCGCGGCCGACCGCAGGCGCGTCACCGTGAACGCGACCGAGGCTGGGCGTGCCGAATACCGCGCCCGCTGCACCGCGTTCGAATCCAGCACCGAGGAGTTTCTCGCCAAGCTGGGCGAGGACGACGCGCGCGAAGCCGTGCGAATCTTGCGCCGCGCGAACCAGATCCTCGAGGAAGAAAGAAACGGAGGCGAGCGATGAAGGTCATCAAGCTCTTCCGCAACCACATCCTGGCGTTCGTCATGGCCATGGTGCTTATCGCCGTGAGCTGCTACGCCGACCTGACCCTGCCCACCTACATGTCCGAGATCGTCGACGTGGGCATCCAGCAGGGCGGCATCGAGAGCCCCGTGCCCACGACCATCCGCGAAGACGCGCTCGCCGACCTCGAGCTCTTTATGGGCGAGGGCGACATCGCGGCCGTCGAGGCGGCGTACGGCCCCTCCGACGCCGCCGGCGTGCGCACGTACACGGGCATCGAGGCCGACCGCGCCGAGGACTCCGCCCTCGCGCAGGCCATGAGCCTGCCCGAGGCCGTCGCGCTCTCGCTCTCGCAGGGCGCCGACGCGAGCGCGCTCGGCTCCACGGGCGTGCAGGGAACTATCACCATGGACGACGTCCGCACGGCCTACGACGCCGAGATTATCAATAAAGACCAGCTCACGGCCGCGTCCGAGGCTATGGCGGACGCCATGGGCTCCATGAGCGGCTCTATTGTGGAGCAGCGGGCCATCAGTTACGTCAAGGCCGAGTACGAGGCGCAGGGGCTGGACCTCGGCGACGTGCAGAACTCCTACCTGGCAAACATGACGCTCAAGATGTTTGGTCTGTGCGCCGTGAGCCTCGTGGCCACCATCCTCACCGGCGCCGTGGCCTCTCACACCGCAAGCGTCATCGCCCGCGACCTGCGCCGCCAGACGTTCGCCCGCGTCATGAGCTTCTCGCCGGCCGAGGTCGGCAAGTTCAGCCAGGCGTCGCTGATCACCCGCTGCACAAACGACATCCAGCAGATCCAGATGGCCGCGACCATGTTCATCCGCATGGTCATGATGGCGCCGATCATGGCGGGCATCGCCATCGTCCGCGTGCTCGCGACCTCAACGGGCCTCGAGTGGACCATCGGGGTGGCCGTCATCGCCGTGTGCGCCGTCATCGGCGTGCTCATGGGCCTCACGCTGCCCAAGTTCCAGAAGATGCAGACGTTCATCGACCGCGTGAATCTCGTCGCGCGTGAGATGCTCGACGGCATCATGCCCATCCGCGCCTTCGGGCAAGAGGCCCACGAGCTCGAACGCTTCGACGAGGCCTCCAGCGACCTCATGAACACGCAGCTCTTCACCAACCGCGCCATGAACTTCATGATGCCGCTGATGATGCTCATCATGAACAGCGTCACCGTGCTCATCGTGTGGGTCGGCGCCGGCGGCGTGAACGACGGCGTCATGCAGGTCGGCAGCATGATGGCGTTCATCTCCTATACGATGCAGATCGTCATGTCGTTCATGATGCTCACCATGATCTCGGTCATCCTGCCGCGCGCCGAGGTGGCCTGCGAGCGCGTGGAGCAGGTGCTCGAGACCGAGAGCTCCATCAAGGAGCCGGAGCACCCCGAGCTGCCGGCGGCCGACGCGCCGCGTGGCCAGCTCGAGTTTTCCGACGTCGCCTTCCGTTACCCCGACGGCGACCAGGACGTGATCGAGCACGTGAGCTTTACCGTCGGCGCGGGCCAGATGCTCGGCATCATCGGCTCCACGGGCTGCGGCAAGTCGACGCTCGTGCAGCTCATCCCGCGCCTGTACGACGTGACCGAGGGAGCCGTGCTTCTCGACGGCGTGGACGTGCGCAAGATGCCGCTCTCGGAGCTCCGCCGCCGCGTGGGCTACGTGCCGCAGCAGGGCATACTCTTTTCGGGCACCGTCGAGAGCAACCTCAAGTTCGCAGGCGACGGCGTGTCCGACGACGATATGCGCGAGGCGGCGCGCGTGGCGCAGGCCACGGAGTTCGTCGAGGAGCGCGAGGGCGGCTTTACCGGCGAGATAAGCCAGGGCGGGTCCAACGTCTCGGGCGGCCAGCGCCAGCGTCTGTGCATCGCCCGCGCCCTTGCAAAGAACCCCGAGGTCGTGGTGTTCGACGATTCCTTCTCGGCGCTGGATTACAAGACCGACGCGCGTCTGCGCGAGGAGCTCGCGCGCACGCAGAAGGACACCGCGCTCGTCGTTGTGGCGCAGCGCATCGCCACCATCATGCACGCCGACCAGATCGTCGTGCTCGATGAGGGGCAGGTCGTGGGCCAAGGCACGCACGAGGAGCTGCTGCGCAGCTGCCCGGCCTACCTAGAGATCGCGACGTCGCAGCTCTCGGCAAAGGAGCTGGGGCTTGATGAGGGCGACGCGACGGCGACGGCGACGGCCGCGGCGGCCACGCCTGCGGCGGACGCACCAGCAGCCGCAACGCCCGCGCCCGCGACGCCCGCACCCGCGGCCATGCCCGCAACGACCACGGAAGGAGGTGAGCGCTAATGGCAGACGAGATGAGCAAGACCGAGGTGCCGAAGCGCCGCCAAGGAGGCCCTAGACGAGGCCACGGCGGCCCGATGGGTCGCCCGACCGAGAAGGCCAAGGATTTTAAGGGCACGCTGCTCAAGCTGCTCGGCTACATCGGCAAGCATAAGGTGGCCGTAATCTTCGCCATCGTGTTCGCTATTGCCTCCATCGTCTTTAACATCGTGGGCCCGAAGGTCTTGGGCCAGGTAACGACCAAGCTCTACGAGGGCCTCACCGCCAAGGTCGCGGGCACCGGCAGCGTCGATTTCGACTGGATCGGCCGCACCCTGCTGCTCCTGCTCGGCCTCTACCTCGCGAGCTCCGCGTGCAGCCTGCTGCAGGGCTGGCTCATGACCGGCGTCACGCAGCGCATCTGCTACCGCATGCGCAAGGAGATCGCCGAGAAGATCGCCGTTGTGCCCATGAGCTACTTCAACGGGCACAGCAAGGGCGACGTGCTCTCCCGCATCACGAACGACGTCGATACACTGGGGCAGAGCCTCAACCAGTCCGTGACGCAGCTCATCACGAGCGTCACGCAGATCGTCGGCGTTCTCGTCATGATGATCTCCATCAGCCTGCCGCTGACGGGCGTCGTCGTGGTCACCCTGCCCGCCGCCGCCCTGATCATGGGCGTGATGATGCACTTCTCGCAGCCGTATTTCCGCGCACAGCAGAAGGTCTTGGGCGAGGTCAACGGCATCATCGAGGAGGACTTCGCCGGCCAAAACGTTATCCAGGTCTTTGACCGCGCGGCCGACGCCGTGGCCGAGTTCGACGAGAAGAACGACCAGCTGTTCATCTCCGGCTGGCGCTCGCAGTTCCTTTCGGGTTTGATGATGCCTCTCATGAGCCTCGTGGGCAACGCGGGCTATGTGGCCGTGGTCGTTGTGGGCGCTCAGCTGGCGCTTTCCGGCTCCATCGGCGTCGGCGACATCCAGAGCTTCATCCAGTACGTGCGCAACTTTACGCAGCCGGTGCAGCAGATCGCCAACGTGAGCAACACGCTGCAGTCCATGGCCGCCGCCACCGAGCGCGTCTTCGAGTTCCTCGCCGCGCCGGAGGAGGAAAACGCCGCCGCGCCGCAGGTGCCCGCCGCGCGCGAGGGCCGCGTGGAGTTCGACCACGTGCGCTTCGGCTACGCGCCCGACAAGACCATCATCCACGACTTCAGCTGCGAGGCCCTGCCCGGCCAGACCGTGGCCATCGTGGGTCCCACCGGCGCCGGCAAAACGACGCTCATCAAGCTACTGCAGCGCTTCTACGATGTGGACGCGGGATCGCTACGCGTCGAGGGCATCGACGTGCGCGACTGGGACCGCGCCGAGCTTCGCCGCGAGTTTGCCATGGTACTGCAGGACACGTGGCTCTTCTGCGGAACGATCCGCGACAACATCCGCTACGGCCGGCCCGACGCCACCGACGAGGAGGTCGAGGCCGCCGCGCGCACCGCACGTTGCGACAGCTTTATCCGCACGCTGGCCGGCGGCTACGACTTTGTGATCAACGAGGAGGGCACCAACATTTCCCAGGGACAGCGGCAACTAATCACCATCGCGCGCGCCGTGCTTGCCGATCGCCCGGCGCTGATCCTCGACGAGGCCACGAGCAACGTGGACACCCGCACCGAGGAGCTCATCCAGCGCGCCATGGACGAGCTGATGCGCGGCCGCACGAGCTTTGTCATCGCGCACCGCTTGAGCACCATCCGCAACGCCGACGCCATCCTCGTGCTGCGCGACGGCGACATCGTAGAGAAGGGCACCCACGCCGAGCTTCTCGCCGCCGGCGGATTCTACGCCGAGCTCTACAACTCCCAGTTCGAGGAAGCCGCATAAGACGGGGGGACAGCCCCTTTGCGGACAAGTGGGGCAATCCCTTTGTCCACGTTCTTGGTGGACAAAGGGATTGCCCCCTCTGTCCGCAAAGGGCGGCCCCGTCTTATGCAGGAGACGGGACGAGGACGTCATATCGGACGGCCTTGCCGCAAATGCTGTAGGCGGGTTTTATGCCCGCGAGCTGGGGGCCCTTGGCGGGGCGCTTGATGATGACCTTGCTGGGATGGATGGCGAGCGCGGCGTTGACCAGGGCTTCTTCCTCCTCGCACGGCTGCTCCAGGTGATGCAGCAGCTGGAATTTCTTCTTTACTGCAGCGGATTTGGTGCGGGCGGGAAACATCGGGTCGAGGTAGACGACGTCTGGCGTAAAGTCGATCGCGGACAGGCCCTCGATGGAGTCGCCAGGCACAAGATGCATCCGGGACACGATACTTGCGAGCTGTGGATCTGCGGCCGCGCGCTCCAGCGCGTCGGCAAGCAGCGCCGCGATCGTCTCGTCGCGCTCAAAGAGGGTGACCTCAAAGCCGGCCGCGGCGAGCAGTAGCGAATCCTCTCCCAGACCAGCCGTGCAGTCCGCGGCTGCGGGAGCCGCGACGCCTTTTGTTCGCGCGGCGCGCACTAGCAGCTCTTTTTGGAGGCGGCCCGGCTTGAGTCGCGGCAGCATGCGCGAAAAATCGCCGCGCAGTTCCATACCGTCACCGGCGAGCGCGAGGCCCCGCTCGTCGCGGCGCAGCGCAACGCCGGAAACACCCTCACTCGGCTTCGCTGTGCCCATATTGACCTCCGAACTGCATAGTTTTGCCGCTCGTGCGACGTAAACGGTGTTGCCGTGCAAGGTTTTGCCGCTCGTGCAACGTAAATTCGAGACCTTGATTCGCAATCAGCTGCAAAACCGCAGGAAAGCAAAGCCCAAAGCCGCCGATTTTTCGATTTCGGCAGCAAAACACGTCGCACGAGCGGCGAAACTTTGCAGCCAAACCCCGAAAACGTCGCACGAGCGGCAAAACCTTGCAAGCCGAACGCTAGTCGAGCTGAATCTTCTCGACGCCCTCGCGGGAAGTCTCGCGGTACAGGGTGAACTTGCGGCCGATGACCTGCACGACCTCGGCGCCGAGCGCCTCGGCGAGGTCTTCGGCGGCCTCGTGCGGGGTCTGGGCGCAGGTGTCCAGCACGGAGCACTTGATAAGCTCGTGCTTCTCGATGTACTCGTTTGCCTGCTCAACGGTGTTCTCGGTCACGCACGACTTGCCCACGATGACGACGGGCTCGAGGTGGTGCGCGAGGCTGCGGAGCTGCCTGATCTGACGTCCGGCGAGTGCCATGTTCTACCTGCTTTCGTTGGCGCGACCGGCGAGCCGTCGCGCATTGATTCAAATTAGCCGTACTACCCTATCAAAAACCGCAGCTATAACTATTTGTGATACGGTTCACCACGCGAAATCTTGCATGCGCGGTACAGCTGCTCGAGCAAAACGACGCGCGCCAGGTTGTGCGGCAAGGTGATGGGCCCGAACGAGAGGGTCTCGTTCGCGAGGGCGCGCACCTCGTCCGAGACACCGTCCGAACCACCGATAACGAACACGATGTCGCTCTTTCCGCCGATCGCGAGCTCGTCCAGGCGCCGCGAGAAGTCCTCGCTCGAGCGCTCCTTGCCCTCGATGGCTAGCAAAATAACGTGCGATCGGTCGCCGATTGCGGCAAGAATCCCCTGGCCCTCGCGCCGGCGTGCAGCATCCACGCCGCCGGCCCGCGCCGGGTCGATGTCGGCGATCTCGCGCACCTCGACCTTGCCGTAAGCGCCCAGACGCTTGACGTACTCCGCGCACGCGGCGGCCCAGAACTTCTCCTTGAGCTTGCCGACGGCCACGACCGTATACTTCATTTCGGATTCCCATCCCTCGCGCGACCGGGCAGTCACGTGCGTATTTCCTAGCAGTAAAAGCCATTCTACGGGAGATGCAAGGGCGCCGCGCCTGCTACAATCGCTAACCAGAAACTTAAAACCTTTGGCGCCGAGGCGCCGCGAGGGGGTAATCATGGCTTGCTTCATCGTTGGCGGCGCCGAGGCCGTCGCCGTCACCGGCATCCGTTCCGCCGTCAAGAAGCACGAGATTGAAGCCGGCATCGTCGACGAGCAGGGCAACCAGCTCACGAGCGTGGCCGAGAACGGCTACAGCATGACGACCAAGCTCGGCTGGCTGCAGACCATGCTCGCCGGCGGCGCAGCGCTGCTGTGCGTCGAGCACATTTGGCACGGCGAGGTCACCTTCGCCTTCCCGTTCCTCACCGCGATGAGCAACGCGACCGACACCGCCGTCATGCTGCACGAGATGGCCACCGTGGGTGTCGGCATGGCTGCCCTTGTGACCTGCGCCTGGTTCGCCAGCTGCGTCATTGCCGACGCCGTTGCCAAGACGAGCGCCCGCGCCGCCCTGGAGGCCTAAACCTTGACGCTTATCATCACCGCCGTTGCGGCCATCGCGGCCGCCGGCGCCTGGTACGCAACTCGCAGCGAGCACGCCGACCTTCACCTCGGCGTGCTCGCCCTTATGTATGCGGGCGCCGCCCTCATGTGGTGCGTCGACGGCTTCGCGAGCCTGGCCGAGAGCGGGCCCTTCGTGGAGCTGTCGGATGCCGACGTCATGGCCGACGACGCCAAGCTGGGCGCGCTTATCGTGGTCTGCGGACTTGCCATCTGGGGCGTTTACCTGCTGGTTCGCCGCCGACGCACCGCCTGCGCCTAACACTTGGACTCAACTCCACGCCACAAACCCGCCATTTCGTGCTGCACGTGGCGACAGGTTCCCCGTGCAGCACAGAGAACCTGTCACCCGGTGCAGCACAAAATGAAAGGTTCGCCGAACCTCGGCCCAACGCCGTTGGGTCAACGGAAGCTTTCGCCTGCCGAGAAGTCATCGCCGCCCATAAACCCGCTGGTAGAACGAGTGAGTCTATGATAGGCCCTCAAGGAGGACGCGATACTTCAAAACGATAAGATCTGAACGACCCAGGGCGACAACCCCTGATATCTGCTGCTTAGCTAGGCGAACCGCCACGGCCTTATCGCCGAGGAGAACCAGGGCGGCGACACGTTCTTCGGCGAGCCGGCGCTCGACCTCAACGATTGGTTCGCGTGCGACGAGAAGGGCCAGGGCTACGTCAACATCATGAACACCGCCCAGCTAATCCAGCATCCGCAGATCCACTTTATGTTCCCGACGTGAATGCTCTCGGACCTCTTCGGGAAGCTCCCCGAGGTCGGCGACATAGACAAGCCCAAGTTCGTCTTCTTCAACGAGCGCGGATGGTCTTCAACGACATGCCCACCGAGCTGAACAAGGTCATCAAGGCCGTCAAACTGATTCGCTCCAAGGGCGTCGGCGTCTACTTCATTACGCAGAGCTCCTCCAACATCCCCGACTAGGTGCTGGCCCAGCTCTCCAACCGCGTTCAGCACGGCCTGCGCGCCTACGCTCCCGCCGAGCAGAAGGCCGTCAAGGCCACGTCCGAGGCTTTCCGCGCGAACCCGAACTTTAAAAGCGAGGACGCCATCGTGGCCCTCGGCACCGGCAAGGCCCCGACGAGCTTCCTGGACGAGAACGGCAAGCCGAGCGTCGTGGAGAACGCCAAGGTCTTGCCGCCGCAGTACCTGACGGGCGCTGCAAGCGACAAGACCAAGGAGGCTGTTCAAGCCGGCTAGACCGAGCTGCAGGCCACCGAGGCCGCCAAGCAGCTCCTGCGCGGCCTCTTCGGCACCCGCCGCTACTAGCGCCACGCCGCGACCTACCATTTGGGGACTGTCCCCTTTCCGCAGCGGTTTGGGGACTGTCCCCAAATGGTAGGGGCGCGGTAGAATGGGCGGGTGGCTGGTACGTACCAACATATCTCGCATGGGTTCGACCCCGTATACGATGCGCGCTCGCGCGTGCTCGTGTTGGGGTCGTTTCCTTCTGTGCAGAGCCGCGCAAACGAGTTCTACTACGGCAATCCGCAGAACCGTTTTTGGCGCGTTATCGCAGCGTATGTGGGGTGCGAGGCGCCCGATACCATCGCGTCGAAGAAGCGGATGCTCCTTGATGCGGGCATTGCGCTGTGGGACGTTATCGCCGAGTGCGACATCAAGGGTTCAAGCGATGCCAGCATAAAGAACGTTGCCGCCAACGACGTGGCGCGCGTGCTGGAAGAGGCGCCGATCCACGCTGTCATCTGCAACGGCGCGACCGCCGGGCGCCTTTATCGCAAGTACCTCGAGTACCGCACGGGCATCCCGGCGACCGTGCTGCCCTCCACAAGCCCGGCGAACGCCGCGTGGAGCCTCGAGCGCCTATGCGAGCGCTGGTCGGAGGCCCTCACACAGGCGCGTCTTGCCGAGGCGGAGGCGACGCTGGCAAGAAACCTCGCCCGCCGAGGGGTGCCTGCGGCCACCGACTTCGGCACACACCGCTCCATGCAAGGCAACAAGGGCAAGGACACCAAGCCCGAGCTGCTCGTTCGCGAGCGCCTGCGCGAGGCAGGGCTCACGGGATACCGCCTGCAGTGGAAGGTTCCGGGGCGCCCGGACATCGCGTGGCCGGGGCGCAAGGTCGCGGTGTTTATCAACGGCTGCTTCTGGCACCGCTGCCCGCGCTGCAACCCCTCCACGCCCAAGAAGAACGTGGAGTATTGGGGCAAGAAGTTCGCGCGCAACGTGGAGCGCGACGCCGAGAACCTGACCGCACTGCGCGAGGACGGCTGGACCGTGCACGTGCTGTGGGAGTGTCAGCTCAAGAAGAAAACGCGCGAGGCGACATTTGCGGAGCTCATGCCCGAGCTGGCCCGCGAGCTGGATAAACCGCTGGACTAGGCTGCACCGCGGCTGCGGTTTGGGGACAGACACCTTTTCGCACACGAACCTTGGTATCAGCGAATTGGCCCAAAGATTCGGCAACGGGCTCGAAGCCGCGACGCGTGTGCGAAAAGGTGTCTGTCCCCAAATCGCAGCCGCGGCGCGTGTGCGGAAAGGTGTCTGTCCCCAAATCGCAGCCGCGGCGCGTGTGCGGAAAGGTGTCTGTTCCCAAACCGCAGCTAGGCCACGTCGAAAAAGCCGGTATGGCACAGCCACCATATG
>NZ_CAVKWG010000049.1:0-69125 GCF_963660155.1 Paratractidigestivibacter sp. | reverse complement strand
AAAAGGGACAGTCCCCAATGCAGGTCGGACCTGCAAAAGGGACTGTCCCCAATGTTGGTGGTTGCGTTGGCGGCGGCTACGACCTCGCGGCGCCGTCCACGGGGATCACGGCGCCCGTCACGTAGGAGGACATCTCGCTCGCCAGGAAGACGAAGGCGTTGGCCACGTCCTCGGGCTCGCCGATGCGGCCGAGCGGGATGGTGGCGATGAGCGGCTGGATCATCTCGTCGGGAAGCGCGGCCACCATGTCGGTCTTGGTGATGCCGGGGGCCACGGCGTTCACGCGGATACTCTTGGGCGCGAGCTCGCGCGAGAGCGACTGCACCATGCCGTTGACGGCGAACTTGGAGGTGGGGTAGCCGACGCCCGCCGGCTGGCCGTACTTGGCGACCATCGAGCTCGTGGTGGTGATGGTGCCGCCGTGGCCGGCCTCCTCCATGATCTTGGCGCCCGCGTAGTGGCCGTTGAAGACGGCGGTCACGTTGAGGTCCATGGCCTTCGCGAACTCCTTGTCGGTGTAGGAGAGAAGCGGCGCGCTCTGCGAGATGCCGGCGTTGTTGACCACGGTGTCAAGGCCACCCATGTCCTCGGCGGCGGCGGTGAAGGCCTCCACCACGGCGTCGAGCGAGGTGAGGTCGCAGGTGCGGCCCCAGACGTCGGCCTCGGGGTAGGCCTCCTTCAGCTTGGCGAGCGCGGCGTCGGCCGTTTCCTGGCGGGAGCCGAAGACGGTGACCTTCGCGCCCTCCTCGATGAAGCGGCAGGCGATGGCGTAGCCGATGCCGCGGGTGCCTCCGGTGATGATGGCTTTCTTGCCCTCGAGCAGCATGTTGTTCTCCTCTCCATTGGGTTTGATGCACAACGATGCTCTTAGTCTACAGGGCGAGAACCGCGGAAACGCGTCGCTCGGCGAGCGGGTCCGGGTAGTGCGGCGGGCGCGCGGCGTGCCCCGCGCCCGGCTTTTTGGTCAAGAGCCGCGCGCGGCGCGATTGTTGTCCGGCGGTGCGTATAAACTCATATGTCGCAAAACCCATCGAGAGGAAACCACGCCAGATGACCGACGACCAGACCTCCCTGTTCGACTCCGCCTACGGCTCCGCCGGGGCCTACGCGCCGCCCGCCGAGCCGACCTATGAGCCTGCCTACGACTCCTACCTGCCGCCCGAGGCGGGCGCGGGCGCCGTCGCCGTGGCGCCCAGCGCGTCCATGGCAAACCCGACGCCCATGTGGGGCCCCGCGCCCAATCGCCCGTCGCTCGACCTCGAGGGCTTGAACCCCGCCCAGCGCGAGGCCGTCGAGACCACGCGCGGCCCGCTGCTCGTGCTCGCGGGCGCCGGTTCCGGCAAGACGCGCGTGCTCACCATGCGCATCGCCCATATGATCGCCGACGAGGGCGTGCGCCCTTGGCAGGTCCTGGCCATCACCTTTACCAACAAGGCCGCGGCCGAGATGCGCGAGCGCCTGGGCGCGCTTCTTCCCGACGGTACCCGCGGCATGTGGGTGTGCACCTTCCACGCCATGTGCGTGCGGATGCTGCGCGAGGACGCCGAGGCCATCGGCTACACGAGCAATTTCACCATCTACGACGACGACGACTCGAACCGCATGGTCAAGTCCATCATGAGCGACCTGCGCATCGACCAGAAGCAGTTCCCCGTGCGCGCCCTGCGCTCGAGGATAAGCGCCGCAAAGAACGCCATGACCTCGGCCGATGAGCTGGCGAGTGCCCAGAACCCGGCCGATCGCGCCGCGGGCCGCGTCATGCGCGCGCTCGACGCTCGCCTGGCCAAGGCCAACGCCATGGACTTCGACGACCTGCTGCTCAAGGCCCTGGAGCTTCTCTCCAAGCACCCGGACGTGCTCGCCAAGTACCAGGAGCGCTTCCAGCACATCAGCGTTGACGAGTACCAGGACACGAACCACGTCCAGTACGCCATCACGAACCTGCTCGCCGCGCGCTACCGCAACCTCATGGTCGTGGGCGACGACGACCAGTCCATTTATTCCTGGCGTGGCGCCGACATCCAGAACATACTCGACTTCGAGAAGGACTACCCCGACGCCAAGACCGTGCGCCTCGAGCAGAACTACCGCTCGACCGGCCACATCCTGAACGCCGCGAACGCCGTGGTGGCCCACAACTCGCGTCGCAAGGCCAAGCGCCTCTTTACCGACTCGGGCGACGGCGAGCTCATCAAGCTGTTCCAGGCCTCCGACGAGCGCGACGAGGGCCGCTGGATCGGCGGCGAGATCGAGAAGCTCCACGACGCGGGCACGAGCTACGACGACATGGCGGTCTTCTACCGCATGAACTCGCAGTCGCGCATCCTGGAAGATATGCTGCTGCGCGCCGGCGTCCCGTACAAGATCGTCGGCGGCACGCGATTCTTCGACCGCGCCGAGGTCCGCGACGTCACGGCCTACCTCAAGGCCGTCTGCAACCCTAACGACGACGTGTCGGTCCAGCGCGTGATCAACACCCCGCGCCGCGGCATCGGCTCCACCTCCATCGCGAAGATCTCGCAGCTCGCGGCCGATGAGGGCATCAGCTTCTACGCCGCCTGCCAGCAGGGCATCTGCGAGGCGGGGCTCTTCTCACCGAAGGTGCGCCAGGCGCTCGGCGACTTCTGCGACATCATCGAGTCGGGCCGCCGGGTCTCGGGCGAGCTCGCGCGCGTGGTCGAGGCCATCGTCGACAAGGCGGGCCTGATCCGCGCCCTCGAGGCCGAGCATTCCGTTGAGGCCGACGGCCGCATCGAGAACATCCGAGAGTTCATGGGCGTCGCCGCCGAGTTCGACGAGACGCACGACGACGTGGCCGAGACCCTCGAGAGCCTGGAGCAGCTGCGCGCGGCGGGCGCGCTCGAGGACGGCGAGGCGGCCCCTGCGGCGGCGCCTGCAGCGACGCCTGCCGCCGTTGACCCGACGATCCCGCCCGTGGCGGCCGAGAAGCTCCCGGCCTTCCTCGAGTGGCTCGCGCTGCGCAGCGACCTCGATACCCTGGCCGGGCAGAGCCACGCCGTCACGATGATGACGGTGCACGCCGCCAAGGGCCTCGAGTTCCCGGTCGTCTTCGTGGCCGGCATGGAGGAGACGATCTTCCCGCACACCACCTTCGGTGACACCGACCCCGGAAAGCTCGAGGAGGAGCGCCGCCTCGCCTACGTGGCTATCACGCGCGCCCGCAAGAAGCTTTATCTGACCTACGCGAGCACCCGCCGCACGTTCGGCTCCACGCAGGCAAACCCCCGCTCGCGCTTCATCGACGAGCTGCCGGATGCGGATTGCGACCTCACCGGCGTCGGCAGCTCCGACTTTACCGGCGTGGGCTGGGAGAAGCGCGGCGACCGCCACGGCACCTTCGGCAGCGGCCGCGGATCGGATGTGTACGGCGGCAACGTTTTCGGCTCGCGCACGCGCTCTACCGGCGGAAACGCGCAGCGCGGCGGTGGTTTCGGCGCCGGCTCGAGCCGCGATTTCGGTGCGGGCGCGGGTTATGGCTCCGGCGTTGGCGCCGGTTCGACCTTCGGCTCGCGCCAGCGCGTCGGCGGCTCCGGGCGCCCCGCGTCCGAGACGGCCGCGGCCGTTTCGCGCCCGGTCGAGAGGTCTACGAGCTTCGCTGCGGGCGACCGCGTTTCCCACAAGACGTTCGGCCCCGGCGTCGTGCTCGGCGTCTCGGGCGACACCATCGAGGTCAAGTTCTCGCGCACGGGCAAGACCAAGAAGCTCCTCAAGGGCTTCGCCCCGCTCGTAAAGGTCGGCTAGCGAGCCGTTTGCCGCCCGGTGCCTGCCCCAGGGCGGCCGGTAACGGCGACCGTTCGACGTCCACCGCTCTGCGGTCAGAAAGGAGAAGCGTATGCAGGATTGGCTCGTCTCTCAGATCGATGCGTTGGTAATCAAAGCCGTCATCATCGCCGTCGCGGTGTTTGTGGCCCTGGCCGCACAGCGCGTCGTCACGCGCCTCGTGAACAAAATCTTCGAGGCGGCCGAGGTCCCCAACGCCTCCATCGTTATCAACCTGCTGCGCATTGGCATCTGGTCTCTTGCGGTGCTCTCCGTCCTCAAACCGGTCTTCGGCATCGATCCCACGTGGGTCATCACTGCGCTCGGCGTGGTCTCGGTAGCCATCTCGCTCGGCCTGCAGGACACGATCTCCAACATCGTCAGCGGACTAGGCCTCATGCTTGCGCGCGTTATCCGTCCGGGCGACCATGTGACCATCGGCTCGACCACGGGCACGGTGACCGATGTGACCTGGCGCTCCACCAGCCTGCGTACGCGAGGCGGTGACGTGGACGTCATCCCCAACTCGGTCCTCAACAAGACCACGCTCACGCACCTCGCCGATTCGAACGCCGGCGTGTGCAAGGTCGTCTTCGCCGTTGCGCCCACGGCCGACCTCGATGCCGTGGTTGCGGATATCCGCGCCACGGTGGAGGCTTCGGTGGCCGACGACCTCGACCCGCGCTTCCAGATCGGAGTGAACTTTACGGGAATGACGGCCTACGGCACTGAGGGGCAGATCGTGCTGCACGTTGCCGACGGCGTCGGGTTCGCCGGCGTTCAGAACCGCGTGGTGCACGAGCTGCACGGCCGCGCCTGGCTCGCCAATGCATTGAATTCTTGATACAGGCCCACGACCATGTGCATAATGCGTACTTGGCTATACGCCTGCGATTTGGGGGCCTGCGGTTTGGGGACAGTCCCCTTTTTGCACACGAACCGCCGTTTCGAGCATTTTGCCCAATGGTTCGGCGACGAGGTCGTAGCATCAACGCGTGTGCAAAAAGGGGACTGTCCCCAAACCGCAGGCCCCCAAACCGCAGGCACACCGGATAGGAAGAAGAACCATGGACCTGATCGCTAGCTTCACCGTGAACCACCTCAAGCTCGAGCCGGGCGTCTACGTGAGCCGCGTCGACCGCGACCCCGCCACGGGCGCCGTTATCACCACCTTCGACCTGCGCCTCACCGCCCCCAACCGCGAGCCGGTCATGGACACGAGCGCCGTCCACGCCCTCGAGCACCTGGGCGCCACCTTCCTGCGCAACGACCCCGAGTGGGCAAGTCGCGTGGTCTACTTCGGCCCGATGGGTTGCCGCACCGGCTTCTACCTCGTGCTCTTTGGTGAGTACGAGTCCGCCGACGTGGTCGATCTCGTGCGCCGCTGCTTCGAGTTCGCCCGCGACTTCGAGGGCGAGATTCCCGGCGCTAAGCCCGCCGAGTGCGGCAACTGGCACGACGCTGACCTCAACCAGGCACGCTGGTGGGCGGCCCGTTACCTCGCCGGCACGCTCGAGGGCATCGACGACGCGCATATGAACTACCCTGCATAATTCAAGGCCCGCCGCCGCGGGGGAGAGGAGATTAACATGAAGACCGGAATCGTCGGCGCCATGGAGGCCGAGGTCGCCCTGCTCAAGGAGCAAATGGGCGACTACGAGGTCGTGCATATCGCCAACATGGACTTCTGCGCGGGCAAGCTCGGCGCCGCCGACGCCGTCGTGGTCCAGTGCGGCATCGGCAAGGTCAATGCGGGTATCTGCGTGCAGATCCTCGCCGACCGTTTCGGCGTCGACCGCGTGATCAACACCGGCGTGGCGGGCTCGCTCGACCCGACCATCGACGTGGGCGATCTCGTGGTCTCCACCGAATGCGTCATGCACGACTTCAGCGTGGAGCCGCTCGGCTACGCGCCGGGCCAGGTCCCGGGCATCGATACCTTGGCGTTCACAGCAGACGAGGGCATGCGCTCGCAGGTCGTGGCCGCCGCGGCCAAGGTCGCGCCCGACATCTGCGTGTTCGAGGGCCGCGTGGCCTCCGGCGACCAGTTCATCTCAACCGATGGGCAGCGCGAGCGCATTGTCTCTGTGTTCGGGGGGCGTTGCTGCGAGATGGAGGGCTGCGCCATCGCCCAGGCCGCCTACCTCAATGGCCTGCCGTTCGTCGTGGTTCGCGCCATCAGCGATAAGCCCGGCAGCGCAGACCAGGTCGTCGACTACAACACCTTCGAGGCGAAGGCCGCCCGCAACTGCGCCGCCATCGTCGCCAAGATGGTCGCCGGCGAATAAAACAGGGGCGGCCCTTCGTCTTACTTGAATAAGACGAAGGGCCGCCCCTGCCTTGTGTCGCAGCCTAGAGTCCCTGCACGGCGACGCCGACGAGGGTGGGGCCGGTGTGGACGAGAAGCGCCGGGCTGATCTCGGAGCGCACGACCTCGACCACGGGCACGTCCACGCGCTCGCGCAGCGCGGCCTCCATCTGGTCGTAGAGGTCTGCGCAGGCCGAGGTGCAACTCACCGCGAGCCTGACCTTGGGATACTTGGCCGCCAGACCCTCGATGAGCTTGCACTCGGTGTCGAGCGCGCGCTCCCAGCCGCGGGCCTTCTTGGCAATGGCGTAGTGGCCCTCCTCGTCGCAGGTGAGCACCGGCTTGATGTTCAGCACGCTGCCGAGCTTGTAGATCGTTTCGGAGATGCGCCCGCCGCGGCGAAGGAACTCGAGGTCGCGCACGGTAAAGAAGACGTTGGTGTTCTTGGCGGCGATGCTGAGCGTCCGCTCGAGGCTGCCGAGTGGCACGCCCGCTTCGACCTGTCGCACTGCCTCCATGACGATAAGGCCCGCGGCGACGCCGATGTTCAGCGTGTCGACGACGAGCACGGGGAAGTCGTCCAGCGTGCGCGCCACCATGCGCACGGTCTCGCACGTGGCCGAGAGCCCCGACGAGATGCTCACGAACACGGCCGAGGTATAGCCGTCGGCCTTGGCGCGCAGCAGCTCGTCCTGGATTCGCTCGGGGGAGGGTAGCGACGTCTTGGGCACCTCTTGCTCGAAGCGCGCGACGACCTCGTCGGTGGAGATGTCCACGCCGCTCTCGTAAGTGGAGCCGTCTGAGTAGTTGATGCGCAGCGGAACGATGCGCACATCGTGGGCGGCGACGAACTCGGGCGGGCAGTCGGAGCCCGTGTCGGTAAGAACTGCGATGCGTTGGTCGTTCATGGCGCTTCTCCCCAAAGCCGCGCAGGCGGCCGTCGTGGTCAAACTGTGATTTAGTCCATAATAATGCCTGATGTAGTTTTGAATACTAGATACTGCGTTTGTGGAGAAACCATTACAACAGCCGGCTTCGTCCGAGGGGATCGCTATGGGAACCAAGCAGGCAAAGAAATACGAGGACGGCAGCCGAGCCCTTGCTGTGGCATCGGGCATCGTCACGGCCGACGCCGCGGACGCGTTCGCAAGGGAGGCGCTGGTGGAGCGCATGGCCCGCGCCCACATCTACCGCATCGACGAGCTGCCGCGCATCGAGCTCTACCTCGACCAGGTGCTCACCCTCGTGTCCGACGAACTGGTCTTCATGTGCCTGCCGGGCGAGCAGATCCTAACCGGCCCCATGGTCAACAACTACGTCAAGCAGAAGCTCTTGCCCGCACCCCTGCGCAAGCGCTACACCGCCGGCCACGTGGCGGCGCTGCTCTTTATCTGCGCCTTCAAGCGCGTCTACTCCATCGCCCAGCTCTCGAAGATCATGGGTATGATTGATGAGACGCACGTGGACGCGGGCGCGCTCTATGACGAGGTCGTCTCGGCCCTGGAGCGCGCGATCGCCGAGCAGTTCGTCGTCGGGGCGGACTTCGTGGCCCCGGTCATGGAACCGCATATCCGGCCCGTCGACAAGGACGGCAATGAGGTGGCCCCCGGGCTCGCGCGCGTTCTCGAGGCTGCCGTCACGTCTTTGGCGGCCAAGGTCTATGTGGAACAGACTCTCGCGCTTGCCGACTAACGAGCGCTTGGTACATACGCAAGAAACCCCGGCCGCCTGTGCGCGGCCTCGCATCAGAAAGGCAACTATGCCCAAGAACGTGAACCCCGGCGTCATCTACGAGGAGCCGGTAGTCATCAAGAGGATCCGGCGCAGGGGCGCCCTCGAGGAGGTCACGGGCAGCGGCACCGTGGCCGCCGCCGTCATGGTGGTTGCGGCGCTTCTCGCCCTCGTCGTGGCCAACAGCCCCGCCTACGAGGCCGTCGAGCACTTCCTCGTGCAGCCGCTCTCCATTGGTTTCGGCGCCTTCGCGGCCTCGCTCACCGTGGAGGCCTTCGTCAACGACTTCCTCATGGCCGTTTTCTTCTTGCTCGTGGGTATTGAGCTCAAGTACGAGATGACCGTGGGCCAGCTTCGGCGCCCGCGCCAGGCGGCCCTGCCCATGCTGGCTGCGGTCGGCGGCGTTTGCGCGCCTGCCCTCATCTACCTCGCCTTCAACATGGGCGGTCTTGCCAACGGCTGGGCCGTGCCCATCGCCACCGACATCGCCTTCGCTCTGGGCATCGCCTCGCTTCTCGGCGACAAGATAAGCCCCGCGACCAAGGTCTTCTTCCAGACGCTCGCCATCGCCGACGACATCCTGGCCATCGTGGTCATCGCCGTGGCCTACGGCCAGTCGCCGAACATCGCCTGGTGCGCCGCCGCGGCCATTGTCGTCCTCGTGCTCTGGGGGCTCAACCGCGCCAAGGTCTACTCGCTGAAGCCCTACCTGCTCGTGGGCATCGTTTTGTGGGTCTGCATGTACAACTCGGGCATCCATGCCACGCTCGCGGGCGTGATCCTCGCCTTCGCGCTGCCCTCGCGCTCCGACGTTCGCCTCGACGAGTTCGGCGCTTGGCTCGGGCAGAAGGCGCAGCTGCTTGAGGACCGCTACGACGAGGACGCCCATATCCTCGGCCAGCACAGCTTTACCGAGGGCGCGCTTCGCGTCGAGAGCGTTATCCACCACGTCACGCCGCCGCTCGAGCGCATGGAGCACTACATCAGCGTGCCGGTGAACTTCCTCATCCTGCCCATCTTCGCCTTCGTTAACGCGCAGGTGCACCTCGTGGGCACGGACTTTTTGACCATCGTGAGCGACCCAGTGACCATAGGCGTCTACCTCGGCGCCGTCCTCGGCAAGCCGCTCGGCATCTTCCTCGTCACGTTCGTGCTGGTAAAGATTGGTTTTGCCAAGCTGCCCGAGCAGATGGACTGGGTGCAGGTGGGCGCCATCGGCATCATGGGCGGCCTCGGCTTTACCATGTCGATCCTCATCAGCGGGCTTGCCTTCGACGCGGCCGCCGAGGTCATGGCGGCCAAGTGCGCCATTCTCATGGGGTCGTTCACCTCGGCCATCCTGGGCATCCTCTTTACGAACGCGGCCTTTGCGCTGCGCGGCAAGAAGGGCGCGGGTGAGGACGAGGGTGTTTCCGTGGGCGACGGCAGCCCCGCACCCCCCGCACCCGCCGGCGGCGGCCAGGGCCCCGAGTAATACTGTCCGGTCCAAGGGGTATCCTCGTAGGAGTAATCAACGTTCGACAATCACCCGTCCTTAAGGGGCTTCCATGAGCGGTTTCAAGAGGTTGTGCAAGGTCGTTTTCGCGCTCGCGGGCATCTTTTGCCTCGGCGCGCTCGCGCTCACGTGGCTGGGCCCCTGGCGCGACGTCGCCTCGTCCCTCATGGTCGTCGACGCTTATTGGTACGCGTGGCAGGTCTGCGCGGCCATCACGGTGCTCGGGCTCCTCATCGTGCTCTGCCAGGGGCTCTTTGCCCGCAAGGTGCGCACGGTCGAGGTCGCCACGGTGGACGGCGGCTCCATCACCGTCACGCGCGAGGCCATCGCGAGCCAGGCCGAGCACGTCGTCGAGGCCGACGGCACCTGTACTGCGTCTAGGGTCCACGTCGACGCTAAGCCCCGCGGCCGCGTCCGCGTGCACGTTCGCGTGCTTCCGCACGAGGCGCTCGACGTGGTGGTCAAGGGCGCGCAGCTCCACGAGGAGCTGCTCCAAGGCCTGGCCGCTGTCTGCGGCAACACGGTCGAGAACGTGAGCCTGGAGTTCGTTCAGCCGCAGGCTTACGCCGAGCGCTCGGCCGAGGCGGCGGACGTAGAGGAAACCTCGGTCGCCGCGGCCGGCACCGAGGACGAGTTCACGAGCGAGATCACGGTGCCCATGGGCGCCTCCAAGGAGGAATAAGTCATGGCAGACGATAGGAAAACCCCGCGTGCGCGGGTTGAGTCCGGAGCGCCCGACGACGTTATCGACGCCGAGGCCAGCGTCATCGACGATGAGGACGGCGACAAGAAGGCCGAGGGCGGCTTCGACGGATCCGCGACCCAGGCCTTCAAGGAGAACGCGGCCCGCGTGGGCGACTGGGTATCGCGCACGTTTCCCGGCCACGAGCATGCTTTTTGGGGTGGCGTCATCGGCGCGCTCCTCGCGATCCTCATCTTCTGGGTCGGCATCGGCAAGGCGCTCGGCGTTGCAGCGCTCGTCCTGATAGGCATCGCTGTCGGGCAGGCGGTCGACGGCGACCCGAAGATCATCAATTTGCTGAGGCACTTCTTCTCGTCCAACAACTAAACGGCAACGAGGGCAGTGCGCCCGAGAGAGCGAGGAAACAATGAGCATCGACATGAACGAGGTCCAGAAGGTTGTCGAGGCCGCCGATGAGGCCGTCGAGCCCGAGGTCGTTGACCTGGCCGAGACCGACGACGCCGGCACCGACATCGACCTCTCATCCGACGACGAGGACGAGGACTCCGAGGATTCCCTCACCTTCTCCAACGGCGTCATCGAAAAGATCGTCGCTCTCGCCATGCGCGAGGTGCCCGGCGTCGTCGGCATGAAGGGCAGCTGGTTCAACCGCGTGCAGGACGCTTTCGGCGCCTCCGACTCCACCAAGGGCGTGAGCGTCGAGGTCACCCCCGAGAGCGCCGTGCGCGTGAACATCTCCGTGCTCATCGAGTACGGCGCCTACGCGCCGCAGGTCTTCGAGGACGTCAAGCGCGCCGTCGTCAAGCAGGTCACCGGCATGACGGGCCTCGAGGTCGCGGGCGTGAACCTGCGCATCGAGGACGTCCTCACCCGCGAGGAGTTCGACCGCTCCAAGAAGGAACCCAAGACCGACGAGGTCCCCGAGGCTGAGCAGGAGTAGCCGAGAGTTTGACGCGGTGACGCCGACACGCATTCATGAATCAGCGAAAGGGCTCGCGGGCGCGGGCCCTTTCTTCTTGCCGGGGTTGCTTGGGGTCCGCTCCGGTGTGCGACTGCCCCTTGCTGGCCAACGCGGGGGCCTATGCCGCAAAGAATGACCGCCAAGCTCGGCGCCTCGCCGCTCGGAGACGCGCTCTCCTGGTTTTGAGGGTTTTGCGTTGTCCGTTTTGGAGCCATCACGCATAACCCCCGAATCGAGGAGGATTTCATCCGGGATTTGAGGGTTTTGCGTCGCGGCTGTAAAACCGACGACGCAAAACCCTTGCTTTTAGGGGACGTGCGCCCCCTTGCGCTAGACTGGGCACTTGCCCGGAGCCGCGGCGGCCCCGGATACCCGAGGGGAAACCGATGAAGAACACCCAGCTCCTGCTTATCAACGACATGTGCGGCTACGGCAAGGTCGCGCTCTCGGCCATGATCCCCGTGCTCTCGCACATGGGTTACCGCATCCACAACTTGCCGACGGCCCTTGTGTCCGACACGCTGAATTACCCAAAGTTCTACATCCACGACACGACTGAGTACGTGCGCCAAAGCCTCGCCATCTGGGAGGAGCTCGGCTTCGAGTTCGACGCCATCTCCACCGGTTTCATCGCCAGCGAGGAAGAGACGCGTATCATCTCCGACTTCTGCCACGCGCGCGCCGAGCGCGGGACCAAGGTGTTCGTCGACCCGATCATGGGCGACAACGGCGCCCTCTACGCCGGCGTGCCCGAGACGACCATCGGCCTCATGCGCGAGCTTCTTGCCTGCGCGGACTACACGGTGCCCAACTACACCGAGGCCTGCTTGCTCACCGGCACCCCGATGAAGGCCGCCATGAGCGCCGACGAGGCCCGCGAGCTGGTGGTGGCCGTTCGTCGCCTCGGCGCCAAGTCTGTCGTGGTGACGAGTTGCGTGGTTGACGGCGCGCACGCCATCGTGGGCTACGACCACGTGGCGGGGGAGTATTTCACCATCGCGTTCGAGATGGTCGACGTGTATTTCCCCGGCACAGGCGACACGTTCTCGGCGGTCTTGCTCGGTCGCGTGATGGCGGGCTGGTCGCTGCAACGGGCAACGGCGGACGCCGCCCGCGTGGTCCGCGAGCTTATCGTGAGAAACGCCGCTCAGGAGGATAAGTCGGCGGGCCTTCCCATCGAGGCGTGTCTGGATGTGGTCGACGGTGAGTAGCGAGAGCGGCAAGCACGCCGGCGCCCCGCGCGGCAAGAGGCCCCAGATCCGCATCACCTGCGTGGACCAGCTGGGCGAGTGCCTGTGCCATCACGGCCACAAGCCGGGCGACGTCTTCGACTTCGACCGCGACCGCGGCACGCTCTGTCCCATGGCCTGCCATGTGGGCTTCCCCTACATCGACATCCTGCGCTACGGCGGAACGGTCCCCGGCAACGAGCCCGGAACCGCCAAGTTCTGCTGCCCCGAGGTCGATACCTTGAACGTCTTTCTCGCCGAGGTCGTGGAGTAGGGGGCTGCGCTAGCCCCAGGACAGGACCGCGCTGTTCAGCACGAAGAACGCGATGAGGACGGCCGCTGCGACGGCGATGGCGATAAGCGCCTTAGGCGGGATGTTCATGCTCGTCTCCTACTCAGACGCGGCGTCGCGCCAGCTGAACTCGACGGTGTAGGCGTCGCCGAGGGCCGAGTTGAACATGCCACGGATGTTGTCCTCGGTGTTCTGCTTGGCTTCGTCGAAGATGCCGCCGGCGGCGATCTCGGTCTCGCTTTGCTCGATGCACTTGCGCTGGAAAGCGTCGACGTCCTCGACGTGAATCGGGTTCAGCAGGTTGTTGTTCTCCTCCAGCACGCCGGATTTATCCATGTCCGGCGTGTTGGAGATGATGTAGGGCGCGTCGAGCGTCACGGTGATGGTCTTGCCGTCGGCCGACGTCTCGTAGGTGGCCTTCTTTAGGTTTACGCCCACCTTGATTGTGCCGCAGTAGCGGTACCAGAAGCTGTTCTCGGTAAAGGGGATGTGGATGATGTCGAACAGCGTGTTGTCGTCGGTGGACTTGTCCACGATGTTGTACTGCTGCGAAGCGCTGACCATCTCGTTTTCGGACACGATGCGCGAGAACACGATCGACGGGCTCAAGGTGTTCGCCTGCCGGTAGCGCGCCTCCCCGGCGCGAAACAGCGCCGAGATGCCGAAGATGCCGACGAGAAGGCCGATGATGAGGCCATATACGAGTATCTTCGGCTTGGTGAGAAAGAAACTGAGCTTCTGGTTCGACAATTTCTTGAGGTCCATAGGGGACTCCTTCGATTAAATATCTGATGTTATGCCGTGAAGTGCCGGCGCGGCGTTGCCGCGGCGTTCGGCCTATGCCGTGACGAAGCCGCCGATGCCCTCCATCACGAAGTCCTCGGCGATGTCGAAGGCCACGTTGCCCGCGGCGTCGGACACGTCGCCCTCTGAGTTGAGCGAAACGGCGGCGCTGGCGGCTATAAGGGCGATCTTCGGCGCGTTGGCGATTAGCGGCCCGGCTGCTTTCGACGAGCAGGCAACGAGCGCCGTTGTGGGCGCCGCGCCGCCGGTGGCGACGGTTATCGTCACGGCGACGAGAACCACGCCCGCGCCCATGAGCGCGACCTCGGTGACGCGCTCGAACGTGTCGTCGTAGTCGCTGACCGCGTGCACGATGGTCTTGCCGTTCTCGTCGAGGTCGAAGACGTACTTCTCGCCGCCGAAGCGGGCCTCGAGCTCGCCTAAGGTGCTGCCGAAGAACTTGGTCTCCTTGGTGTTGAAGGCGTACTGCTCGAGGTACTCCTTGGACAGGTAGACGGCCTTGACCTCCTGGACCTCGAGGTTCTGCGGGTTGCCGTCGGCGTCGAGGTCTGCGGTGATGTAGTCGAAGACGGCGTCCTGCAGCTTCTCGGCGAGGCTCGAGTCGACGGTGGAGGAGGCGTCGACCTCCGCGAGCGCTTTGGTGGCCTCGGTTTGGGCGCCGTCGCTTGCCGACTGCTGGCCCGCCGCTGCCCCCGCGGGTTGTTCCTGCGTCGTTGCCGCGGGGGTGCCGCAGCCCTGCAGCGCGAGCGCCGCGCTGAGGACGCAGGCGATCGTCTTAGTTGTCCTTGGGCTTCTCATCGGACACCTCCTTTGCTTTGAGTTCGGCAGCCTTGCCGCCCTTCTTCGCGAACGCGACCGCGCCTGCGGCGACGATAACCACGGCCACAATCGGCACAATGGGCAGCGTGACCGCCTTCTCGGCCTTCGCCTCCGAGGGGTCCTCCTCGGCCGCGGCGTCGCCTGCCTCGGCGACGGCCGGCGACTCCGGCCACTGGATCGAGCCGTCCTCGGCGATGGTCGCGCCCTGATCCATCATCGTCTTAATCTCCGACAAGCTGTAGCCGGTGATGGCATAGCACTTGAGCAGCGGCTCGTTGCCTACGTAGATGACCTTTTCGGTTGTTTGGTTGGTGGCGGGGTTCGTGGCCGTGATGGTGTAGATGCCGGACTCTGTGTAAGACGTGCCGTCGCTCGCGGGCTCGTTGGAGCGCACGTCCACGAGGTCGGTTCCGTTAGACGAGAGCACCGAGCGCTTGACGTAGATGTCCAGGTAATGCGATTTGGCGAAGTCGACCATAAAGCCGTTCTCGGTGACGGCGCTGTCGGTCAGCTCCGAGCCCGTGGCGGAATCCAACAGGAAAACCATCGCGTTGCCGTTGCGCACGGAGAACTTGAAGCGGATGGTGTAGCTGTTGTACTCGGGCAGGATGGAGAAGGACGGGATGGGGCCTATGGAGGGTGTGGTGCGCGCGTCGTTCTTGACTTCGTAGTCGAGCGCCACCTCGTAGTCGCCCTCGGCGAGCGTGGCCACGGCCGTCTCGGCGCCCGCCTCGATGCCGGCGAGGTAGTTGACGTAGGTCTGCACCTCGGACTCGTCGTTTTGGTAATTGGTCTGGCGAATGAGCAACGTGCCGCGACCGAAGCCGGATTCGGTCTTCTCGGTCTGGAGGCGCTCGTCGTAGCCGTCCGAGTCGTCGGATATGGTGAGCGTCGATTTGCCGTCGAGGCAGTCGATGTCCTGGTCGAGGCGGAACTTCAGCGTGACGTCGTCGCCGGCGGTCTTGAGGAAGGTGACCGCGTCGCCCTCGCGCTGTACGTTGGTGAAGCCGGTGAGATAGAAGCGTCCGATGCTCCAACCGTAGTGCGGGTCTTTGGCCGAGACGTCGTCGCTCTTGGCGTAGCCCTCACCTGCGTTGACGGTGGTCCCGAGGTAGTAGACCTGGTCCTCCGCGCGGGCGGCCGCGGGCAGCATGAGCGCGCACAGCAGCGCGAGGGCAGGCAGGATAGACAGTCGTTTGGTGCGCATGGGGCCTTCTTTCTTTATGCGTCAGGCGCTCGCGAGCGCCGTTTCTATGCGGGTTCGGATCTGGTCGGTGGCGCCGGGGCCGGCCCAAAGGTCGATGGCCAAGGCGAGGCCGGGGTCCTCGAGTTCGCGCGCGATGTCTTCGAGCTGCGGTTTGTTGAGTTCCGCGGCTGTGGCGGGGTCGTCCGCCAAAAAAGCGGGGATGAGGTCTAGCGACACACGCTCGGAGATCAAGGCGGCCAAAGCCGAGCCGACGTCATCCGCGGCGGAGGCAAGAAGCGCGCGGGCGCCCAGCAGCTTGCTCTGGAGCTCCTCGATCTTCTCGGCGAGGCGGTCGGCGTAGTCTTGCAGCAGGTCGTCGTCGGCTCGCCCGGCGTCTGTCAGGCGGTCGAGCTCGCGCTTGGCCTCGGGCAGGCTGAGGCCCCGCGACTTCTGCGCGGCGAGGGGGTTCTTGCGGTGAGACGGTTCGCGGGCCGAAAATCGCAGTTATAGCGCTTCAATGGGTGCTATAACTGCGAATTTCGGCCCGCGAATGAATCAGGCGCATTTTCTGTTGGGAGAGACGTTGGAGGAGACTAGAGCTCGATGTAGGTGAACGGGCTGCCGTGGTCGCGCAGGATGGTCTCGAGGTCGGCCGTTCTCAGGTGCACGCTCGCGGTGTTGCTGCAGGGGTGGCAGCCGATCCAGCCCCAGCGCTCGAAGTCGGCGTCGAGCGCGACCTGCACGGCCCGCGCCTCGTCGTTCAGCGCGCAGAACGGCGAGACGGACCCCGGGTAGATGCCGACCTTCTCGGCGAGGTCGCCCGCCGACGCGAAGCTCAGGCGCTTGCTGCCCAGGCGCTCCTGCAGCGCCTTGAGGTCCACGGTCTTGTTCTCGGGCACCGTGACCAGGTAATAATTGCGGTGCTTGGGGTCGCGCAGGAAGAGGTTCTTGGCCTCGTGCTCGGCAAACGGCAGCTTGGCCGTGGCCTGCGCCTCCTCGACGGTAAACACGGGCGGGTGCTCCACGGCCTCGTACTCGACGCCGCGCGCGTCCAGCAGCGCGTAGATGTCCGCCTTGGTGAGCGCCCCGGGTATCGTGCGCGTGTCTTCCCAAACCCGCCTTGTTTCCTGCGTTCCCGTTTGCGCTCCCGCCATGGTTGCCTCCTGTCGTCAAGATCTCCACACGGCAGGATACCAGCACATCGGCCGCGGATCTGGGGCCGTCTTCGGCAATTACGTTATCTGGCCCACGGTTACCTGCATAGCGTCGCAGGCCTGTGGTTCGGAGCCTCATCCGCGGCCCCCGGGCGGCTCCGTGTGCAAAAAATCAGGGATGGCGGCAGTTTTCCGAGCACTGCCCGAGTATCCGGATTTAGAACAGCTCGTCTACCTGCGGTTTTGTTGGGCACTAAGTGGGGAATACTCGGCCGGTCCTCAAAAAACTGCCGCCATCCCTGATTTTTTGCAGCGGGCGGGCCCGAAAGCGCCGTTATGCGGGTGGTCATGGGCCGCATTTTGCTTACTGGCGCGTTTTCGTGGCCGATGCTGCCGCAAGTTCCGTAAAGCCTTGGCCCGTGCCGACGTTTTGGGCGCCGCCGCATTCGGTAACCCGCCCGCAAACTCCGTGTGGATAATAGAACCACTTGCATCGACGCGCGACGCGCGTCCCTACGTCCCGGGGAGGGCCCGGGGGAGAGCGGGGTCTTGCATGGTCAAGCTGTACGACGAGGGCATCTACCTGCGCGGCGGCGCCGAGGTCATCCCGGCGAGCCAGGCCGCGGCGGCGGGCATCGACGTCGCGCCCGAAGACGCCAAGAAGGGCACCATCGCCTATTCCATCCTTCAGGCGCACAACACCTCCGGCGACCCGGGCATGCTCAAGGTCCGCTTTGACGCCATGGCCAGCCACGACATCACCTTCGTCGGCATCATCCAGACTGCCCGCGCCTCCGGCATGGAGAAGTTCCCGCTGCCCTACGTGCTCACCAACTGCCATAACAGCCTCTGCGCCGTCGGCGGCACCATCAACGAGGACGACCACGTCTTCGGTCTTTCCGCCGCAAAGAAGTACGGCGGCATCTTCGTGCCCCCGCACATCGCCGTCATCCACTCCTTCATGCGCGAGAACTTTGCCGGCTGCGGCAAGATGATCTTGGGCTCCGACTCCCACACCCGCTACGGCGCCCTGGGCACCATGGCCGTGGGCGAGGGCGGCGGCGAGCTCGCCAAGCAGCTGCTGCGCGACACCTACGACGTTGCCTACCCGGGTGTCGTCGCTATCTACCTCGAGGGCGCGCCGCGTCCCGGCGTCGGCCCCCACGACGTGGCCCTGTCCATCATCGGCGAGGTCTTCAAGTGCGGCTACGTGAAGAACAAGGTCATGGAGTTCGTGGGCCCCGGCATCGCGAGTATGACCACCGACTACCGCAACGGCATCGACGTCATGACCACCGAGACCACCTGCCTCACCTCCATCTGGGCAACCGACGAGGATACCCACGCGTTTCTCGCCGAGCACGGCCGCGGCGAGGACTACCAGAAGCTTGCGCCGGCAGACGTTGCCTACTACGACGGCTGCGTTCGCGTCGACCTCTCGGCGATCAAGCCCATGATCGCGCTGCCGTTCCACCCGTCCAACGCCTTTACCATCGAAGAGCTCAACGATAACCTGACCGACATCCTGCACGACGTTGAGGTCGAGGCCGCCCGCATCGGCGGCGAGAAGGTCAGCTTCTCGCTTCTGGACAAGGTCCACGATGGCAAGCTGCACGTGCAGCAGGGCGTTATCGCCGGCTGCTCCGGCGGCAACTACGGCAACGTGGTGCAGGCCGCCCGCGCCCTCAAGGGCAAGAACACCGGCTGCGGCGAGTTCAGCCTGGCCGTCTACCCCACGAGCCAGCCCGTGGCCCTCGAGCTTGCCAAGAAGGGCTACATGTACGACCTCATGGAGGCGGGTGCCATCGTGCGCACGGCCTTCTGCGGCCCGTGTTTCGGCGCCGGCGACACCCCCGCCAACAACGGCCTGTCCATCCGCCACACCACGCGCAACTTCCCCAACCGCGAGGGCTCCAAGCCCGGAAACGGCCAGCTCAGCGCCGTCGCGCTCATGGATGCGCGCTCCATCGCGGCCACGGCGGCCGCAGGCGGCGTCCTCACCGCGGCAACCGAGCTTCCCGATGAGACCTGGGACGAGAAGTGCGAGTACCACTTTGACTCCGCCCCCTACGACAAGCGCGTCTACTGGGGCTACGACAAGGCCGACACCACGCTTGCGCTGGTGGAGGGCCCCAACATCAAGCCGTGGCCTGCCATGGAGCCTCTGGGCGAGAACATCCTGCTCAAGGTCTGCTCCAAGATCATGGACCCGGTGACCACCACCGACGAGCTGATCCCCTCCGGCGAGACGAGCTCTTTCCGCTCCAACCCGCTGGGCCTGGCCGAGTTCACGCTTTCCCGCCGCGACCCGGACTACGTCGGCCGCTCCAAGGCCGTCGACGCAGTGGAGAAGCAACGCGTCGCAGGTCAGAGCCTTATTGAGGCTGACCCTGCGCTTTCCGAGGTCTTCTCGGCGCTCGGACGCGCCGGCGTTGCCGCAGACCCCGCCGCCGCCGAGTACGGCTCCATGGTCTACGCCGTCAAGCCCGGCGACGGAAGCGCCCGCGAGCAGGCCGCCAGCTGCCAGCGCGTCATCGGCGGCCTGGCCAACATCGTCTCCGAGTACGCCACCAAGCGCTACCGCTCAAACGTCATGAACTGGGGCATGGTGCCCTTCCAGATGACGGGCGAGCCCAACTTCGAAGTCGGCGACTACATCTATGTGCCCGGCATCCGCTCGGCCATGGACGCTGACCTCTCCGACATCGCGGCCTACGTGGTGCGCGCCGGTGGCGAGGTCGAGAAGGTCAAACTCTTTGTGGCCGACATGACCCCCGAGGAGCGAGCCATCGTCAAGGCCGGCTGCCTGATCAACTTCAACCGCGAGAAGGCCGGCAAGTAAGGCTCGCGCGCAACCGCAGCGCAAAGGCGCGGGGCTCATTCGGCCTCGCGCTTTTTTCTCCATGTTTGACCTGTGGTTTATTGATAAGAAACCCTTAGGAAGGACCTCGCATGACCGAGCTCGAGAAGCTCCGCGCTGGACTTGAGTACCACTTCGACGACCCCGAGGTCGCCGCGCTCAAGCAAAACGCTATCAATCAGTGCGCCGCCTACGCCGCCATCGACAGCCGCGACTCTGCCGCCCGCCGCGTGCAGCTCGAGGCCATGCTCGGCAAAATCGGCGAGCGCGTCTGGATCGCCGACACCTTTAACTGCGACAACGGCAAGAACATCACCATCGGCGACAACTTTACCGGCAACTTCAACCTTACCATCCTGGACATCCGCGAGGTGACCATCGGCGACAACGTGATGATCGGGCCGAACACCATGATCACTACCGTGGGCCACCCGCTCTCGCCGATGGCGCGCCGCCAGAACGCGGCCATCGCCAAGCCCGTGAGCATCGGAAACGACGTGTGGATCGGCGGCAACGTGACCGTTTTGCCGGGCGTGAGCATCGGCAACAACGTCGTGGTGGGTGCAGGCGCCGTCGTGACCCATGACGTTCCGGACAACTGCGTCGTGGCCGGCGTCCCCGCCCGCAAGATCCGCGACATCGTCGACGACACGAAGTAGCCGCGAGGAGAGGACAAAGGGACAGTCCCTTTGTCCCGTTGCAGTTTTGATGCAGGGATTGGGACTGCTTTATCGCTTCTGGAGCTTGGCCACGAGCGACATCGCCGCGGGCACCATGACCATCGCGTAGAGCGCGACGGCGAAGAAACGGATCACGTTCTTTGCCGCGGCGCCGACGACGGCCGCGAGAGGCGCCGCGAACAGCTGCAGCATCCCGTAGAAGGGGATAAGCGCCACGACGGCCACGACGGCGCGGTCGCGCATGGTGAGCTCACGGTCGAAGGCGAATCCGCGGCGCTCGATAAAGCGGCAGGTCACATAGCCGCCGAGCATGCCGAGGCCCTCGAACGAGTCGTTCGCCATCTTCAGGGGGTCAACGAGCAGGGTGCCGTCGGCGTTGTAGTCGAGCGGATAGGGCTTCAGGTAGTAGAAGGCTCCCGCGGCGACGCAGAGCGCCAAGCCGCCAATCATCACGTAGAGGTCGCGCTTGGGATCTTCGTCGGTCCAGGCTTCCAGCTTATAGATCGCGAAGATGGAGAGCGCGGTGGTGCCGAAGCCAACGATCACGTCTTGCGGGGTGTGGACGCCGAGGAAGTTGCGCGAGAACATCACGAGTGCCACGCAGACCCAGCACACGATGCAGAGCGCTCGCCGCCCTTGCCTGCGCAGCCACTCGCCGGTGCCGCCGAAGCAACCCGTCGCCCAGGTAGAGTGGCCGCTGGGGAAGGAATACCCGGTCGCGGCCACCTTCGCGTCGCCGTAGGGCAGCACGCGCGCGTCGCGGATCCACGGGCGATAGACGCAGAACGTGAGCTTGAGCAGGCCGTTCATAAAGAGGCCGAGCGAGAATCCGCCGAGAATCCTCTTGCCGCCTTGGCGGTCGAGCGCCCAATAGACGAAGCAGATGAGCATGAGCGGCAGCTCGCTGACGGCGATCTTGCTTATGATGCCCATGAGTTCCGGCAAGAAAGCGCCGCTTGCGTCGCGCAGGTTTTGAAGAAGTAACAGGTAATCGATGTCCATGTGGGCTCCTCGAGTCGGTGACCTGCTCTATTCTAAGCACTGGCTGCACCGCGCAACTCGAGGGCGGCGTGGGCGCGCCGACCTATCGGTTAAACGAGCGCCCGAGCGAACAGGAAGGAATACCATGGCGGACACGACCATCGAGCGCAGCTCTTTTGACACCGAGCAGTCCAAGGAACTCTTTTCTCGCTACGCCCGGCGCTTGGTCAGGATCCAGACCGAATTCGTCAACGGGTTCTGCGAGCTGGCGAACCTTGGGCCCTGCGTCGCCGTGTACGGTACGGCGCGCTCCAAGGAGGGCGATGCGGATTACGAGCTGGTAAGAAGCCTCGGCGTCGCGCTGGCTCGCCGCGGCGTGGCCACGATGACGGGCGGGGGCCCCGGCGCCATGGAGGCCGCCAGCCGCGGGGCGCACGAGGTGGGCGGCACCACGGTGGGGCTCGCCATCCAGCTGCCCCACGAGGAGAAAGCGAACCCCTGGCTGGACGTCTCGCTGGAGTTCAGGTATTTCTTCGTGAGAAAAGCCATGTTCAACTGGTATGCCGACGGCCATATCGTCACGCCCGGCGGCTTCGGGACGCTCGACGAGCTCTTTACGCAGCTCACGCTGATGCAGACGAACAAGGCAGCCGACGTGCCGGTCGTCTTTTTGGGCAAGGCGTACTGGGAAGGCCTCTTTGCGTGGCTGCGGCAGGCGCCGATCGACTCGCGCTACATCGATGGCCTGGACCTCAGCTCGTTGCTGATCACCGATGACGTCGATGAGGCCGCTGCCGCTGCCTGCGTCGGCATCGAGGCGCGCTCGTAGTCGAGCTCGAGGCAGCGGTTAAGCCAGCGACAGGTGCCCTCCTCGCGCTCGATGGCGCCCAGCAGCACGAGGTAATCGCTCCAAGCAGCGTCGTCGAGCGTGTCCGGCTCACCCCCGGTCAGCTGCGCTTCGTTTGCACGCAGGTGTTCGAGTCGCTCCTCGTGGATGCACAGCTGGTCTTGTAAGAGCGTCTCTCGCTCGCCGGCCTTTAAGCAATCGGAGAAAAATAGCTGCAGCCGGAACTCGTCTTTTGGCGTGGGCTTCGGCTTTTGCGGCTTGCGCTCCCAGGCAAGAAACGCGCGGTGTCCCTCGGTCGTTATGGAGTAGCGCTTCTTTTCCAGCGCGGAGCTGGCCGTCTCGACCTCGAACGTCACGAGGCCGTCGTCCGCGAGTGAGCGCAGCTCGGGGTAGATCTGACTGTGCCGCGCGCTCCAGAACTCGCTGAGCGACGAGTTGAACTCCTGCGTGAGCTCGTATCCGGTCATGTCGCGGCGGTCGAGCAGGCCGAGGATGGCGTATCTGAGGGTTCCCATAGGATCGGTCCTTTGTTTCTTTCGTAGGCGAAACCATTGTCGCATAGCCATACCTGTAAATCCAAACATGTAAATATTGACATAGCAACGACCAGCGGATTATCCTATTCTTGCCATCAAGTGAGAGGAGACTTATGTCCTGCGCAGCGTTCGTCCCGAAGTACCCGCACCTGTCGTCGCCCATCACCATCGCCGGCCAGACCTTTGAGAATCGCATGTTCTCGGCACCCATGGGCGGCACGGACATCACCAACGACGGCTGCATCGGGCCCAAGTCCACGGCCTTCTACGAGCTGCGCGCGTGGGGCGGCGCGGCGGCCGTGACCGTCTCGGAGTGCATGGTTCACCCCGCGACAGACGGCAGCCACGCTTATCACCTCGACGAATCCATCCTGAACTCGCTCGCTTCGGCCACATACACCGCCGACGCCATCAACCGCCACGGCACGGTGGCGAGCCTCGAGCTCTCGCACTCCGGCATGTACGCCGGCACCTACATGACCGACAAGACCCGCCAGCACGAGATGCACCAGTGGGGCCCCATGGACACCGTGCGCCCCGACGGCGTCGAGGTCCGCGCTCTTTCCGTCGAGCAGCTGCACGAGATAGCGGCTGCATACGGGCACGTCGCGGGCCTGGCCAAGCGCGCGGGTTTCCGCATGCTCATGATCCACGGCGGCCATGGCTGGCTCATCAACCAGTTCCTCTCGCCGTACTTCAACCAGCGAACCGACGAGTACGGCGGCAGCCTCGAGAACCGTTGCCGCTTTGCCGCTGAGGTGCTCGACGCCGTGCGCGAGGCCGTGGGCCCCAGGTTCCCCATCGAGTTCCGCCTGAGCGGCTCGGAGCTCTTCGAGGGCGGCTACGACATTGATGAGGGCGTGCGCATCGCTCAGCAGCTCGAGTCCAAGATCGACCTGCTGCACGTCTCGGCCGGCACCTATCAGCGCGGCTTCGGCAAGACGCACCCCTCCATGTTCGAGGACCACGGCCGCAACGTGTACCTCGCGGCCGAGATAAAGAAGCACGTCAACGTGCCCGTGGCCACGCTCGGCGGCTTGAACGACCCGGCGCAGATGGAGGAGATCATCGCTTCCGGCAAGGCCGACGTGGTCTACATGGGCCGCGCGCTCCTGGCCGACCCCGAGCTGCCGCGCAAGGTCGTCTCCGGCCGCGACGAGAGCATCGTGCGCTGCCTGCGCTGCTTTACGTGCATGGCCGAGCGTGCCGCCACCTCGACCCGCCGCTGCACCGTGAACCCGCTGATCGGCCGCGAGATGGAGGGCCGCGAGGTCGCGCCCGCCGCGACCAAGCGCCGCGTCATGGTGGCCGGCGGCGGCCCGGGCGGCCTCTATGCCGCTTATACCGCCGCGCGACGCGGCCACGACGTCGTGCTCTACGAGAAGGAAGCCGAGATCGGCGGCGTTCTCAAGGGCGAGCAGGCCATCGACTTCAAGCACGAGATGTTCGAGCTCGCGGGCACCTATGAGCTGCTCGCCCGCGAGGCCGGCGTCCAGATCCGCTGCGGCGTCGAGGTCAACCCGGAGCTCGTGGCGGCCGAGGCGCCCGACGCGCTCATCGTGGCCGTGGGCTCCGAGCCGCTGCTGCCGCCGATTCCGGGGTTGAGCGACCCGCGCGTGATCCTGGCCACCGATTATTACCAGCGCGTCGACGAGGTGGGGGAGGGCGTCGTCGTGCTCGGCGGCGGTCTTGCAGGCTGTGAGCTCGCCGTCTACCTGGGCAAACTTGGCAAGAAGGTCACCTTGGTTGAGATGCGCGACGCCCTTGCGCCCGATGCCAACGTACGTCACCGCCCGCTGCTGCTCGAGCAGGTCGCCGCGCACGTGGACGCCCGCTGCGGCCTGCGCTGCGTCGAGGTCGGCGAAAAGGGCGTGACCTGCGAGGACGCCAACGGCCAGCGCGTGCAGATCGCAGCCGACACCGTGATCTGCGCCCTCGGCCAGAAGCCGCGCGCCGACGTGGCCGCGAGCCTGCGCAACAGCGCCCCGTTCGTGCGCGTCATCGGCGACGCCGGCCGCGTGAGTACCATCACCAACGCCGTCTACGAGGGCTACCACGCCGCCCTGGACATCCGTTAAGTCAAAAACCCGCAAAAGGGACAGTCCCTTTTGCGGGTTTTCGGGGCGAATGGCCCCTGGGCACGGCTTGCGCGGGCTAAACCCTGACTATTTTCACTTTAAAATTGGATTTGCCGAGTAGTGTTCTGATCTCAACTGGGCAAACGTCGTCGTTTTGGGCGTGGCTACTAGGGATTTCCAATTTTAAAGTGAAAAAAGTCAGGGTTCCGTCTCCGAAGCCCTATTCGAGCGGCAGCATGAGGTCCAGGCGGAAGGTCCCGGCGTCCGCCACGGCAGAGAACGTGCCGCCGTAGCGCTGCGCCACGGCTTGCATGCTGCGCGTTCCAAAACCGTGGTTTACCTGGTCTTTCTTTGAGGTCAGCGGCAGCTTGTCGGGGCCCTCGCGCACCTCGCCGTCAAAGAAGTTTTCCACGTGGACGCTCGCGCATCCCATCGCGCGGCGCACCACCAGCGTGATCGAGCGTCGCTTGGGGTCGGCCAGTGCGCTCACGGCCTCGATGGCGTTGTCCAGCGCGTTGCCAAACAGCGAGTAGATGTCGGCCGGCGCCATCATGGCCAGCGCTTCGCCGTCCGCGATGCAGGTCAGCGTGATGTCACGACCCTCGCAAACCAGGCGCTTTTCCGTGAGGATCGTGTCCAGCGCCTCGTTTCCGGTCTTGACGCTGGAATCGTAGACGCGCACCTCGCGTGCCAGGTCGGCCAGCGCGTCGCCGCTCACCACAGCGCCGCCGTCTGCCAGCGAGCGAATCTGGTGCCGCAGGTCGTGGCACTTGACGTTGATCGCATCGATGTTTTCGCGAGAAAGGCGCAGCTGGCGGTCGTGTTCGGCAAGCAGGCGCTCGGTGACCTGGCGCTCGTGCTCCAGCTGCGACCGGAAGAGGATCTGGTACTCCACCCACAGGGTGCCTACGCAGGCCATTGCGTGAAAGAGCCGCAGCAACACCGAGAAGGCGATGCCCACGCCCGCGCCGTCCATGGCCTTGATCATGACGTCAAAGCCGATGATGCACACGCAAACCACGGGCATCATAAATGCAAGCGAATGGCTGTCGATATGTGCCAGGCCGTCGGAGTCGATGTGTCGTGCCAGAAACCACCACGCACCAAGCAGGACCGCGCAAATGCACAGCAGGTACATGGTCAGGTAGATGCCGGGCTGCGTGGGGTCCACGCCAACTTCGCGCAGCTGGCGGGCCACGAACTCCATGGTGCCCGAGGCCAGGTTCTGGATGGTGTAGCCCGCCGTGGCACAAAACATCGCCGACCATGCGGACGCCTCGCGCACCGCCCGGACCACAAGTACGCAGACGCAAAGCAGCAGCGAATAGCAGACGAACATGGCCACGTATCCCACGGCTGGTGTGATGGTGATGCTCGCCAGCGGGGCCAACATCGTCATGACCGCCGGCGTGCAGAAGCATGCAAACACAATGGCCGCCAGCCGCGCCGCATAGTTCGTCCTTGTCGGCAGCCTATGCGAGAAGAGCATAATTCCTGCAACCACCGCGAACAGCGTGATCACTGTTGAGGAGCCCTGTGCCAGCGGGCCCGCCGTTGCATTGGAGTACGTTCCCAGCCATACGGTGAGCTCGCCCATCAGATGCTCCCGCCGGCGTAGCGCGAGAAGGCCGCCATCGCCTCGGCTTTGCGTGAGCGCGCAATCGTGAGCTCGGTGCCGTCGCTCATGGTGACCAAAGCCGCACTCACGCGCGTGACGTGCCCCATGTTGACCACATAACCTGCAGCAATGCGACAGAAGCGCTCGGGGCCAAGCTGCTCCTCGGCGGCCTTCAGCGACCCGCGCATCCTCAGCGGCTCGGGCTCGCCAGCCACGTGCCAGTACAGGTCGTGCTTCAAAATCTCAACGAAAATCACGTCGCGTAAGGCAACGATGCGCAGGCCAGAAGCCGTGGGCAAGCTTACCGTGGCGGCATCATTTCTCGCCATCACCCTAAGCGCCCGACCCATCCGCAGCGCAAAGTCCTCGTAGCGCACGGGCTTGACCATGAAGTCCAGCGCGTCCACGGAGTAGCCGCGCACAGCGTACTGCGCCAGGTCCGTGACAAAGACGATCGGCGTCACCTCGTCGGTCTTGCGGATGATCCAGGCGGCCTCCATGCCGTTGATGCCCGGAAGCCCGATGTCCAAAAAGATGATGTCGGCAGGGTGCTGCCCGTCCAGCAGCTCGACGGCGCTGACCAGCACTTCGTTTGCAAACCGAACGTCCTTCTCGGCGCCAAAGCGCGCAAGGTAGTCGCACAGCGTTACCGCCGCGACAGCGTCGTCCTCTACGATAAGTGCTCGGTACACGTCGCCTCCGCGCGGCCGCGTCAAGTAAGTCATCACCTGCGCATTCTAAGTCACGTTTTCCCGTCCGCGCCGCTCGCCGCCTAGGATTCAGGCTGAATGTAGGCTGCCCATGGAAGGAAAGGGAATACATGACAGATCAGACAGAAAAGAAGGAACGCGTGCCGAGAAGGCCCAACAGGCCGCTTCTTGTGCTCGTGTGCCTGGTGGTGGCGGCAATCGTCGCCATCAACGTGGCGTTCTGGGGGCTTCTCGCCCCGCACCTGGACATCGTGAACGTGTTCACCAAGCGCCCGGACACCACGACCGAGACCTATCAGCAGGCTCGCCAAGACACCGCCGACATCACCGAGCAGATCGAGGCCGAGGGCATCATCCTGCTCAAGAACGACGGCAGCCTGCCGCTGGCCAACAAGAAGGTCAACGTCCTAGGCTCCACCGCAGGCAACAACTTCTCCTATGGCGGCACCGGTTCCGGCGCGGGCGACGAGTCCAGCAACGTGAGCTTCTACCAGGGCCTGGCCAACGCCGGCATTGAGGTCAACCCCGACCTCAAGAGCTTCTACGAGGCCAACGCCGCCAGCGCCATCGACTACGGCCTGGTGGGCACCGACTGGAACCTCTACGAGCTGCCCCAGTCCAGCTACGACGCCAATTGGGCCGCCGACGCCCGCGCGTACTCCGATACCGCGATCGTCGTCATCACCCGCAAGGGCGGCGAGGGCTACGACCTGCCCATGGACATGGCCGACTACAAGGGCTCCGAGGCCGGCCGCAGCTACCTCGAGCTGACCCCCAACGAGGAGGACCTTGTCGCCGTGGCCGAAGAGACCTTCGACCACGTGATCGTGGTGCTCAACAGCCCCAACGCAATGGAGCTCGGCTGGCTCGAGGACGAGCGCATCGACTCCGCCCTGTGGGTGGGCACCGTGGGCGCCACCGGCTGCAACGCCATCGGAAACGTGCTGACCGGCGAGGTTAACCCCTCCGGCAAGACCGTGGACACGTTCCCGTACGCCGTGGAGTCCGCGCCCAGCTACTACAACTTCGGCGACTACTCCTACAGCAACGCCACCTACGCCAACACCTCGATGTTCAGCGGCACCGGTGACGCTGTGGCCGGCCAGGACAGCTA
Source organism: Paratractidigestivibacter sp. (assembly GCF_963660155.1). GTDB lineage: Bacteria > Actinomycetota > Coriobacteriia > Coriobacteriales > Atopobiaceae > Paratractidigestivibacter. The sequence goes on along the minus strand of NZ_CAVKWG010000049.1, from coordinate 41,239 downwards.
CCACTACGTGGAGTACCAGGAGGGCATCTACGTCGGGTATCGCTACTACGAGACCGCGGCGGCCGACGGCTACATCGACTACGCCTCCACCGTCCAGTTCCCGTTCGGCTACGGCCTGAGCTACACCACGTTCTCCGAGACCCTGGACAGTGTGGTTGACGACGGCACCAACATCACCTGCACCGTCACCGTGACCAACACCGGCAGCGTGGCCGGCAAGCAGGTCGCCGAGATCTACGTGGCCGCGCCCTACACCACCGGTGGCATCGAGAAGAGCTCCGTGGTTCTCGCCGGCTTCGACAAGACCAAGCTGCTGGAGCCCGGCGAGTCCCAGACGCTGAGCATCAGCTTTGCTCGCGAGGACATGGCCAGCTACGACTACTCCGGCGTCAAGGCCGAGGGCGGCGCCTACGTGCTGGAGGCCGGCGACTACGGCATCCAGCTGCAGACCGACTCGCACAACGTGGTGGCCAGCCAGACCGTCCACGTTGACGCCGATGTCATCTACAACGACGCCAACGACGGCAAGCGCTCCTCCGACGAGGTGGCCGCTACCAACCAGTTCGACGACGTGAGCAACGGCGACGGTCTTACCTACGTGAGTCGCGCTGACTGGGCCGGCACCATGCCCACCACTCGCGCCGCCGCCACCAAGGAGGCCACGGCTGAGCAGGTCAAGGCCCTGACCGACCCCGAGCCGCTGGACAACTCCGAGACCGAGGATATCGTCACCGGCAAGAAGAACGGCCTGACCTTGGCCGACATGAAGGGCCTGGACTACGACGACGCCAAGTGGAGCGATCTTCTCGACCAGGTGAGCCTGTCCGAGATGAAGATCCTGGTGGGCAACGCCGGCTGGCTGACCGCTAGCGTGGAGTCCGTGGGCAAGCCTGCCCTCGTTGAGTGTGACGGCCCCAACGGCATCAACAACCTGATGGTGGGCATCAACGGCACGCAGTTCACCGGCCAGAGCGTGCTGGGCCAGACCTGGAACGTCGAGCTGGCCTCTCGCCTGGGTGAGCTGTTTGCGGCCGAGGCCAAGGCCAACGGCGTGGCCGGCGTCTACGCGCCCGCCGTCAACACGCACCGCAGCGCGTTCGGCGGCCGCAACTACGAGTACGTCTCCGAGGACGGGCTTCTGGCTGGCAAGGTCATTGCCGCCGAGGTGAAGTCAATCCAGGCCAACGGCGTCTATTGTTACACCAAGCACTTTGCCGCCAACGACCAGGAGACCCACCGTGCCGACGGCGGCCTTGTGACCTGGCTGAACGAGCAGGCCATGCGTGAGATCTACCTGCGCCCGTTTGAGATCATCGTCAAGGAGGGCGGCTGCACGGGCATGATGAGCTCCTACAACCGCCTGGGCACCACGCCGACGGCCGAGAGCTATGCGCTGCTGACCACCGTGCTTCGCGGCGAGTGGGGCTTCCGCGGCGCCGTGATCACCGACTGCACCATGGCCGGGGCCACATCCGACGTCAACCGCAGCCTGCGCGCGGGTCAGGACCTCAACCTGAACTTCCTGCAGGACCTTCGGATGACGAGCGACACCACCGACACCGCGGCTGGCCACCAGGCGCTGCGTCGTGCCACGCACAACGTGCTGTACATGGTGGCCAACTCCGACGCGCTTGAGACCGGCACGGCGGGCATCGCTGGCACCATCAAGACCGGCATCGTTGTCTTTGACGTGGTCGTTGTTGCCCTGGTGGCGCTGTACTTCTGGCGTCGTCACGTAGGCATGGTCCGCTGGCGCAAGGCTGGCAAGCCCCGCGGCTGGATCTCCCGCAAGATCCACGGCGAGGCCTAGTCTGAGCTAGGCCGCCCCTGCACTCTTTCGGCCGGCTCCCGTCGCGGGGCCGGCCGTTTTTTGGTCCGAAAGGCCCTTGGATGCGGCCGGCGCGTAACGAACCCTGACTTTTCACACTTTAAAATCGGAAACCCCGAGTGACCCATGAAGCTCAACTGGGCAAACGCTGCCGTTTTGGGCACGGCTACTCGCAGCTCCCAAATTTAAAGTGGGAAAAGTCAGGGCTTTGTCGTTAGTTTTCTGCGGGAAGCAGCGCGTCCAGGGTAAAGACGCCGTCGTGTGCGCCGAAGGCGAGGGTCCCACCGTGGGCCTCGACGCAGCGCCGCATGCTCTGCGTGCCAAAGCCGTGGCCGTCGCCTATCTGCGTGGTCTGCGGCATGCCATCAACAAAGCGCAGGTCGCCGCCGTAGTAGTTCTCCACATGGATGCTTGTCAGCGAGCCCACGCGACGCACGACGACGCTGATGCTTCGCCGCTCCGGGTCGTCGAGCTCCACGACCGCTCGGATGGCGTTGTCCAGCGCGTTGCCAAACAGGGCGTAGATCTCGGCGGGGGAGAGCTGCCCCAGCGCGGACCCGTCGGCGATGCAGGTCAGCGTGATCCTGCAGCCCTCGCACACCAGGCCCTTCTCGGAAAGTATGGTGTCCAGCGGCTCGTTGCCCGTGCTGACCAGCGAGTCGTACACGGCCACCTCGCGCGCGATGTCCTCCAGCGCGCCCGCGTCCACCACGGCGCCGCCGTCGGCCAGCGCCCGGATCTGGTGGCGTATGTCGTGGCACTTCACGTTGATGGCGTCGATGTTCTGGCGGCTCAGCTGGTACTGCCGCTCGCGCTCGGCGGCCAGGCGCCGCTCGGCGTCCATCTGCGCCTCGAGCACGCGGCTGTAGAGCATCTCATACTGCACGAACAGCACAAACAGGCAGACCGCGCCGTGCACGCCGCGCAGCACCAGCAGCACGGCCAGGCTGTAGTCCAGCTTGTCCAGGTACTTGTTGACCACGTCAAACGCGATGACGGCGAGAATGACCATCAGCAGCACGGCCGTCATCTTTCGGTCCTCTACCTCGGAGAGGCGGCCGCGTCCTACGCGTCGGATGAACAGCTCGTAGGCCACCGCCAGCACCACGATGTAGATCGCGGCCGAGATGAGCCAGGCAATGGGCGAGGTGTCGGAAACGGTCACGTCCCCCAGGCTGCCGGGGTCCATGTCAAATGGTGTAAGCCGCCTGACCAGCAAGAATATGAGCTCGGCCAGGCCGCTCGCGATGTTTTGGATGGTGTAGCCGGCGCCCACGCAGAAAAACGCCTTCCACACGGAGGCCTCGTAGAGGCAGATGATGGTGGGGATGGCGGCCAGAAGCATCGCCACGGACGAGAAGAACGAGTACGCGCTTCTCGCCAGCGCGCCCGTGTCCATCATCAGGGCGCCGGCCGCGACCGTGGCCACCATCACGCAGAGGCCCCAGGCAGCGCCCAGCGCGACGGCCCTGCGGCGGAAGTCGTCGCGCCGCGGCAGCGAGTCCGTGATCATCAGCGCCGGCAGCAGCAGCTCGGCAGGCTGCGTGAGGCACAGCAGCACTCCGAGGATGCTCGCCAGGCCAAGCTCGGCCGTCATGCGCCCGCGCCCAGGTAGCGGCTGATTTCCTCCAGGCAGCGCCGCTTGTTGGCGCGGCTGATCCAGACGGTGGAGCCGCCTGTCAGCGTGACCTCGACGCCGTTCACGCCGCGCACGTGACCCATGTTGATCACGCAGCCGGAGGACACGCGCAGAAACGGCGAGCCGCCCAGCGTCTCCTCGGAGGCAGAGAGGCTTGCGCGCGCCAGAAACGTCTGGCCGTCTGCCAGCCGATACTCCACGTTGTGCCCGCGCACCTCAATGCAGATCAGGTCAGAGGCCGCAAAGATGTGCGTCTCGCCGTGCGAGGCCACCGTGATGGAGCGCCCGGCGCACCGATGCAGCACGCCCATCGCCCGGTCCATGCGCAGGGCGAAGTCCCCATACGAGAAGGGCTTGACGATAAAGTCCAGTGCCTCGGCGGCGTAGCCGCGCACGGCGTACTGGGCGAGGTTGGTCACAAAAACGAGAACCGTCGAGCGGTTGCGTTTGCGCAGTTCGATGGCCGCGTCCAGGCCATTGCCGCCCGGCAGGTCTATGTCCATGAAGAGAAGGTCAACGTCGGCGGCGTCATCGAGCCCCACGGCGCTCTTCAGCCTCGCGACCAAGAACGTCTCTTCGTGCGCCTGGCCGTAGCGCTCGATGGCGGCCTGGAGCTGCGACGCCGCGCCATCCTCGTCTTCCACTATCAGAATTCGGTGCATCTTTCCTCCCCGAATAGATGGTACGGGTCGGCCGACCGTCTACCGACGCCACCTCGGCGAGCGGCGAACCGGTTTTGCCGCCCCGCGCACCGATTTCGCCGCTTTGCGCACGGGCGGGTGACCGCGGCTACCTTTTAGCCTGAGGAAGAGTCCCCGCCGCGGCCGTCGTTCCGTGCGGGGCCAAGCGAGAAGGGAAGAAACATGGCAGATACGCCGCAGGGCGCCGCGCCACAGGGCGCCGACGCGCCCAAGGGCAAGAAGCCCAAGCTCAAGATGAGCAACCTCAAGTTCCGCGTGCTTCTCATCATCCCGATGGTGCTGCTGTTGTTGATCGCGCTTGCGGTCAACACGGCCACCTCGATGATGAAGTCCACGCTGGACACCTACGTCGGCAAGGGCGAGACCACCATCGTCACCCCGTCTGACAAGGCCGACTGGGACGGCAGCTACTATACCGAGGCCGCCTCGGCAGACGAGGCCAAGGAGGCCGCCTACGCCGTGGCCGCGCAGGTCCAGGACGAGGGCACCGTCTTGCTCAAGAACGACAACGCCGCGCTGCCGCTGGCCAAGGGCGCCACGGTCATGCCGTTTGGCTACGCCTACCTCAACCCCAGCTACGGCCAGAACGCCTCCGGCGGCTCGGCCAAGTGGGTCGCCGACCCCGTGACCCCCGAGCAGGGCCTTGCCGGCCTGACCATCGACAACGCCGCCGTGGACGCCATGAACGCCGCCGGCGAGGTTACGCCTCTGATCGAGGCCGAGGGCACCACCGCCGCCGGCGAGGCCGGCTCGCTTCTGGGCGGTGACTGCAAGCTCTACGAGTACGATCCGACCATCTACGACGGCATCGCCGCCAACCCTGACGCCACGGGCCTCGTGTTCATCACGCGCTTCGGCCAGGAGGGCCAGGACCAGAAGTCCGACGCCTACTCCGACGGCACCCGTCACTACCTGGCGCTATCCTCCAACGAGCGTGGCACCATCGCCGCTGCCAAGGCCAAGTGCGGCAAGGTCGTGGTGATCCTCGTCAGCTCCGCGCCCCTTGAGTGCGCCGACCTCATGGAGGGCGACCTGGCCGTCGATGCCGTGGTCTACTACGGTCACCCCGGCGAGCGCGGCTTCTCCCAGCTGGCCTCCATCCTAGACGGCGACGTCAACCCGTCCGGCCGCACCGTGGACATCTGGGCCTCCGACTTCCTGCGCGACGAGAACATCTCCCGCGCAGGTCAGGGCACCTATAGCAACCTGACGACCACCTCCAGCAGCTATACGGACGGCGGCACCTTCAACCGCGGCTACAACGAGTACCAAGAGGGCGTCTACATGGGCTACCGCTACTACGAGACGGCGGCCGAGGTGGACTCCACCTTCAGCTACGACGACGCCGTGGTCTACCCGTTTGGCTACGGCCTCAGCTACACGACCTTCTCGCAGACGCTTGACTCCGTCGTCGAGAATGGCGGGCAGGTCGTGGCCACCGTCACGGTGACCAACACCGGCAGCGTGGCCGGCAAGGAGGTCGTGCAGGTCTACAGCAGCTCGCCCTACACCGAGCTTGACCAGCAGGCCCAGATCGAGAAGCCCAGCTGCGTGCTGGCCGCCTTCGACAAGACCAAGCTGCTCGAGCCCGGCCAGTCCCAGACGCTCACGCTCTCCTTTGCCAAGGAGGATCTGGCCAGCTACTGCTATACGCACGACAACGGCGACGGCACCACCGGCTGCTACGTGCTCGAGGCCGGCGACTACGGCATCAGCCTGCGCGCCAACAGCCACGACGTCATCGCCACCGCCACGGTGAGCCAGGCCGAGACCATCTGGTACGACGGCTCCGACAACGACCACATCCGCGAGTCCGAGAAGGCCGCGCAGTCCGACGTGGACGCCACCACCGGCGAGGCCCTTGTCGACGACTCCGCCGAGTACAAGGCCGCAACCAACAAGTTCCAGCAGAGCTCGGACTACATGAACACCGACTCGCAGGTGCTCTCCCGCTCCGACTGGGCCGGCACCCAGACCGAGTTCCAGGCCACCAAGGAGATCTCCCCCCAGTTTGCCGAGGGCTCCGACCTTTTTGTGACCTTCGACGTCCAGACCGACGCCGCCTACGGCAACGTCGAGGGCAGCGAGGTCTACGTCGCCGAGCAGCCCACCTCGGGCGCCAAGAACGGCCTCACCGTCTCTGACATGCGCGGCCTTGATTATGACGACCCCAAGTGGAGCGACCTTCTCGACCAGATCGACTGGAGCGCCGACAAGGACAACATCATCCAGAACTTCTCTGGCGACGCCTACACCACGGCCGCGATCAGCTCCATCGGCCTGCCCGCCACCGTGGACATGGACGGCATCAACGGCCTCAAGGTCCAGGGCGCAGACAACGGCTACGACATGACCAAGAGCTCGTCGTTCGGGTTTGCGCCGCTCATGGCCAGCACCTGGAACGTCGACCTGATCTACCAGGTGGGCGCCGCGTTTGGCCAGGAGTCGCTGGCCAACGGCATCAGCGGCTGGTACGCGCCGGCCATTAACCTGCACCGCTCGATGTTCTCCGGCCGCGTCTTTGAGTACTACTCCGAGGACCCGCTGCTGTCCGGCAAGCTGGCCGCCGCCGCCATCAGCGGTGCCGGTGACCAGGGCATGTACTGCTACGTCAAGCACTTCGCCATGAACGAGACCGAGACCGGCCGCGCCGCCCTGGTGTGCACCTGGGCCGACGAGCAGGCCATGCGCGAGCTCTACCTGCGTCCGTTCGAGATCGCCCTTGAGGAGTCTCGAATGACGGTGCGCTACTCCGACTCCGAGACCGGCGAGGTCAAGAGCCGCATCATGCGCGCCGGCACCGCGGTCATGGCCACCCAGACGTGCATGGGCACGCGCCTCGGCCACACCAACGACGCGCTGCTCAAGGACCTTCTGCGCGACGAGTGGGGCTTTGAGGGCATGGTCATCTCCGACTACTGGACCTGGGGCGACAACAACCTGCGCGACCTCTGCGTCCGCACCGGCTGCGACACCTACCTGTGCATGAGCATGCCCGTCATGTGGAGCATCTCCGACTACGACTCCGCCACGGCGCGCACCGCCATGCGCAACGCGATCCACAACATCTCGTACACGGTGGCCAACTCCAACGCGCTGCAGGGCATGGTCCCGGGCAGCTACACCAAGACGGCCGTCTCCCCCTGGCAGATTGGCGTCTGGGTCTTTGACCTGGTTGTCGTTGCGCTTCTCGCCGGCGGCGTGGTGCTGATGGTCCGCCGCACCAAGGCCGTCAAGGCTCACCCCGAGCTCTACCGCGGCAAAAAGCGCTAAATGATACGAAGGGACTGTCCCTTCGCCGGTTTTCTTTGCCTGGACGCCTCACTTATGGCGGATATGCGACGTTGAGTTTGCCACCGCGTCGCATATCTGCCGCAAAGTGCGGCGAGACGGTGCAAAAGTCTGCGGATATGCGACGCGGCTCTAATTCGAGCGTCGCATATCCGCCGTTTTAAGTGGGTGTGTAAAAGGCTGGGCGCGCCAAGCGGGTCCGCGGGCCGCGGAAATACGTCTAATCGGGCCAGACGAACTCGGTGCGGCCGGCCTCGCCGCCGTCGATGAGCAGGTTTTGGCCCGTCATGAAACGGTTCGTCACGCCGATGAAGTAGATCCAGTCCGCGATCTCGGCCGGCGTGGCCCAGCGGCGCAGCGGCGTGAGGTCCATGATGCGGCCCCAGAGCTCGGCATCGTCCATAACGGGCCGGTTGAGCTCGGTCGACACGCCACCGGGGTCGATGCTGTTGCAGATGGCCTGCGGCGCGAGGCGCCCGGCGACGTTTTTGGTGTAGGCCGCCACGCCGCCCTTGCTCGCTGCGTAGGCGGGAAACTCGCTGCCCGTGTGGCCGCTCGCGGATCCGACCATCACTACGGCGCGGATGCGCGGCGCGGGGGTCCGTCCGAGCTCGCGCCTCTCGCCGGAAGCGTCGCCGGCAAAGGCGTAGCGCTCGGTCACGTTGATGGTCCCGCGCAGGTTGACGGCGATGTCGTCCGCCGAGCCCTGTACGCCGGCGTTGTTCACCAAAATCTCGGGCTCGAGGCCCGCGGGCAGGCTCGCCTCATCCGTCACGTCGCAAATAAAGTGCTGGTAAGAAGGGTGCTCAAGGCTTGCGGGCGCAACATCGAGCCCCCAGACGCGGTGCCCCTCGGCCAAGAACTTCTCGGTCGCGGCGAGCCCGATGCCCGACGAGGTCCCGGTGATAAGGATGTTCATTACGCGCGCGCCTCGAGCTCGGACGCGTGCTTCTGCACGTAGGCCTCGCCCACGCCCTCGCGCTCCCAGCCGGAAGCGACGCGGAAGCCGACGGGGGAGAGCAGGATCTCGCAGGCGAGCTCGGCTAGGGCGCCCGTGATGGAGCAGGTGATGACCTGTACCGGCGTCCAGCCAAAGAAGTTGTACGACACGATGAGGGCGAAGACCAGGTTGTCGACGAACTGCCCGATGCCGGTGGAGACGTAGCTTCGCAGCGCGAACTTGGCAAAGCTTCCGTCGTCGGTGAGGTGCCCGATGAACTGGTTGACGTGCGAGTTCACAAACGACGAGCAGAGCATGGCCGCCGAGCTGCCGAGCACGACGTACCACGAGCCGCCGATGGTGGCGTTGAGCGCCGAGTTGACCTCGGTGAGGCCCGTGTCGTAGTAGGCGCCCCACATGCCGGGCGCGAGGCTGACGAGCCAGAACAGTAGGCTCACCGCGAGGTTGCACCCGAGCGCGAGGATAGACATCTTAACGGAGGCCTTCGGCCCGAAACGCTTGCAGATCATGTCTTGGCACAAAAACGCGATCCACGAGAGGGTGAAGCCGCAGTCGAGCGCGAGGTAAGGGAAGCTCACGAGCTCCTTGTTTGCCAGCAGGTTCATGAGAATGACGCTGACGACGAACACGGTGACGGTGGAAGCGGGGACGCTTCGCAGGAGGACCTTGTAGTCCTCGATGATGTCCTTAAACATACGTATTCCTTTGCTCCTTTGGTTTTAGCTTCTAACGCGCTGGATATCGGACCCGAACAGCGCGGATCGCCGGCCCGAGGGCAGACGCCGTAGGAGAGGATACCACGGGATTCGCGGGCGCGCGGCGCAGCGCGTGCCCATGCGTGCAAAAGCACGTTCAGCGGCTCGACTGCAATTTGGGGACAGACACCTTTTTGCATGCGCGTCGTGGTCGCGAGTATATCGCCGAATCTTTGGGTCTATTACCGATACCGAGGTTCGTGTTCACAAAGGTGTCTGTCCCCAAATTGCAGCCGATGCCCATTTGATTGCCTTGATGAACGCTTAATCTTCGGCGAGAGAATATGAGGTATATATTAAGTAATTATCAGCATTGCCTTTACGAAAGGAGAGCTCATGAGAAGCGCTCGGTACAGTGGTTTCGCCGTCGTGCTGGCCCTTTCGCTGCTCGGCATGGCTGCTCTGCCCGTCGCTGCTTTTGCCGAAGACGGCGTGTTCGCTACCGTTCTCTCAGATAGCGCGTTCCACCCGGAAGATCAGGTTGCCTGTGCTGGGTCCGCGACCGACGGCGACGAAGCCGCCCACGACGCAGACGACGCCGATTACGCGGGCGCTGCCGATGTCATCTCCGACGACGGAGCCGTCGAGGCGCGTGATTACGACGCGTTTGATCCCCTTGTCGAGGAGGATGTGGCTGAGGTCACGCTCGCTTCTTCTTCGGATGCCGTCATCACCCTCAACGGAACGATGCGCTACGACTTCGCCGCACAGCAGCTCACGCTTTTGAACAACGAGCGCTCCAGCGCCGGCAAGAATCGCCTGGTCATGAACTCGACGCTCCAGAAGGTCGCCATGCAGCGCGCGGCCGAGGCGGCGGTTTATTTTTCCCACACGCGTCCGAACGGCACCAAGTGGTCGACGGCGATCCCCAGTAGCGTGGATTGGTATTCGATAGGCGAGAACCTGGCCATGGGACAGACGACGCCCGCTGCCGTTACCACGGCTTGGATGAACAGCGCGGGCCACAAGCAGAATATGCTCTCGGGCGACTACACCTCGGTGGGCATCGGTTGCTTCTACTATGGCGGCACTTATTACTGGGCGCAGACCTTTGCCGATGCGGGGTCTGAGAGCTACGTGTCCAAGTCGTCGCAGTCCGGCTCCGAGACGATTTACGTGAGCTACAGCACGGTCAGCAAGGCTACCGTCGACAAGGTCTTGGCCAAAGGGTCGTCGAGCAGCTCGTCTTCGAGCGGGTCGTCTTCACGCGGCTCTGGCTCCGACAGCTCCGGCTCGTCGTCCGGCAGCTCCAAGAACACGAGCGCAAACACCATGTATCGCCTTTACAACCGCTATACCGGCGAGCACTTCTATACCGCGGATGCGGCCGAGGTCTCTAAGCTCGACGCCGTCGGCTGGGACTACGAGGGCATTTCGTGGTACGCGCCGAAGTCCTCCTCGACCCCGGTATATCGCCTGTACAACAAGTACGCCCCAGGCGGTGATCATCACTATACCCTCGACGAGAAAGAGGTCGAGGAGTGCAAGAAAGCCGGTTGGACCTATGAGGGCATCGGTTGGTACTCGGCCGACACGAGCGACGGCGTCCCGCTGTATCGCGTGTATAACCCGTATGCATCCGTGGGCACGCACCACTACACCACGAGCTGGGCTGAGATCTCGGGCCTGCGAGAGGCCGGCTGGAATTACGAGGGAATCTCCTGGTACGGAAACAAATAAGCGCTTGAATCGCGCGCGTCAATGCGTCGCCGGCCTTGGGTCGGCGATTTTTTTGTTGCTGTGCGTACCCGGTGACCTGAATCAGCGGTCATCCGGTCCCAACGGCGATGAGAATATTCGAGCGCCTCGCGTGTTGACTAAGCTCGAAGCGGCGCACGATGTCGCACCAGTTGACGTCGGAGCTGACGATTTCGAAGGAGCCGCCGAAACGAGCCTTTTAGGCTCTCGACCTCCGTTTGGGTCTCCGTATCGCTTGTATTGTCGAACTAAACACCTACTTTGACCAGCGCATCATTGATGTTGTCGGGGTGCCCAAAAGGTATCGTCGGGTTTCCGAGGACTTTTTCCATGCGGTCAAAGAAAATCGGGTCCCTCTCCGAGACGTAACACGTCTTGGTTCCGCTCAGCAAGAGGTGCAGGTGCTCAGATTCAAGCACCGAGTGAGCCAATTTGAGAAGTTGCTCTCTGTCGACCGCGCGTTGTGGAGGACCTTGCTGCCTTGCAGGGCGAGCGCCCCGTTATCGCATACGTAGATGAGCCGGTCGGCGAGGGACCCGAATAGATTTCGCATGTTGAAGCACTGCCGACCGCTCGCGGCGACAAACACGATCCCAGCGTCGAGCGCGTGCTCAACGGCAACGAGCGCATCTGGGTTGAGCGTTCTGGCCCGCCGATCGAAGAGCGGCGTAGCGTCGATGTCGCTCGCGATGAGTCTGATGCGTCCCATTGCATATCTCCAAAGAAAGGCGCGCCGCCGGATCGACCGGAGGCGCGCTGAACGTTACTTGCGGATGTAAACCACGCCCTCGTAGGGACGCAGCTTGTCGTCGGAAGGCGCGTCGTCGTACGCGCGCAGCAGCACGTCCCACTCGCCCTTGGCTAAAAGTGCCTTCGCCTCTTCTCCCATGGTGCGCGGCTCGCCGCCGAAGTTGGCGAGCACGAGCAGGGAGCCCGGCGCGGCGAGGTCAGCGGTCGTGGCGGTCGCGGCGTCGTACTTCTCTCCAACCACAAGATCGCCGAAGCGACAATACTCGAACATCGGAGCGGAGCCGGCGTCCAGGAACTTAACCTTGCCGCGGGACACCACCGGCATCTGGTGGCGCAGCTCGTTCACCTGCTTGTAGAAGGCGAAGATGGAATTGGGATCTGCCACCTCGCGTTCCACGCAAATCTCCGCCTGGCTGCAGTCGGGCGCGTCGCAGGCCATGGTACTCCATGGTTCGCCGGTGCTAAAGCCGGCGTTTGCGCTGCCGTCCCACTGCATGGGCGTGCGCGCGTTGTCGCGCGAGCGCTCGGCGACGATGCGCAGCGCCTCCTCGGATGTCTTGCCCTCCTCGTCCATGAGGATGCGGTAGTAGTTGGTGCTCTCCACGTCGCGGTACTGCTCGATGCTCGTGAAGTGAGCATTGGTCATGCCGAGCTCGTTGCCTTGGTAGATATAGGGTGTGCCGCGCAACAGGTTCATGAACAGGCAGAGCATCTTGGCGGACGGCACGCGGAGCCTGCCGTCGTCGCCGAAGCGCGAGACAACGCGCGGCTGGTCGTGGTTGTCCCAGAACAAGGCGTTCCAGCCGCCGCCGGCCTGCATGCCCTCCTGCCAGGTGGAGAGCAGGCGGTACAGCTCGTTGAGGTCCGCCGGCATGAGGGCCCATTTCTGGCCGTCTTTGTAGTCCACCTTGAGGTGGTGGAACGAGAAGACCATGGAGAGCTCGCGGTCGGCGGGGTTGGTGTAGCCCAGGCAGGCCTCGAGCGAGGTGGAAGACATCTCGCCGACGGTCATGAAGCCGTCAGTGGCGTCGATTCCGGCCTCGCGCACCAGCTCCTGCAGGTACTCGTGCACGTGCGGGCCGTCTACATAGAAGCGGCGGCCGTCGCCGATGAAGTCGTCCTTGTAGGTCTTGGGCTTGGAGATGTTGTTTACCACGTCGAAGCGGAAGCCATCGACGCCCTTCTCCTTCCAGAAGCGGACGATGTCGGCGCACTCGCGGCGCACCTCGGGGTTTCGCCAGTTAAGGTCGGCCTGCGAGGGGTCGTAGAGGTTCATGCGCCACTTGCCCACGGCCGGCTCCCACTGCCAGGCGGGGCCACCGAACTTGGAGGCCCAGTTGCTGGGGAGCTTGCCCGGGGCGCCTTCGCAGAAGAGGTAGTAGTCCTGGTAGCGCTTGTCGCCGGCGATGGCCTTCTGGTACCACTCATGCTCGGTTGAGGTGTGGTTGAACACCATGTCGAGCATGATGCCGATGTCGCGGGCATGTGCCTCGCGAGAGAGCTCCTCGAAGTCGGCCATCGTGCCATAGCGCGGATCCACGGAACGATAGTCGGCTACGTCGTAGCCGTTGTCGCGCTGAGGTGATGGGAAGAACGGCGTGAGCCAGATGTAGTCGACTCCGAGCTCAGCCAGGTAGTCGAGCTTGGAGGTGACGCCGCGCAGGTCTCCCCAGCCGTCGCCGTTTGAGTCCTTGAAGCTCTTGGGATAGATCTGGTAGACAACCTTGTTCGAGATATCGAGGGTACTCATCCCCGCACCTTTCCTTATTGTGTGCGAAGGTGCCCGCTGTCTTGCGGGCACCCGTAGCAGACGTAATCGATCCCTTATTGCTTGTGCTCGGCCTTAGGCGGCGAGCTTAGCCGCGATCTCGGCGGCCTCGCGCTCAGCCTCGACGTCGATGCCCTTCTTCTTGCCGACCAGAACCGTGAGTACGAACGGGACCACGATGGCGATGAGCATGCACACGGCGAACATCGCCCAGCTCGCAGGCTGCATGGAGAGGATGCCCGGCAGGCCGCCGACGCCGACGGCGTTCGCGGTGCACTGTGTGGCCACAGAGAGCAGGCCAGCGATGCAAGAGCCGGTCATGGCGCTCACGAACGGGAAGGTGTACTTGAGGTTGACGCCGAACATGGCGGGCTCGGTGACGCCCAGGTAGCAGGAGATGATGGCCGGGATGTTGATCTGCTGGTTGTGCTCGTTCTTGCGCTGCAGGAAGGCCATGCCGAGGACGGCGGAACCTTGGGCGATGTTGGACAGTGCGATCATGGGCCAGAGCATGGTGCCGCCAAAGTCGGCAATGAGCTGCAGGTCGATGGCGTTGGTCATGTGGTGCAGGCCGGTGATGACGAGCGGGGCGTAGAGGGCGCCGAAGACCGCTCCGAACACAGCGGAGAGCGGGCCGGTGATTCCGGCGTAGACGATGCTGGAGATGCCGCTGCCGAGCCACCAGCCGATGGGGCCGAGGACGAAGTGGGCGGCCATGACGGCAAGCAGGAGCGAGCAGAACGGCACGACGATCATAGAGACGACCTCGGGCGTGATCTTGCGGAAGAAGCGCTCAAGGAAGCCGAGGGTCACGGCCGCGAGGATGGCGGGGATGACCTGCGCCTGGTAGCCGATCATGTTGACCTGGGCGAAGCCGAAGTCCCACTGCGGGATGTCTGCGGCGGCGGTGCCGGCGACGCTGTAGGCGTTGAGCAGCTGGCCGGAGACCAGGGTAAGGCCGAGGACGATGCCGAGCATCGGGGTGCCGCCCATCTTCTTGGTAACGGACCAGCAGATGCCCACGGGGATGCCCGTGTGGAAGACAGCCTCGCCGATGAGCCATAGGAAGCTGTCGACGCCGGCCCAGAAGGCGCTCACGTCAACGAGGGTCAGCGTGCCGTCGCCAAAGAAATAGATGGAGTCGATGCAGTTGCGGAAGCCGAGGATAAGGCCGCCGACGATGACAGCGGGAATGATCGGCGCGAAGACCTCGGCGATGACGGTCATGGCGCGCTGCAGCGGGTTCTGGTTCTGCTTGGCCGCGGCCTTGGCAGCGTCCTTTGAGACGCCCTCGACGCCGGCGATCTCGACGAACTCGTCGTAGAAGGTCTTGACGTCGTTACCGATGATGACCTGGAACTGCCCGCCTTGGGTAAAGGTGCCCTTAGCGGAGGGGATCGCCTCGATGCCCGGCACGTCTGCCTTGGACTCGTCGTTGAGGACGAACCTCATGCGGGTGATGCAGTGGCTCACCGCGGCGATGTTCTCTTTGCCACCGACGAGCTTGAGCAGCTTCGCCGCATCCTGAGCGTACTTGCCCATGTCTTCCTCCCTTTCCTCCTTGGCCGTTACGAGCCCCCTGCTCCCTGCGGCCACTTATTTGAATAAGCTGCTCCGCAGTATAGGCTGACCTATTTGAATAAGTCAGGTGGAAACCCATCTTATTTGAATAAGTAGGGCGAACGGTAGGAATTTCAGCGCGAACGTCACATCGACCATAAGGCTTGCTTCTATAATTTGGCTCGGTCGGCAATGAAAAAGACAAGGACGATTCATGAGGGCCATCTGGCAAAATATCTACCGCGACCTGCGCGAAGACATTACGGACGGAACCTACCCGTTTCAGTCGCTGCTGCCTTCAGAGGCTGTGCTGACCGAGCATTTCTCCTGCTCACACAACACGCTCCGCAAGGCGCTCGCCACGCTCGCGGGAGAAGGCCTCGTGCAACCGATCCAAGGTAAGGGTGTCCGCGTGATCTTTAGGCCGCGCGAGAGAGCACTCTTTGAGGTCGGCAGCATCGAGACCTTCACCGAGAGCATGGCGCGCATGGGGGTCGAGCAAATAACGCTGGTGAGCACGTTCGAGCCGGTTTGCGCCGACAAGGCATTGGCTCAGCGGACGGGGTTCGAGGAAGGCACCGAGCTGCTGCACGTGGAGCGTCTCCGCACATTCGGCGGCGAGCCGGCCATCCGAGACAACAGCTACTTCTTGGCGAGCGCTGTTGAGGGGCTCACCAAGGAGGTCGCTGCGCAATCCATTTACGAGTACCTCGAAGGGACGCTGGGCCTCGGCATTTCGCAGAGCATGCGAGAGATCACTGTTGAGCCGGCGACCAAGAGGGACTACGAGCTGCTGGAGCTTTTGGATGGCAGCTACATGGCCATCATGACGAACCGTGTGTTCACAAACGATGGGATTATGTTCGAGTGCACACAGTCTCGGCATAGGCCGGATTTCTTCGTGTTCCACGACGTGGCGCACCGAAAGACGCCGATCACGTAGCGCTTCGGTTCTTTATGCCCGTAAGTTGAGACTTCGGCATGAATCTTCCTGTTGAAACGCTTCGGCCCCTGTTTGCGGGCGTTATTTGTGCGGCGCGGGGCTGCGCGATGCCGAGGACGCGCGGACCCGGCCGCCGCGTCGGTGGGCTACTTGTTGTCCGGTGCGCCTGATGGGCTTTGCTGTAACGATCGTTGACGTGGCAAGACGAACGACCATTGAGTTCAAGGGGTTGACGGATGAGGAAGTCGAGGCCGCCGAAGGCGTACATGCGGTCGATCGCGGCCTTCTCCTGCGCCGTGATATCGAACCAGTAGATGGGCGAGGCGAAGACGATCGCGTCGGCGGCGCGGAGCTTCTCCAGAACGCCTGCCACGTCGTCCTTCAAGACGCACTCGCCGTTACCGGGGTGTCCCACAACGGATTTCCCGTTGCGGCAAAAGCACATTACCGCAGGTAATTGACAAATAGGAAAAAAGGAAAGGGGATCTACGATGATCAAGGACACGATCTTCTCGCCGGCATTCGGAAACAGGCCTACGTATCTTGTGGGCAGGGAGCTTGTCCTCGATGGATTGATCGCGGGCCTTGACTCCGTGCCGGGGAGTAAAGAGCGCTCGACCGTCCTTCTCGGCCAGCGAGGAAGCGGTAAGACCGTTCTTCTCTGGGAGCTGGCGGATCGAGCGACCGAGATGGGCTACGTCGTCGCTTCTCCCACAATCGTCTCGGATGGGATGCTTGCAAGGATCGTCGAGAAGGTCCAGGACTCCGGTGGTCGGTACGTTTCTGACGTCCCGCATGTTGCGGGCGGGGGCATCGGCGCATTCGGTTTTGAGGCCGGTCTGGAGTTCAGCCGAGAGGTTCAGGAGACCAAATCTGACCAGTTCAAACTCACGCAGCTCGGGCGCAAGCTATAGGAGGCTGCGGGTTGGCGAGAAGCCCTTCTTGCCATGTGCTCCCTTAACAGCTGGACTGCAGCGCGGTGGCCGCGGGAATCCAACCCTAGAAGCTCGTGGACACGGGTGGTCCTGCGCGGGTGCTGGAGGTCCAGCGGGGTATCTTGGCGCTTTATCGCTAGGATGTGGTCAAGTACGCTCCGAACAAAGTCCACGTCAACGCCATATTCGATGCCATTCCGGCTCAGCTGAATAAGAAGAACCGCCGCTTTAAGCTGAGCGACCTTTCCAAGACCGCCCGGATGGAACGCTACGAGAGCGATTTGATGTGGCTTGCCGATGCCGGGGTCGCGTTGCCTTGTTGCAACGTAAGCGCACCGACTGTGCTCCTGCAGATTAATCTGCAACATAACTTGTTCAAGCTCTTTCTCCGTGACTGCGGTTTGCTGAGCGCTGCCTCGGTGGGAGCGGTTCAGTTCGACATCATCCAAGGCGACCTATCGATCAACCAGGGGTCTTTTCTCGAGAACGTGGTGGCACAGGAGCTCCTTGCCCATGGATTCCGCTTGTCGTACTACAACAAATCGAAGGTCGGCGAGGTCGATTTTGTGCTGCAGCGCGGCTCCTTTACGTGCACGGGCATGGAGGGCCACGGCACGCATAATCAGCCGGCAGGTACGTGGAGCGACGACACCTCGATGACGCTCGCTATCTGCGACAGTTACCGTGAGCTGGGGCGCATTGACGCAGACGACATTCGCAAGAAGTTCCTCGCGTGGTACAACGACGACGCTTGCACTTGCGAGCGGCTATTCGACACCGGCAACGCCGCGGCGACGGCCCTGCGCGTCGGTCGCGGGCTTTCCGGCGAGCGCGACAACGGCAACGGCTCCCTCATGCGCACCGTGCCGCCGGCCTTCACAAGTGCGGCCGACGACGAAGTGCGGGCCGTTTCGGCCATCACCCACGCCCACCGCACGTCGACGGAGGCGTGCGTGCGCATGGTCCAGGCTGCTCGCGAGCTTATCGCCGGCCGCTCGCCGCGCGAAGTCGCCGTCGCGCGCAACGACGTGAACCCCGATATGACGAGGTTCATTCTTGCCACTTTGGCAGAGCCGAGCGTGACCAAGCAGATGAAGGGCCTCTGGGAGCGTAACTCGTCCGGCAACTACGTTTGGACGATCGAGCACATCTTCCCACAAGGAGAGAACATCCCGTCGAGTTGGGTCAAGATGATTGGCGGCGGCGATAAGGACAAGGCCCGGGAAATCCAGGCGGCATGCGTGCACACGTTGGGGAACCTCACCTTAACGGGCTATAACTCGAACCTGGGCAACCTGCCTTTTGTCGAGAAGCGCGAGCGTAAGGACTCGAGCGGGGCGTACGTAGGCTACCGGAGCGGGTTGAACCTGAACGAGGACCTCGTGAGCACGGATAGCTGGACCGGGGAACAGATCGAGGCGAGGACGGCGAAACTCGTGGAGCTCGCGCTGCAGGCGTTCTCTTTTGAGAGCGTTGAGCTCTAGGGCGCTGAGCAGAACATTCGTCTTGCTCAGCGCCCTGTCTTGTATGTGCCCTAGGCTTTCGGTCGCTTTTTACTCAATGTCATGCTGTGAGCAATGAGCTTGCTAATCTGCTTAGTCCTGCCAAAGCGAATCGCCGTTGGTGGCGCAGACACGCTGGAACCAGTCGAAGCTCTTCTTTTTGCGTCGCTCGAGTGTTCCGTTGCCCTTGTCGTCCATATCGACGTACACAAAACCGTAGCGCTTGGCCATCTCGCCGGTGGAGAGACTCACCAGATCGAAGCAGCCCCACATGGTGTATCCGAGACAATCGACACCATCGATGCAGATGGCCTTTGCCATCTCGCGCAGGTGATCGCGCAGGTAGTCGATGCGGTACTGATCGTCGATGGTGCCGTCCTCCTCGATCTTGTCATAGGCGCCTAAGCCGTTTTCGACGATAAAGATCGGCTTGCGGTAGCGGTCGTAGACCTCGTTCATGACGTAGCGCAGACCAACCGGGTCGATCGGCCAGCCCCAGTCGGAGTTCTTGAGATAGGGGTTGTTCATGTCGCCGCCCAGGCGCTTAAGCTCGGTATCGGCGTGGATGATGGCGCTGCGATAGTAGCTGAACGTCACGTAATCAAGCGGGCCCGCGGCAAGTACTTCGGCATCGCTCTCCTGCATGAAGGCGGCCTGGTCAACACCGAGGTTGCGGAAAATGTCCTGCGCGTAATAGGGATAGTAGCCCTGGGCCATTACATCGGAGAAGAACTGGCTCATGTGGCGGAACTGCATGCGGCGGAACACGTCGTCGGGGTTGCAGGTGGCGGGATATACCTCGGAGAGCGCATACATGGTGCCGAACATCGAGCCGGGCATCATCTCGTGTCCGAGAACCACGGCCTTGGCGCTCGCCAGGAACATGTTGTGAATGCAGGTGTAGTGCGTTTGCGGGTCGGTCTTGGGCGAGCCGGTGGCGATGTAGCCGGCGATGGCGTTGATCTCGTTAAAGGTGAGCCAGTATTTGCACTTGCTGCCGATGCGCTCGAACAGCGCGCGGCAAAGCTTGAGGTAGCAATCGATAACATGGCGATCTTCCCAGCCGTTGTACTTCTCGGCCAGATAGGCGGGTACCTCGTCGTGGCAGATGGTTATGAGTGGCTGGATGTTCTTGGAGAGCAGGTAGTCGACGACGTCCTCGTAAAATTCGAGGCCTTCCTCGTTGGGCTTCTCCTCATCGCCCAGCGGGAAGATACGACTCCACGTGATGGAGAACCGGTACACGCCATAGCCCATCTCGGCCATGTAGTCGATATCCTCACGCCAGTGGTGATAGAAGTCCACGGCCTGGTGGCTGGGGTAGTAGCAGTCGTCGTAGATGGTGGGGACGGCGCCCTCGGGGAACGGCTCGCACATAAAGAAGCTGCTGTTCACCGAGGTTCGGCTGCCGTCGGGCATCTTGAGCGTGATCTGGCGCGGCTGCTCCTGGTTGCCGTCGGTCTCAAAGTCGCGCGTGAGCAGGCCGCGGCCGCCTTCGCCGAAGCCGCCCTCGCACTGGAAGTCGGCGGTCGCGCCGCCCCAGAGAAAGCCGTCCGGAATGTGCAATGCGTCTGCCATGGTTGAACCTTTCTAGTTGGGCCTGCCGTTGCCTTTATTTAACGATGGGTTCTCCAGGTTGCATGTTCGATTGATTTCACTTCTAATAGGGAAGGTAACCGACCGAAAGTCGGCCCTGCATGAGCAGCCGATTTTTGGCGTTGCGAGGGCGGGGGAGAGTTTGGGATGTCGATGCGCAGGGATGCGATGCTTACACAGCGACAGGTGCGTTTGGTGATGCTTTTGGTAGGAGCGGACGGGTGGGCTACTGCTTCCGAGCTCTCGAAGCGCCTATCGGTGAGCACTCGACTGGTTAAGCAGGAGATCGCGGCGGTGCGCGAACAGCTTGGTGCGTCGGCTGACGTGGAGTCGAGCACGCGTCTGGGCTATCGAATCGTGCGATTGGACGACTGCATGCGCTTAAAGCTTGCAGAAGACTTTAACGTCCACGCTGGCCACCACAGCATCAGGCGACGTTATGCGCAAGTGTTTTTGCTATTGGCCCTGGGGGAAGAGCCGCAAACGCTTGCGCAAATGGCCGCGCGTTTGTACGTGTCTCGCTCCACGGTGGCCGCTCAGCTCGACGTTGTGCGGTATCGCATCGCTCGTTTGCCTCATTTGGTGTTTGAGGTCTCGGCAAAAGACGGGGCTTCGATAGTCGCGAGCGAGGAAGAACGACGCTACGAGGCCTCAAAATGGATTTCTCGCGATTGTTTGGATGCTGTCTTCGACACCCCGGTTGAGCAAGAACGTTTTTGGCGCACGTGCGCTTCTGTTTTGGGGCTCGTTGAGCATGAGCTCGAAGCGCCGATTGTGGAGGGGCGTTTCTCGGGGGACGATGCAAAGCGTGTGGCAACCTGGTGCGCGCTCTCGTTGATTCGAACCGAGCGCGGCCTGACGGTTCGTTATGTTGTTGCAGATGAGGGAGAGGGGCGGGACAGCGCCCAGCGTCTTGCGGTTCGTATGGAACGAGCTCAGCTGGGACAGCTCGATGACGCTGAGATTGCGGCGCTAGCGCGTTTGCTCGACGAGTGCGTCGTCCCGGTTGTTCCGAGCCCCCGAGCTTCGGCGCTTGCCGCTCAACTGCTGTGCGAGGCGGCGCTTATGGTGGGCGAGAGCTCCATCTTTTTCGATCCCTCGACGTGTGAACGTGTGGCGTGCCACATGGACGGGGCCATGCGACGCGCAACTGCGGGACACGGATTGCTCAATTACCACGCCAGCGAAACCGTCGCGCGCTATCCGCTGGCGAGTTATCTGGTGACAAGATTCTTGGATCGCACGATGCAGGGACGCGTTTCGAAGGCCGAGGCCGCGCTGCTTGCCCTGGTGCTTGCGGAAACGCTGGAGCGTGCGCGGTCAGTGGACGCTGCCGTGCTCTATACCGACGAGAACGCAGCGGTCGTTGGGCGTATTCGCGGGTTGCTTGCGGAGCGATGGCGTGGAAAGCTCCATATCGCTGAAGTCCGTCCTGCAGCGTGGCCGACACCTGCGGGCGAGGGTGTGGTGGAGTTGGCCACCGATCCCTCGAGCGTGCTCATGCATCCGAGCGCCTTGGTGGTCCCTGCCCTTCCGAGCGAGGAAGACCTGCTGCAACTCGACCGCCGGCTCGCTCAACGAACGCACGAACGTCATGAGACGTTGCGCAGCCGACTTGTCGTTCACGACCCCGCCGCCGAAGGACTCGTTCGCGAGGCGTGTGCGACGGCGCGGCCAGATTCGACGATTCTTACGGCATATCGATGCGTGTGCGCGGTCGAGTGGTCGGGCGTTTCCGAGGCACACGTCAACATATGCGATCTTGAGGTCCCGATTGTTTACCGTGACAAGCATTATCGGCGTGCGGTGCATGTGCGCTGGGGGGAAGGGGGCATATCGGCCCGCGCGGTGTTCGAGGTTCTTTCTGACGTTTTGGTAAAAGAGCTCAAAGACTCGAGATGACCTGCTCGAATTTCGACTGCAGGCATACGAAACCTTGATCCCCGTTCAGGGCGAGTGGTAGAAATCGCGCAGCGAGTGGGGAAATTATAATTTTCAGGTTCAAACTCCTCGCTTAGGCGCTATCATGCTTTAAAATTTTCGGTTGTTACTCCTCAGTGAGGCAAGACGAAGCCCATAGAACAAACGTCCTGTTCGCGCGGGCGCATCCTATTGGTCTATGTCGAGTCTTGAGAGGAGTTTTTTCATGTTGATTACCAAGCGCATCAACAACAACGTGGCCATGGCAGAAGATGCCGACGGCAACGAACTCGTCGTGTTCGGCAAGGGTCTCGGGTTTCGCAAACCGCCATATGAGCTCGAAGAGACCTCTCAGATTCATCGCGTGTTTCGCCATGTCAACGAAGATTTGCTCAAGAGCATCAACTCCATCTCGGGCGAGGTCATCGGTGTCTCGATGGACATAGTCCGCCTGGCCGAGATCGAGCTCGATTGTAAGCTCAATCCCAATCTTTATCTCACGCTGGCCGACCATCTTCAGTTTGCGGCCGAGCGGTTTGCCGAGGGCGTCGTCATAGAGAATCCCCTTGCCGCTGATATCCCTCTGGCTTATCCGGTCGAGTATGAGCTTGGCAAGACCGGCCTCGCTTTTATGGATGGCGCCTGTGGGGTTAGGCTCCCCGAAACCGAGGCTTGCTCGATAGCCTTGCACATTACTAGCGCCGAGGGCTGCGGTTCTTCCAAGGCCAGAAGCCTGTATGATGTGCAGAAGACCCTCACCATCATTGGGGACGTTACCGCCATCGTCGAGAAGAAGATGTGCCACGGTCGCCCGATCGAAAGGCGCAGCCACTCCTACGTGCGTTTTGTCACGCATCTCAAGTTTCTTGTTAAGCGCCTGATGGATGGGGGAGAAAAGCTCAACGCCGAACTCGACCTCATTATGGATATCGCCAAGAACTATCCAACCGCCAACGCGACCTCCAAGGCCATTGCGCGGTATTTCAAGCAAGAACACGGATGGAAGCTCACGGACGAGGAGCGCTTCTACTTGCTTATGTACCTCATTTCGATGTCCCCCGAAAAAGAGCAGGTCTTTTAGATCGGTATCGACCGTGCAAGCTCGCAGGCGCCGCGAGTATGCACGTCAGTACATATACGTTTATGCCCGACATTTGGAAAAGGAGTGGACATGGCAAGCAAATATGATGGCCTGGCGCGCATCATCATCCAGAACGTGGGCGGCAAGGACAACGTAAAGAGCCTGGCTCACTGCGTTACCCGCCTGCGCTTCAAGCTCAAGGACGAGTCGCTGGCTAACGACGAGATCCTCGAGAATACCGACGGCGTGATCAAGGTTATGCACGCCGGCGGCCAGTATCAGGTTGTTATCGGCCCGCACGTAACCGACGTGTACGACACCGTTCTTGCTATCGGCAAGTTCCAGGCCGGTGGCCTGGTCGACGAGGATGGCAACGCCCTCGAGGAGGGCGAGGGCGAGGGCGACGGCGCTCCCAAGAAGCCCGTCGACGTTCTGATCGACCTCATTTCCAGCATTCTTCAGCCCGTCATTCCCGTTCTTGCAGCTTCCGGCATGACCAAGGGCCTGCTGTCGCTGCTGGCCTTCTTGGGCGTCGTGACCTCCACTGACGGTGCCTACCAGACCATCTATGCGTTCGCCGACGGCTTCTTCTACTTCCTGCCCGTCTTCCTCGGCATCACCTCGGCCAAGAAGTTCGGCATGAACCAGTTCGTGGGTGGCGCTATGGGTGCCGCCCTCTGCTATCCCAACATGGTTGCCATGAAGTCGGCCGACGCCATCGGCTCCGTCTTCGGTGGCACCTTCATGGAGATGAGCTACTCCAACACGTTCTTCGGCCTGCCCATCGTGTTCCCCAGCTCTGGCTACACCAGCTCGGTTGTTCCCATCATCTTGGCCGTGCTCTGCGCCGCCAAGTTCTGGAACGCCGTTGACAAGAAGATCCCCGCAGCCCTGCGCTTCTTCGCTACGCCCATGCTGACGCTGATCATCTTCGTGCCCCTTACCTATCTGGTCATCGGCCCCGTTGCCGGCGTCCTCACCAACCTGCTGGCCCTCTTCTTCCAGTCCATCTACGAGATTCCCGTTGTCGGCGGCCTGCTTTGCGGCGCGGTTCTGGGTGGCCTGTGGCAGGTGCTCGTTATCTTCGGTCTTCATTGGGCCGTTGTCCCCCTTATTCTTAACAACATCAGCGCCCTCGGCTATGACGCCGTTTTCGGCGGCCGCCAGGTCTGCACTCATGCTCAGGTTGGCGCTGTTCTCGCCGTGCTTGTGAAGACCAAGGACAAGAGCATCCGCGACATTGCCATCCCTGCTGCCATCACTGGTATGTTTGGTACCACCGAGCCTGCTATCTACGGCGTTACCCTGCCCAAGAAGACCCCGTTCGTTATGTCCTGCATCGCTTCCGCTATCGGCGGCGGTTTTATGGGCCTCATGGGTGCCAAGCAGTTCATGATGGGCTACTCCGGTCTGCTCGGCCTGCCCGTCTACATCGATCCTGCGGGCACTGAGGGCATCACCAACATGATTTACTATGCCATCGGCATCGTGATCGCCTGCGTCATCTCCTTCGCGCTGACCTACGTCACCTACAAGGAGGACGAGCCCAAGAAGGTTCAGGCTTAATTGAGCACATGCGATTGATCGCATAGTTTGCAGAGGGCCGCTCTGACTTATGGCCCGAGCGGCCCTTTTCCTACACGACCGACCCCGCGTATTCCGATTCCACCCCCGAAAGGTCCTGTTGCACATGGAGTTGTCCCTGACAACAACGATGCCCATCATGCTCTCGCAGATAGCCGCCATGTTTATGATGGTGGCCGTGGGAGCCATCTGTTTCCAGGCCAAGTTCATCAGCAGGGAGGGCTCCAAGGTCCTCACCAACATAGCTACCTATGTTTCCACGCCCGCGGCGATCATCCGCGCCCTGGCCGTCAAGTTCGACCCTGCGCTTCTGGGCGACGTGCTAACCGTGTGCGCCGTCACCGCCGTGCTCATGGTGGTGAGCATCGCCGTGGCGCATGCCGCCTTCGGCTTCAACGGCGAGCGCGTGCCCCAGATCGGCAGCAGCGTGTCGAACATGGGCTTTATCGGCATCCCCTTGGTGGAAAGCGTCATCGGCTCGGAATACGTGGTGTTCGTCTCGGCCTGCATCGCCGTGCAGGTGCTCTTTATCTGGACGTACGTGGTGTGTCTATACGCGCGACGCCTCGTTTGTAAGCGCCAAGAAGATCGTCACCAACCCCGTCATCGTTTCGGTCGCGGTGGGCTTCGTGTGCTTCTTCTGCTCGTTTGAGCCCGCGGGCGCTATCGATTCGTTTCTCGATGGCATGGCCAACCTCAACACCGGCCTGAGCATGCTGCTTCTGGGCGTGTTTCTGGCCCAGTCCGACCTGCGCGCCCTGCTGCGCACCCGTTCCATCTACAAGGCTAGCTTCCTGCGCCTTATCGTGGTCACCGGCATAACGGTGCTGCTGTTGGCGGTGTGGCCCATGCCCGTGCCGTGCAAGGCCGTGATCCTTATTGCCTTCGCGGCTCCATGCGGCACGCTGTCTTCAATGTTTCCGCAGCTCTTCGGCGGCGATTATCGCTTCGGCGCCGGGCTTTCCACCGTCTCCACCATCCTGTCCATCGTGACCATGCCGCTCATGCTCATGTTCGGCCTCAGGCTGTACTGACCGTAGGGCGCCTCGCCCCGTTTATCTTCAATCGCCCGGCCCGGGCGTAAAGGAAAGGAGTCCGTTATGGCAAAGTTCCCCGAAGGCTTCCTGTGGGGTGGCGCCACCGCCGCCAACCAGTTTGAGGGCGCTTGGGACGTGGACGGCAAGGGCGCGTCGGTTGCCGACGTGGTCACCGGCGGCGATGTTAACACGCCGCGCATGATCGACCCCTCGCTCGATCCCGCCAAGTACTATCCCAACCACGACGGCATCGACTTCTACCACACCTACGAGAGCGACATCGCCCTCATGGCCGAGATGGGTTTCAAGACCTTTCGCATGTCCATTGCCTGGACGCGCATCTTCCCTACGGGCATGGAGGAGGAGCCCAACGAGGCCGGCCTTGCCTTCTACGACCGCGTGTTCGACTGCCTGCGGTCGCACGGCATCGAGCCGCTTGTTACCATCAGCCACTACGAGATGCCCTATGCGCTGGTAGACGAGATGAACGGCTGGGAGGACCGTCGCTGCATCGATCACTTCATTCGCTATGCGAAGTGCGTGCTCGACCGCTATCACGACAAGGTTACGTACTGGCTCACTTTCAACGAGATCAACTGCGGCCTGGCCAGCGGCGGCGCCAGCACTTCTACCGGTACGTTCAAGGGCTACACCGGCCCGCGCACCGAGCTGCCGTTTGATCTTTCGGTGCGCTACACCGCCGTGCACAACCAGTTTGTCGCCAGCGCAAAAACGGTGCTCTACGCGCACGAGCACTATCCCAAGCTTAAGATCGGCGACATGTGCATCTACGTTCCGTACTACTACCGCACCTGCGCGCCCGACGACATCCTGCTGTCGCAGCAGGTGATGCAGCGCGTGAACTACTTCACCTCTGACGTGCACGTGCGCGGCTACTACCCGGGCTACATGAAGCGCTACTTTGCCGACAACGGCATCACGGTGAAGATGGAGGAGGGCGACGAGGAGCTGCTGCGCGCCGGCACCGTTGACTTCTGCACCTTCAGCTACTACATGAGCAATTGCGTGAGCTGCGACGAGACGCTGGAAAAGACCGGCGGCAACCTGTTCGGCGGCGTTAAGAACCCCTACCTTAAAGCCAGCGACTGGGGCTGGCAGATCGACCCCAAGGGTCTGCGTTGGAGCCTCAACGAGATGTGGGATCGATACCAGAAGCCGCTCATGGTGGTTGAGAACGGCATGGGCGCCTTCGACAAGCCAGGCGACGACGGCGTAGTGCACGACGACTACCGTATTGAGTATCTGCGCCAGCACATTCAGCAGATGGGCGAGGCCGTGGAAGACGGCGTGGAGCTTATGGGCTACACCATGTGGGGCTGCATCGATCTGGTGAGCGCTTCTACCGGCGAGATGGCCAAGCGCTACGGCTTCATCTACGTCGATAAGCACGACGACGGTACCGGCACCGGCGAGCGCAGCCGCAAGGACAGCTTCTATTGGTATAAGAAGTGCATCGAGTCCAACGGCCAAGACCTGGCCTAACTGAGTCGGCGGGCTTGCCGCTCAAACTGGCGCTTGCGCGTATCTTTGTTCATTAACCTGCGACGAAAGGAATTCGCATGTCTAAGTTCCCCGATGGCTTCCTGTGGGGCGGCGCTCTGGCCGCCAACCAGTGCGAGGGCGCCTACCTCGAAGACGGCAAGGGCCTCTCGGTGCCCGATGTCATCAAGGGCGGCACCATGGACACCCCGCGCATGGTGACCACCACCATCCACGAGGGCGAGTATTACCCCAGCCACGAGGCAATCGACTTCTATCATCGCTACAAGGAGGATATCGCGCTCTTTGGCGAGATGGGTTTTAAGTGCCTGCGCGTGTCCATCAACTGGAGCCGCATCTTCCCCACGGGCGAGGACGAGGAGCCCAACCAGGCCGGCATCGACTTCTATCGCTCCATGTTTGAGGAGATGCACAAGAACGGCATCGAGCCGCTCGTTACGCTTTCGCACTACGAGCTGCCCTTCGCGCTGGCCAAGAAGTACGGCGGCTGGTCCAACCGCAAGCTTATCGACTTGTTCGTGCGCTACACCAAGCTGTGCTTCACCGAGTACAAGGGCCTTGTAAAGCTGTGGATCACCTTCAACGAGATCAACTGCCTGTGCGCACCGTTCGGCAACGTCATGGGCGCCGGCATCATGCCGCCCGAGGACAACACGCTGCTCGATTTTAGCATCAAGGTCGAGTGGGACGACGAGCAGCGCCGCTACCAGGCCCTGCACCATCAGTTCGTGGCCAGCGCCCTTGCCGTGAAGGCTGCCCACGAGATCGACCCCGAAAACAAGGTCGCCTGCATGATCGCTAGCCGCGCCGTGTACCCGTACAGCTGCCGCCCCGAGGACGTGCTTCTGGCTCAGAAGATGGAGCGCATCTGCAACCACTACTGCGGTGACGTGCACGCGCGTGGCGCGTATCCCAGCTGGGCCCCGCGCCTGTGGGAGGAGAAGGGCGTCAGCATCGACATGGAGCCCGGCGATGAGCAGATCCTGGCCGAGGGCAAGGTGGACTTCTATACCTTCAGCTATTACAAGAGCTCCACGGTTTCCACCGACCCCACGGTAGAGGCCGGCACCGGCAACGTGTTCTACGACGACGCCTTGAACCCCTACCTCAAGTTCAGCGACTGGGGCTGGGCTATCGACCCCAAGGGCCTGCGCTGGTACCTCAACGACATGTACGACCGTTATCAGATTCCGCTTATGGTCGTGGAAAACGGCCTAGGCGCCGCCGACACGGTGGAGGAGGACGGCTCCATCCACGACGACTACCGCATAGACTACATGCGCGAGCACATCGAGCAGATGGCCGAGGCCGTGCACGACGGCGTGGACCTTATGGGCTACACCATGTGGGGTCCCATCGACATCGTTTCGGCCGGCACGGGCGAGATGAAGAAGCGCTACGGCTTTGTGTACGTCGACAAGCACAACGACGGCTCGGGCGACCTGCGCCGCGCCAAGAAGGACAGCTTCTTCTGGTTCAAGAAGGTCTGTGAGACCAACGGCGAAGAACTGTAGGACCCGAGTTCGGCGCATGGCGTGATACGTGATCCTTGTGTTTATCTCGCTAGATAGGGACACACATGACCTATTGAAGTCGTGCGGGCGTCGGCGACGCCGCCATCTTTCGGAGGTCGTTCGCGACTCGTTGGTCGAGCTGTTCCCTGGCTGTGGTACCTCTCATCCTTCGAAGACCTGGTCTTGTCGCGATGATTCTTACCGCTCGGATTCTTTGTCCCATTGACTTGCTGCGTCCAGCGGAAGCCCAGGAATATTCTTCCTGAGCAGGCTGAACCTGGACGATGAGCTTGTGAACACGGATGGCTGGACCGGGGACAGATCGAGGTGAGAACGGCGAAGCTCGTGGAGCTCGCGCTGCGGGCGTTCTCGTTCGAGGGCGTTGATGCGCCGCCCGCGTGCCGGGCGATCGTCGGCGCCGCGCTCGTGGTGGCGGGCGCCGCTGCGGTCACGTGGCGGGCGTGCTTTCTCGACGGGGCGGCGCTTTCGGGCTGGGCGAGGGCTTCGCTGGTGTTTCTGCAGGTGGATGTTACGTTTTACGGAGCCTGCGCATCCGCGCGCTCGTGGGCCTGTCGTTTGTGTGGGCGGTGACTCGGGGCTGCCGGGCTGCCGCACGCGACGCCTCGCGCATTCGCGCGCTCGTCGCAGGCGAGGCGCTCTCGGCGCAGGAGTTTCTCGCCGCGCGGCTCTGCGGTTGACTGCATGCAGCCGGCAAGCGACACGGCTTCTGGGCGGGCCCTTTTACGATCCCGCGCCCTACGTTAACGAGTGTTATACGCTTCTCGATTATCAAACCTGCGAGTAAACCAATGCGTCAGAACTTGAGAAGACCATTGCCCTTAGAGGAAAGAAGGCGTTTTCGGTGCGGTGCGGCCCGAGGACTTCAAACCTTCCGCGGCTGGGTTTATGCGCTTGGGCAATGGCGTTCGCGTTCCTCAAACGGAGGGTTTTGCGCCCTTGGATTCATCGACATCGCGCAGAACCCTCGATTTGAGGAAGTAATCCTCCTGGTTTTGAGGGTTTTGCGCTATGACACCCGAACGGGCGGCGCAAAACCCTCAAAACCAGGGGAGATTTGGCGCCGGTGCGGCGCAGGTACGCCGTTGGCGCGGTGCACGCGCCCCTACGCGCCCCGCGTGTCGTCGAGGACCTGCGCCATGGCGTCGACGAAGCGCTGAATGTGGGACGCGGGGTCGCGCGGATAGGCCAGAAAGCACGGCACCTCCAGCGGGTAGTCCAGCGTCACGCCCACAAAGCCCGGGTGAACACCCGACCAGGCGCCGCTCGTTATGACCGCGTCGCCATGCTCGGCAGCGTCGTTGAACAGGGCGAAGTCGAAGCTTTGCGCATCTGCGACCTCGATTCCGTGCTCGCGCTTGAGGGCCTGTCGCAGCTGGTCGGTGGCGTCGTTGGCGTGCCTCAACATGCGGATCCGCATCCCACGAAGGTCATCCAAGGTCACCTTCCCTTGCCCCGCGAGCTCGCTCGATCGCAGAACGTCGACCGAGAACGGGGTCGAGAAGATGGGCAGCAGCTGGCACAGGCCGCCCCAGCGGACCGTCGAGTAGCTTGACTGCACCACGTCGACCTGCTCCCCGAGGCGCGCCATCACGGTGGTGCGCGAGTCGTACAGGTCGCCGATGGTCACGACCTCGAGCTGCAGATCGGGCGCGATTTCGTGGATCTTCGGCCAAAGGGCCTGCGTGTTCTTCCCAGGGCACATGAGCGAGACGCCCAGGCGCACGGGCGCGCCTTGCCCGCGCGCACGGCGAAGCGCTGCCTCCGAGAGGCCGATGATCTGCCGCGCGTCGGAGACCAGCAGCTCGCCTGCCGCGGTGGGGGAGACGCCGGTGTGGCTGCGGGCAAACAGTGTGACGCCGAACTCGCCCTCAAAGGTCGTCACCTGCTTGACCAGCGCCGTCGTCGAGATGCGCAGCCGCTCGGCCGCCCGTGTGAAGCTGCCGAGCTCCGCCGCCGCCACGATGGCGTCCAACCTGCGGTCGTACACGCGCGCCTCCCTCCACAAGACAAGAGGACAGCCCCTTTGTCTTATACCAACTGTGAACCTGGGGTTCACACCGTACCATCCAATCGGTAATTCCCCTACATACGTCGCGCAAATACGATTGCGAATGGTATGTATTCGCACGTAAACGATGGGAGTTAATCATGGAAAACTGGCTGAACCTCAAGGGTGACGTCTGCGCCGTCACCGGCGCGCTCGGCGGCATGGGCGTCGAGATCTGCCGCGAGTTTGCGCGCAACGGCGCCAACGTCGTGCTTCTCGACCTTGACGAGGAGAAGACAAAGGCTTCCGCCGCTGCCCTCTCCGAGGAGTTCGGTATCCACGCCGAGGGCTATCGCATGGACGCCACCAACGAGGACGAGGTCCAGGCCGCCGTCGACGCCGTCATGCGCGACTTCGGCCAGGTCGACGTCCTGGTCAACACCGCCGGCATCCTGCGCTTCTCCCCGATGGAGGACCTGCCCCTCTCCGACTTCGAGCAGGTCATCAAGGTCAACCTCACCGGCACCTTCATCGCCTCCCAGCGCTTCGGCCGCGAGATGATCAAGCAGGGCCGCGGCCGCTTGGTCCACATCTCCACCGCCGCCTCCTACACCCCCGAGACCTTCTCGGGCGTCTACTCCTCCACCAAGGCCGGCGTGAACATGCTCTCCAAGATGCTCGCCGCCGAGTGGGGCCCCTACGGCGTGCGCTCCAACTGCGTCTGCCCGTGCTTCGTCAAGACCCCGATGTCCGCGAACTTCTACGCCGACCCGCAGGTCGAGAAGGACCGCAGCCGCCTGATCGCCACCCGTCGCATCGGCGAGGTCACCGACATCGCCAACGCCGTCATGTTCCTGGCGTCCACCCGCTCCGACTTCACCACCGGCGCCGAGATCATGGTCGACGGCGGCTTCTCCAACATGATGGGCGACCTCACCGCCAAGCCCGGCGGCCGTCGCGCCTACGCCGAGAACTACCTCAAGAACAAGGGCGTGGCCCTGTGGACCGACGAGGCCGGCGTCAAGACCCCGACCGACCAGTAAGCCGACCTGATCGCACCTGCAAAAGGGACAGTCCCTTCTGCAGGTGCCGTCCGATCGATAAAGCAAAACAGAAAGAGACCCAAACAGCATGGCAAACGAGTCTTCCAACAAGGGACGCGCCGCGGTTCTCTCCGCCGCCTGCGTCACCATGTTCTTCATCAGCAACATCGCGCTCTACTCCGTGGTGAGCAAGAACCTCTGTGCCGTCTACCCCGACTGGTCCGGCGCTCTGACCTGGGCTTTCCCGGTCTTCCAGACCATCATGGCCGTGACCGGCATCTTCGCCGGCCGCATCTCCGACAAAATCGGCCCGCGCAACATCGTGATTGCCGCCGCTGCCGCCTACGGCATCGGCTGGT
The DNA here is from genome assembly GCF_963660155.1 of Paratractidigestivibacter sp. Taxonomy (GTDB): domain Bacteria; phylum Actinomycetota; class Coriobacteriia; order Coriobacteriales; family Atopobiaceae; genus Paratractidigestivibacter. The sequence goes on along the minus strand of NZ_CAVKWG010000049.1, from coordinate 9,245 downwards.
TCATGTGCGGCACCGTGACCGAGGTCTGGCAGTTTTACCTGTGGTTCTCCGTCGTCGCCGCCATCGGCAACGGCCTGGGCTACAACCCGGCCCTGACCTGCGGCCAGAAGTGGTTCATCGACAAGAAGGGCCTCGCCTCCGGCATCACCCTGGCCGCCTCCACGGCCGGCCCCGCCGTGCTGTCCCCGGTCTTCGCGTCGTTCCTCATCCCGACCTTCGGCGTCTTCACCGCCCTTAAGGTCATGGGCGTCCTGTTCCTCGTGACCATCGCCGCCTCGGCCCTCTTCCTCAAGGCCCCCGAGAAGGGCTGGCTGCCGGAGGGCTACGTGGCCCCCGCCAGCGGCGCCCACGCCGGCACATTCGGCGACCTGACCCCCGGCGAGATGGTCCGCACCCCGCGCTTCTGGGTGCTTATCGCCACGTTCGCCTTTGCCGCGACGGCCGGTACGCTGCTCGTCGGCAAGGTGGCCTCCATCGCCGCCGTCCAGCTCTTCGAGGACCCCAACTCCGCCGCGGCCGTGGCCCTGGGCGGCGTCGTGGTCACCGTGAACACCTGCGCGAACCTCGTCGGGCGCCTTACGTTCGGCCACATCACCGACAGAATCGGCGGTTACAAGTCCCTGCTCATCATGCTCGTGATCACCATGGCCGCGCTGGTCATCATGTCCATGAGCTTCTCGCAGGCGATGTTCTTCGTGGCTCTGGCCCTGCTCGGCTTCAGCTTCGGCGCCCTGCTCGTCATCTACCCGCCGCTGACCGGCGGCGCGTTCGGCACGAGCAACCTCGGTGTCAACTACGGCATCATGTTCCTTGGCTACGCCGCCTCCACCTGGATCAGCCAGCCGATCACGGCCGTGCTCTACCACGCCGATGCCGGCAACGCCGCCTACCAGCAGTCCTTCTACGGCGCTATCGTCATCGCGGCCGTCGCCGTGGCCCTGACCGTCTACATGATGGTCTCCGACTCCAAGAAGAAGGCCGCGTAGGCATCTGGGCGCGAGCCTGCATACTAGGCAGCTCATTTCGCAGCCTCTCCTGGCGGCCCGGCCGAAACCCCCGCAGCTATATCGGTCGGGCCGCACTTCTTAACTCATAAAAGGAGCAACCATGTCCGAGAACCAGGCCCCCGTCCGTCTCGCCGTCATCGGCGCCGGCGCCATGGGCAAGAACCACATCCGCTTCGTCACCGAGGAGCCTGAGGCCGAGCTCGTGGCCATTGTCGACGCCTTCGAGGGCGCCCGCGCCACCGCCGAGGCCGCCGGCGTGCCGTTCTTCACCGACCCCGCTGCCATGATGGACGAGGTCAAGCCCGACGGCGTTATTATCGCCACTCCCAACGACCTGCACCTGGGCGTCGCTCGCGAGGCCGTGCGCCGCGGCATCGTGCCGCTGGTCGAGAAGCCCATCTCCAACGACCTCGAGGACGCCGAGGGCTTCGCCGCCGAGGCCGAGGCCGCGGGCGTGCCCGTGCTCGTGGGCCAGCACCGCCGCCACAACCCGTTTGTGAACAAGGCCAAGCAGATCATCGAGTCCGGCGAGCTGGGCAAGCTCACCGTGTCCTCTTTCCACTACATGATCTACAAGAACGACGAGTACTTCGACGTCGAATGGCGCCGCAAGAAGGGCGCCGGCCCCATCCTGGTGAACCTCGTCCACGACGTTGACCTGCTGCGTTACCTGCTCGGCGAGCCCGTGGCAGTCCAGGGCATGCAGTCGAGCGCCACGCGCGGCTTCGAGACCGAGGACTCCGCCGTGGTCAACGTGCGCTTTGCCGACGGCAGCCTGGCGTCCATGACCATTTCCGACGCCACCGCGAGCCCCTGGAACTGGGAGGCCACCGCGCGCGAGGACCCGCAGTACCGCCCGTTCGACGCCGATGCGTACTTCATCGGCGGAACCTTGGGCGCGCTCTCGCTGCCGCGCCTGCACCAGGTGAGCTACGACGGCGCCTCCAGCTGGCACAAACCGCTGCAGATGAACGTGCCCGCCGTGGACCCCGCGCTTCCGCACAAGATGCAGCTCAAGCACTTCGTCAAGGTCGTGCGCCGCGAGGCCGAGCCCGTCGTGACCCCGGCCGACAACGTGAAGACCCTGCGCACGCTCAACGCCATCAAGCAGGCCGCCGAGACCGGCGAGCTCGTCGAGCTCTAGGCGCGCCGCCGCAGCCCTCGCGTCGCTGCAACTGGTGCCCCGCCGCAGCTTGCAAAGAAATCACGCCGAGTTGGTCTGCGTGGCCCGATTTGCAAAGAAACCGCGCCGAGTTGGTCTGCGTGGCCCGATTTGCAAAGAAACCGCGCCGAGTTGGTCGAATCTCGGCCTATACGCGAAGAAAACCGCCCGAGTTGGTCGTTATTGCACCAACTCGGGCGGTTTTCTTCGCATCCGGACCGCTTACGAACCAACTCGGGCGGTTTTCTTTGCGCGGGGGCCGTTTCTAACCAAGCGACCTCAGTTTCTTGGCGCCGAAGGCGCACCCCCGCTCTCGGCTCCGCGTGTCTCTACATCTCGGCGCCGTTGCTTCGAATTACACCCTTATACCAGCGGAAAGAATCCTTGGGGATGCGCGCGAGGCTCCCCAGCTCCTCCTCGCCGCGGTCGATGTACACGAAGCCGTAGCGCTTGCCATAGCCCTGGTGCGTGCTCACCAGGTCCATGAACGACCAGGGGCAGTAGCCGATCAGGTCCACGCCGTCGGTTATCGCCAGCTGCGCCTGCTCGAAGTGACGGCGCAGATAGTCGATGCGGTACGGGTCGTGCACGATGCCGTCCGTCTCGAGAACGTCCTTTGCGCCCAGGCCGTTCTCGGTGATGAGGATCGGCAGCCCGTAGCGCCCGGCGATTCGGCGTAGGGTCGTTCGCAGCCCCACGGCATCGATGATCCAGCCGTACTCGGTCTTGGTCAGCGAACTGTTCTCGGCGCCTCGGTACACGCCTTCCTCGCCGAGCATCACCTGTTGGTCGCCTGCGCGCGGCGCCCGGTCGTGTCCGTCGTTCTTCGCAGCCGCCACGGTGGCCGTCGCGTAATAGTTGCAGCCCAAATAGTCCGGCTTAGCCTTGGCGAGAAGCTCCATGTCGCCCGGCTCGATTCTCGGCGCGCAGCCTTTTTCCTCCATATAGGCCCAAGCCAGCGGGTTGTAGTGCCCGAAACACGCGACATCGAGGTAGTTCCAGCAGCGGATCGCCTCCCAGTTGTCGGCGGCAATCACGTCGCGGGGGTCGCAGCTCGCGGGGTAAATCGCCGTGATGTTGGGGGCGGGGCCGATCTTCGCGTCGGGCCACATCTCGTGCAGCAGGAGCGTCGCCTTGGCGCTCGCCACGAACATGTTGTGGCTCTGCTGGTAGAGTTCAGGCTGGTCCGGCACGCGGCCGGGGTTCATGGCGCCGGGGTGGATGACCATCACGTTCTGCTCGTTGATGGTGAGCCAGTGCTTCACACGGTCGCCCAGGCGCTCGAAGAGCACACGCGCATAGCGCTCGAACGCATCGATGGTCGCGCGTTCGGCCCAGCCGCCGTTCTCGTGGAGCGCAAGCGGCAGGTCGAAGTGGAACATCGTGGCCACGGGAACGATATCGTGTGCGACCAAGGCGTCGACTAGGCGACCGTAGAAGGCGAGCCCGGCTTCGTTGACCTTACCTGCGCCGTCGGGGATCACACGCGACCAGCTCACGCTGAAGCGGTACGCCTTGAGGCCCAGCTCGGCCATGAGCTCGACGTCCTCCTCCATGTGGTGATAGTGGTCGCTCGCCACCTTAAAGTCGGTGATGCCTGCGGGCGGCTCATGCAGGTCCTGGACGCTCGGGCCCTTTCCGTCCGCATTCCATGCGCCCTCTACCTGGTAAGAAGAGGTTGAGGCGCCCCAGAGAAACCCATCGGGAAAGGCTTTTGCCTGCTTGTAGAACATGATTGCTCCTTTGGCTGGATGTTCGCGGAAGGCCGTTGGGTGGTGCCCCAGCCTTCCGCGAGGGGAATGAGCATGCTCGCACGCTCGGCGGCGACGGGGCCTGACGAGGGCCTTGGCCGTGACGCGGCCCCATCGTCGCCGGTGGCGCTTTGCGGCCCATTGCCCGCTCGGGGCCTTAGGCCTCGGTCTTCTCGGCATCGTCCTTCTCGAACTTGGCGCTTGCGAAGAAGGTGAGCACGGCCGTGACGGCGACGCCGATGAGGATGGCGATGATGATGTTGAAGAAGCAGGCCATCGAATCGTCGCCGATGTAGAGCAGGATGGCGGGAAGGCCCGAGGAGCCGGTGGCGAAGCGGTGGGTCTGCGTGAGGCCGGCGTAGAGGCCGCCGCACGCGCCGCCGATCATGGCGCAGATGAGGGGGTACTTCTTGGGCAGGTTGACACCGTAGAGGATCGGCTCGGTGATTCCCATGTAGGCGGTCACGGCGCCAGTGGTCGCGATCTCGCGGGTCTTCTTGCTACGTGTGCGCCAAGCGACGATGGCGCCCGCGGTGGCCTGGCACATGTTGGAGACGACGCAGCCGGGCCCGAAGATGCTGTCGTAACCGAGCTGGCTCATCTGCATAACGCCCAGCGGGGCGACGCCGTTGTGGATGCCGAACATAACCATGATGGGCAGCAGGCCTCCGATGAGGACCGCGGGCGCCCAAGCGGCGTTAGTGGAGAGGAACGTGAAGAACTGGGCGAGCCAGCCGCCGATGACGGCGCCGATGGGGCCGAGGACCGAGAACGCGAGCGTGCCCATGACAAGGAAGGTGAGCATGGGAACAAACACTAGGTTAACGGCCTTGGGGATCACGCGGTCAAGGAACTTCTCGACGTAGGACTGAACGAACACGACCAGGATGATGGGGATGACGCTGGAGCCGTAGCTGGCTAGGGTAAAGGGGATGAACCCGAAGAAGCTGACCGGGTCGCCCGCGGAGACGAGCGCGGTCCAGTTGGGGTGCAGCATCATCGCTGCCACGCCGGCAGCCAGGATCGGGTTGCACTTGAGTTTTTTGGCCTCGGTAAAGGCGAGCAGCATGGGCAGGAAATAGAAGACGCCGTCGGCGAAGATGTTGAGCATCGTGTAGGTCTGCGACTTGTTGTCGATCAGGTTGAACACGACGAGAAGCGCCATGACGGCCTTGACCATGCCAGCGCCGGAGAGGGCAGGGATGATCGGCTGGAAAACGGCGGAGACGAAGTCGATGACGAGTTCGGAGGCGTTCTTCTTCTCGTCGGTCTCGGCTGCTTTGCCAGTCGGCTGATTCGTGAGGTTGCCGACAAGGGGCTCGACTTCCTCGAACACGTTGTGCACATGCGGACCGATGACGATCTGGAGCTGGCCCGAGCTGTGCAGGACGTTGATCACGCCGTCGAGCGCCTTGATGGCATCGTCGTCAGCGAGCGACTCGTCCTTGAGGATAAAGCGCAGTCGGGTTTGGCAGTGCCTGGCCTCGCTCACGTTTTCTTTGCCGCCGATGAGGCGAACGATGGATGCAGCGAGTTCAGTGTAGTTGGAACTCATAGCCCTTCCTTTCCTTGAACCTTTACCATGTGCACCGGTGTGCACTTCTTGGCATGGATTCTAAAAAGTGGGCATGAACTGCAACAATAGAATCTGCTGAATCCGATACAAGGTTTCAGCGAGATAGGTTGGAAGTTCCGTGAGCATGAAACTTTATGAAACTTACGCTTGGGATCGCTCGCTCTCGAGCTGCCTGCCTCCGATGAGTTTGAACTCGAGGTTGCGCTCGTAGTCGCGCGCAAAGACACAGCCGAAGAGCACATCGAGCAGGTAGTTGACCGAGGCCTCGCTCGCCAAGGTGCCGATCTTTGAATAGAGGCTCTCACGGGAGGAGATGGTGAGCGTGGCGTTTGCGCATTTGCGCAGGTAATTATTTCCGTCTCCGGCAATGGCGACGATGGGGACTTTGTTGGCGAGAAGGATCGGGACCTGGCGCATGGGGTCCGATTCTGGGTTGTTTCCGGAGTAGGAGATGATGACCGCGCAGTCGAGCTCGCCGAGGGAGCGCGCAATCACGCCGAGCTCGCTGGGGACGGCTTCCATGGCGTCGATGCCAATGGAGAGGAGCTTGCGGCAAAAGAGCCCTCCCATGTAGGAGTTGGGGGAGAGCGCGAAGACGCGCACGCGGCGCGCATCGGCCAAGAGCTTAGCGGCGCGGGCGAGCAAGCCGCGGTTGATGAGGCGCGCTGTATCCGAAACGGCGTCGGCTGTGAGGTCCGCGATTGCCTCGATGACCTGCTCTTCGTTGGCTTCGGCATCGAACGGGAAGTTCGCGTCCACAAAGGCGGGGTGTTTTTCTTGGTAGAGCTGCTCGGCGATGAAGTCCTTGATGAAAGGGCGCCAGCCGTCGTAGCCGAGCGATTGGGCGAATCGCGTGCAGGAGGCCTTGGAGGTAAAGGTGGCTTGAGCGATGTCGGCGATCGTGAAGTCGGAGAGATGCTCGGCTTCGCTCAGCACAAACGAGCCGATTGCGCGGCGAGAGTCGGTGTTCGCGGCTACGAGCTCCTCGATGCGGTGGTAGAGGTACATACGGCTCCTCGGTCTCCGTTTCTCGCGGCGATACCAAATTGCCGCCAGAGCTCATTGTCACACTTCGAGTGAGGAATCGCTCGATGACTGTGGCGAGAGGCGCTCCTGGCGCTGTGTTGCCCGAAACACGCCTCGCATCACGCGGCCGCTGCCTTGGCGGCGCGAAGGCTGGCGAGAAGTGCCGCGAGGTCGCCTCCGCAGCGGCTGGCGATGCTGCTGGCGCGGCCGTCCTTCTGGCCGCTGCGGATGCCGGAGTCGAGCACCGCGCGCTGGGCGGCGCACTCGCCGGTAGCCATCATGCGGAAGATCTCGGCCGTGACCAGCGCGTCGTCGAGACCGCGGTGGGCGTGCTTGTTGTCGAGCGAGATACCGCACCAATCGGCCGCCTCGCTGAGCCGCACCGCGCGGCCGCTCGTGCCCATGAGGCGCGGGTAGATGCGCTGGATGTCCAGCCAGCGGCGGGGGAGTGCCGAGAGGTCGATGCCCTTGGCGGCGCACTCGGTCTTGAGCTGCCACTCGTCGGTGCCGCTCCACGCGACCATGCGCGCCCGCCCGGCGCCGATCCACGCCACGAGCTGCTCCACGACCTCCTCGAGCGGCCGAGCGTCCACGAGGTCGTTGTCGTCGATGCCGGTGAGGCGGCGCACGGGCCCGATGACGTGCGTGGCCTCGCGCGGCTTGACCAGGCAAGAGAAGCGCCCGAGCTCGCGGCCGTCCGCGGCAAGCTTGACCGCGCCCACCTCGATGATCTCGTTGGCGAGGCCGAGTGTGCGCTCGCGCTTTGGTACACAGGTGAACTCGAGGTCGATGATGATGTCGCAGTCGTACGTGTTGCTCATGTGGGCTCCTTAGTCCCCGGATAACTTTGGGACCATCATCGCCTGCGCACGGGACAACAATTAAAACGCCTGCTCAGACAGGGGAAAATGCGGCGGTTTCTTTGCGCGAGGCGCCCGGCGAGGCGTTTCTTCGTAAGACCAAGGGACTGTCCCCTTGTCTTATGGGCCGCCGCTGCATGGCCCCGGGCGTTACCATAGACTTGCCTCGTAATTCCCACTGATTGGACCGCCTCGTGAACACCTCGTTCTACACCTCGGTCATTATCCTCGCCTGTTTCTGCTCTCTCATCATGGTGGTGGCGGTCCTCGGCAACGTCACGCTGCCCCGCGAGAAGCGAAACCTCTTCATGTCCATCTTCGTCGGCGTCGTGGCCGGCGGCCTCTTCGAGTGGGCTGCAAAGATGCTGGACGGCATGGGTGGCATCGCCTCTTACGCCATCGTGCTGCTCAAGCTCTGCGAGTTCTCCCTCTCGCCGGCCCTTGCGGTGCTCTATGCCGCCGTGTTCAACGAGTCCATGTTCGACGAGCATCTTATGCGCGCCTATAGGCTCCTTGGACTGCACGCGATCATCGAGGTCCTTGCCGTTCCGATCGGCCTCATCTTCTTCGTCGACGCCGCCGGAGTATATCGCCATGGGCCTGCCTACGCGCTCTACATCATCGCCTACATCGCGAGCGCGCTGTTCCTGCTCGTCGAGACCAAGCGCTGCTCCATCAGCTTCCAGACCCGAAACCGCTCGATTCCGTGGCTCATCCTCACGTTCGTCCTTGCGGGCACGGCTATCCAGATGGTCGGCGACGGCGCCCGCGTCGTGTGGGTCTCGATGGCCATGGCCGGCGTGCTCTTCTACCTGTTCTACTGCAGCATCATCCAGCAGTCCGACTCGGTCACGCACCTGTTTAACCGCTACAGCTACGAGAGCGCGATGCAGATCCTCGCCAAGCCGGCGGTCGTCCTCTTCATCGACGTCGACGACTTCAAGAGCGTGAACGACTCCTATGGCCACGCCATCGGCGACCAGGTCCTCACCATCATCGGTCGCGCCATTTTCGAGACCTACGGAAAGGCCGGCAGCTGCTACCGTATCGGCGGCGACGAGTTCAGTGCCATCGTGTTCGGCGATGCCGAGCAGGCCAAGAAGCTCGATGACGAGCTCGAGCGGCGTTTGGCCGAGGCCCGCGCCGAGATGCCGATCCTACCCACCGTCTCCATCGGCGGCGCATTGTTCGACCCGGCGACGAGCGACGTCGAGGACGTCAAGCGCCGTGCCGACGCCAAGATGTACGAGGTCAAGCGCGCCAAGAAGGTTGGCCGCTAGCCCGCCCGCCTGCATCTGCAGATAGGGGACAGTCCCCAAACCGCTGCAGAAAGGGGACAGTCCCCAAACCGCTGCAGAAAGGGGACAGACCTCGTATTGCGGGCTAAGCGAGGAGGACGGCGGCGAGAAGGCACGCCTGGCCGCAGGCGTTGGTCAGCTGCTCGACCCAGTTGGCGCGTGCATCGGCCTGGTCCATGTGGCCGGCGAACCACCCCATGGCCACCATGCACGCGCAAAACGCGAGCAGCAAAGCGAGGCTTGGCATCCGCACAAGCCCCGCCGTAAGGCCCATGAACGCCTGCCCCTCGGCCACGCACCCCGCGATGATGAGCACGAACCCGATGGGCATCGTTACGCGCATCTGGCGCGCGAGCGCGGGCAGGTTTTTGTGCCCGAGCGCCATCACGAGCTTCCAGGCCACCTTGCCGGTGCCGCCGATAACCGCAAATACCGCCCCGGCAATAAACAAACCGCTGTTCAGGCGGCTGCCGAACGCGAATGTCGCCGTCGCAAAGAACGCGACCGGCAAAGCATCCACCAGCGCGAGCGAGAGCGTGAAGCCCTCGGGCACCTCTTCTTGCAT
>NZ_CAVKWG010000048.1:53180-216848 GCF_963660155.1 Paratractidigestivibacter sp. | reverse complement strand
AGGCAATAAACGCCTGCTAGACCTGCCTGCGCGAGCGTGGGCAGGTCTTTTTTTCTTTGGAGGGGTTTTGCGATGGTGCGGCTGTTTGCGATAGAGGAGATGGGGCCGGGCCTTTGGCGCATCGGCGACCCTTTGGGCGATCTGTGCTACCTCGTGGAGGGCGAACGCGAGGCGGCCCTCATCGACACGATGGCGGGTTTCGGCGACCTGGCTGCGTGCGTTCGCGGCCTTGTGGGCGCAAAGCCCGTGCGGGTGCTCCTGACGCATCGACACCTCGACCATACGAGCGGCGCCTACTGGTTCGATGAGGCTTGGGTCCCTGCCGGCGAGACGAGCTGTTGGGACTCGTGCGACACGTATGGCGAGTTCATGTGGCAACACGCGCAAGAGATGGGTGCGGTTGTTTCGGAGACGCCCTATGGGCCGCGCGACCGCACGCGGCCGGCGACGCGGTTGGTGGGGGAGGGCGACGTCTTCGATCTCGGCGGGTACACGCTGGAGGCGGTCGCGCTCCCGGGGCACACCGACGGGAGCCTGGGCTACGTGTGCCCCGAGCTCCGCACCCTCTTTTCGGGCGACGCCGTGACGCCCATCGCATGCCTGTGTTTTCCCGAGAGCCTGCCGCTCTTCACGTGGAAAGAGACGATTGAGAAGATCCGCAGGCTGTCGATCGACCGCTTTTTGACGGGGCACCATCGCCACGACTTCACCAAGGACGACCTCGACGGGTTTCTTGCCGCGGCGGACTTCGCGGCGGACGACCGCGGCTACGCCTGGCACCATGGGTTCATTCCCGACTGGGAAGGGACGCTGCACTTTGCGCCCAACGGCACCGACGATGTTGATTCGCCCGACTTTCGCGCCGTCATCACGCCCGGCCTGCCCGTCCCGCGCAAGCGCCGTCGCGCATAAGGCGCTTAGCCTCTCGCGGCAAAGAAAACGCCTCCGCTTGGTTGGTTTGCGGTCTGTTTCCCAAGAAAACGGCTCGGCTTGGCCCCCAATCGGACCAAGCCGAGCCGTTTTCTTTGCGCCGCGGCCCCAATCGGACCAAGCGGAGCCGTTTTCTTTGCGCCATGGCCTTCACGCCCTCGCGCCTCAAAACACGAAAGGGGCGCGGCGGGCCCGAAGGCCAGCCGCGCCCTATTCCGGAGTGTCGAAGCAGTTTAGCCGCGGTTCTTCTTCATCCAGGAAAGAGAGAGGAACGCGAGCACAGCGCAGGCCGCCATGCAGACGTAGCCGAGGATGAACATGAGCGGGTAGCCGCCGGCGGAGTCGCACACGAAGCCCCAGAAGACGGCGGCGACGGTGGCCATGAACGAGCCGACCATGCTGACTCGCGAGTAGATGTTGGTGTAATCGGCGCTGCCGAAGACGGTGCGGACCAGAAGCGGTGTCTGCACCGTGGTCATGGCGTAGACCACGCCGAAGAGGAAGGCGCCCGCGAGCAGCAGGGCCATGACGCCGGGCATGAGCCACATGAGGGTGACGCCCACGATGCCCGCGCCCACGCCGACGCAGATGCCGAGCTTGACCGACTTGTCGTTGATCACGCCGAGGACGACCTTACCGATGGCCTGGCCGGCCATGGCGGCGCTCGCCACGACACCGGAGGCCGCGGCCACGGCGGGCAGCGTCTCGGCGAAGGACTGGGCGTAGCTCGGTAGGAACTGGTAGATGGTCTGGTTCAGCGTGATGAGGCCGCAGAAGCCGGCGAGCATAAAGAACGCCGAGGTCTTCATGGCCGCGGAGGCGGGCATGTCCTCGACCTCGGTCGCCGCATCGTTTGCGCAGGCCTCGGGAGCCTCGTCGGCGCCGTAGGGGAGAAGGCCCTTGTCGGCCGGGCGGCTCCTCACGACGAGCAGGGTGAAGGGCAGCGTGCCCACGAGCACGATGATGCCGAACACCAGGTAAGCGGTGCGCCAACCCTCGGCGCCGGAGTTGATGAGGGCGGTGCCCACCGGGTTGAAAATGACGCCGCCGATGCCGGTGAACGCCATGCACAGGCCTATGAAGAAGCCGACCTTCTTGACGCACCATGCGTTGATGAGCGTGGGCACCGAGAGGATGATCAGCGGGGCCACGCCGATGCCGAGCACGGCGCCGCACACGTAGAACTGCCACATCTCCTGGCAGCGCGACATGCCGATGAGGCCGACGCCCGCGGCAACAACGGCGGCCGAGAGCGTAACGCGCGCGTCTACCTTGGAGAGGGCCTTGCCCCAGACGGGCAGCGTGCACATCATGGCGAGGTTCACGATGGAGAAGTACAGCGTGAACGTGGCCTTGGGCACGCCGAAGAACGTGGACACCGGCGTGAAGAAGATACCGGCGCACGACAGAACGAGCGCGCAGGGCAGACAGGTGATGGCGATGCAGGCTGCCACGATGGCGTAGGCGTAGTGGAAGCCGCCTTTCTTTGTTTCTTGAGCCACTCGGTTTCCTTTCGTTTGGCGCCGAGAGCGGCGCCGCTAAACACAACACACTTAAGAATGCGACAGCAAGTAGACGATGTCTTCGTGCCGCCGCACAAATAGTTGCTTGAGGCAGACCGCGGGGCGAGCACCCGCAGGGACTTTAGGCCTCCACGTCGTCGATGGCGCCCTCCATCGTGAAGCCCTTCCAGCTGGGCTCGCCGGTGAAGGTCATCACGTTCTCGGTGCCCTCGAGGCAGCGGATGGCGCCCGCGGCGAGCGCGTCCATCTCGAAGTCGCCGGCAAAGACGTGGACAGGGGCGATCCACTCGACGCGCTCGGTCACGTAGGCGACGAAGCGCGGGTCGTGGGAGACGCCCCCGGTGAGGACGATGCCGTCGACCTTGCCCTTGAGGGTGGCCGCGAAGCCGGCCACGTACTTGGCGACCTGGTAGGCCATGGCGTCGTAGACGACCTCGGCCCACTTGTCGCCGGCCTCGATGCGGGCGATGATCTGGCGCGCGTCGTCGGTGCCGAGAAGCCCCACGAGGCCGCCCGTCTTGCCCACGACGCCGTCCATGGTCTTCTTGTCGGCGCCCTCGGCGAAGGCCATCTTGACCACGGGCTTGGCGGGCACGTCGCCGCAGCGGTTCGGCGCGAAGGGGCCGGCGCCCTCGAGGACGTCGTTGGTGTCGACCATACGGCCGTGCTCGTGGCACGCGACCGAGAGGCCGCCGCCGACGTGGGCTACGATGAAGTTGGCCTCCTCGTAGGTGGTGCCGAGCTCGGCGGCGCAGCGGATCGCGCACTCCTTCTGGTTCAGGCAGTGGACGTGGCTCTTGCGATAGACGCCGGGCCAGCCGGTGATGCGCGCGACGTCGCAGAGCTCGTCGGTGTCGGGCTGGTTCACGGCGTAGGCGGGGCGGCCGACCTCCTGGGCGAAGGCATAGAGCAGCGGCGCGCCGAGGATGGCCGGGTGGTTCACCCCGGCGTTCATCACGTGGTCGCAGACGGTCTGGTCGATGGCGAAGGTACCGCCGATGGTCGGGCCCATGGCGCCGCAGTAGCCGGCGAAGGCGTCGATATCGGCAAGGGCGAGGCCCTGCTCCTCAAGGGCCGCCAGGATTGTCTCTTTGCGGTACTCGAACTGGTCGGCGGCCATGTCGAACTGCTTGAGCTCGTCGGCGGGGTGGGTCACGTTCAGGCGGAAGAGCGCCTCGGTGCCGTCGAAGACGGCCACCTTGGTGGAGGTGGAGCCAGGGGAGAGCGTAAGGATCTTGTAGCCCATGGTGGTTCCTTTCTGGGCGCACGTGCCGCGGCGCACGAGGGCGTGCGGGCTCCTCGTGCGCCGCGGCGCGCGATTAGCGGGTGGAGAGGACGAGCATGGCGATGTCGCCGACGATCTCGTCGACGGTGGCGCCGCGGCTGGAGTCGGCGACGGGCTTGGCGAAGCCGTTCAGGGTGTGGCCGTAGGCGGCGCCCTTGGCGAAGCGCTGGATCAGCTTGACGGCGATGTTGGCGGCGTTGAGGTCCGGGAAGACGAGGACGTTGCACTTGCCGGCGACCTCGGAGCACTCGCCGACCTTCTTGGCGGCGACGGCCTCGTCGATGGCGGAGTCAAGCTGGAACTCGCCGTCGGCGGCGATGTCGGCGCGGCGCTCGTGGACGAGCGCGAGGGCCTCGTTGACCTTGTCGACGGACTCGCCGGCACCGGAGCCCTTGGTCGAGAAGGAGAGGAAGCCCACACGCGGCTCCCATCCCATGATCGCCTTGACGGAATCGGCGGCCGAGATGGCAATGGAGGCCAGCTCAGAGGCCTTGGGCTCGGGGTTCAGGCCGCAGTCGGTGAAGCAGATCACGTTGCCCTCGGGGCCCTCGAAGCCCGGGGTCTCGACGAGCGCCATGATGCTCGGCACGTCGACGCCCTCGGCCAGGCCGATGGTCATCTGAGCGGTCATGAGGACGTCGCCGGTGGTGTTCACGTGGCCGCAGAAGGTGCAGTCGACGTCGCCGAGCTCCTCCATGACCATGGCCCACCACATCGGGTTCTTGAGCTTGCGGCGGATGCCCTTGGCCGAGAGCATGCGCGGCTTGTCACCGTCCATGAAGCGGCTGGCCAGCGCCTCGAGGGCATCGGCGTCGGAGGTGTCGACGATCTCCATGCCCTCGAGCGAGACGCCGGCCTCCTTAGCGGTGGCGTCGATGACGTCGGCGGGGGAGACGAGCACCGGGATGCCGATACCGTCGTCGAGCACGCGGCGGGCGGCCTGGAGGGTCTTTGCGGCCTCGCACTCGGGCAGGGCCACGCGGGCCTTCTTCTCACAGGCCTTGGCGTCCTCGGTGAGCTTCTCGATAAGCGTCATTGCGATGCATCCTTTCGATAGAAAAGGGGCCCGAAAGCGCGTCGCTTCGGGCCCCGGGGGATTGCTACATGGACAGGGCGTCGTCCACGAACTTGGCGGCGTCGGCGAAGGTCACGCACTTATTGAGCTGCATGTAGGGGACCTCGACCTCGTACTCGTCCTCGAGGGCGGAGGCGAACTGCACGATGTTGACGCTCTTGCAGTTGAGGTCGTCCACGAACTTGGTGTCGGGGCCGAGGGTCGCGGGGTCGCAGCCGAAGAGGTCGGCGGCCTTGTCCTTGAGGATGTCGATAACCTCGAGCTGGAAGTCGTTCATGTTTCTCTCCTGTTCGTTACGTTGCTTTGCGAGACGCCGGGGCGCTTTTGCCCCTCGCGCCGATTCTACTTGTTCTCGTCGCCGTGCCAGATGTAGTCGCCGACCTGGTATTTGGGCGGGACGACCGGGATCTGCAGGTAGGACTGGTGAGAACCGCCGGTGTGGATGACGTGGATGCCGTCGCCGTTGTCGGTCTTGTGGTTCATGTCGTTGTCGTGGAACCACTCGGTCTTGACGAAGCGGCCGGCGACGACGACCTGGATCTTCTCGCCCTTGTGCCAGAAGCGGGAGTGCGGGTACATCTCGACGTCGACGGGCACGATCTCGCCGGGCTGCATGCGCTCCTCCTTCTCGTGGCTGTGCACAGGCTGGAAATCGGAGGCGTACTTGGGGTCGAGGTCGCGGTGGGAGCAGCGAAGGAAGCCCCATGCGCCGCGGAAGGGGGCGCCCATGACGCGGATAGGCACGTAGTTGCCGTCGCGGTCCAGCTTAATGACCCAGGGGAAGAGGTCCATGTTGTCGTAGCCGCGGCACTCGACCTCGAGGTGCAGCTTCATGAAGCCGGTGATCTCGGTGTCCTCGGTGAACTGATAGGTGAAGGTCGTGGACTCGGTCTTGGGGTCGTAGCTGACCTCGGCCTCGTTCGCGTACTCCTCGTAGCCGGCCTCGCCGTTGGCAGCGTCCAGGTAGAGCTTCTTGTACTCGGTGCGCTTGAGGGGGAAGGTCTCCTCGGCGCGGCGGGAGGCGTAGTCGTAGTCATAGGCGTCCATGACGTCGAGACGCACGCGCGGGGTCATCTCCCAGCCGTTGTGGATCTCTTTGCAGTAGCGGTCGAAGAACTTGCGCACGTCCTCCATGTTGGCCGGGGTGTAGGTGTCGGGCCACTCGAAGTCGCGGTGGGCGCGCATCCACTTCTTGGGGGTGCGGATGCGGCGGAAGCCCTCGAAGGCGCCGCGCAGGTGGTGGTGGACCCAGCCGGCGGTTACGTACGTCGGGATGCGAATCTTGTTCCAGTCGACGATCTTGTCCTTGTAGTAGGCGTTCATCAGGGGATACTTGGCGACCATGGCCGGGGTGTCCTCGATGTAGTTGTTGACGGCGAGCGCCTGGATGATGTGGGTCTCGTAGTCGGGGTTAGGGATGCCGCCGCAGTAGTAGGACTCGCGGTAGAGGTCGCCCTGGCCCTCCCAAGCGGCGAGGCAGGCGAGGTGGGGCGGACGCTGGGCGGCGATGCGCCAGTGGGCCATGCAGACGCCGGAGTTGCCGATCATCGTGGCGCGGCCGTTGCACCATTCCTGTGCCGTGACCCACTCGATGAAGTCATAGCCGTCCTGGGCGTCCTGGGTGCCCCAGAGATAGACGTCGCCCTCGGAGTTGCCGACGCCGCGCGGGTCGACGTTGGCCACGGCGTAGCCGTAGTGGCACCAGTAGCCGGGGTCGGGGGCCTCGAACTTGGCGTAGTTGGAGACGGTTTTGGGGGGAACGCCCATGAGCTGCCAGGAGTCCATGCCCTCGGAAGGGTTCTTGCCGAAGGGGGCGAAGACGCAGATGACGGGGACTTTCTCGGTCGTGTTGGCCGGGCGGTAGATGTCGGCGTAGATGGTGGTGCCGTCGCGCAGGACGCAGGCTACGTCGCGCTCGCACATGACGTTGGGGATGTCGGTCATGTAGGTGTGCGGGTTGTACTTGGCGCAGAAGCCCATGGTGGCGACCATCTCGGCGTCGCCGGCGTCGGGGTCGTCGCGAAGCTTCTGCTTGAGCTCGTCGAGCTCCTCGCGCGTCTTGCCAGGGTTGCCCTTGGCAAAGGGGACGTCGAACTCCTCGCCCTGCCTGCCGAAGGTCATCTTCTTGTAGATGCCCTTGTACTCTTGCTCGGCCATTCAAAACTCCTCTCGGGTTTTGTTCGTCCGCGTGGCGTGCAAGCGGAGCGCCCGGCGCCGTTGGACCCATCGAGGAAAAGTGTCGGATTTCGGGCGTCTGGGGTCATTGGGCTAGGTGACAAACTTTGCCGCCACTTCCGGCTCGCTCGCGGTACCGGTGACCACACCTGGGTGCAATCGAAGCATTGCGCGCGTATTATAGTTTGTGCTCGCGCATGAGACGGCGGGCGTCGCGATGCTTTTGAGGCAGGATTTCGGCTCGTCGCGTGGTCGCGCGCCCTGTTTTTCGGGGTTTTGCGTCGTCTGGTTTTGGACAATCGCGCAAAACCCTCAAAACGAGGGGATTTTGTTCCTCGAATCGTTGGTTTTGCCCGATGCGCCCGCATCGGGCGACGCAAAACCCTCGTTTCGAGGGGCGAATCGTCGAAAGGACCGGGCCTATCGGGGGCCCGTCGGCATAATCGAGGGGGATCCATGAAGCTGAGGACCGTTCTGAACGAGCTCGCCTGCACCGAATGGCGCGTCGGCAAAGAGGAGCTTCTCGACGAGGACGTCCTTCTCACCCCCGAGTACGGCACGAACATCCCGCCCGAGGCGCGCCTTTTGCGCATGGCTAGGCTCAGCGACTTCCAAGAGGGCTCGGCTCGCCCCGCCGAGCGCCACATTATGCTCGTGCTCGCAGGCAAGGAGATCCCGGAGGGCCTTCGCGTGGGCGGCGCCTTCGTCGTTGTGGCGGCACGCCAGAACTACGAGGACTTCCGCGCCGCGTTTCTCGATTTGCCCGCCAAGGCGGCGGTGCTCGAGCTGCGCCGCGACCGCATGTTCGACGCGTTCCTCTCGAGCTACGACCTCAACCAGTTCGCGCGGCGCTCGTCGGCGGTGTTGGGCAACCCCGTGATCATCACCAATGCCGACCTGCGGCTGCTCGCCTCTGCGGGCGACTTCCCCGAGGACGCCAAGGACGTGCAGCAGGTCCTTTCGCAAGGTTATCTGACCGAGGAGGTCAACTCGTCGCTCGAGGTTGACGGCACGCTGCCGGCCGTTCGCCACGCCCGCCATGCCGTCATATCGAACGTCGAGCGCTACGGCAGACACTGGGTCACTTCAATTATTTATTACCATCACCTCGAGATGGGCCGCTACGACGTCCTCGAGAAGGACCGACCCATCACCGGTTTTGACCTCGAGCTTGTTGACTATGCGGGCCGTCTGGCCGGCGTAATGATCGATCGTCTCGGCGCCGCCGGCGAGCGTGTTGGAGCCGGCTCTTCGGTGCTCCACGACCTCGTGGAGGGCAGCTTCGTCAACGAGCAGACCATGCGCGCCCAGCTCCTTATGACGCACCTGCCCGTCGACGTGTCCTACGTGCTGCTCGTTGTGACGGGGCAGCGCAACGCCGACAAGGACTACCACGCCCGGATCGGCACCATGGCGGCGCGCTCCCTGCGCAACTGCCTGTGGTGCGCGCGGGAGAACTGCCTCGTGGTGCTCACCTCCATCGGGCGAAACGACGCTGCCGGCTACGACGACTACGCGCGCGCCCAGCGCAGGCTCTCGGTCAACAAGGCCTTCATCACCATGCTCGAGAACAACGAGCTCTCGGCCTTCGCGAGCGAGCCATTCGACGACCTTAGCAAGTGCCCTGGCCGCTTTCAGGAGGCGCGGGACCTCGCGGAGGCGATCCGCGACCCCGAGCCTGGGCGCTGCTATTACTTCTGGGAGCACCGCTTCGCCGCGCTGGCCTCGGCCTCGGGCTCGCCCGACAAGCTCGAGATGCTGCTCGACAAGCGCGTGGTCGCCATGGCCGACTACGATCGCGAGCACGGCACGGCCTATCTGCAGACGGCCATCATGAGCGTACGCCACCCCGGCAGCCCGGCCGACGCGGCACAGGCCTTGAACGTCCACCGAAACACCTACTTCTATCGGGTCAACAAGGTGCGCGAGCTCTTCTTGCTGGACCTCAAGGACGGCGACGATCGCCTGGCGCTCAGCTTCTCGGCGAGCATCATGGAGGGTATGGGCCGCTAGGGGAGAGGTGCTGCGGCGCCCGCCGCCCGAGCTGGATGCTGCCGGGTAGTTAATTTACGGTGGTCAGCGGCCCCGCCTCTGTGGCCAGGCAGGTGCTTTGTGCTATTGCAAAGTCTTCCGACAGGCCGTTTACCTGCACTTTTGTCAAACTGCACAATCCTTGTGTAACGTGCCGTTCATTTTCCTATGCTCCTGCACGACGGGTTTGCCACTAATCTTCGAACCAGAAACGTGCGGCGCGGGGGCGCCGCCAACCCGTTGCGCGAACGCGCGTGGAGAGGAGTGGGTCACATGCCCAAGATCGTGGGAGTCTCGTTCGGCACCAAGAACGGCAACAACGACACCGTCTGCAAGGCGGTCCTTCTCGCTGCCCAGGAGGCCGGCTGCGAGGTCGAGTTCATTCGCGCCA
This sequence comes from Paratractidigestivibacter sp., assembly GCF_963660155.1. GTDB lineage: Bacteria > Actinomycetota > Coriobacteriia > Coriobacteriales > Atopobiaceae > Paratractidigestivibacter. Next base: position 207,438 of record NZ_CAVKWG010000048.1, on the reverse strand, counting down.
TGGACCTCGACATCAAGCACTGCACCGGCTGCATCACCTGCGTCAAGATGCTCATGAGCGGCACCAAGAACATGTGCGTCCACAAAGACGACTTCGACTGGCTGGCCTTCGAGCTCTTCCACGCCGACGGCGTCGTCATGGTCGACCCGATTTTCGAGACCGGCGTCACCGGCTTGTTCCACACCATCATGGACCGCTTCGGGCCCCGCATGGATACCGGCAACAACTTCATCTCCACTCAGATTGCCAAGGGCCGCCTGGCCGAGGGCGGCCCGGCTGCCAAGGGCGTCGAGGTCCCCGACCCCGTCATCATGAGCCCCAAGGCCGTGTCCTACATCGGCATCGGCGGCTCCGACTGGGGCACGCACGTCCAGTCCGAGCACCAGCTCCAGGCCATGACCCCCAGCTGGAAGGTCATCGACAACGACTGGGTGCCCTGGTCCAAGACCGCCCTCATGGATGACTCCCTCATGGAGCGCGCCGCCCAGATCGGCAAGAACCTCGCCGAGGCCGCTGCGAAGATCCAGGAGAACGTCGCCGCCGGCACCGACCCCTACGAGGGCGTCGAGTACAAGGGCGAGGAGGGCATCTGCTCCCACTGCCACTGCAACGACTTCTACCTGGTCCCCGGCGAGAACCGCGCCATCTGCTGCGTCTGCGGCCTCGAGGGCGAGCTCTCCATCGTCGACGGCGCCGTCAAGGTTACCTATAAGCCCGAGGACCTGCACAAGGCCCACGACATCCTCTCCGGCAAGGAGATCCACGGCAAGGACATCCAGGAGAACGAGGGCAAGCTCGCCGAGATGAAGAAGACCCAGGCCTATAAGGACCGCGTCAATTTCTACAAGGAGGCCATCAAGGCCACCGCGCCCCAGAAGTAGGGCACACCCCGCACCTCACGCGTCCAGGGTCATAGGGGCCGCTTTCCGCCGAGCGCGGGGGCGGCCTTTTCTCATGGTTTAGTTGCACAAACCCTCGCGCCGCCGCCGTCGAAACCTCGGTGCGCCCGCACATAGATTGCGAGGGTGTTACGCGCGAAAGTGATAAGCGTCAATAAACATGCAAATCGCATGGCAATCGGGGGCTGATGGCCCCGGAAAAGGAGGATTCGCATGAAGCAGCTCGAAACCGACGTCGTCGTCGTCGCGGCCGGCCTCTCCGGCCTCGCCGCCGCGGTCTCCGCCGCCGAGAACGGCGCCCGCGTCATCTGCCTCGAGAAGGCGTCCAACACCGGCGGCGCCGCCAACATGGGCATGGGCCCGGCCGGCGCCGGCTCGCCCGTCCAGAAGGCCTCGATGATCGAGGTCACCCCCGGTGAGCTCTTCCGTCGCCACATGTTCTACACCCACTACCAGGTCGACGCCCGCCTCGTGCGCGACTACTACTTCAAGTCCGGCGACACCATCGCGTGGCTCCAGGACATGGGCGTCGTCTTCAACTCCGTGCGCCCCGCTTTCCGTGCCCGCGAGCGCACCCGCGGCTACTCCGACGGCGAGTACACCTGGCACGTCGTGCAGCCCGAGGACGGCTCCGAGCCGGGTCCGCGCGCCGCTACCACGATGACCAAGCGCATGACCGAGAAGGCCCAGGACCTCGGCGTCGAGTTCATGCTCGAGTGCCCCGGCACCGGCCTGATCAAGGGCGAGGACGGCGCCGTCTGCGGCGTCACCGCCAAGGATAAGGACGGCGAGGAGTACGAGATCTCCTGCAAGTCGGTCATCGTCGCCACCGGCGGCTTCGGCCACAACGTCGAGCTGATCAAGGAGAAGCTCGGCTTCGAGTGGGGCAAGAATCTCTTTTCCTTCGCCATCCCCGGCATGGACGGCGACGGCATCAACATGTGCCACGAGGTCGGCGGCGGCCACACCCCGGTCACCATGGAGCTCATGTACCAGATCCCCGACAACATGAACCACTTCTACGTCGAGGGCGCCTTCCGCCAGCCCTGCTACTGGTGCAACCGCCTCGGCGAGCGCTTCATGCCCGAGGACGAGATCTACAACACCACCTTCGTCGGCAACGCCATCAACCACCTGCCCGGCAAGGTCGCCTACGCCATCTTTGACGCCCGTATGCTCAAGCACTGGAAGAAGGACGGCCCCGATATCGTCTCCCACGTCCACCCGCACGACCTCTATGAGGGCTTCGAGGAGCAGTGGAACGCCGACCTCGCCGCCGGCTACCCCGCCATCTGCCAGGCCGACACCCTCGAGGAGCTTGCCGAGAAGGCCGGCATCGACGTCGACGGCCTTATCGCCAACGTCGACGAGTACAACGAGATGTGCGACAACGGCTGGGACGACATCTTCGAGAAGGAGCGCGAGTTCATGCAGCCGCTCGAGAAGGGCCCCTTCTACTGCTGCAAGCAGTACTGCGGCGCCTACGGTACCCTCGGCGGCGTGCTGATCAACCACAAGATGGAGGTCATGACCGACGACTACGAGGTCATCCCCGGCCTCTACTGCGTCGGCACCGACGCCTGCACCATCTACGGCGACTCCTACAACTACTGCATCCCGGGCAACACCATGGGCTTCTGCCTGAACTCCGGCCGCATCGCCGGCGAGAACGCCGCCTCCAGCCTCTTCGAGGACGCGGGCGACGAGGAGTGGTCGTAAGACCTAGCTGAACACGCGGCGCGGGGCCTTATGCCCCGCCCGCGACGATTCGCCCGCAAAGAGAGGCGCTCGGGGTTGGGGAATTCCGGGCGCCTCTCGGGCATGAAGCGACGTTTCGAGGGGAAACGCATGAAAATCACCATCAATGGCGACGAGGTCGAGGTCGCGGAGGGCAAGAACCTCCTCGAGGCCTCGCTCGACGCCGGGGTCTACATCCCGCACCTCTGCAAGCATCCCGACCTTGAGGCCGTCGGGGGCTGCCGCCTGTGCATGGTCGAGGTCGAGGGCGAAGACGCGCCTGTCTGCGCCTGCAAGACGCAGGTGCGCGAGGGTATGGTCGTGAACACCGCCGGCGAGGCTGCCGAGCGCGTGCGCAAGCTCGCCATGGAGCTCATCTTGGCCACGCACCCGACCGACTGCACGGGCTGCCCCAAGTACGGCAAGTGCGAGTTGCAGTCCATGTACCAGTACATGGGCGTCTCGCCGACCCGCTGGCGCGTCAAGAGCCGCCCGGTGCCCACCGACGAGTCGAACCCGCTGATCACCCACATGTTCACCCGCTGCATCCGCTGCGGCCGCTGCGTGCGTGCCTGCCGCGAGCTGCGCGGCGCGGGCGTGCTCGATTACCAGCACAGCGAGGGGGGCATCCGCATCGGCACCGACGGCAGCGTCTCGCTGCAGGAGGCCGGCTGCCGTTTCTGCGGTGCGTGCATCGAGGTCTGCCCCACGGGCTCCATCATCGACACGCTCAACATGTTCGACGAGAACAAGTCCTACGCCGACAACGTGGTGCCCTGCCGCGAAGGCTGCCCGGCGCACGTCGACATCCCGCGCTACCTGCGCCTCGTTAAGGACAAGCGCTACACCGAGGCTGCTGCCGTGGTCCGCGAGAAGGTCCCGTTCCCGGAGTCCTTGGGCAACATCTGCGTCCACAACTGCCAGAGCGCCTGCAAGCGCAACGAGCTCAACGGCACGCCGCTGTCGGTCTGCCGCCTGAAGCGCGCCGCCGCCGTGCGCGACGAGGGCACCTGGAAGGCCAACGTGCGCCACGAGCAGCTCTCCGGCAAGAAGGTCGCCGTCGTCGGCGCCGGCCCCGCCGGCCTCACCGCCGCGCTGTACTGCGCCGAGAAGGGCCACAAGGTCGACGTATTCGAGGCCAACGAGAAGGTCGGCGGCCAGATGCGCTACGGCATCCCGGCCTACCGCCTGCCCGATGAGGTCGTCGACGGCGAGGTCGCCACGATCCTCGAGATCGCCCAGGGAACCGACCCCGAGCCCCGCATCGAGCTTCGCTGCGGCGAGCGCGTGGCCGACCCCAAGGCGCTTCTTTCCCAGGGCTACGACGCCGTGCTCGTGACCATCGGCACCCACGACGGCACCGTGCTTCCCATGGCCGGCCACGACCTCGAGGGCGTCCTTCGCAACACCGACTTTCTCAAGGCCGCCCGCAACGGCAGCGCCCCTGACCTCACCGGCCTGCGCATCATGGTCCTCGGCGGCGGCAACGTCGCCTATGACTGCGCCCGCACGGCGGTGCGCCTTGGCGCCGCGTCGGTCGACCTGGCGTGCCTCGAGGCCGAGGCCGTCATGACCTCTACGCCCGAGGAGCGCGAGGAGGCCGCCGAGGAGGGCATCGTGCTCCACGACGCCCACGCCTTCACGAGCATCAACGAGGCCGCGGGCAATCCCGGCCACGTCGGCTCCATGACCATCCACAAGATCGAGAAGTTCTACTTCGACGAGAACCACCGCGCCGTCACCGAGCTGCGCGAGGGCGGCGAGCTGACCATCGACGTCGACCGCGTCATCTTCGCCGTCGGCCAGAAGCCCGAGGGCACCGCCGACATGGGCTTTGAGCTCACCCACGGCCCCTACATCGTGGCCGACGCCGAGGGCAAGACGAGCGTCGAGGGCGTTTGGGCCGCCGGCGACTGCGTCACGGGAACGAAGTCCGTCATCGCCGCCATCGAGGCCGGCCGCGAGTGCGCCTCCGCCATCGACCGCTTCCTGGGCGGCGACGGCGACATCGACGCGGCCCTCATCGACTTCGAGGCCCCGAGCCAGTTCATCGGCAAGGTCCCCGAGGGCTTCTACGGCGAGGCCGTGCAGCCGCAGTTCGTGCCCGCCCCCGAGCGCTCGGGCAACTTCAACACCTTCGAGTGCCCGTTCACCGAGGAGGAGGCCACTTGCGAGGCGAGCCGCTGCCTGCAGTGCGACCTGCGCCTCACGCTGACCACCCCGCGTCTGTGGAACGAGTACTAGGAAGGAGCTGGAACAATGATCATTGTCAACTTCATGCCCGCGCACAAGCAGGCACCCGTCGCGCTCTGGCTCCTCAAGAAGGACGTCGCCGCCGCGGCCGAGAAGATCAAGTCCGCAGGCGCCGAGGCAGTCCTCGTGCCGGCCGGCGACCCCGTCGCCACTGAGCTCGCATCTGCCCTGGGCGATGCCGCCCGCGTCGTCGAGTGCAATCCTGAGCTTGGCTTCGTTTACGCCAACGGCTCCGCTGCCGCCCGCACCTTGGTCGGCGAGAAGCCCATCCCCTCCCACGCCGAGGGCGAGGGCGATGAGCGCTGCCTCTCCGGCTCCGAGCTTCTTTGTGCCGACGGCAAGCGCTGGGTCTGGCTCGAGGGCGCCGAGGCCCCCGTCCAGATGGACGCGACCGCGACCGTGGGCGCGCTCGTGGAGGCCGCCGGCGCCGAGGACGCCAAGGCCGTCTACGTGGGTTACCCCGCGGGCGCCCTGTACAAGGCCGACGACGCAGCCGCCGAGGTCGTTCTCGGCAGCGATTACGTGCGCGTCTACACCGCCAAGAACTGCATGGCCAACGCGCTGAACGAGATCTGCGCGCTGTATCGCCACGAGACCTGCGGCCGCTGCGTCTTCGGCCACGAGGGCTCCCACCAGATCGCCACCATCGTCGCCGACATCTGCCGCAAGAAGGGCAAGCCTACCGATCTCGCGCTGCTGCGCGACCTCTGCCCCGTCATGGCGACCGAGTCGCTCTGCGAGCAGGGCCGCGTCATGGCCCGCACCGTGCTCGCCTTCCTCGACCTCTTCGAGGCCGAGATCAGCCAGCACTTCACCAAGAAGGTCTGCGCGGCGGGGGAGTGCACGGCGTTTCTCACCGTCCACATCCTGGCGTCCAAGTGCCAGGCCTGCAACGCCTGCGTGGACTCCTGCGAGGAGGACGCCATCCTCGGCCGCCCGCGCTTTATCCACGTCATCGACCAGAAGGCGTGCACGCAGTGCGGGGCTTGCCTCGACTCGTGCGAGTACGGCGCCATCGTGACCGCCGGCGCGGTCAAGCCCAAGTGCCCGCCCAAGCCGATCCCCTTCAAGCGCAAGTAATAAGCACCGCTCATCGTCTGCTTTTCGCGCCCCGGCTCCCTCACTCGAGCCGGGGCGCTTCTCTGCTGCCCGCCCATCCCGCCCCTCTCCTAAAGTTCGGAAGGCTTCCAAACTTTGAGCGGGCAATCGACGTATTTCTGCCAAGTCATCTACCTGCGATTATAGATTTCTCAACTAAAGTTCGGAAGGCTTCTCAAGTTTGGAAGCCTTCCGAACTTTAAGGGGGAGGTGGGGGGAGGCGGGGCTAGGGGCGTTTGGTTTCTGGCACCAACGAGTTGCGTTAAAAATCGGGCAGACTCTGGGCCTGTGAACAATGCTCGGAAGCCGCTGAAACTCGATACTGATACTTAACAAAAGGTCTCTCGCGATCCTTGCCCGCCATGCCGGGGATCGCGTGGGGCCTTTCGCTTTGCGTACCTGTTTGGGCATTCGCACGACTGTTTCGCGCACATTTCGCGTTTGCTCGTTTGCGCGGACGGTGAACCTGAAAACCTTCAGCCATACCATTGCTGCCAAGATTGCGCGGGCGGGGGCCTGCGCCCAAAACGCTCTGGAGAGGAGCCAGCATGTCATTCAAGGTTATGGCTGTTTGCGCAGGTAGGCACAACGGCAACGGCGAGATGCTTGCCAAGGAGGCGCTCTGCGCCGTCCAGGAGGCCGGCGGCGAGGTCGAGATGATCAACCTCTTCGACTACAACATCCTTCCCTGCACCGGCTGCGAGGGCTGCACCATGCAGATGGGCAAGGTCGGCGCCGGCCTGCAGAAGGAGTACCACGGCTGCGTACTCAAGAAAAAGGACGACGTGGACGCCATCATCTCCGAGATCCAGACCTGCCAGGGCGTGATCTTCGTTGCCCCGACCTACGACCTCACCCCGAGCTCCGTCTACACCCGCCTGGCCCAGCGCTTCCTCGCCTACGAGCTCTCCTTCCTGCTCGCCATCGGCGCCGTCAAGGAGAACCCGCACACCGTGGCCGGCCTGATCTCCGTCGGCGGCTCCATGCACGACTGGCAGTCGCTCGCGCTCGAGAGCATGCAGGCCACCATGTTCACCATGTCGATGCAGGTCGTCGACCGCTACATGGCCCAGCGCGACGGCCGTCCCGGCAACTGCGCCGTCTGGGGCGCCGAGAATCCCTGGGGCGCTCAGCTCGAGCGTGCCCGCAAGATGGGCGAGAACATCGTCAAGGCTATCCAGACCCCGGTCGAGGAGCGCTGCTGGCTCGGCGATCCCGACGACGGCGTCTGCCCGAATTGCCACAGCTCGCTCGTCTACCCCGGCGATAAGCACTGGGACGGCATCGAGTTTCCGTGGGAGTGCGCGGTCTGCGGCGCCGGCGGCGACATCTACGTCAACGACAAGACCGGACGCCCGCAGCTTAGAATCGCCGAGAACGGCCTCATTCGCGACCGCAACGACGACAAGGCCCGCGCCGAGCACCTCAACGAGATCAACAAGACGCGCGACGAGTTCTTCGCCCACATCGAGGAGGTCAAGCCCATCATGGACAAGTATGCCAAGATGACCTTCCCGACCATCGAGATCAAGCGCGACTAGTTTCTCGCTGTAACGAGAAGGGAGCTCCCGGGGTGCCGGTGAGTTTGTCTTGGGCGCAGTTCCGCATGAGCCGGACGAGACTTAATGTCTCGTTCGTGCGAAGAGGACTGTTTGAGCACCAAGGCAAGCTCGCCGGCACCCCGGGGGCGATCTATGGAGAGCTATTTGATGCCGTGGAGCTCCCGGCTGGTGTGCGGCTTCGTCCGCGGCTTGAATATGCCCTGGTAGATAAGGGCGCGAATGGAAAGATGGAACAAGAACAGGTCCTCACCCGATGCGAGGTCGTTGTTCGTGAGCTCCTTGATCCGGTTCAGGCGATAGAGCAGCGTGTTCTTGTGCAGGCTCAGCAGCGCCGCCGTCCGCGCCGTGTTGCAGCCGTTCTGCATGAAGGCGAAGAGGGTCTCGAGCAGCTCGGAGTCATGCTGCTGGTCATGCTCGCACAGCGCCCAGATGGACGGGTGCACGTAGTTCATCAGGTTGATGTGGTCGTTGCAGATGTCGAGCATCTCCATGTAGGTGTACTCGCAGTAGCGGTAGACGTGCGTGTCGTCCAGGATTTTGGTGTAGGTGGAGCCGAAGCGGATGGCGGAGCGCGCCTGCGCGAGGTGGGCGCGCACGTCGGTCGCCTGCTCGAAGGCGTTGCTCACGCCGACGAGCAGGTTGTTCGCCGCCGCTATCCGGGCAAGAACCGCCTCGTCGCTGTCCGGGAGGCGCGGCGCGTCGGCGCGGCTCACGAGGGTCACGAGCTCGCCTTCGTACAGGGCGATCAAGCTGTGGTGCAAGATCGGCTGCATCTGAGCGCGGATGCTCTCGGCGGACCGGGCGTCGAGGACGCCTCCGGCGCCGCGGATGCAAAGCGCGAAGAGCGACGACAGGGGAGCAAAACCCACGAGCTGCATGCGGCGGGCGGTCGAGATGGGATTCGGGTGCTCGTCGTCGAGCAGGCGGCCAAGGAAATACGGGCCCTGCTGCGGGCCGCCCAGCGTGAGGAAACCGGTCTTTTGGAGCTCTTGGCCCGCGAGGCGCACGAAGAGCCCGAAGATCTCGAGGTCGGCGTCGGCGAAGGCATGGTCGTGCTCGACCATCATGACCCGCCCGAGGCAGGTGCCGTGGACCATGATCGACTCGGTCATGGTATTCAGGCCGTAGATTTCGTTTTTGCGCACGAGGGGCCCTCGCGTGCGCGCGAGCTCCTCGTCGATGCCGTTCTCCATGATGTAGCGCACGCCCTCGACGAGCATGGAGTCGCCGTCGGCGATCTCGCGGCGGGTCGTCTGCGCGAACGCCGATTCGTCGCCTTCCTCTATGGAAAACCCCGCGCGCGCCGCGTTATGGTAGGTGGGGTCGACGACGAGGATCGGGTTTTGGAGCACCTCGGCCGCAACCTCGGTGAGATGGGGGAGGCCGCGGTCGCAGAGCAGTGCGCCAACGAGCGCTTTCGTCGCCTTCTCGGCATCGGTCGCGCTCGGTTGCATGGGTGCTCCTCTCATCCGTGCGCCATAGACCGGGGCAGTGACCCGGCCCAAGAAATAGTAGTCGAAAGGGAAAGGCGTGTTGCTGCATGACCACATGGGGACGGGACAAGAGGCGCGATTCGGTTGATGAGCGGATTGAGGACGCCGTCTTCGCTCTTATGGAGACGACCGACATCCCAAAGATCGGCGTGGGCGCGGTCGTGCGCGCATGCGGCATCTCGCGCTCCACGTTCTATCGCCACTTTGACTCCGTCGACGCCGTGGTCAAGGGCTTCGAGACGGACCTGCTCGCCAACATGCACGACATCAACAGCTATGCTCTCAAGGCCCGTTTCGGCCAGTCCGAGCTCGACCCGACGCCAACGATGATTCGCCGCATGGAGCTTCTGGCCGAGCGTCGCGACAAGATCGTGGCCTTGAACGGCCCCCACGGCGACCCGCAGTTCGTGCACAAGGCCACGATCCTCATGCACGATCACTTCCGCGACCGCCTGGCCGACGTGCCGGGCTCGGCCGATTACCGCGACTTTTACCTCGCCTTTGCGCTCGCGGGCCACAACAACGTGATCCAGTACTGGCTCGAGGAGCGCCCTGATGTGGCCCCCGAGAAGGTGGCGGCCGTCCTCAACCGACTCTTTTATGCGCCGTTCTTTCTTGACGAGGGTCACGTGCGCGCGAACCCCGCCTCCCCGTTCGGAGATTAGGCGACACCTGCAGACGGTAGCTTTGAAGCGGCGAGCGGCAAACGTCTCGCCGCTCTCTTTATGACTATCTACCTGCATAAAGAAACAATTGCTGCTAAGTTGTCCCACACTCTGGAACAAGGGACGCCCAAGTGTTCTTCTCCTATTCGGGCCGCAGAAATAGCATCCGAAGGCAAGGCAAGGTCCGGCTCTTTTACAGATAAGGATGTGAAGTAATGGTTAAACTCGGAAAGGGCGCCCGCAGCGTGTCCATCGTCGGCGTCGGCTGCACGCCGTTCAAGGATTTCGAGGATCACCCCGAGACCCAAGGCATCGGCGAGGGCGAGGCGTTCGGCTACGCAGCGCTGGAGGCTATCGCGGACGCGGGCCTGGAGCCCCGCGACGTGGACTTCTACTACCACGGCGCCGCCAACCCCTACCTCATCAACGACTGCATCACACCGAACATGCAGGTGGCCGACTGGTTCGGCATGCGCTCCAAGGGCTCCGTTCACCACTCCGAGGCGTGCTGCACGGGCTATGTGGCCCTCGAGCAGGCCGTCATGGCCGTCGCCTCCGGTACCTATGATGTCGTCCTCTCCGGCGCCGTCGACCTCGCGAGCACCCTGCCGGTCGAGCACATGCCCTCCCATGTCCGCCAGGATTTCCCGCTCTCCGTCATGATCCCGTCGCTCGACAAGATCTACGACCGCGCCTATGGACGCCCCTTGGACGGCGCCTTCGGCGTGAGCTTCGACAACTGGATCAACGAGTACTCCATGATCTACGACCTCGACGCCGACAAGATCGACGATGCCCTGAACGGCCTCACCAAGTCGCTGCGCCGCGGCGCCGTGAAGAACCCGCTCGGCTGGTTCGAGCAGACCGTCGAGGAGGAGGCCGCCGCCAACGGCTTCGACGACGCCGACGAGTACCTCAAGAGCTTCTATAACCCCAAGGTCACCCAGTACCTGCGCGTCACCGGCTTCGAGAAGAAGTGCGACGGCGCAGCGGCCATGGTCGTCATGCCGACCGAGAAGGCGCTCGCCATGGGCGTGCCCCACATCCCCATCGAGGTCCTGGGCACCGGCGCCTCCGCCGTCGAGGCCGGCCTCGTGCACAACGAGCACTGGGCGACCAAGATCGCGGCCCAGCAGGTCTACGAGCTCACCGGCGTCACCCCGGACGAGATCGACCTCTTCATGTGCAACGACTTCTTCCTGGCCTCCGAGATCGTCTCGGCCGAGGAGTGCGGCTACATTCCGCGCGGCGAGGCCTGGCAGTACGCCATCGACGGCCGCACCGCCTATGACGGCGACAAGCCCATCAACCCGCACGGCGGCCGCTGCAACTTCGGCCACGCCCACGGCGCCTCGGGCATCGCCGACATCTACGAGGCCGTCAAGCAGATGCGCGGCGAGGCCGGCGAGACCCAGATGGCCAAGCGCCCCGATACCACCTTCGTGCGCGGCTTCGGCGGCTCCCAGAACGTCCGCTGCCAGATCCTGCGCGCCGTCCGCTAGCGCACTCACCAGAAAGGACACATCCATGAAGCTCGAGATGATGGAGCCCGTCGTCAAGAAGTTCTACGCGGGCCTCGAGGAGGGCAAGTTCTATGGCCGCAAGTGCACCGAGTGCGGCGCCGTCGAGTTCCCGCCGCACCTGGCCTGCAACGCCTGCGGCTACCACGAGACCGAGTGGTGCGAGGTGAGCGGCCACGGCAAGCTCATCGACTTCACCCTGCCCGGGCCCCAGAACGACAAGCCCTACCTCAAGGAGAACGGCAAGTACGCCTACGGCGCGGTCGAGATCGACGAGGGCGCGCAGTACACCTACGTTATCTACGGCATCACCAAGAAGAAGGCGCCCGAGATCCGCGCGAAGCTTATGGCCGGCGAGACCGTCGGTGTGCATGCCAAGGTTATCGATCGCCCCGGCTACAAGATGCTCACGTTCGAGCTGGACTAAGCTGAGCTGACGTATCCTTAGCTGCCTCCGGCTTCCCGTGGCACCCCATCACGGCGCGAACCCGAGGGCTTGCGTTCAACCTGAGCTGACGCAGCTGTAGCTGCCTCCGGCTTCCTGTGGCACGTAATCTCGTCACGATCTCGGAGGCTTGCGTACCTTAGTATGCGGCGCCTCCGAGATCGTGCCGATCTTACGCACCACAGAAACCCTGCTCGTCTCACGTTTTTTTTGCGGGCTCGCTTCGCTTCGCCCGCGTTGTTAATCACCAATAAATTGCAGGTCATGCTGCTGTTGAAAGGAATTGCTATGAGCCAGGAAATCTTTGATCAGGTCGCTGAGTTCGCCAAGTCCGCTTACAAGTACGAGGGCGAGATCACCGCCGACACCACGTTCGACGAGCTGGGCAAGGGCTCCATGAAGATGATCGCGCTGACCTCCATGATCGAGAACGAGCTCGACGCCGAGGTCCCCGTGCGCGAGGTCATGGTCATGAAGACCTTCGGCGAGCTCGTCGAGCGCGTCGAGGAAGAGATGGAGTAGGCGCATGGATCTGATGCAGACCCTGCGCGAGCGGGCCGCCGCCCGCCCGATGCGAGTCGCCTTCCCTGAGGGCGACAACGAGACCATGATGCGCGCCGTGCGCGAGCTCGCCGACCAGAAGCTCGCCGAGTGCGTGCTCGTGGGCGACGGGGCTGAGCTCGAGCGCCTGGCCGGCGAGCGCGGCATCAGCCTCGAGGGCATCGAGGTCGTCGACATCAACGACGAGGAGGCCAACGCCGCCTGCTGCGAGCGCTATCTCGCGCACCCCGACTGCAAGTACAAGCCCAAGGGCGCCGCGCGCCGCATGACGCGCCCCCTCGAGCGCTCCCTTATCCTGCAGGTGCTCGGCGACGTCGACGTCATGTTCGCCGGCATCGCCAACGCCACGGGCGACATCATCCTCGCCGGCCAGACCATCGTGGGCCTCGCCGACGGCGTAGAGACCATCAGCTCTTGCGGCATCGCCCAGGTTCCCGGATGGGACGGTGGCGAGGGCGGCCTCATCGGTTTCGGCGACTCCGCCGTCTGCGTGAACCCCACCCCTGCTGAGCTGGCCTCCATTGCCTGCGCATCCTCCGACACGGTGGCCGCGCTCACCGGCTGGGACGTCCGCTGCGCCCTTCTTTCGCACTCCACCGACGGCTCCATGGACAACGAGCTCGTCGACAAGGTCCGCGAGGCCCGCGACATCGCCAACGAGTCCCGCCCCGACCTCAAGATCGACGGCGAGTTCCAGTTCGACGCCGCCATCAACCCGAAGGTCGCCGCCAAGAAGGTCCACCACGACTCCGAGGTCGCCGGCCGCGCGAACCTGCTCATCTGGCCCGACATCAACGTGGGCAACATCGGCGTGAAGATCATCCAGAACCTCACCGGCGCCGACGCCTACGGCCCGATGCTGCAGGGCTTCAAGAAGATCGTCTGCGACTGCTCCCGCTCCGCCCCCGTCTCCGAGATCGTGGGCAACGTGGTCATGAGCTGCGTGCGCGCCCAGGCGCTCGCGGAAGGGGAGTAGCCATGGCCGAGAAGATGTGGCGCGTCCTCGTCATCAACCCCGGCTCCACCTCCACCAAGGTGGGCGTCTTCGAGGGCGACGAGGCCGTCTTCACCGTGAACGTGGCGCACGAGGCCTCCGACCTCGCCAAGTTCGAGGGCGTCTCCGACCAGCTCCCGTACCGTGTGGGCCTCATCGAGGCCGCGCTCGCCGACAACGGCGTTGAGCTGGGCAGCATTGACGCATTCGTCGGCCGCGGCGGCGGCCTGCTCCCCATGCCGGGCGGCACCTACGCCGTGAACGACGTCATGCTCGACCATGCCACCCGCGGTGCCAACGGCGTCCAGCACCCCGCGCAGCTGGGCCCCCAGATCGCCCACGCGTTCGCCGCCCTGACGGGCAAGCCCGCCTTCGTGGTGAACCCGCCCGACACCGACGAGCTCTGCGACGACGCGCGCATGACGGGCATCCGCGGCGTGTATCGCCATGTGCACCTGCACGCGCTCAACCTCAAGGAGACGGCTATCCGTCACGCGGCCTCGATGGGCCGCGCCTACGAGGACTGCCGCTTCGTCGTCTGCCACATCGGCGGCGGCATCTCCATCTCGGCCCACGACCACGGCAAGATGGTCGACGGCTACGACATCGTCGGCGGCGAGGGCATGATGGCCCCCACCCGCTGCGGCGGCCTTCCCGTGGCCGAGGTCCTCGACTACCTCGAGGCCGGCCACACCACCTCCGAGGCCCGCAAGATGTGCATGAAGACCGGCGGCTTCGTCGACCTTCTGGGCACCTCCGACGCCCTCGAGGTGAGCAACCGCGCGGCCGACGGCGACGAGGCCGCCTCGCGCGCCTGGAGCGCCATGCAGTACCAGATCTGCCGCTGCATCGGCGGCATGGCGGCCGTGCTCGGCGGCCAGGTCGACGGGATTCTGCTCGGCGGCGGCATGGTCCACAACAAGGGCTTGGTCAAGGCCATCGAGGAGCGCTGCGGCTGGATTGCCCCGGTCTCGGCGTACCCCGGCGAGTTCGAGCTCGAGGCCATGGCCGCGGGCGCCTGCCGCGTCCTTAGCGGCGACGAGGAGGCCGGCACCTACACCGGCGTCCCGGTCTTCACCGGCTTCGCCTGCTTCGACGAGGCGTAGTCGCGAGCTGACTCGATTCGCATCGGGCGGGTCTCCTGCAAGGGAGGCCCGCCTTTTTCTTGCCGCGTCATTCCTCCACGCGGAGGAACTCGTCCAAAAAGACGTCGAGCAGCTCGTTTTTCCTGGATGGGAGCCATGCCGCGCAGATGCGCATCTCGCGCTCCTTGCCGCGGATGGGCACCGCGACCACGCGGCCGCCGCCCGGCATGCCGTCGGTGAAGTAGCCGGGCAAGAGCGCGTACCCCATGCCGGCGGCCACGGCGAGCACGCTCGTCTCGATGTCGTCAGACACGTAGGCCACGGGCACGTCCCCGGCCTCGGCGAGGTTCGCCGAGATCACGGTGCTCTCGCCGTAGGACTCGAGTCCCTTCTTGATGTCGACCAAGGGCTCGCCGGCGAGGTCGGCCATGGAGATGGACGCCCGGCGCGCCAAGGGGTGCCGCACCGAGAGGACGGCCTTCAAGGGATAGTGCCTTAACACCTGCGTCTCGATGAGGCGCATGTCGTCGGGGGAGTAGAAGAGGTTGATCGCCAGGTCGATCCGCTCGTCGCGCAGGGCATCGTAGAGCTCGCTCACGTTGTCGCGCATGAACGAGAGGCGAACGTTGGGGTAGCGGCTGTGGAATTCGGAGAGCATGTCCGGCAGGTCTGTGCGCTCGTAGCCCTTCACGTAGCCGATCCTGAGCTCGCCTTCGGGTCCGTTTCCCGCCCCCGCGGCGCGTTTTCTCGCGTCCTCGAGGCGGGCGAGGATGTCGTGGGAGTCCTCAAGGAAGGCGTGGCCCGCCGAGGTGAGCGAGACGTTGTGGTTGTCTCGGTCGAGCAGATGGCAGCCGAGCTCGCGCTCGAGGGCCTTGACCTGCTGCGATATAGCCGACTGCGACACGTAAAGACGCGCTGCCGCGCGCCGGAAGCTCTGGAGCTCCGCCACGGCCACGAAGTATTCGAGCTGCCTTGTGTTCATAGGACCCTCGTTGCCTTAGGCAATAAGAAAATCTTATTACTTGAACAGTTTAATAACATATCTTACGAGTCCATGGGTCTTTACGATAAGCGCAATGGAATGCCGCGCGAGCGCGCGGCGAACAATCGTAAGGAGGCCACAATGGCGGACAGGAACAAGGTCAAGCTCGTGCAGGCGCTCGTCGGCGCCGTCGTCCTCACGGTGCTCATGCAGGGCATGACGCTGCTCGGGATGCTCCAGTACATCTGGATGCTCTTCTTGCCGCTGCTCATGTTCTTTGCCCTGGGCGCGGACTTCAAGAAGATCCCAGACATGCTCATCGGCTACGCGGTGGGCGAGCTGTGGTGCGTCATCAACTCGCTCGTCTCCGGCGCCTTCGGGGCCGCCTTCGGCGACAACCCACTGCTCTCCCAGCTCATCCCGACTATTCTCGTCATCTTCTGCATCCTGACCGTCCACGAGAACCTCTTCGAGGGCCAGGTCTTCTCCAACATTCCCTGCATCTTCATGGGCATGGCGACGTCTTTCATGATGCTCTTCATGCAGGTGCCCATCACTTACTTCCACCTTTTCGGCTTCTGGTGCTACGGCCTAGTGCTCGCTGTCTGCCTCGTGCTCAGCGGCATGGCCGTGTGCTCGGCCATCTTCGGCAAGGAGCGTGCCATGGCCGCGCTTGCTCCCAAGGCGCCCGAGGACAAGTAACTTCTTTGTAGGGGAGAGATATAAAAATGGAAAGCAACCAGAGCGTCTTCGAGCCTAAGGTCGCAAGCAGCGTCGAGGAGGCGCGCGCGGCTTACGAGGGCCGTCCCGGCGCGGCCAAATACCCGCACGTCTTCGACCCCGTCGATATCCGCGGCAACGTGTTCAAGAACCGCCTTATCGCGGCGCCGACCATGTTCTTCCACGCGCCGTACTTCATCGAGCCGATCCGCGAGAACATCTATCGCATGGTGCAGGAGCGCGCCGAGGGCGGTTTCGGCTGCGTGGCCACCGGCGAGCTGCCGCTTAACTTCGAGGAGGGGCGCGGCGCCTTCATGGACCGCGCCATCGACGTCCACCACTACTACGGCGCTGATTTCGACGCCGCCAAGGAGTACGCGGACCGCATCCACGCGGGCGGAGCCTTAGCGTACATGGAGATCTCTCACGAGGGTCTCGAGGCCGACGACGCCGCGGAGCCCTGGGGCCCCTGCGACTTCGTCCGCGAGGAGGACGGCCGCCATGTCTTCGGCATGGACAGCCAGATGATGGAGAAGGTCTGCCGCGACTTCTTCGATGTGGGCCGCTTCGCCTGCGCCTGCGGCTTCGACGGCGTGCTGCTCCACGGCGGCCACGGCTTCCTTATCCAGCAGTTCGTCTCGCCGCTGTTCAACAAGCGCACCGACGAGTTCGGGGGCAGCATCGAGAACCGCTCGCGCTTCCCCAAGATGTGCCTGCGCGCCCTTCGCGCCGGCATGGGCGAGGACAAGGTGCTTGAGCTTCGCATGAGCGCCGAGGACTGCGAGGAGGGCGGCATGACCCTCGAGGACTCCTGCGGCTTCGCGCAACAGATCGACGGCCTCGTCGACATCTTCCACGTGTCCTGCGGCATCAAGAAGTACGGCAACGGCGGCGACACCTTCAGCGACATTTTCGACGTGCACGGCGTGAACCTCGAGCGCGCGGCCGCCATCAAGGCGCGCCTCAACAAGAGCCTGGTCGCGGTGGTCGGCGGCTTCAACAGCGTGGCCCAGGCCGAGGACGCTATCGCGGCCGGCAAGTGCGACTTCGTCGAGTACGCGCGCCAGTGCTTCGCCGACCCGCGCTTCATCGAGAAGACCTTGGACGGGCGCGAGGACCTTATCCACCGTTGCCTGCGTTGCTTCCACTGCTACCCGGGCTTCTGCGAGCACCCGACGGACATCCCGCTGTGGTACCAGCTGCCGCCCGAGGAGTTCATGAAGGTCTACAGCCCGGCCGTCATGGGCGACTGCTCCGTGAACCCGAACTCCGGCTTCGGCTACTACCCCGATCGCCTGCCCAAGCCCGAGGCGAGCCGCCGCGTGCTCGTCGTGGGCGGCGGCGTGGCCGGCATGCAGGCGGCCGTGACGGCCGCCCGCCGCGGGCACGACGTCACGCTCGCCGAGGCGTCCGACAGGCTGGGCGGCGTGCTTCTCTTTGCCGAGAAGGACCATGACAAGCGCGAGTGGATCGACTTCATCGAGGTGCTCAAGCAAGAGCTTGCCGAGGAGGGCGTGAAGGTCGAGCTCGGGCGCACGGTCGACGCGGCCTACCTGGCCGAGGTCGCTCCCGAGCACGTGATCATCGCCACCGGCGCCAAGAACAAGGCGTGCCCGCTGCCGGGCGCCGAGCGCGCGATGAACGCTGCGGACTCGTATTACCACCTCGACGAGCTGGGGCACAGCATCGTGATCGCCGGCGGCGGCCTCACCGCTTGCGAGACGGCGCTCAACCTGGCGGCGTTGGGGCACGAGGTCACGCTCGTGGCCAGGAAGGCGCGCATCACGCCGTCCACCTTCGGTTATTACCGCAACGCGCTGCTCTCCGAGATGGATAAGCGCGGCATCAAGCAGGCGCTCTCCACCTGCCCCGTCGAATTTTCCGACGAGGGGCTCGTGTGCGTGAAGGCCGTCGACGAGGCGGGAACGCCGGGCGACGAGCGCGTGGTCGTTGCCGGCGACACGTACCTGTACTCCTTCGGCATGCAGGCCGATACCGAGGCCGCAGAGGCGCTTCGCGCCGCCGCCGAGGCAGCCGGCGCGAAGGTAGCCGTCGTCGGCAACGCAGAGCGCGCGGGCATCGTCCGCGACGCCATCCACAGCGGCAACGACGCCGCGATGGCCATCCTTTAGTCACCATCGGAGCTCCGCCCGCCCCCGTGTACGGCGGCGTGCCGTGGCTTCCTCTCCAAAGCGCCCCCGATCGCACCGCGCGATCGGGGGCGTAATTTGCGTGTTGAGGCCCGTAGGGCACACCTCATGCCCTGAATCGCGGGCTTATCTCGGGGTAGGGGCAGAAAAACTAGGGATGGCGGCAGTTTTTTGAGGACCGTCCGAGTAGTCGTTGCTTCGAGTATTGTAAAACCGCAGGTAGATGGGTTGTGTTGATTTTGGATACTCAGTCCGTATTTGGAAAACTGCCGCCATCCCGTTTTTCGTTTTCGTTGTCGAGCGTAAGCCCGGCCCTGGCGGTCGTTGAAGGCTGAGGGCCTGCCGTCCAGATGGCGGCTTCCTATCAAAATGGATAAACGTTGCGGGTGGGTCGGCTGTTCGCCGCTGTTTTCCTGGCGTGAACATAAAGCAAGTGCCCGAGGTCTGCATTACGCCGGCCCGGGCACTCGAGTTGATGGATCTGTGCGCGTAAGCGCTGTTGGTCGCCCGCTACGCGCGCGGCTTCAGGGCGTGGTAGAGGATGACCGAGGTCACGTAGCCGATGAGGACCAGATACACGTAGGTGGAGAGCCACGCCGCGACGATGCCGGCGCCGCCCGTGTGGACCCAGGCCTCGATGAAGCTGATAATGGTGACGAAGATCAGGTTCTCAATGAAGATCTGCGCGTAGATGCGCCAAGAAGCGTCGCCCAGGGGCTTGGTGAGCGCCGCGGCGATGCTGCCGGTGGGCAGCAGGAACTGCCCGAGCACGTTGGTGGCGAGCGCCACGCAGGTGAAGATGTACCAGGTGTGGTCGAACGGGTCGCCGCCGAGCAGGGTGGCGGAGGTGTTGATTACGATGGCCAGCACGATGTCCTGGATGATGAGGTTGCGGTTCCACTCGCACATAAGTCGGGCCCTTCTTGCCGAGAACTAAGACGAACCAATGGTAGCGTCCACCCGTGCCCCGTCCAACGTGTGCCGCTTCAATAAAAACTCTTCGGCCGGGCCGTCGATTTGTGTGTTTGCACCAACCGCGTTAAGTCATTCGGATGCCGTAAAACCGATTTGGTTAGCCTAGGTCAAGTTTAAGTCAATAGATGCAGATAAATCGAAGTATCGGCTGAAGTCAAATCCGTATTGATTTGGTCAATATCGATACTTTCGTGGTTATTTTTCCTTTTGGTACTTTCGGTTTAAATGTTTCTCTACGGGCCCAACCTAAAGGAACTGAAGGAAAGGAATCTGGCATGGCCAAGGATTACCCGGCGCTTGCCTCCGCAATCATCGAGAAGGTTGGCGGCAAAGACAATATCGTTTCCGTCGCCCACTGCGTGACCCGCCTGCGCTTCGTCCTCAAGGACGAGTCGAAAGCCAACGACTCCGAGGTCAAGAAGGTAAAGGGTGTCATCGACGTCGTGCACGGGAACGGCCAGTACCAAGCAGTCATCGGCACGGACGTCGAGGACGCGTACGATGCGGCCGTAGCCATCCTCGGTACCGGCATGGTCGGCGGCGAGGTCACGGTCGAGAAGGGCAACCGCAACGTCTTCGAGAAGTTCTCCGAGACCATCTCGGGCATCTTCTTCCCCTTTATGGGCGCCTTCGTGGCGGTCGGCATGCTCAAGGCCGTTCTTGTCCTCGCGTCCAGCTTCATCGACGGCTTCTCGGCGACGGGAGCCTACATTATTCTTTATGCCGGCGCCGATGGCTTCATGAGGTTCCTGCCGTTCGTTCTCGCCATCACGGCTGCCGAGAAGTTCAAGGCCAACCGCTTCGTGGCCCTGGCCATCGTTTTCCCGCTTCTGTATCCCACTATCGTTTCGGCTCAGGCCGACGGCATCGCGCTCGACTTCTTCGGCATCCCGGTGACGCTCGTGAGCTACGCCACTTCCGTCATTCCGCCTGTCATCATGGCGTGGCTGCTCGCCAAGATGGAGGGCGGCCTCAAGAAGGTCATGAGCAAGACCGTCTTTTCGCTCTTTGGCTACATGGTCTGCATCGCTGTGCTCGTCCCCGTCGAGCTCATTGCGGTCGGACCCTTCTTCCAGTTTGTGGGCCAGCTCGTCGCCGACGGCATTCTCGCCGTCTACAACGTGGCGCCGGTGGTGGCCGGCATGCTCTTCGGCGGATTCTGGCCGGTGCTCATCATCTTCGGCGCCCACGCTGCCTTTACCCCGATCGTCATGAACAACTTCTCCACCATGGGCTACGACTGGATTAGCCCGCTGTCCTGGGGCTGCAACTTCGCCATGGCCGGCGCCTGCCTCGGCGTCTTCCTCAAGACCCGCAACAAGAACCTCAAGGAGGTCGCCGGCCCCAACTGGGTGACCGCCCTTCTCGCCGGCGTGACCGAGCCCGCCATCTACAGCGTGAACCTTAAGTTCAAGCGCCCGTTTGTCATTGCTTGCGTCTGCTCCGCCCTGGGCGCCGTACCCATCGTCATCTCCGGCCTGCAGCGCACCGCCTTCATCGGCGTGAACCTCGTCACGTTGCCTGCGCTCATGAGCTTCCCAGGTGGCTGGGCGGTTCCCATCACGGCCGGTATCGGCTTTATCGGCTCCGCCGTCGCGACCTATTTCTTCGGGTTCAACGACTCGATGATCGACGACCCCGCGCTTCTCGAGGATGCTGAGTAGTGGGATGTCCCCCTCTTCCCCTTCGCCGTGTCGCCGGCGGAGGGGAAGGCGCTACGGCTTTTTGCGGTATTCGCCGGGAAGCATCCCGCATTCGCGTTCGAACACCTTGTAGAAGAAGCTGATGTTCGAGTACCCCACGCTCCTGGCCACGTCCGTGACGCTTAAGGTGTCGTTCGTAAGAAGTCTCTTGGCCTGCTCGATGCGCTGGTGCTGCACGAGGTCCTTAAAGGTGGCGCCGCACTCGCGCTTGAGGAGCTTCGCGATGTAGCTCGTGCTCACGTTGAACTTCGAGGCGGTTTCCTGGAGCGTGCAGGTTCGGTAGTTCTCCTCGATGTGGCGCAGGTACGACAGCGCCGGGTTCCTGAGCGGCACCGTGCCCTCGTCGACGCCTTGCCCGTAGACGTCGATGAGCTCGCTCACCACGAGCGAGAACAGGCATTGGAGCATGTTCTCCGAGCGGGCCGAGGGCTCCAAGCACTCGCACATGAGCTCGTTCATGAAGATGGGCAGGCGACGGCTCGTCTCGGACCGGAACAGGATGAAGTTGTTGTGGTCGATGCCCTTGGAAATCGAGTTCAGGAAGAACGAGGTCACCAGGCTATCCGACTCCAAACGGTTGAAGAAGTTCGTGGTGAAGTAGCTCTTCTCGATCTGGAAGTTCACCAAGATGTCGTTTTCGCCGAGCGGGGCGATGGTGTGGATGGTGCCCGAGTCGACGAGGAGCACCTGGCCTTTTCGCAGCCCCATGAGCCGGTCGTTGACCGTCTCGATGCACATGCCGCCGTACATGTACGAGAGCTCGACGAAGTCGTGGTTGTGCAGGGGGTAATCGCGAAAACGCGAGTGCCGCTTGAAGCGGATAAGCGGGTCGTGGTCGCCTGTTCGGGGGTTGTTTCCCCAGAAACTGGACTGCATGACCTCGACACCGGCGATTGTGGCGAAGGGGCGAGTCTCCGGAGCTGACGGCGCACCGTTGCGGTAGCCGATTTCGTGCTCACTGAGCACCCTTAGTCTTTTGTCGAGTTCTTCTGGGGTCAAGGATCGTTCACCTGTTCTTATATGGTTGGGATTGACTGAATCGTTACATACCTGGCAGGCGCATGGCAAGTGCCCGCCCTTCGAAAGGAAGTAAATTATGGCCTTTGCGGCGCAATACCCGAGGATTACCAGAACGAGGCGCATCGAGGACCTCTGCGGGACTTGGGAATTCCGGTTCGATCCCGAGCGCGTCGGCGAGCGGGACGGCTGGGCCGCCCACGGCCTGCCCGACCCCATCGACATGCCGGTTCCCGCCAGCTTCAACGACGTCTTCACCGACAAGGCAAGCCGCGAGTACTATGGCGACTTCTGGTACGCCAAGTGCGTCTTCGTGCCGGGGGAGTGGGAAAGCGGAAACGTCGACATCCGCTTCGATGCGGCGACGCACCGCGCGACGGTCTTCGTGAACGGAAGCGAGGTCGCCTCCCATGAGGGCGGTTTCACGCCGTTTTGCGCTCACCTCAACGGCTGCGTGAGGTGGAACGACTGGAATTACGTGGCCGTCCGCGTGAACAACGAGTTGACCGAGCACACGTTGCCTGCGGGCGGCGTCGCCACCCTGCGCGACGGCACCCGCATCGCGGCCCCGTACTTTGATTTCTTCAACTACGCCGGCCTGCAGCGCAAGGTGAGGCTCCTCTCGACACCCGAGCGACGCGTCGCCGGCATAAAGACCTCCGTTGAACTCATCAAGAACCGTGCGCAGGTCCGCTATGAGCTGGACCTTGAGGACGCGGTCGGGCTGCGCGCAGAGGTGGTGCTTGTGGACGGGGACGGGCAGCCCGTCGCCGACTCGCAGGGCGAGCAGGGCGTGCTCACGGTCGAAGACCCGCGCCTCTGGGGCCTGCGCCGCCCGTATCTCTACACGTTGTGGGCGCGTCTCTATGACGGGACGGAGCTTGTGGACGAGTGGTACGACACGCTCGGCTTGCGCACCATCGAGGTCTCGGGGCGAAATATCCTGCTCAACGGACGTCCTGTCTACCTTAAGGGGTTCGGGCGTCACGAGGACAGCCCCGTGCACGGACGCGGGTTCGATCCTGTGGTAAACAAGCGTGACTTCGAGCTGCTTAAGTGGATGGGCGCGAACTCCTTCCGCACGAGCCACTACCCCTACTCCGAGGAGCAGCTCTACGAGGCGGACCGCGAGGGCTTCTTCGTCATCGACGAGGTCGCCGCGGTAGGTATGCTGCGCTCAACCAAGAACTTCGCCGATGCCGTGACCGCGCCGCGGGGCGAGACGTACTTCGACGACCCGGCGGTTCGCGAGAAGACGCTGCCCGCGCATATCGCGGCCGTCCAGGAGCTCGTCGAGCGCGACCGCAATCACGCCTGCGTCTGCGCCTGGTCCCTCTTCAATGAGCCTGACTTCTCCTCGGAGGCGGCGGTTCCGTATGCGCAGAAGGTCTTCGACGCGTGCCTCGACGCCGACCCGCAGAAGCGCCCGCGCTCCTATACCAACGTGACGCGCTGCCGCGCCGGCATCGACAAGTGTACGCACCTCGCCGATTTTATGATGCTCAACCGCTACGACGGCTGGTACGTCTGCGGCGGCCCGCGCATCGAGGACGCCAAGGCCATTCTTATCGAGGAGATGCACAAATGGGAGGAGCTCGAGCCCAATAAGCCGTTTCTGTTCACCGAGTACGGAACCGACACCATGGCGGGCGTGCACAAGCTGCCGAGCGTCATGTGGAGCGAGGAGTACCAGCTCGAGTTCTTCCGGGCCCAGCACGAGGTCTTCGACATGTTCGATTGGGTCGTGGGCGAGCAGCCGTGGAACCTCTGCGACTTTCAGACGGGGGAGGGCGTTATGCGCGTCGATGGTAATAAGAAGGGGGCCTTTACGCGTGACAGGCAGCCCAAAGCGATCGCGTTCCTGCTGAGGGACCGTTGGCTCAGGAAGCTCGACTACCTCGATTAGCGGCTGGTTCGCGAGAAACGGCAGGGCCCCGGCGAGCTTTTCGTCTCGCCGGGGCCCCGCCATTCGATATTGGCTTTGCGTTACTCGTCGCCGAAGCTGATGCCGAGCATCCTGGCCTCGCGCACGAGGTCGCCGTCGGGGTCGACGTACTTGAGCTTGCCGGCGACCTCCTCGAGCGGCACGCGGCACATCTTGCCCGCGACCTGGGCAATCATAATGCCGAACTCGCCGTCCATGCAGGCGCGTGCCGCCTCGACGCCGCACTGCGTGGCGAAGATGCGGTCCATGGCGTCGGGCTGGCCGCCGCGCTGGGTGTGGCCGGGGATGGCCACGCGGACCTCGCGGTCGGTGCGGGCCGCGATCTCCTCCGCGATGTCGTAGACGACCGACGGCTTGACGCGCGCGGCCACCTTCTTCTTGTAGTCTTTCTTCTTCATGGCCGCCTCTTGCTTGGAGATGGCGCCCTCGGCCACGGCGATGATGGCGAAGCGCCCGCCGTTGCCGTCGCGCGCCTCGATGGCGCGGATGACGTTGTCCATGTCGTAGGGGATCTCGGGGATGAGGATGACGTCCGCGCCGCCGGCGATGCCCGCGTAGAGCGGAATCCAGCCGACCTTGTGGCCCATGATCTCGATGACGAAGACGCGGCGGTGGGAGTTGGCCGTGGTGTGGATGTCGTCGATGCACTTGGTGGCGACGTCGATGGCCGAGGTGAAGCCGAAGGTCATGTCGGTGCCGTAGGTGTCGTTGTCGATGGTCTTGGGCAGCGTGATGACGTTGCAGCCCTCCTCGCGCAGGCGGTTCGCGGTCTTGGTGGAGCCGTTGCCGCCGAGCATGAAGAGGCAGTCGAGGTTGAGCTTGTGGTAGGTGTGCAGCATCGCGGGGACCTTCTCGATGCCGTCCTTGCCGGGCTCGTCGAGCAGCTTGAACGGGGTGCGGGAGGTGCCGAGGATGGTGCCGCCGCGGGTAAGGATGCCCGAGAAGTCGCTGTAGGTCATCTCGCGGTAGCGGCCGTAGATGAGGCCCTGGTAGCCGTCCTCGAAGCCGAAGATCTCGATCTCGCCGTCGACGTTGTGGAAGAGTGCCTTGACGATACCGCGCATGGTGGCGTTGAGGGCTTGGCAGTCGCCGCCGCTGGTAAGCAGTCCGATTCGAAGCATGGGGGGTTCCTCTCTCGGGTATTGGCCGCCGCGCGACGCGGGCGGTTTGCTTGCAACACGCACGGCTTACAGGTTATCCCACGGATGGGCGCGGCGGGCTTTCAATTCCGCCGATGGCCCGTTATGTTTACGACCGCGTGACGCGCCGCTCCGCTTGTATTTGGCTATACGTGCAAGGTTTGGCCGCCCGTGCGACGTTTCGCGGTGGTGCTTGCAAGGTTTGGCCGCCCGTGCGACGTGGTTTGGGTAACGCGAACGAGGGCAGGGCAGAAAAAGCCCAGTTGGACGTTGCCGGGGAGACCTATTAACGCCGAACTCGGCGAAAAATACGTCGCACGAGCGGCCAAACCTTGCTTCGCTATGCCCAAAACGTCGCACGAGCGGCCAAACCTTGCAGCTTCTCGGTTCCTGTGCGAGCCGTGGCTTATACTGGCAGTGAAATTTTGGGTTACGGGGCTGGAGGACGCCATGTACGACCGCGCGTCAGAGATCGACGAGGCCATCGAGGCCGGGCGGGACGCCCTCGCAGCGCTGCGCGACGCCGCCGACTCGCTCGATTCGGCCCAGCGCTGGGGCGTCGTCGACATCCTGGGCGGCGGGCTTTTGACCAGCGTGGTCAAGCACTCGCGGCTCGGCGACGCCAACCGGGCGCTTGCCGATGCACGCCGCGCCATCAACCGCTTCACGCACGAGCTCGCCGATGTGCACGAGCTCGCGGACCTCAACGCGAACGTCGGCAGCTGGAACGCCTTTTTCGATATTGCGCTCGACAACGCGCTCGCCGACATCCTCGTCCAGAAGGAGATCTCGGACGCGGCCGATCGCGTCGGCGCTGCCATTGACAAGGTCGAGGAGGCCGTGCGCCGACTCGAGGCTGCCCGAGCTCGATAGGCGCGCCCGATTTCGCTAACCTCTTGACCATCTGAGGTAATCGACCCAGAAGAGAGAGGTAAGCCCCGCATGAGCAAGACGCAAGAGATTCTTCGCGCGCCGCACGAGCAGATCGAGAAGATCCAGCTCGAGGGCATCAAGAGGACCGCCATCAACTGCTACGAGAACATCCCCTTCTACAAGCAGTCCTTCGACGAGGCCGGCTTTGACCCGCACTCTATCGAGAGCTTCGACGACGTGGCCCGTGCTCCCTTCGTCGAGAAGCAGGACCTGCGCGACGCCTACCCCTACGGCATGCTGGCCGTGCCGCTGAAGGAGGTCAAGGAGATCCACATGTCCTCGGGCACCACCGGTGTGGCCACCGTGGGCGCCTATACCAAGCACGACATCGACATCTGGGGCGAGTGCTTCGCCCGTGGCATCCTCTTTGCCGACGGCTCCGACGAGGACGTCGTGCAGGTGGCCTACGGCTACGGCCTCTTTACGGGCGGCCTCGGCGCCCACTACGGCGGCCACTGGATGGACGCCACGGTGATCCCCATCTCCGCCGGCAACACCGAGCGCCAGATCCGCGTCATGCGCGACATGGGCACCACCATCTTGTGCTGCACGCCCTCTTACGCCATGCACATCGCAGACACCGCTATCGAGATGGGCCTTGACCCTGCGCGCGACCTGCACCTTCGCGCCGGCATCCACGGCGCCGAGCCCTTCAGCGACAACTTCCGCGCCGAGCTCGAGCGCAAGCTCGGCTACAAGGTGCTGGACGTCTACGGCCTCACCGAGACCATGGGCCCGGGCGTGGCCAACGAGTGCTGGGAGCAGAAGGGCCTGCACATCGCCGAGGACCACTTCTATCCCGAGATCATCAACCCCGAGACGGGCGAGGTCCTGCCCGACGGCGAGTGGGGCGAGCTCGTGCTCACCACCCTCGACCGCGAGGCCAGCCCCGTCGTGCGCTACCGCACCCGCGACATCACGCGCATCATCCCGGGCCAGTGCCCCTGCGGCTGCTCGCACCGTCGCATCGACCGTATCCACGGCCGCACCGACGACATGCTGATCATCCGCGGCGTCAACGTCTTCCCGAGCCAGATCGAGGACGTCATGAAGACCTTCGACCAGGTGTCCAGCTGGTACCAGATCGAGGTCGACACCGATCACCGCTCGCTCGACATCGTGACCCTCAAGGCCGAGGTCAACCCCGGCTTCGAGCTTGACTCCGTGGCCGCCGTGGAGCGCCTGCAGAAGGAGATCTCCGCCACCCTCAAGACGGCGCTCTCCGTGGGCGTCCGCGTCAAGCTCGTGGAGCCCAAGTCCATCCCGCGCTCCGAGGGCAAGGCAAAGCGCGTCATCGACCTGCGAAAGGAGAAGTAGCCATGATCGACCAGATCACCGTCTTCCTCGAGAATGAGAAGGGCCGCGTCGCCTCCGTGGCGCGCACCCTCGCCGACGCCGGCATCAACATGACCGCGCTCAGCCTCGCCGACAGCGCCGAGTACGGCCTCGCGCGCATCGTTTGCGCCGAGCCCGACCGCGCGCTCAAGGCCCTCGGCGACGCCGGCTACCGCGCGAGCGTCGTCAAGGTCGCGGCCGTGGCCGTGCCCGACCGCCCCGGCGGCTTGGCCGAGCTCTTCGAGGCCCTCGACGAGCTCGACGTCAACATCGAGTACTGCTACTGCTTCAGCCACCGCGACGGCGCCGCCGTCTTCGCGCTGAAGGTCGCAGACGCGGCGGCCGCGGCCAAGGCGGTCTGGACGCTCGAGGGCGCCGGCTTCAAGGCGCTCCAGCAGGCGGACCTGTAGCAACCAGCCTAAGCATCGCCTTTGCGGCCTCGTCCCCTTGTGGGGCGGGGCCGCTTTTGTGTGGGGAGGAGGTCGGGGCAGGGCTCTTGCCTGGTTGCCTGTGCAATACAGAAATTGGATAGCAAGCAAGAAAACATGTATTTTACTTATGGATTATGCAGGCCTAGGATGTGGCTCGACCCAATCAAGCAGCAAGGAAAGGTTGTTGCCATGATCCTCGGAATGGGCGTGCCCGAGCTCGCCGTCATCGTCGTCGTTATCCTCGTCATCTTCGGGCCAAAGAACCTGCCGAAGCTCGGTAGCTCGCTCGGCAAGACGGTCAAGAACTTCCGCGACGGCATGGATAGCGGGACCGACGATGCGGCCGCCGAGGTCTCCGAGGTTGTCGCCGACGTCGCCGATGCCGAGGACGCGGACGCCTAGCGCCTCATTCGTTTCTCGGAGACTCGCCGCCCGCCCTACGAGAGGTCGCCGAGCAGCGCGATGGCGGTGCGGAAGAGGTCCGATGCGGCGTGCTGCGCCTTCCAGATGACTGCGGGGCGGCTCTCGAGCTCGCGGCAGGCCAGCTCCTTGATGAACTGCTCACCGGTGTCCGTCACGCGCAGGAGCGAGCGGGGGATGAGCGCGATGCCCATGCCCTCCCGCGCCCAGAGCGCCGCGGTGCGCGGGTCGTCGACAAGCGTCGTCACGCGCAGGCTGCTGCCGGTGACCTCGAACGCCTTCGAGAGCTCGGGGAGAAGGCGGCGGTAGGCGATGATGGGGGAGCCGGCGAGGTCATCGACGGTGCAGCTCGCTTCTTCGCCGACCTCGTGATCCGGCGGCATGACGGCCACGAGCGGCTCGGCCGCGGCGAAGCGGCAGCGCAGGCCGTCTGACTTGAAGGGCGTCCGCACGACGCCTATGTCGGTGATGCCCCCGTCGAGCAGGTCCATGATGCCCGGGGTTGCTGCCTCGCGAATCTCGATCTCTGCGTTGGGAAAGCTTCGCCGCAGGTCAAGCAGTCTGTCTTGGGGCATAAGGCCGGAACACCCGGGGTCGACGCCGATGGTTATGGTGCCGCCCGCGCCCGTGCCGACGCTCGCCACCTCGCGCTCGGCGGCGTGCGCCATGGCAATGAGATGCGTCGCGCGGTCGTAGAGCACCTTGCCGGCTTCGGTGAGCGAGACGCTCCTCGGCCCGCGTACGACGAGCTGGCAGCCGAGCTCCTTCTCGAGTTTGGCCAGCTCATAGGAGAGGGGCGGCTGCGAGATGTGGAGCCTGCGGGCCGCTGCGGTGATCTGATGTTCCTCAGCGATTGCAATAAAGTATTCAAGTTGTTTCAGATTCATAGCAAAAGCCTTTTTGAGCCGAAGGCGATATATATGCATTATATCGCCCATCACACTACATGCACAATACGAGATTCTACCCATGCCCTTATGCGTTTGCCGCTATGCTTGAGTCAACAAGCAAGCCAAGAAAAGGAGAACGGAATGTTTCGAAAGAATCTCAATGAATCGCAGCGTAAGGTCTATGACGCTTGCTGCAACGGCTGGTTCATCGGCGGCGAATATCGTGCAATGTTTGATAACCACGAGCGCCGTTTCTATGCCGACAGCGTCCGCTGGCTCTATGACGAGGTCAACGATTGGTTCGAGAGCCACTCCGATCGCCATGCCGGCTCGCCGATAGTCGTCCAGTGCCTCGCGTAAGCGGGCGGATGCGCAAAATAGGGAAGATAAAAGGGGATGGGAGCCGGTAAGGCTCCTATTTCTTTGAGCCGGGCCGCAGGTGGGTGCGTGATTTGGGTCAATGCGGCCTACGGGCACCCACACAACGGCGCCCTCGCGCGCAAAAACCGGGATGGCGGCAGTTTTCCGCGGACCCTCCGAGTATCCCTTGTTTTGCAGTCGACAAAACCGCAGGTAGAAGGGTTGGCCGAAAATCGGATACTCAGGCGGTCCGCGAAAAACTGCCGCCATCCCGGTTTTTGTGCGCACGAGACCCGGCGGGCTCCGCGGATGGGTCTTTGTGCCGCATGCAAGCTACGTTGCGCGAGTGGCTGCAGGCCAAATCAGCTCAATTCCAGCACCTGCGTGTCGAGGATGTGGCCGAGGGTAAGCGCGAGGCCGGGCTCCAGGCTCGCCTTGTCGATCCACTCGTCGCGCGTGTGGAGCAGCGCCCCCGCAACGGCGCCCATGGTGTGCGCGGCAACGCCGAGCGAGAGGGGCACGTTCGCGTCCGTCGAGGACTCCTGGTGCACGGGCTCGGTCCCGGTCAGCGCGCGGATAGCCTCGTCGCCCGCGGCGATGAGCTCGGCTTGGCCCTCGGGCTCGCTCGCCGTGCTCGCGGGCCTCTCGCCGATGAGCTCGGTCTCGATATCGACGCCGGGGGAGCGCAGGTCGCCCACCATCTGCTCGAAACGTTTCCGCATGATCTCGAGGTTCTCTTGGTTGGCGGAGCGGTACTCAAGCAGCACCTCGGCCTCGGTGGCGATGGCGTTCACCGTGGTCCCACCGCTCACACAGCCGGCGTTCACGCTGGTCTTCGCCCCGTAGGGCAGCGGCAGCGCGTAGAGCCCGCACACGACGCGGCTCGCGGCCAGAACAGCGCTCGGCGCGCCGGCATCCTCCCACGAGTGGCCGCCTGCGCAGCGGCACCTCACGCGCCAACGGTGCGAGCCCACGGCGCCCGTGATGTGCTTGCCCAGATAGAGGTCGAACGACGTGAAGGACTCCGCCCGAACGCCTCGCCGCTCGAGCCCGGCCATGATCTCGCGCGTGCCCCGAAGGTTGCCGAGCCCTTCCTCGCAGGCGTTGGCGACGATAAGCACATCGCGTTTGAGCTGCGGTTTATTTGCAAGGAGCCATTTGGCTGCCATGAGCAATCCGCAGAGGTTCGCGGTGTCGTCGCCAACTCCAGGGGCATACATGCGCCCCTCGTCCTCGGTAAAGGGGAGCTCCTCGGTGTCGGCCGCGACAACGTCGGTGTGCGCCGAGAAGACGGCGCAGCTCCCTCGGTCGGCGCCGGGCAACGTGAGAACGACGTTCTTCGCGGCGTCGACCGCGATCGCCCCCTCGTCGGCGCCCGCGGCGAGCAACCAGTCACGCACGAACGCTGCGCGCTTCTCCTCGTGCCCCGTCGGCGCGGGGATGCGCGCGAGCTTACGCAAAAGGTCGAGTTCCTCGGCCTGCGCCTGCTTCGCGTAGCTCGACGCCAGCTCGATCACGTGCTTTTCCATGGGCCCCTCCCGGTATTCGCGTCTGTTTGGCAGTGTACTTCTCGCTACCTGCACCGTTCGCGTGGCGATACTGTTTCGTGCTCGTTTTTGGGGTTGAGGGCCGCGTCCTGCGGTGTTAGGGTCTATTCATTCGATAGAGGAGCGGGCACGAAGATCCGCGGGGGAGCCGGCAGGCGCTTGACCCCAAGGGGAGGCGAGGCCCGCCGAACTTCTCGGGCCGGGCGCGGTCCGGAGGTGGGCCCTCGGGGAATACCCGCGGGACTGTCTGCGACAAGAGGTCGCGGGAGCGCTATCACTTGGGGCCGGCCGGCGCTGTTCCGGGCCCCGTCTGAGCGCGCGCCCGCATGTATATGCAAGGAGCCGCGCGCATGGAGAAGCGCCCGTTCATCAATAAAGACCAGCTCGAGGCCGTCTGCGCCGAGTACCCGACGCCGTTTCACCTCTACGACGAGGCCGAGATTCGCCGCCGCGCGCGGGCGCTCAACGCCGCCTTCTCGTGGAACCCGGGCTTCAAGGAGTACTTCGCCGTAAAGGCCACCCCGAACCCCTGGATCGTGAGCATTCTGGCCGAGGAGGGCTGCGGCTGCGACTGCGCCACCGGCGTGGAGCTCACGCTCGCCGAGGCCTGCGGCGTCACGGGCGAGAACATCATGCTCTCGTCGAACGATACGCCCGACGAGGACTACCGCCACGCGGCCGAGCTCGGCGCCATCATTAACCTGGACAGCCTCGACATGGTCGATTGCCTGGTGCGCGCCCTCGACGGCAAGCTCCCCAAGATGGTCTGCTGCCGCGTGAACCCCGGCGGCACCTTCGCGAGCGCCAACGGCATCATCGGAAACCCCCAGGACGCCAAGTTCGGCATGACGGTGCCGCAGCTCATGGAGGCCTTCTCGCGGCTGGCTGAACTCGGCGTCGAGGACTTCGGCATCCACGCGTTTCTTGCGAGCAACACCCAGGAGAACGACTACTACCCACGCCTTTCCCGCCAGCTTTTCGAGCTCGCCGTGCGCGCGCACGAGGAGCTCGGCGTCCACGTGGGACTGATCGACCTCTCGGGTGGCATCGGTGTGGACTATCGCCCCGAGGATGCCGCGGCCGACATTGCCGCCATCGGTGAGGGCGTGCGCGAGGCCTATGAGCAGGTGCTTGTTCCCGCCGGCATGGGCGACGTCCGCATCTGCTCGGAGCTCGGCCGCTGGATGCTCGCTCCCGCGGGCGGCCTCGTCACCCGCGTCATCCATGAGAAGCTGACCTACAAAGACTACCTCGGCGTGGACGCCTGCGCGGCGAACCTCATGCGACCGGCCATCTACGACGCCTACCACCACATCACGGTGATGGGCAAGGAGGACGAGCCCGCCGAGCGCGCCTACAACGTGGTGGGCCGGCTCTGTGAGAACAACGACCAGTTCGCGCACGACCGTATGCTGCCCCTGACCACCATCGGCGACCTGCTGTTTATTCACGATGCGGGCGCACACGGCTTCTCGATGGGCTACAACTACAACGGCGCCTTGCGCTCGGCCGAGCTGCTGTGGCGCGAGGACGGCTCGGTGCAGCAGATTCGCCGCGCCGAGACCCCCGCGGACTACTTCGCGACCTTCGACGCGGACCCGCGCTTCTCTTCGCTGGCAAAGAAATAAGACGAAGGGACTGTCCCTCGTCTTGTTAAATGATTGATGAAAGGATACGAACCATGGATATGAGCAACCTCACCGGATCGGTCGTCGCGCTGGTCACCCCGTTCAAGAAGGACGGATCGGTCGACTTCGAGAAACTCGAGGGCCTCGTCGATTTCCACCTGGCCAACGACACCGACGGCATCCTGGTGCTCGGCACCACGGGCGAGTCCGCCACCATGACCGACTCCGAGGACCTCGCTGTGGCCGAGTGCGTCGTGCAGCGCGTCGCCGGCCGCGTCCCCGTCATCGGCGGCTCCGGCTCCAACTGCACTGGCGAGTCGCTGCGCAAGTCGCTCGAGCTCCAGAAGCTCGGCGTCGACGGCCTGCTCATCATCAGCCCCTACTACAACAAGTCCAATGAGGAGGGCATGTATCACCACCTCGCCGACGTCATGGACGTCGTCAACGTGCCCTGCATCCTGTACAACATCCCGGGCCGCACGGGCTGCAAGATCTCCGTCGGCAACGTCGAGCGCCTGTCTGCCCACCCCAACTGCTGGGGCATCAAGGAGGCCTCCGGCGACATCTCCTATGCCGCGAGCATCGCCCACTGCCTCTCCGACGACTTCCGCATGATGAGCGGCAACGACGATATGGTTGTGCCTCTGATGAGCCTGGGCGCCAAGGGCGTCATCTCTGTCTGGGCCGACGTTGCCCCCAAGACCGTCCACGACATGTGCGCCGCTTATCTCGCCGGCGACGTCGAGGCCGCCCGCAAGACGCAGATCGACAACCTTGAGCTTATCCACTCGCTCTTCTGTGAGGTCAACCCCATCCCCGTCAAGGCAGCGCTCGCCAAGATGGGCCTCATCGACGAGTACTACCGCAAGCCTCTGTGGCCGATGGCTGACGCCGGCCGCGAGCGCCTCTACAACGCCATGAAGGGGGCTGGTCTGATTGACTAACGCGAACAACGTCGAGCTCACGAGCGTCATCTTGGTGGGCGGCGGCCGCATGGGCCAGCTCATTGCCCAGAAGCTCGACGCCGACGGCGGCTTTGCTGCCGAGGGCATCTACGACGTGACCAACGCCGATGAGCTCGACGGCCGCGCACCCGTTGTCGACCTCGTCATCGACTTCTCAAACAAAGACGCGCTGCCCCACGTGCTCGCCTACGTGGAGCGCACGGGCGCGGCCCTTGTCTCGGGCACCACGGGCTTCTCGGACGAGGGCCTCTCGGAGCTGCGCGCGCTCGGCGAGAAGACCCGCGTGATCCACTCGGCCAACTACTCCTTGGGCATCGCTGCGCTTAAACGCGCCGCAGCTCAGGCGGCCTTGGCGCTCGGCGAGTGGGACTGCGAGATCGTCGAGACCCACCACAACCAGAAGGCCGACGCGCCTTCCGGCACGGCCATCCTGCTGCTCGACGCGGTCGACCCGGACCACGCCTGCGAGGTCGCCTATGGTCGCGAGGGCTTCGTCGGCGCCCGACCCGCCAGGCAGATCGGCATGCACTCGCTGCGCGGCGGCACCGAGGCCGGCACGCACGAGGTCCATTTCTTCGGCGCCGACGAGGAGGTCTGCCTCACGCACCGCGCGACGAGCCGCCAGATCTTCGTCAATGGTGCGGTGGCCGCGGCCAAGCGGCTGCTCGAGCGCGAGGAGAATGGCTTCTATACCTTCGAGCAGCTCATGTTCGAGTAGGCCGGGCGGCACGCCCGCCCGATCGCCCTGCACGACCCAGACCCGTTAAGGAGAAACCCACCAGATGGACGCCCAGGAAATCATCAATTACATCGCTACTGCCCCCAAGAAGACCCCGGTCAAGGCCTATATCCGTGTCAAGGAGGGGGAGAGTCTCGACCTTTCGGCCGCCGACCACGTCTTCGGCGAGGGGAGGGACCTCGTCGTCTTTGCCGACTATGCCAAGCTGGGGCCCGTGCTGGAAGCCGCCGGTGACGCCGTGGAGGACGTCGTCATCGAGAACGACGGCCGCAACACCGGTGTGCCCATGCTCAATAAACTGCACGTCAACGCCCGCATCGAGCCCGGCGCCATTATTCGCGAGAAGGTCGAGATAGGCGACAACGCCGTCATCATGATGGGCGCCGTCATCAACATCGGCTCCGTCATCGGCGAGGGCACCATGATTGACATGGGTGCCGTGCTGGGCGGCCGCGCCACTGTGGGCAAGCATTGCCACATCGGCGCCGGCACCGTGCTCGCCGGTGTCGTCGAGCCCGCGAGCGCAACGCCAGTGATCATCGAGGACGACGTTATGATCGGCGCGAACGCCGTGGTGCTCGAGGGCGTGCGCGTCGGGCACGGCGCCGTTGTGGCCGCCGGCGCCGTGTGCGTCGAGGACGTGGCCTCTGGCGCCGTCGTGGCGGGCGTCCCGGCGCGCGTGATCAAGCAGGCGAGCGAGGTCGCCGAGGGTAAGGTCGCCTTGGTCGACGCCCTGCGCAACCTCTAGGCTTCTTACACTGCTCTGACGGCGCTTCTTCTCGCGCCTAGGGCGAAGGAAGCCCATGATTTTGCGTTTGCCCAGAATTTCGATGGTTAAATCGG
Source organism: Paratractidigestivibacter sp. (assembly GCF_963660155.1). GTDB lineage: Bacteria > Actinomycetota > Coriobacteriia > Coriobacteriales > Atopobiaceae > Paratractidigestivibacter. The sequence continues at coordinate 172,404 of NZ_CAVKWG010000048.1, read as the reverse complement.
AATCTGTCGGTATAAGGGCATGAATTCGGTTGCGTTTGCCCAGTTGGCGAAAGGCCGCTATTCGCTGATTTGAATTTAACCATCGAAAAACTGAGCGAGCACTGTGGAGGGCAACCTCGGCCACGATTTGGGGACAGGCGCCTGTGCGCACATGCGCCGCGACTGGCCCGCGGCGCTCAACGCCTGCGGAGCGCTGCGGGCCGTGTACGGCATTCTCGGTATTTAAGCGCTTCAATTGGGACATAATATGCGTATGGGCCGACGAGCGTCGGCGAAGCTTCCTTTATTTGGAGGGGTTTAGCATGGCTAACCGTTTTGTTCTCAACACCATCAGCTACCACGGCAAGGGCGCCATCCAGGAGATCCCCGGCGAGCTCCAGCGCCGCGGCTACAAGAAGGTTTTCGTCTGTTCCGACCCCGACCTGGTCAAGTTCGGCGTCACCGCTAAGGTCACCGACCTTCTGGACGCCGCCGGCATCGAGTATGCCGTCTACTCCCAGATCAAGCCCAACCCCACCGTCCAGAACGTGCTCGACGGCGTCGAGGCCTTCAAGGCTGCCGAGGCCGACTCCATCGTGACCATCGGCGGCGGCTCCTCCATGGACACCGCCAAGGCCATCGGCATCATCATCAACAACCCCGAGTTCGCCGATGTCCGCAGCCTCGAGGGCGTTGCCCCCACCAAGAACCACGCGGTCTTCACCATCGCCGTGGCCACCACCGCCGGCACTGCCGCTGAGGTCACCATCAACTACGTCATCACCGACCCTGAGAAGGTCCGTAAGTTCGTGTGCGTCGACGTCAACGACGCCCCCGAGGTCGCCGTCGTCGACCCCGACATGATGGCCACCATGCCCGCCGGCCTCACCGCCGCCACTGGCATGGACGCCCTGACCCACGCCATCGAGGGCTACACCACCAAGGGCGCTTGGGAGCTCTCCGACATGTTCCACTATGAGGCCATCCACCTCATCTCCAAGAACCTCCGCGCTTCCGTCGAGGAGGCCAAGAGCGGCGTCCCCGGCGCCGGCCGCGAGGGCATGGCCCTTGGCCAGTACGTCGCCGGCATGGGCTTCTCCAACGTCGGCCTTGGCATCGACCACGCCATGGCCCACACCCTCTCCGCTCACTACGACACCCCGCACGGCGTCGCCTGCGCCATGCTGCTGCCAATCGCCATGGAGTTCAACAAGCCCGTCGTCGCCGAGCGCCTTGCCAAGGTTGCCGTCGCCATGGGCGTCGACACCACCGGCATGAGCACCGACGAGGCCGCCGACGCCGCCATCGCCGCCGTCAAGCAGCTTTCCGAGGACGTCAACATCCCCAAGGTCTGCGAGGCCATGAAGGCCGATGAGATCGAGGTCCTGGCCAAGGATGCCGTCGCCGACGCCTGCTTCCCCGGCAACCCGCGCGACGCCTCCCTCGAGGACGTCATCGAGCTCTTCAAGAAGATCTGCCCAGAGGCCTAGTTCTTCTTGCCGGCGCAAGCCGTCCAGAGCATGACGAAGCCCTTCTCACCGTCGCTGGCGAGAAGGGCTTTTTGCTTGCGAGGCGTGTCGAGGCGGGGGGTCGAGCGGGCGGCCCGCGGCGACGGATATACTTCTCTAGGAAGTATTCAGCGACGCGACCGACTTCGCTGGGGGTGCGCGATGAGCGACGTTCGAGATTATTTGGAGTGGCGAGGCGACCTTTCGCTCGCCGAGAGGCCTTTCAACGACGTTGATAACCTGATCATGACCTGCGTCGCGTACCTCGACCTCTCTAACATCGTGCCGAGGCAGGCCGACGGCGGCTCTGTGAGCTTGGCCGAGGCCTGCGAGGACTTCCTCGTGCGCGCCGCCGGCGACGACGTCTCGCGCTGGGTGCGCTCGGTCGCGTCCATCGACGGGCGTTTCGTGCGCGCCCTGGGCGAGTCCGCGAGGTTCGGCGCCTCCTCGCTTCGCGGCTACGTCGACCTTTTCGACGAGGAGAAGACGCTCCAGTTCTCTGCCGTGACCTGCGACCTTTGTGACAATCATTCCTTCGTGGCGTTTCGCGGGACCGACAACTCGCTCGTCGGCTGGAAAGAGGACTTCATGCTGAGCTTCCGCGTGACGTCGGCACAGCACGCCGCGGCGCTCTATCTCGAGGCGCAGGCAATCCGTGCCCGCGATGAGGGCCGCAAGCTCTATGTGGGCGGCCATTCAAAGGGCGGGCTTCTCGCCGCGTATGCCGCGGCCGCCTTGCCCGAGGCCCTGCGCGAGGTCGTCGACCGCGTGTGGAGCGACGACGGGCCCGGCATGGCCTCGGACGCCTGCCCGGTGAGCGCCCGCTCGATATACGGCGACCGGTTCATCCACGTGGTGCCCGCCTACGACATCGTGGGGTCGCTCTTCGATGACGGCACGCCTAAGCTCGTGGTAGGAAGCGACGCCGACGGCGCGATGCAGCACGACCCGATGAGTTGGCAGGCCGACTACCAGGGGTTTATTGCCGCCGAGGGTTTGGACGCAGATTCGGTGAGGCTCTCCGAGGCGCTTGCCGGTTGGCTCGACGGCGTGAACCCCGACGAGCGCGAGCGCTTTACCGATGAGCTCTTTGACGTGCTCCAGGCGAGCGGCGCGACGAGGCTCGACGAGGTCATGGCCACGCCGCAGTCCGTGCAGCAGGTGCTCGGGGCCTTAGGCGCGGCCGATCAGCGCACAAAGGATCTCGTCTGGGCGCTTCTGGGCGCTGCGGTGGGGGCGAACTTCGAGTCTGCCAAGGACGCTGCGGTGAGCATGGCCGCGCAGGCGGTCGCGGGAATCACCGGCGCCATCGTCGACCTCGCCCTCGGCGACGGGGGACAGCAGGGTTGACGATGCCGTTTCGGGCCTGTTGCCGCCTTGTCGCCCTTAGGCGACCTGCCGGTCGAGCGATTGCGCCGGCCCCGCCCCGAAACCCGCGCATCCAGCAAGCAGAACGGGTGCCACGCCCCGAAACGGCGCCATCCAGCAAGCAGAGCGGGTACCCCGCCCCGAAACCCGCGCATCCAGCAAGCAGAACGGGTGCCACGCCCCGAAACGGCGCCATCCAGCAACGCGACGCTGCTGGATGGCGCCGTTTCGGGGCGCGGTTCGGCTTTTGGTTGCTGGATGGTGAGAAAACGGGGCTTGCCCTGGTCGCCGGTTGCTGGACCGCACCGTCTCTGGGCGCGGGCACACGGTCGGGTAATGGCTGCGGCGGCCAAGCGCCGCCGATGGTTCGCAAACAAAAAAGGGCAGGGGAGATGCCCTGCCCGTTTTTCGCTTCGTGCGCGCGTGCCGTTAGCCGATGACGGCGCCGACGATCATGCCGACGATGGAGATCACGATGGCGCCGAAGAACGCCGCGCCGAAACTCTCGACGACGATGCCCGCGTGGAAGATGTTGCGCGAGAGGTAGCTCGCGAGCTCAAGGAATATAGCGTTGAGGATCAAGCTGAAGATGCCGAGCGTGAGCACCTTGAGCGGGATCGCGAGGGTGCCCACGATAGGCTTGACGGTGGCGTTCAGGATACCGAGGACGAGGGCGGTGAAGATGGGCGCCGCCCACGAGCCGCCGATGGCCTCGATGCCGGGGACGATCCAGATGGCCGCGGCCGTCGCGATGGCGGTGGCGAGCCAGCTGCCGAGAAATCCCATGATTGCTCCTTTGGTCGTAGGGTTCATCGGGTTAAGCGTACCTCAAACAGGCGGGGCGCGGCGCCGGGCGCCCGGCGGCGGCACTTCTCCGCGGCGCGAGGCGCTTTATTGCGCTAAAGTGTTCTCTCGGAAAAACAAAGGGCCGGGGCCCTAGGGAGGATGCCGAATGACGGACAACGAGGCACGCAGGCTCTATGCTGCGCTCCGGTCGCTCAAGACCGACGACGAGGTGCGCGCCTTTTTGGGCGACCTCTGCACCGCGCGCGAGATAGACGACCTTTCCCAGCGCCTCGAGGTGGCGGCGATGCTCCAGGAGGGCCATTCCTACATGGACGTGAGCCGCGCCACCGGGGCCTCGTCCACCACGGTGAGCCGCGTCTCGAAGTGTCTGAACGGCGAGCGGGGCGGCTATCGCCTCGTGCTCGGGCGCCTTGAGGGCGAATAGGGCCGTTGATGCTTCGCCGCGCGCGGCCGTGAATTGTTGTCCGGCGCGCGCGTTACCATGTAGAGGCAAGAAACAGCTGATTCAAGAGCCGCGGGAGGCGCCATGGCGCTACGTGTCGTGACCATATCCGATGAAGAGACCGCCCCCGCACGCCTGCGCGAGGAGCTTCGCCGCGCCGTCGATTCCTTTGGGAGCGCGGTTCTGCTCGTCCCTTCGTTCGAGTATGGGTCGAGGGTGCAAAAGGAGCTCGCCGACCACGGCGGGCCCGCGGTCGGCGTGACGGTCTCGACGCCGACCGTCTGGGCGAGCGACGTGTGGCGTCTGTGGGGGGACGGCCGCGAGCCGGTCGACGCCGTGACGAGGCGCCTTCTTGTCCGCAGGGCCGTCGAGTACGTGCCCGAGGGGCTTCGCGAGGGGCTCTGGGAGAACCCCGGCACCATCGATACGCTGGGGCGCATGGCCGCCCGCGCGCTCCCGTGGCTTCCGCTCGGCAAGGACGGCGAGCCCGATGACGAGGCCGCGCGCGCGGCCGGCCTCTCGGCCGCCGAGACGGCGGCGCTGCGCGTCGTCGGCGCTTATCGAGCGCTGCTTCGCGAGAAGGGGCTGATGGAGCGCTCCGAGGTCATGGCCGAGGCGCCGCGAGCCCTTGCGGCGAGCGGGTCTGCGGCGGCGCCCGTCTTCGCATGCGGGTTCTCGTCGCTTCGCCGCGCCGAGCGTGAGCTGCTCTGCGGCCTCGCCGACGCGGGCGAGGTTACCGTCCTGGCGTTCGCGCCGGAGGGGCCTGCCGGCGACGAGTGCGCGCGGGCGCGAGATCGCCTGGTCGCGGACGCCGAGGGCCGGGGCATCGCTTGCGAGGCGGAGCTCGACCGCCGCTCGGGCGAGTCCGGGCGGGCAGGGGAGCTCGAGCGGCTCCTCGGCCGCCTTTTCCGCTCGGGCGAGGACGTCGCCTCGGAGGGGGCGGTCGAGCTGCTGCACCCCGCCGGCCCCGCGGCCGAGTGGGAGATCGTCGCGCAGCGCGCGGCCGAGCTCGCCGGGTCGGGCGCGCGCAGCATCGTGGTGTCCGCGGCCGATGCGCGCGCCGCCTGGCGAGGCCTCGCCCCGAAGCTCGCCGCCCGCGGCATGAGCGTGCGGGCACGCCTCACCGAGCCTATAAGCGAGCTGCCCGCGGGGCGCGTCTTCTTCGGGTACCTGCACCAAGTCGCGCAGCTCAAGGCGCTTTCCGAGTCATGGCCCGCCCGCGTGCCCTGCGAGGAGGGCGAGGCCGTGCGCTTGGGGGACATGTCCTGGTGGCCGCCGAAGGCGCTCATTGACTTCCTCATGCACGACATGGCGGGGCTTCCCGAGGGCCGAGCCTGGGAGATCGACCGCGCATGGCGCGGCAACCGCCTGCTCACGCCGCAAGACGTTCTTGCCCAGCTCATGGATGCCAAGAAGACCTCGCCGGTCGTCGCGCGGGCTACGGCCGAGCTCATGCTCGGGCGCATCGGGTCCTGCGCGAGCAAGCTATTGGGGCCGTACCGCGACGATTCCGACTCGCGCGCCGCGCTGTCCGGCGCCGCCGCGACGGAGCTCGAGCGGCAGGAAGCCGCCGGCGTCCTGCGCGCGGCCATGATGGTCGCCGGCGCCCTGGGCCAGCTCGGCTACACCGCCGCGCCCCTGGCCGACGGCGCCATCTCGCTGGGTGAGCTGGTGGAGCGCGCGGTGAGTGAGCTCTCGTGCATCTCGCTTGTCGTAACGCCTGCGCTCACCTGCGAAGACGCGGCCTGCGAGGTGCTCATCGCCGACGCTTCCTACGTGGCCGGCCTTCCTGCCGCGAGCGCCGACGCGGTCTTTGCGTGCGGCCTCACCGCGACCGAGAGCGCCGTCGGCAGAAGCGACGACGCCCTCTCGGAGGTCCTGGAGGCCCTAGGGGTGGAGCCGCGCGACGACAAGCTCGCCTGCGCGCGGCGATCGTTTCACCGCACCGTCTCCGTCGCGCGCCGAAACCTCGTGGCCGAGCGCTGCGTGAACGACGCCGACGCCAACGAGACGTTCCCCTCGGTCATGCTCTGCGAGCTCTACGGCGCCTACGGGATCCCCGGCTCGACGAAGCCCCACAAGATCTTTGGCCTGCCTACTTCCGGGCGGCCCGAGGGGCTTCTTGCCGAGAACCTCCTGGCCCAGGCCGCGGCCCCTTCCGCCTCGACCTCCGACCAGCCGAGCGCGACGGGTGCGCTGCCCGCCTCGGCGCGCCCCTTCATCCTCGTGCCCAACAACGGCCAAAAGGAGCTCGCGGGCGGCTTGCCGTCGCTCTCGGCGTCGCAGATCGAGTCGTACCTGGAGTGCCCGTACAAATGGTTCTCGCTCAGGCGCCTGCGCCTCGAGGGCATCGACGCCGGCTTCGGCGCGGTCGAGCAGGGCACGTTCGTGCACCGCGTGCTCGAGCTCTCCCACCTGCGGCTCATTGAGGAGGCGCTCTGCGAGGCCGATATGGCGGGAGAGGTGCCCGACCTCACCCTTCACCCGGAGGCGAGGGTCAGCGGCAGCCGGGTCACGGCCGCCAACGTCGAGCGCGCGAAGAGAATCGTGGAGGAGGAGTTCGACAATCACCTGCGCCACCAGATGCTCGCCCGCAAGAGGGTCAGCCGCAACGAGCAGCTGCTCGTGCCGCACTTCGCCGCCGACAGGGAGGAGATCTCGCGCATGAAGGCGGATCTTCTCAGCACCATGGATTACCAGGCCGGCATCCTGCTCGGCTACGAGCCGCGCTTCCTCGAGTGGGGCTTCGGCGGCCCGCACGACGAGCCGGTGGGCTACGCCGGCGTGTGGCTCAACGGAAAGATCGACCGCATGGACGTGGACGCAGCCGGCCGCGCCCTCATCGTGGACTACAAGCACCGCTCGCCCTCGCGCTTCGCCGACTACGACGCGTTCCGCGGCGACTTCGACCCAGATGTGTTGCCGCGCCATGTGCAATCGCTCATATACGCGCAGGTCGTGCGCCGTATGCACCCCGAAATCCAACTCGTGGGCGCCCTGTTCTTGTGCACCAAGGGCAACCACGCGCTGGCGGGCGCCTGCGTCGAGAGCCAGGTGGACCGCGTGCTCGGCTGCGTCGACCGCCCTGCGCCCGAGTCGCGCCGCGCCTCCATGGGCATCAGCGGCCCCGGCGGGGGCACGCAGGAGTTCTGGGACTACCTCGACCACATCGAGGCCATGGTCGCCGAGAAGATCGCCGATTTGCTGGAGGGCAAGATCGAGGCGGACCCCGTCGACGCCGACGCCTGCTCCTATTGCCCGGTCCTCCACTGCGAGAAGAGAATGGGGGCGAGGTAGCGCATGCCCATCGACCTTTCCAGCCTGAACGGCGCCCAACGCGCCATCGCCGAGACGCTCGAGCGGCCGCTGTTCGTTGAGGCGGGCGCCGGCTCCGGCAAGACGTTCACCCTCACGCGCCGCATCGCCTGGGCGCTCTCGGAGGGCTCGGCCGCCGATGGGGGAGCCTTTATCGACTCCCTCGACCAGGCGCTCATCATCACCTTCACCAACGACGCGGCGCTCGAGATTAAGGAGCGCGTGCGCTGCACGCTGCGCGAGAACGGCCTCGAGCAGCAGGCGCTCACCGTCGACGACGCGTGGATCTCGACGATCCACGGCATGTGCTCGCGCATCCTTCGCCGCCATGCGCTCGACCTCGGGCTCGACCCGGAGTTCAGGATGCTCCCCGACAACCTGGGCGACGCCTACCGCGCGCTCGCGCAGGAGCTGGTCTTTACGCGCCGCGCCGACGAGCCCGCCGTGCGCGCCCTGGCATCCGCCGTGGGTGCGCTCTTCCCCAAGCGCGCCGTCGCGGGCCGCGGCGGCATCAGCGCGGCCGGCCTCGCTTGGGACGTCGTCGGCCTCGCCAAGCGCTCCTCTCGCGGCTTCGACTCGCTGTTTCCCGTGGCGGGCGAGCCCATGGCCGCCAGCCTGCCCGGCCTGCTCGACGACTACGAGGGGTTCCTTCTCGAGAAGCGCCGCGTCTGCAAATCCGAGAAGGCCGTTTTGGAGGCCGAGGAGCTCGTCGACCCCCTGCGAGGCTTCTGCGAGCTTGCGCCGAGCGAGCGCACCGAGGCCGAGGCGTGCCGCGTCCTCGAGACGTTCGGCAACGGGCCCAAGGCCAACAGCGCCCCCAAGGACCAGGCCAAGGAGCTTCAGGCGACTATCCGCAGGCTCAGAGCCGAGGCGAGGCTCAACGTGCTCGCCGAGCACCTTCCGACCGTCGTCGCGCTCGCCCGCGAGCTCTCGGAGGCCTACGAGGCCCTGAAGCTCGCCAACTCCTACCTGGACAACGACGACCTCATCGCCCGCTGCCTGACGGCCCTGCGCGACCACCCCGACATCGCCCGGCGCTATGCCGAGCAGTTCAGGCTCGTGATGGTCGATGAGTTCCAGGACACCGACCCGCGCCAGGTCGAGCTCGTGGGCCTGCTCTCGGGCGGCGGTGAGAGGCTCTGCACGGTGGGCGACGCCCAGCAATCGATCTACCGGTTCCGCGGCGCCGACGTGCGCGTCTTCGAGGACCGCGGGGCGAACGTCGACGATGCCGACCACAGAAGGCTCGACGTCAACTACCGCAGCCACGCCGACATCCTCTCGTTCGTCGATACCCTCTTCGACGACGCCGAGCCCCGCCGCGGTCTGCTCAGGAACTTCATGTCGCTTGCCCCCAACGACAAGCGAAACGACGGCTACAAGGCCTCTGAGCTGCCGCGCGTTTACGTCGAGGTTGCCCGGGCCTCCGCCGCGGGCAACCGAGTGGCCGCGCTTTCGGCACAGGTCGCCGACCGCCTGGCCGCCTACGCCGCCGCCGGTGAGGACCCCGACGACATGGCGCTGCTCCTGGGCACCACGACGAATGCCGCCGAGTACGTGGACGCCCTGCGCGAGCGCGGCCTCAAGTGCGTCGTCACCGGCGGCTCGACCTTCTCGTCGCTCGCCGAGGTCGAGGTCGTTCGCGTGCTCGTGCACACGCTGGCGAACCCGCACGCCACCGACGAGGGGCTCTTCTCGCTGCTCTCCAGCGATATGTTTCGCCTGGACGCCGAGGATTTCTGCGCACTCGGCACCGGTTGGCAGGAGAAGGTTGGGGCATACGGCAAGAGGCGCATCGACGCGGGCCTGCTCGAGTTCGAGATGGCCCCCGGCGTCGAGGCCTCCGAGCGCCTGGTTCGCGCTCGCGACGTCTTGCTGCGCGCCTTCTCGCGCCTCGGCTCCTGGGACCTCGCCGACGTCGTGCAGGCGGCGCTCGTGGAGTCCGGGTGGCTGCTGCGCCTCGAGGGCCGCGGCGCCGAGGGGGCCTCGCAGGCGGCGAACCTGCTCGCGGCCGTGCGCTACCTGCGCGAGCTCACGCGCGACCTCGGCCTCGGGCCCGCGAGGGCGGCCGACGAGCTCGACCGCTGGCTCGATGTGGCCAAGGCGCACCCGGCCGTGCTCTCGGGCGGCAGGGGCGACGCTGTGCGCGTCATGACCATCCACGCGTCGAAGGGCCTCGAGTTCCCCATCGTCGCCGTGGCCGAGTGCTGGGGCGACGCCAAGGTCCCCGTCGGCGTGCTCTCGCGCGAGCTCGCCGACGGGTCCGTGCTTTGCGCGCTCGCCACGAAGTCCTGCCTGGACGACGACGATCCCGAGGCCGGTATCGGAAGGCAGACTCTCGCGGACTTCGTGAGGGAGCTGCAGCTCGAGGGCAGGGAAGCCGACGACGCCGAGAAGGTGCGTCTGCTCTACGTGGGCGTGACGCGCGCGAGGGAGGCCCTGGTGCTCGCCGTGCCCATGACCGACAAGGGCGCGACGCGGCTCGCCTCGGGTGCGATCCGCGCGCTCGTGGGCGACGACGAGCCCACGCCCGGCGAGCGCCTGCTCGACTACGGCGGCTCGGCGTCCGCGGTGATGCGCCTCGTGAGCATCCAGGGCATCAAGGCCGAGGGGTCGAGGAGCGCGCGCAAGGACCTCGTGCTCGCCGACTCCGCGGGAACGCTCGAGGGCTTCGACGGCGAGCTGCCCGCGCGCGACGGCAAGCTCTTCTGCGACCGCGACGCCGCGGAGCCGCCTTATGCCATCTATGACCTCGAGGCACCCGCGGGCGAGGTCGGGTTCTGGTCCTCGCGCGAGGGCACCTACAGCTACACCTCGGCGCGCCGCGCGCTCGACGCCGCGAGCCGCAAGGTTGCCCATGACGCGCGCGAGCGGGCACAGGAGAGCGGGACCGAGCACGAGCGTGGCCTGCGGCCGGCTGACCTTCTCGCCCCCGACGTTGCCATCCCCGCGAGCGTGCTCGACGCCGACGACGCCGACGCCGCGCCCGAGTGCGCCGACCCCGACCGGGCCACGCACCTGGGTTCGGCGTTCCACCAGCTTGCGCAGGCTATGGTGCTCTGCGGCGGCGACGTCGCCGAGGGGCGGGTGCGCGCGGCGCAGGCCACCTGGCACCTCTCGGCGCGCCAGCGCTCCCGCCTTGAGGCGGCGCTTGACCTGTGGCGGGGCAGCGATATCCGCGCCGAGGCGCTCTCCCATGGTCGTCTGCTGCCCGAGCAGCCCTTCTTCGTTAAGCGCGAGTGCGAGTTCGGCGAGTACCTGGAAGGCGCGATCGACCTGCTCTGTACCGATGAGGGGTCGAATGAGGCGCTGGTCATCGACTACAAGACGGGCGACCGCGACCTGAGCGAGGGCGAGGTGCGCGAGCGCCACGCCATGCAGGCCGAGCTCTATGCCGATGTGCTCTTGCACCAAGGCTTTGCACAAGTGGAGTGCGCCTTCGTCTGCGTCGAGCGCGTAGACGAGAAGGACCCCGCCCAGCCCCTCGTTGTCCGCTATCGCTTCGGCGCGTAGCGCATAGCCCACAGAGAAAGCAGGAAGATCATGGAGCAGCAGGCGCTTTTCACCGAGATACCGATAACCGACGTCGAGGGCCTCCGCATCGGCAACGCCCAGGACGCCGAGGCCAAGACGGGCGTGACGGTGCTCATCTTCGACGAGGGGGCGAAGGTCGGCATCGACGTCTCGGGAGGCGGCCCGGCCGCGCGCGAGACGCACCTCGCCGACCCGACGACCGCCGATAGCCCCGCGAACGCCATCGTTCTTTCCGGCGGCTCCGCCTTCGGCCTCGCCGCGGCGGACGGCGTCATGCGCTATCTGGAGGAGCGCGGCGCCGGCTACGACACGGGCTTCGCCCGCGTTCCGCTCGTGCTGGGCTCTTGCCTCTACGACCTGGGTGTCGGCCGCGCCGACGTGCGGCCCGACGCCGCCATGGGCTACGCCGCCTGCGTCGACGCCGAGGCTAACGAACCGATAAGCGGCGATTACGGCGCCGGCTGCGGCGCCACCGTCGGCAAGATCTGCGGCATGGGGCGCTCGTCCAACTCCGGGCTCGGCATGTTCGCGGCCCAGGTGGGCGAGCTCAAGGTGGCGGCCGTCGTTGCAGTGAACGCCCTCGGCGACGTGCGCGACCCTGAGACGGGCGAGGTGCTCGCGGGTCTTCGGGGCAAGGGCGGCGCGGGCTTTGTCGACACGCGCTCTGTGCTCTACGGGATCGCGCGGCGCACCGACATATTCACGGGCAACACGACCATCGGCGCCATCGTGACCAATGGCGACTTCTCCAAGGCCGAGATGAGCAAGATCGCCTCCATGGCCCGCAACGCCTTTGCCCGCTGCATCAACCCGGTGGGGACCCTGGCCGACGGCGACACCATCTACGCCGCCTCCACCTGCAAGGTGGCGGCCGACGTCAACGTGGCCGGCACCCTCGCGGCCGACGTCATGGCCCGCGCCATCGTCGACGCCGTGAGGTCCGCCTCCTAGCGGCCTGCAAAAGGGACAGTCCCTTTTGCAGGTCAAGGGAATGCTCGCGGCTGCGCTAAACTTGTATGGCTAACACCTCGACAAAAGAAGGGCGCCGACCGCATGGCCTTCGTTCACCTCCATAACCACTCCGACTTCAGCATCCTCGACGCCGCCACGCGCATCCCCGACATGGTCAAGCGCGCCGTCGACCTCAAGATGCCCGCCATCGCGCTCACCGACCACGGCTACATGTTCGGCGTGCCCGACTTCGACCTCGAGTGCCGCAAGTACAACGACGGCCAGAACGACATGAAGCAGTGGAAGCACGACGTCGAGTGCTTCGCCAAGGGCTGGGAGCTCGAGGAGCCGGCGCCCGACGCCGACAACGCGGACATCCACGACCGCGTCCACGCCCAGTGGGCGTCCGACGTGGCCGTCTGGGAGTCCTCGGGCCACGACGTCGAGGCCGTTCGCGCGAACCGCCCCGAGCTCCTCATCAAGCCGATCTTCGGCTGCGAGGCCTACTTCATCACCGATGACTGCATCGAGAAGGGCACCAAGCAGCACCGCTACCACCTGCTGCTGCTCGCCAAGGACGAGACCGGCTACGTCAACCTCATGAAGATGATGAGCGAGGCCGGCTCCGGCGACATGTTCTACTACTACCCGCGCACCACGCTCGACATGCTGCGCCGCTACCACGAGGGCATCATCTGCAGCTCCGCGTGCGTCTCGGGCATCATCCCGCGCATGTACTTCGCCGGCCAGCCCGAGAAGGCCAAGGAGTGGGCGCTCACCTTCCAAGAGATCTTCGGCGACGACTTCTACCTCGAGGTCCAGGACCACGGCCTCGAGGACCCCGCCTGGGGCGGTTTCAACGACCGCACGCTCTCCGAGCAGATCCTGCGCCTGGGCCACGAGCTCGGCATCAAGGTCATCGCCACCAACGACAACCACTACCTCACCCGCGAGGACGCCCCCACGCAGGACATCCTCTCGTGCATCGGCACCGCCTCGCAGGTCGACGACGTCAACCGCAAGCGCATGACCGGCACCGAGTTCTACATCAAGAGCGAGGGCGAGATGCGCGAGCTCTTCTCGTGGGCGCCCGAGGTCATCGACAACACCCTCGAGGTAGCGGCCAAGTGCAACTACGAGCTCGACTGGTCGAGCATGTACCTGCCCAAGTTCCCGGGCCTTCGTGAGGGCGAGACCTCCGAGCAGCGCTTCCGCGAGGAATGCGAGAAGGGCCTGGCTATCCGCTACGGCGAGGACTGGAAAAACGTCGAGATCGGCGGCTGGAACGTCCTCGACCGTCTGAACCACGAGTACAACATCATCTGCGACAAGGGATTTGCCGACTACTTCCTCATCGTGCAGGAGTACGTCCAGTGGGCAAAGCAAAACGGCATCGGCGTCGGCCCCGGCCGCGGCTCGGCCGCGGGCGCCCTCGTCGCCTACGCAATGGACATCACCACGTTCGACCCGCTCTCGAACGGCCTCATGTTCGAGCGATTCCTCTCGCCGCAGCGCTCCGAGATGCCCGATATCGATATGGACTTCGACGATGAGCGGCGCCTGGAGGTCGTGCAGCACGTGCGCGAGCTCTACGGCCCCGAGCGCGTCTGCCACGTCATCACCTACTCGACCATCAAGGCCAAGCAGGCCATCAATGACGCCGCGCGCGTCCTCGGCTTCCCCGTCTGGCAGGGCCAGAAGCTCTCGAAGATGATCTCGGGCGACCCCAAGGCCAAGCTCAAGTTCGTCCTCAGCAAGACTGAGGGCAAGGAGGACATGTACTCCCCGGACTTCGAGGAGGCCTACAATAAGGACGACGACGCCCGCCGCATCATCGACGCTGCGCTCTCCATCGAGGGCCTGCACCGAGGCGAGGGCGTCCACGCCTGCGCCGTCCTCATCGCCCCCACGCCCGTGAACGACCACGTGCCCACCAAGGTCGACACCAAGGGCGGCGTCGAGATCACCCAGTACGAGGGCCACTCGGTCGCCGACATGGGCCTGCTCAAGATGGACTTCCTGGGCCTGCGCACGCTCACCGTCATCTCCAAGGCGCTCGCGAACATCCGCCGCGCCTACCCGAGCGCCTCCGACATCGACGCCATGCCGGACGCCGTCAGGCAGACCATCAAGCCTGGCGCGACCTGCGTGGACATCGACGTCGACAAGATCCCCTTCGACGACCCCAAGATCTTCGAGCTCATGGGAAAGGGACACACCGCCGGTGTCTTCCAGATCGAGTCCGCCGGCATGACGGCCACCATCAAGGGCATGCAGCCCAAGGAGTACCGCCAGGTCGTCGCCCTTATCGCCCTGTACCGCCCGGGCCCTTTGGGCGCCGGCATGGTCACGAGCTACATCAACCGCATGAACGGCAAGGAGCCCGTCGCCTTCTACGACGACCGCCTCTCCGACATCCTGGACGAGACCTACGGCACCATGGTCTACCAGGAGCAGGTCATGCAGATCTCGATGAAGATGTCGAACTTCAGCCCGGGCGAGTCGGACTCGCGCATCCGAAAGCCCGTTGCCAAGAAGAAGATCAAGATGCTGACCGACCAGGTCTTCCACTGGGAGGGCAACGGCGCCGACGAGACCATCTACGACCACTGGATGAACGGCGCTGTGGAGAACGGCTACAAGAAGGAGACGGCCCAGCGCATCTGGGACGACGTCCTGGAGTTCGCGTCCTACGCCTTCAACAAGTCGCACTCGGCGGGCTATGCCATCCTCGTCATGCAGACGGCCTGGCTCAAGGCCTACTTCCCCAAGGAGTACATGGCCTCGGTCCTCACGTCCTACATGGGCAAGACCGAGAAGATCGTCCACTACGTCACGGCCTACACGCGCGAGGGCGTCTCGATCCTGCCGCCCGACATCAACGAGTCCGGCCGCGACTTCACCGCCACCTCCGAGGGCGTGCGCTTCGGCTTCGCCGGCATCCGCGGCGTGGGCGAGGCCGTGGGCGAGGCCATCATGCAGGAGCGCGAGGCGTCGGGCAACTTCCGCGACATCTTCGACTTCGTTAACCGCATGGACTCCGGCGCGGCCAACCGGCGCGTGGTCGAGGCCCTTATCTGCTCGGGAGCCTTCGACTCCACGGGCTACACCCGCATGCAGCTCATGCGCCTCGTCGACAAGAACAACCCCGAGAACATCATCGACGCGGCCACGCGCAAGCAGAAGGTCCGCGCCACGGGCCAGGTCTCGATGTTCGACATGTTCGCCGACGTGGAGGGCGCGGGATTTACCGAGGACAACCCCGCCCCCGACGGCGTGGAGTGGGACCGCTCGGTCAAGCTCTCCCGCGAGCACGACGTGCTCGGCCTCTACGTCTCGGACCACCCGCTGCGCCCGTACGCCTACGCCCTCGCCAAGGCGCGCGACTACAGCCTGGCCGACATCGAGGTCTCCGACGAGGTCACCGACTCGGCCGGCGGCGTCCATGAGCAGTTCAAGGTTCCCGAGGGCAAGGTGCTGCGCTTCGCGGGCATGGTCTCGGCGGTGCAGAAGAAGACCACCAAGAACGGCGACCCCATGGCCATCGTCACGCTGGAGGACATGGAAGGCGAGGTCACGCTCGTTATCTTCCCGAAGCTCTTCAAGAAATGCGCCTCGACGCTCGCCGGCGAGGTGGACCCCGAGACGGGCGACACCTCGGGCGACGTCTTCGTCAAGGTCTCCGGTAAACTGGAGAGAAGCGACCGCGGCAACCAGATCATCTGCATGGAGGTCGAGCCGCTCGTGCTGAACGAGCACACGAACCGCCCGAAGGTGCTCGAGATCAACCTGCCGGCGAGCAGCCTCACGCGCTCGCGCATGGACGACCTCGGTCGGATCCTGGCCACCTACCCCGGGCTCGACCACGTGGAGGTGCGCGTCGAGTCGGCCACGGGCGACGTCATGCGCATGGAGCTGCCCACGACCGTCGACGCGCGAAACATGGTGCTGATGGCGGAGGTATCCGACGCGGTCGGGCGCGCGGGCAAGGTCCTCGTGGCTTAAGGGGCGCCCGAGGCCCGCCTGTCCGAGGCCCGCGGACCCCCGCCGCGGCAAAGCGTACCGTCGCGTCCTGTTGTTGCCTATGAATACCTGCAGTTCGTTTATTTGAGGAGAAGCTCATGAAGATAGCCGTCGCACAGATCCGCTCCTTTATGGGCGACCTCGACGCCGCGCGGGCGCGCATCGCCTCTCTTTCGGTCGACGCCGTGCGCGACGGCGCCGACCTGCTCGTGCTGCCCTCGTGCGCGCTCTGCTCGCCCGAGCCCCTCGCGGGCGGCGACCGCGAGGGGTTCTTTGCCGACGAGCTTGCCTGCGTGTCCAAGCTCGCGGACGAGGTCGCGTGCCCGACCCTGCTGCCGGTGGTCCTCCCGGCGTCTTTGGACGGGGCCATGGAGGTCGTCTTCCTCAAGGAGGGCCGCGCAGTGCCGCTGCGCCTGCTCGGCAAGATGCGCGCAATGGCCTCGTCCTCTGAGGGAACGGACCTGCCCGACGACGGCGCCCACCCTTCGCTTACCCAGCCCTTGCTGGAGGTCTGCGGGGCAAAGATAGGCGTCGCGCTCACCTACGAGGAGCTTGACGACTACGTGGCCTATGAGTACCCGGTCGACGCTGTGCTGTTCTGCTCGACCTATGGTTTCGGGCTGGACGACGAGGCGAGCTCGCTGGGGGCGAGCGTCGCGGAGTCGCGGTTCAAGGCGGATGCCGACGCGATGGGCGCATGGGTCATCGGCGCGGGCGGCGTTGGTTTCTGCGGCTCTGAGGTCTACCCGGGCGCGAGCTTCGCGCTGGCGCCTTGGGGTGAGCTCGCTGCGGCGGCGCCGGTTCTCGAGGAGGCGCTTATGGTGGTCGACGTCGACCCCGGCGATGAGGGCCCCCTCAAGAACCCGCTGGCCATGCCCGTGTTCGACCCTGCCGTGACCGCTTGGGGCGCCCTGTGCGAGGGGCTTGCAGGAATCGTGGGCTCGCTCGGCGCGACGGACGTCTCCATAGTGGTCGACGGGCGCCTCTCGCCCATGCTTGCCTGCGTCGTTGCCGTTGACGCGCTCGGCCCCACGCACGTGCATCCCACGATCTTGGCTTGGGGCGACAAGGCGACCGACGAGGCGTCCCGCAGGTTGGTCAAGAACCTGCGGCTTTGCGCTGACGAGCTCGAAGCCGCCGCGCTCGGCGCCGACGGCGACCCGGAGCTTGCACGCGACCTCGCTTGGGCGCGCGTGGGCGCCGAAGCGC
This sequence comes from Paratractidigestivibacter sp., assembly GCF_963660155.1. Taxonomy (GTDB): domain Bacteria; phylum Actinomycetota; class Coriobacteriia; order Coriobacteriales; family Atopobiaceae; genus Paratractidigestivibacter. The sequence continues at coordinate 155,268 of NZ_CAVKWG010000048.1, read as the reverse complement.
GCAGAAACAGCCACGTGCTTCTCGGGCCGGCGGACAAGACGGCGATCGCGCTCGGGTCGGCGCCGGCCCGCGACCTCACGGGCGTCCTGCCTTTCGGCGACATCTATCGCTCCGACGTGCTCGCGCTCTCGCGCCTCCGCAACACGATCTCGCCCGTTATACCGGCATCTGCCAGGGCATCGTTCGACGTCGAGGAGGTCGCCCGCGGCGTCCGCGGCACCGATGAGCAGCGCGTGGAGACCCTTGACTTCATTCTCTCGGGCTACATCGAGTGGGAGCGGCCGCTCACCGAGGTCGCGGTCGAGTGCGGCGATGCCGAGCTCGGGCGCAACGTCGTGGCGCAGGCAAGAGACGCGATGAGCAGGCTCTCCGGCAGCGTGCTCGCGCCGACCATGAGCTCCAAGACCGTCGCGGAGGCGCGCGGCCCCCTCGGCCTCAAGTGGCGCGACCGGGTGCGCTCGAGCGACGAGGAGCTCGACCTGGAGGCCGTTATCCGCAGGGTCGCCAAGGCGATGGCCTCCGAGGCCGCCGAGGGCGGAGACAAGGACGGTGCTACCGGCGGGCATGACGTGGGGCGGGAGCGCGCCCAAGAGGCGATCGACCTGCTCTCGATGCTCGGCGGCGAAGGCGACGGAGCCGGTCTGGGCGGCCTCTTCGGCGACGAGGGGGAGAGCCCCCGGGACGGCGCGGACGACGGCAGTCGCCGCGACGCAGGGCCTTTCTGGGAAGGCTGGCTCTTCTCCGATAACTGACGGACCCGCCTCGCCCTCGCTGTGATAGGATAGAACGACCGTTCTATTATCAACCTCAGCGTAGCGCGGAAAAGAGGTGTGCATGATTATCCTCGGCGTGGACCCGGGCCTTGCCCACACGGGCTGGGGCGTCGTCGAGACGCGGGGGTCGCTCTGCCGCGCCCGCGCGTACGGCTGCGTTGGCACCCAAGCCCATGAAGCCATCGATTCTCGCTTGGGCCGCATATATGACGAGCTCAGAGCCGTTATCGATAAGTTCGGGCCGACCGAGCTCGCCATCGAGAACGTTTATTTCGGCGAGAACGTGAAGAGCGCCGTGGCCACCGCGCAGGCCCGCGGCGTCGCCATCGTGGCCTGCGCCAAGGCTGGCCTCACGGTGGGCGAGTACACCCCGATGCAAATCAAGCAGGCGGTCGTCGGCACCGGAGCCGCCGATAAGCATCAGGTCATGTACATGGTGCGCAGTATCCTTTCGCTCGACCACGAGCCTCACCCCGACCACGCCGCCGACGCGCTCGCCGCCGCCGTTTGCCACGCCAACCTCAGGCGAACCGTCCAGCTCACCGACTCCAGGAGGGCGCTGCAATGATCGTCCAGCTCACGGGCACGCTCATAGAGGTCCTGCCCAGCCACATCGTCATCGACGTCAACGGGGTCGGCTACGAGCTCGGCTGCTCGTCCACCACGGCCGCGGCGCTGCCCCAGGCCGGGGCCGCCGGCGTCACCGTCCTTGCGCGCCTCATCGTGCGCGAGGACGCCCAAGAGCTCTACGGGTTCGCCACGCGCGAGGAGCGCGCGCTCTTCGACCAGCTCCGCGCCATCAGCGGTGTGGGGCCCAAGCTCGCGCTCGCGGTCCTTTCCACCTTCACGGCGGACCAGCTCGCCACGGTCGTGGCCACCGAGGACGCCGCCCGCATGGCCAAGGTCCCGGGCGTCGGCAAGAAGAAGGCGTCGCGCCTCCTGGTCGAGCTCTCGGACATTTTCTCCAAGAACACCGAGCTGAGGGGCCTCGTCGGGCTTTCGGCCACGGCGCCGGGCGCGCTGCCGCTGGCCGGAGCCGGCGCCTCTTCGCTGGCCTCGGTGGACTCAGAGGCTACCGAGGCGCTCCTCTCCATGGGCTTCACCCCGCAGGAGTGCGAGCTCGCGCTCGAGGGGCATGAGGCCGCCGGTGCCGCTACCATCGAGGCGACGCTTGCCTTTGCCCTCAAGCGCCTGGGGAGTGGTCGATGATGTGGGAGGCGAGCGACAAGGACCTCTTCGGCGCCCCATCGGTCTCGAACATTCCCGGCCATCGCGCCGTCACGGGCGAGCTCACGGGCGAGGACCTGGAGCAGGACCGCGGCCTTCGCCCCCGGACCCTGGAGGAGTACTGCGGCCAAGAGCGCGTGCGCGCCAACCTTAAGGTGCTCATCGAGGCCGCCAAAAGCCGAAACGAGCCCCTTGACCACGTCATCTTCTCGGGTCCCCCGGGCCTCGGCAAGACCACGCTCGCGGGCATCGTCGCCAACGAGATGGGCGCGAAGCTCCACACGACCTCCGGTCCCGCCATCGAGCGCGCGGGCGACCTCGCGGCCATCCTCACGAACCTCGAGGAGGGCGACGTGCTCTTCGTCGACGAGATCCACCGCTTAAACCACCAGATCGAGGAGATCCTCTATCCCGCCATGGAGGATTTTTTTCTCGACATCGTCATCGGCAAGGGGCCGGCCGCGCGCTCCATCCGCATCGACGTGCCGCGCTTCACGCTGGTGGGCGCGACGACCCGCACGGGCCTTCTTACCGGGCCCCTGCGCGACCGCTTCGGCATCAGCTACCGCCTCGACTATTACTCGCCCGAGGAGCTCGCCGTCATCGTCACGCGCTCGGCCACGATCCTGGGCGTCATGATCGACAAGCAGGGCGCGCTCGAGATCGCTTCACGCTCGCGCGGCACCCCGCGCCTGGCGAACCGCCTGCTCAAGCGCGTGCGCGACTACGCGTGCGTCAAGGCCTCGGGAGACATCACCTGGGAGGTCGCCGCCGAGGCGCTCGAGTTCTTCGAGATAGATGCGCTCGGCCTCGACTGGATGGACGTCAAGATCCTGCGCGCCCTCTGCGAGACGTTCCGCGGCCGGCCCGTCGGCCTCACCACCGTGGCCTCGGCTGTGGCGGAGGACCCGAGCACGCTCGAGGACGTCTACGAGCCCTACCTGCTGCAGCGCGGTCTTATCGTCCGCACTCCGCAGGGGCGCCAGGCCACCGTGGCCGCTTTCGACCACCTGGGGCTCGAGTTTCCCGGCGACTGACGGCGGCCCGCACGCCGGGTACCCGCCGCACCTTCGCGTGGGTATACAATCGCTTGTGGACACGACTGAACCGCCGAAAGGATTCGCCATGCTGCAGCGCGACTACATTCTCGAGCTCATCTCTCAGTTCGCGGAGGCCGTCAAGGAGTCCCTCCACCGTGCCAAGAAGGACCTCGACCCCGAGGCCTGCCAGGAGGTCGAGCACCAGATAGGCGACCTGCTCGAGCTCGACTACACCACGGCGCTCTCGCTTGCCCCGGACTCCCTCGTCACCATGATGGTGCTCTCGGGGATCGGCGACTCGGTGGCCTCCTACGTGTGCTACTCGCTCACGCAGCTTGCCGGAGTGTACAAGCAGCGCGGCGACGAGGACCTCTCCCATATCCGCCTCGCGCAGGCAAAGGCGGTCGCCGAGTCCTTCGGCTGCGACCCCGACGTCGTCCCCGAGGAGTTCGCCGACGAGGCTTAGGTCTTCGCCGCGCACAGACCCGCACCTATCGGCCGCGACGCATCAGCGCCGCGGCTCTTGACCATAAACGGAGCATTTGATGTCCCAAGGCACGAACCGAGGCAACGGCCGCCCCAGCACCCTCTTCGACCCGAGCGGGGAAGAATACCGCAGCCGCTACGGCGATCGCTACAGCACCTCAGACGGCGCCTCTTCCGGCTCCGCGCACCCGCGTCGTCGCAAGGCCACGCACCCGCACCTGAGCCGCGACAACCCTGCCGCCAGCCGCTACGTGAACTCCGATAACGGGCGCTCGGTCCTGCCGGGCGCCTATTCGCGCACCACGGCCGCGGACGACCGCGCCGCCGCCTCGTCCGCGGGCGCCGCCTCGGCCCCTGAGGGTGGCGCGCGGCCCGAGCGCCGCGGCTACGCGAACACCGCCGCCTCGCGCTCGGCCGGCGTCGGCGCCTACTCGTCCCGTCAGCGCACCTCCCGACCACGCGCGGAGCGAAGCGGCGCCTCGGGCGCTCGCCGCGGCTCTTCTGGCGGCGGCTCTTTCCATCTGCCGTTCGTCAACCTGCGCTTCGAGCCGCTCACGCCCTCTACCCTCGTCGGCATCCTCGTCGTCGTCGCCATAATCGGCGGCGGTCTCTTCTGGTGGAACACGCGCTCCATCAACATCAAGCTCAACGGGTCCGCCACCAGCGTTAAGGTCGGCAGCAACCTCGCCACCATCATCAAGGAGAAGCACGTCTCCACTACGTCGGGCAACCTCATCACCGTGGGTGGCAACGTGCTCTCGGAAGGGGAGGGCTACGCGTACTCCGCCTCCGTCAACGGCACCGACATCGCCTCCGACAAGCTCGACGACTACCGCGCCTCCGACGGCGACGACCTCACCATCCGCGACGGGGCGGACAAGTACGAGGACTACGACGTGGAGGTCGTCGAGGAGCAGCCCAAGCTCGAGATGGGCGGCGATGCCTGGGGCAACATCACCTACATCTCGCAGTGGCCGCGCGTGGGCAAGCGCGAGGTGCGCCACGGCAAGGTGTCGGGCGAGACGGCCGACGGCGATTGGATCCAGGAGACCCAGAACTGCGTCGTCACCGTGCACCAGATCAAGCCGGACGACTCGAGCCAAAAGCTAATCGCCCTCACCTTCGACGACGGCCCGGCCGAGACCTATACCGAGAAGTACATCGAGATCCTCAACCAGTACGGCATCCACGCGACGTTCTTCAACCTCGGCGAGAACATCAAGGAGTACCCGGAGCTCTGCAAGAAGATCGTGGAATCCGGCAACGAGCTGATGAGCCACACCCATCAGCACCAGCAGCTCACGACCCTCGACGCCTCCTCGCTGCAGTCCGAGTTCTCGAACGCCTTTGGCCTCATCGAGTCTACGGCCGGCGTCCAGACCACGTCCTTCCGCCCGCCGTACGGCGACTTCAAGGAGTCAACGTGGCTCAAGTCGGGCGGCCTCGCCAGCCTGAGCGTGCTTTGGAACCTCGACTCGGAGGACTGGCGGCGCGCCGGCTCGGACTCCATCGTGAGCAAGTCGACGAGCGGGGCCTTCACGGGCGCGATCATCCTCATGCACGACGGCGGCGGTGACCGCTCGCAAGACGTGGAGGCGCTCCCGCAGATCATCGAGACGCTGCAGGCCGAGGGCTATAAGTTCGTGACCGTGGGCGAGCTCATGAGAAGCGACTCCTCCATCCCCGCCGACATCGCGAGCGGCTATGCGACGATGCCCGAGGACTGCACCTGGCCGACGGAGCTCGCGGATTAACCCCTCGCAGCGTAGGGCTCCCGCTTAGATAGAATTGCTCCGCGGGCTGCGCTCATTTCGCTCGCTTGGGTGCTCGCTGCGCAACTCTTTCTAAGCGGCCGCCTTGCTCGCTGAGAGGGGCCGTGCCACAAAGAAAAACCCACCGCTTGGTCCGATTTGGGCCGCGGCGCCAAGAAAACGCGCCCAGTTGGTCCGATTTGGGCCGCGGCGCCGAGAAAACGCGCCCAGTTGGTCGGATTGGGACCAAGTCGAGCCGTTTTCTTTGCAAACGGACCAAGTGGGCGCGTTATTTTTGCGAACGGACCAAGTCGGGCCGTTTTCTTTGCGGGCGACGGAGGTTTGTCGCCAATGGCGGGCGCGGCGGGCCGGGCAGCCGGCACCGTGCCGGCGGAGCACGCGGATTAACCCCTCGCCGCGCGGGGCGCCCGCTTAGAAAGAATTGCTCCGCGGGCTGCGCTCGCTTCGCTCGCCTGGGTGCCCGCTGCTCAACTCTTTCTATGCGGGCGCTACGTTGCTGTGTTCCGTTCCTATTTGGAAGGTTTAGCCGAGCGGGATCTCGTCCCAACCCTCGAGCCACAGGTCGGCCTCGGCGCGCAGCGTCTCGACGGGCTGCAGGGGGTCGGTGCAGCCCACGGCGCAGGTGATGAAACCGGCGGACTTGGCGCTTCTCGTGCCGGCCACGATGTCCTCGAAGACGATGGTCCGCGCGGGGTCGGCGCCGATGCGGCGGGCGGCCTCGAGGTAGATGTCGGGGTGATCCTTCGATTTGCCGACCTCTTTGCCGCACACGACGGCGTCAAAGAGCTCACGTACCCGCACGCGCGGCTCCATCGAGGCCAGTACCTGCGGGTCGTTCGTCGTCGCGAGGGCCAGCGGCACGCCGGCCGCGCGCAGGGCCCGCAGGTAGTCCTCGGCTCCCGGCCTAAGCACCGTCTCGCTCGCGTAGAGCGCGGCGCCCATACGGTTCCACTCGTCGCAGATGTCCTTGACCGAGTCGAGCACGCAGAACTCCTCGCGGACCCAGTGGGCGCCTCCGGTGAAGCCGAGCGTCGCCAGCGTCTGGTGGACGGCCGGCGTGTACTCGATGCCGCGGGACGAGAAGAAGGCGCGGTCCACCTTTTCCCAGAGCTGCTCGGTGGCGCTCAAGGTGCCGTCGAAGTCGAAGATGGCGTAGTCGAAGCTCGCGGGCCAAAGGCTCACTGGGTTGCTCATGGGTCTCTCTCCAAAATCAGGTCGTGGGCGGGCTTGTTGCGCGGTGCGGGCATATCGCGGGGCCGCCAAGGTAGGCTGCGGGCCGCCTCAGTAGTCAGGCTCGTCCTCGAGCGAGCGCAGCACGCCGTGGTAGATGTCGTCGCGGGTGAGGGCGACGAGCAGGTAGACGAGCTCGCGCGCAGGTCGGAAGAGGTTCTCGTCGCAGGCTGCGGCGGCCGCCTCGTAGATGACCTCGGCCACGTCGTTGCTGGGGGCCACGGGGATGCGGTGGGCGCGGGCGATGGCAAGCGCCTTATCGGTCGAGAGCGACACTGCGGGCTTGGCGCCCAAAAGCGCCGCGATCTGCTGCGCGGCGTCGATGAGCTGGCCGGGAAGCACCTGCCTGGCCAGCTGGTAGCACGCCTGGGACGCCTGCATCCGGCCAAGCTTATAGTGAAGCCCCGCCATGTGGATGTAGGCGAACCCGATGCTCTGCGTGTCGCTGGCGCATCGAAGCAGGCGCGCGCACTCCTCGACGGCGGCCTCGATGTCGCCCGTCTCCTCGAGGCAGTGGCTGTAGTTGATCGCGGCCTGCGTGGAGAGGGGCGCCAGGTGGGCGGCTTGCCGCGCGATCTCGCAGGCGGCGTCGGCGCGTCCCATGAGAAGGTCCGCCGTGCTGAGCAGGGTGAGCGCATCGAGGTAGGACCTGGGCGCGAGGCGCACCTCGCCGTCGTGCGCCGAGAAGAGGCGGTTGTACAGCACGCGGTCGGCGTAGCCGTCGAAGACGCGCCATGCGACGCCCGGTCCGTCGCGATAGGCCCCTTCCGCCTCGATGGGCGCGAGCGCGGCCGCGAGCTCGGCGGCGCAGCCCGCGGGGTCTCCCCTGAAGAACAGCTTCTGAGCGCGCTTGACGGCGGCCGAGAGCTCGTCGGAGCCCAAGAAAGCCTCTGCCACGGCCTCGGGGTCGCCCTCGTCCAGCCGCCCGTCGATAAGCGCCGAGGCCACCTGCTTGGCGGGGTTCTCGAGGGAAGGCTCGTCGAGCTCGCCGGCGAGCGAGAGGAGCATCCTCACGTTGTCGGCCGTCGATGGGCCCATGCGCGACGCCGCCACGCGGGCGGCCTCGCGCAGCTTCGCGCGCTCGTCGACGGCGATGCCCTCCGCATAGCGGCAGCCGAGGGCCGCGCCTCGCGAGGGCCTGAGCCTGCGCTGCTCGAGTTCAGGGCGCACGAAGCGCTCCTTGGGGCAAAATAGCGCCTCGTTGAGCGAGAAGCCCTGCTGCACGGGGGCGAGCTCGCCGTCCGCCTCGTCCAGCGTCGCGCAAAGGAAGCGCAGGAAAGAGACGGGCTCTATCGCGGAGAGGTCGAGCCCCTCGATGTCGGCGCGCTCGACGCAGGCCGAAGCGTAGCAGGCGTGGCTCGACGCGGTGTCGCGGACGCCGGCGACGTAGACGCGGTCGATGTCCTCGGTGCAGGTGAACACGTAGGCCGCCATGAGGATAAGGACGCGCAGGTTGTAGTCGGTGGCGGAGCGGCGGCGCATGGCCGCGGTCGTCTCGACGACGCCGAGTCCGTCCACGTAGGCCTCGCGCGGCATGAGCCGGGGCGCGATGAGGTCGCACTCGATGGCCGCGACGCCCCGCGCGGCGTTCACGCGGAAGCGCGCCTGCAGGCGGTAGGGGAGGCGCAGGCACTCGATGCCGGCGGCGATGGCGTGGCGGTCGTGCCACTCGCCGCAGGGCTCCTCTCCCTCAAGCTCGGCCAAGGGGACGGCCCCTTGCGCGACCACGGAGCGGGCGACGCGCTGCTCGGCCTTGACCACGTCCTCGCGCGAGGCGCGCTCGGGGTCGCCGAGGATCGCCTGGCACAGAAGCGCGCCGTTCAGCGCCGCCTCGATGCCGATGATGCGCAGCTTGGCGAGGTAGGGGAGCTCCGGCTCGTCGACGCGTACGTAAAAAAGGCCGCTCGTCTTGGGGCGCACCACATGGGCCTCGGGCATGCCGACGTCCTCCGCAAGGATGCCGGCCTCCTCGAGGCGCTCGGCGAGGCGCAGCTCGAGCGCGCTCGCCGACTCGTCCGCGCGGGCCTGGACGGCGAAGGCGGCGAGAAACGCGAAGGGGTCGTCTGCCGCGGCGGCCTCGCGCCCGAGCTTATCGACGTCGAACGAAAGGCCTGTGCGGGACGTTGTGCCCGACGATTTGCGCACGTCGCCCACGGTTGCGGCGAACTGCCTGCCGAGCTCCGATCGCTCGTGGTTGTTTGCGGGGCCGTTCGGCATAATCTACCTCGTGTTTATTTGTGTGCCTTAAGCACAAAACTCGGTGCGGGGCTCAAAGATCTTGCGAATGAAGAGGCCGCTTCGGAGCTTCGGCTCGAACCAGGTCGACTTGGGCGGCATGAGCAGGCCGGCGTCGGCCACGCCCATGAGGTCCTCCACGGAGGTCGCGTACAGGTTGAAGGCGACGCCGCCCTCGCCCGCTCGGCGCTCGAGCTCCGCGGCGCCGGCGTTTCCGCCGACGAAGCTGATGCGCGCGTCGGTGCGCGGGTCGCCGATGCCGAGCACGGGCCCGAGCACGTTGTTCTGCAGGCGGGAGGCGTCGAGCGAGGCCACGGGATCGGCGTCGCGCTCGGCGTCGCCCTTCCAGGTGAGCAGGCGCCAGCAGCCGTTCGCGTACATGCCCGCCTGGCCCTTCTCGGCGGGTTCCACGGGCTCCGGCTGCGCCTCGCCCACCTCGAAGTTCGCGGCACGCACGGCGTCCAGGAGCTCGTCGGCGGAAAGGCCGTTCGCATCGGCCACCACGCGGTTGTACGGAAGCACCGTGAGCTCGCTTGCCGGGAAAAGAACGCACAGCAGGTAGTTGAAGGGCTCCTCGCCGGTGAGGGAGTCGCCCGCCTCCTCGCGCATGCTGCGGCAGACGCGGGCGGCCGAGGCCGCGCGGTGGTGCCCGTCGGCGATGTAGGCGCAGGGCATCCGGCCCAGCATGAGCTCGAAGGCCTCGACGGCCTCGGGGCGCCCGACGCGCCACACGGTCTGGCGCACGCCCTCGGCGTCGGTGAAGTCGTAGAGCGGCTCGGCGGCGCAGGCGGAGGACACCAGGAAAGCCAGGGCAGGCTCGTCGCGGTAGGAGAGGAAGATCGGGCCCGTCTGGCAGCCGGTCGCCTCGATGTGGCGCACGCGGTCGTCCTCCTTATCGCGGCGGGTGAGCTCGTGGCGCTTGATGGTCCCGTCCATATAGTCGTCGAGCGAGCACGCGGCCACGATGCCCGTCTGGGAGCGGCCGCCCTGCTCGAGGCGGTAGAGGTAGTAGCACTTGTTGGGGTCGCGCATCAAAGTGCCGTCCGCGGCGCGCTCCTCGAGGATGCGGCGGGCAGCTGTGTAGACGTCGTCGGCGTACATGTCGTGGCCGGGCTCAAAGGCGGTCTCGGGGCGGTCGATGGCGAGGAAGCTCTTGGGGTTTTTCGCCACGAATTCGGCGGCCTCCTTGCGGTCGAAGACGTCGTAGGGCAGCGAGGCGAACTCGGCGGCGTGCTCGGGGTTCGGTCGCAGGCAGGCGAAGGGGGAGGCGTGCATGTGCTTCTCCTCACAGAGGTTGCTGGATGGTTTTGCCCCTATTCTACCGCGGGCGGCAACGCCCCCGTTTGATATGCTCGCATCGTTACCCGCTTGGAAAGGAGCCGCCGTGTCTGACCTCAGCGCAAAGGACCTCGTGGTGTTCGACTTCGACGGGACGCTCGCCGACACGATCTCGGGCATCGTCTCCACCGCGCGCACCGTCATGCATTCGCACGGCTGGGCGGATGAGGAGCTGGGCGACCTGCGCAGGCTCGTGGGCCCGCCCTTCCCGCAGGCGTTCTCGATGGTCTACGGGCTCTCGGAAGAGGAAGCGGCCGAGGTCACCGCCGAGTACCGGGCCATCTATAAGGGCCTCGGCCCGGCCGGCTGGCCCCTTTTCGACGGCGTGGCGGAGCTGCTGCAAGACCTCAAGGAGGCAGGCAAGATGATCGGCGCGGCGTCCTCCAAGCGCAACGAGCTCCTCGCGCGCGGCCTTGAGGATAACGGCGTCCTCGAGCTCTTCGATTGCCCTATGGGCAAACTAAACGACTACGGCGACTCGAAAGAGCAGGCGCTCGGGCGGGTGCTGGGCACGCTCGGCGTGGGCCCCGCCGCCGCCGTCATGGTCGGCGACCGCCGCTTCGACGCCGAGGCCGCCGCCGGGTTCGGCGCGGATTGCGTGGGCGTCCTCTACGGCGGGACCGCGCCGCGCTCCGAGCTCGAGGGGGCCGGCTGCGCTGCAATCGTCGACACGGTCGATGAGCTGCGGCGCGTTCTTCTCGGCTAAGGTAGGCGGCGTCCTTGCGGCGCGCTCGCGGATCGGCGCTGCTTGCCCTCTTTCTTTCGGTTGTGACTATGGCTCGGGGCCACAACCGAAAATTACCGGGCTCAAGGCCGGCGCCCGTGGCCACAACCGAAAAAAGCGGGCACGCCGCCAGGGCCGCCGAAATTCTCGCCGCCTGCGGATACGTATGAATCCGCCGCTGGCGTAACGGGTAAAGTGAGACCATATGCGGGCCTGGCCCGCGAATCAGTCGAGTTGCTTCCATGGAAGGAGCCGCACATGGCCGGTATCGATGTGGGCGACAGCCTCTACAAGGTCTTCCTCGCGAGCGTTGGCGCCGTCGCCACCACCGCCGAGAAGTCCCAGAAGGTCGTCGATGAGTTTGTCAAGAGGGGCGAGCTCACCGTCGAGCAGGGCCGCGCCCTCAACACCGAGCTCACCCGCAAGGCTAAGGAGAGCTTCGACGCCGCCGTCGGCAACGCCTCCGACGCCGCCCTTAAGAGCAAGCTCCAGGGTATGACGCCCGAGGAACGCGTTGCCTACGCCGCCAAGGTCGCCGAGATGAGCGCCGCCATCGAGGCCGAGGCTGCCAAGGAGAAGGCGGAGGACGTCTTCGACACGGCCGAGGAAAAGGCCGCCGACGTTGCCGATGCCGTGGCCGACGCGGTCGACGACGCCGTCGAGGCCGACGACGTCGAGTAGCGCTTCCGCACGTGGCATCCGAGGACATCAAAGACCAGGCCGGGCCGACGGCCGCTGACGACTTCGCCGGCGGCCGTCGGCCCGACTATGACCGCATCCTCAATACCTGGTACGAGGAGGTGAGCCAAGGGCTCGACGACGATGGCCCGGACACGATCGGCCTGTTCGGCGGTCGCGCCAAGGACACGTCCAAGTACGACCTCACCCGCTCGAGCCGCATGCGCCGCATAGGCGAGATCATGGCCATCGTCCGGCGCTACGACATCTTTCACGGCCTCACGCCCGAGGGCCTTCGCCAGATGCTCGAGGAGCTGGGCCCCACCTTCGTTAAGGCCGGCCAGATTCTCTCGATGCGCTCCGAGATCCTGCCGCCCACCTTCACGCGCGAGCTCTCGCGCCTGCGCACCGAGGTGGAGCCCATGGACCGCGAGACGGTCCTGCAGGCGCTCCGCGACGAGTACGACGAGCCCATCGAGGACATTTTCGACGCCATCGACGACAACCCCTTGGGCTCCGCGTCGGTCGCGCAGGTCCACAAGGCGCGCCTCGTCACGGGCGAGCTCGTGGCCATAAAGGTCCAGCGGCCGCACGTGCAGGAGGTCATGGCCAAGGACATCTCGATCATGCGCTCGCTCGCTCGCCGGCTCGGCGGCTTTATGGGCGCCGACCAGTTCCTCGACCTCAAGAGCGTCGTCGACGAGCTCTGGCAATCCTTCCGCGAGGAGACGGACTTCCTCGTCGAGGCGAGAAACCTCGAGGAGTTTCGCCGCAACAACGCAGGCTGCGCGTTCCTTTCTTGCCCCAAGCCTTACCCTAAGCTCTGCACGCGGCACGTGGTCGTTATGGACTATGTGGAGGGCGTCGCCATCGACGACACAGTCACGCTCGCCGCGCTCGGCTACGACGTGGCCGAGATCGGCGAGAAGCTTATGGACAACTACACGTCGCAGATGCTCGACGACGGCTTCTTCCACGCCGACCCGCACCCGGGCAACCTCGTGGTGTCCGAGGGCAAGATCGTCTACCTCGACCTCGGCATCATGGGCCGTCTTTCCGCCGGCGACCGCGCGGCCGTCTCCGACATGGTCATGGCCGTGGCGACGCGCGACTCCGCGGCGCTCGAGGAGGGCCTTCTGCGCTTCAGCTCGAGCGATCCGACCGAGATCGACCACGCGCACCTTTTGGGCGAGCTCGACGCCATCATTGCCAACTACGGCGCGGCCGATCTCTCCGAGCTCGACATCGGCGCCTTCGTCAATTCGCTTCTCAACATGGCGCGCAAGAACGGCATCGAGATGCCGGGCAGCGTGACCATGCTCGCCCGCGCGCTCGTCACGCTCGAGGGCGTGGTCGATAACCTTCTGCCCAACGCCTCTATGGTCGACATCATCCGCAGGCACCTTCGCGCCCACGAGAGCATGAGCGACCTTGCCGCGCGGGAGGCCAAGCGCTACGCGCGCGAGGGCGCTGCCGCGAGCCACGGCCTGCTCATGGCGGCGAGCGAGGCCGGCCACGCCATGCATATGCTCACGCGCGGCCAGCTCCGCATGAACCTGGACATCGCCGGCACAGAGGACCCTTTCGGGGACCTCGGCCACATCGTCGACCGCCTCACGCTGGGTATCATCGCCGCGGGCCTCTTCATCGGCTCCTCGGTCATCTACTATGCGCGCATCCAGCCGGTCATCTTCGGCATCCCGATCATCGGCTTCGCGGGTTTCGTCATCGCGCTGGTCATCGGCCTCTACGTGGCGCACGAGATCCTTTCGGAGGGCCGCCGCAAGAAGAGACGCTGACGCTGACAACTCCTCACGGCTTATGCAAAAGCCCCCTGCACCGAAAGGCGGCGCAGGGGGCTTCTCTGTGCGAGGACGCTGGGCGGGCAGCCTTTACTCGAGCTCGAAGGCGCCGGTGTAGAGCTGGTAGTAATAGCCCTTTTTGGCGATGAGCTCGTCGTGGTTGCCGCGCTCTATCACGTGGCCGTGGTCGAGGCAGATGATCACGTCGGAGTTGCGCACGGTCGAGAGGCGGTGCGCGATGACGAACGTGGTGCGCCCGGTCATGAGGGCGTCCATGCCGCGCTGCACGATGGCCTCGGTGCGGGTGTCGATGGAGCTCGTGGCCTCGTCGAGGATCATCGCGGGCGGGTCGGCCACGGCCGCGCGGGCGATGGAGATGAGCTGCCGCTGGCCCTGGGAGAGCTGGGCGCCGTTGCCGGAGAGCATCGTCTGGTAGCCTTGCGGCAAGCGGCGGATGAAGTCGTCGGCGCCGGAGAGCTTGGCCGCGACGACGCACTCCTCGTCGGTGGCGTCGAGCTTGCCGTAGCGGATGTTGTCCATGACGGTGCCGGTGAAGAGGTTCACGTCCTGCAGGACGACGCCCAGCGAGCGGCGCAGGTCGCCCTTCTTGATCTTGTTGATGTTGATGCCGTCGTAGCGGATCTTTCCGTCGGCGATGTCGTAGAAGCGGTTGATCAGGTTCGTGATCGTGGTCTTGCCCGCGCCCGTGGCGCCGACGAATGCGACTTTCTGGCCGGGCTTCGCGTAGACGGACACGTCATAGAGCACCTGGTGGTCAGGGGTGTAGCCGAAGTCCACGCCCTCCATGCGCACGTCGCCGGCGAGCGGGGTGTAGGTCACGGTGCCGTCCTCGTGCGGGTGCTTCCAGGCCCAGTCGGTCGTGCGCTCGTCGCACTCGACCAGGTTGCCGCGCTCGTCGTACTTGGTGTTGACGAGGGTCACGTAGCCGTGGTCCTCCTCGGTCTCCTCGTCGATGAGGGCGAAGATGCGCTCGGCGCCGGCAAGACCCATGACCACGGCGTTGATCTGCATGGAGATCTGGCCGATCTGGCCGCAGAACTGTTTGGTCATGTTGAGGAACGGCACGACGACCGCGATGGAGAGCGGCAGGCCCGATAGGCTCAGGTTCGGCACGCCCGAGGCGAGCAGCACACCGCCCGCCAGCGCCACGATGACGTAGACGAGGTTGCCGAGGTTCATGAGGACGGGGCCCAGGATGTTGCCGTACATGTTGGCCTGCTGGGAAACCTCGTAGAGATGCTCGTTGATCTTGTCGAAGTCGACCTTGGCGGCCTCCTCGTGGCAGAAGGCCTTGACGACCTTCTGGCCGTTCATGATCTCCTCGATGTTGCCCTCGACCTGGCCGAGCTCGCGTTGCTGGGCCACGAAGTACTTGGCCGACATGCTGCCGATGACCTTGGTGAGGATGCTCATGACCACCACGCCGCCGACGATGACGGCGCACATCCACACCGAGTAGTACAGCATGATGATGAAGACGGTGACGAGCACGACGCAGGTCTGCAGCAGGTTCGGCAGCGACTGCGAGATCATCTGGCGCAGGGCGTCGATGTCGTTGGTGTAGTGCGACATGATGTCGCCGCGCTGATGGGTGTCGAAGTAGCTGATGGGCAGGTCCTGCATACGGTTGAAGACCTTCTCGCGCAGCTGCTCGAGCGAGCCCTGCGTGACCGTCGCCATGGCGCGGTTCCAGAAGGTTGCCGCGGCGAGGCCCACGATGTAGACGAGGGCGAGCGTCGAGACGACCTGGAAGATCTTGGGCTGGGCGTCGCCCCAGTCGCCGGTCTGCGTGAACTCGGTGATGACCGAGAGCGCGCTCTGCAGGAACACGGCGCCGAAGCAGCTCGTGATGGCCGCGATGAGCAGGCACACGACGACGGCCGGTAGCAGGCGCGGATAGAACGAGAACAGGGTCTTGATGAGGCGAGCGGCCGAGGCCGGGTTGATCTGGGCGCGCTTGGGCATGTTCTTCTTCTCGTTACTCAAGGCCATCGCCTCCCTTCGCGGCCGCGGCGTCCATGGCGGCTGCCTCGTCCTCGGTCATCTTGTTCTGCGAGGTGTAGGTCTCGCGGTAGATGTCGCAGCGCCCCATGAGCTCGGCGTGGTTGCCCACGTCGGCGATGCGGCCGCCGTCCATGACGACGATGCGGTCGGCGTCCTCAACCGAGGCGGTGCGCTGGGCGATGATGATCTTGGTGGTGTCGGGCAGGTAGGAGGCCAGGCCCTCGCGGATCTTTGCGTCGGTCTTGGTGTCGACGGCGGAGGTGGAGTCGTCGAGGATCAGGACCTTCGGGCGGCGAAGCAGGGCGCGGGCGATGCACAGGCGCTGCTTCTGGCCGCCGGAGACGTTGGAGCCGCCCTGCTCGATCCAGGAGTCGTAGCCCTTCGGGAAGCCGTCGACGAACTCGTCGGCGCAGGCCAGGCGCGCGGCCTCGTGGACTTCCTCGTCGATGGCGTCCTCGTCGCCCCAGCGCAGGTTCTCGGCGATGGTGCCGGAGAACAGGATGTTCTTCTGCAGGACCATGGCCACGTTGGTGCGCAGGCACTCGAGGTCGTAGTCGCGCACGTCGACGCCGCCGACGCGGACGGTGCCGGAGGTCACGTCGTAGAGGCGGGCGATGAGGTTTACCAGCGTGGACTTCGAGGAGCCGGTGCCGCCGATGATGCCGATGGTCTCGCCGCTCTTGATGTGCAGGTCGATGTTGGAGAGGGCCTCGCGCTCGGCGCGCTCGGAGTACTTGAAGCCCACGTGGTCGAAGTCGATGGAGCCGTCGGCCACGGTCTTGACGGCGTTGGCCGGCGCCTTGATCGTCGGCTCGGCGGTGAGGACCTCGTCGATGCGTCGGGCGGACTCGTCGGCCATGGTCACCATCACGAAGATCATCGAGAGCTGCATGAGGCTCATGAGGATCTGGAAGCCGTAGGTAAAGATGGCGGAGAGCTGGCCCACGTTGAAGGTGATGCCGCCCGAGGTGATGATGACCTGGGAGCCGAAGTAGATAATGACGACCCAGGTGAGGTCGATGGCGAGCATCATCATCGGGTTGTTGAAGGCCAGCAGCTTCTCGGCGCGGGTGAAGTCGCGGCAGACGTCCTGCGCGGCGCGAGCGAACTTGTTCTTCTCGTAGCCCTCGCGCACGTAGCTCTTGACGACGCGCATGCCGGTGATGTTCTCCTCGACGGACTCGTTTAAGGCGTCGTACTTGTGGAAGACGCTCGTGAAGATGGGGTGCACCTTGCCGATGATCCAGAAGAGGCCGATGCCCAGGAGCGGAAGGACGACCAGGTAGACGAGGGCGAGCGGGCCGCCCATGACCGTGGCCATGATAAAGGCGAAGACCAGGCACAGAGGCGAGCGCACGGCGATGCGGATGATCATCATGAACGCCTGCTGGACGTTGGTGATATCGGTGGTGAGGCGGGTGACGAGCGAGCTCGAGCTGAACTTGTCGATGTTGGCGAAGCTGAAGCGCTGGATGTTGTAGAAGAGGTCCCGGCGCAGGTTCTTCGCGAAGCCGCAGCTGGCGTAGCTGCAGGTCACGCCTGCGGCGACGCCGAAGGCGAGCGAGATGAGCGCGAGCGCGACCAAGATGGCGGAGGGGCGCAGGAGCTCCTCGACGGTTGCGCCGGCCTGGATGTTCTCGATGAGGGCCGCGGTGAGGAAGGGGATGGCCATCTCGCAGACGACCTCGCCCAGGACCAGCAGCGGCGTGGCCACGGTGTACTTCTTGTATTCGCGGATGCTCTGGCCGAGGCGCTTCAGGATGGGGCCGTAGCTGACCTTCTCCTTTGCGTTTAGTTCTTGCTGCACGGGCATGCCTCCTTTTCTTGTTTGTCTTTCTCTCTCCAGTCGTCGAAGATGCGGTCGAGCAAGCCGATCAGCTGCGCGCGCTCGTCGGGCGAAAGGACGCTCAGGGCGCCGGCCTCGAAGTCCTCCTCCTCGCGGATAAGGTCGCTCGCCATCTGGGTGCCCTCGGGCGTGAGCTTGATCTCGAGCTGGCGCTTGTCCGTCTCGGAGCGGCCGCGCTCGATGAGCCCCTCGCGCTCGAGTTTGGCGAGGACCTCGGAAAGCGACGCCGATGTGGTGCTCGTCATGGCCAGCAGCTCTTTTTGCGCGATTCGCCCGTGCTCGACGCCGTAGAGCGTCTTGAGGACGTGCTGCTTGCCGCCGAGGCCGCCGCGCTTGACGAACATGTAGTGGCCGAAGTAGCCGAACGAGTGCAAGATGCGCTGTTCGACGGTCTCGTTGGCCCTGCTAGCTGCGATTTGTTCGTCTGATAAGTTCATCTTCAACCTCCCCTCAAATGTGTTTAGCAGTGTTTTGTCTTGGTAATACTACGGCCGTGATTTGCTGATTACAAGGTACCTAACGATTATTCGTAAGGTACCGAATAATCTTCATAATGCGCCGACGCCGGCCGGCCGACGGGCGTCGGCTCGCGTGCCCCACGATGCGCCCCGACGTGTATCGACAGGCCCCTCGGTAAGAAATCCCTCTCGTCACGAATAATGCGTCGCCGCTGTGGAGAGCTCCGGGTGAGCGGAGCCCTATGCCCCGCGAATGATTGCTGGGGTCTGAACGGGGAATTCTTACCGGTATCTTCCGCGAGGCGCCTTGCTGGGCATTATTGAAAACCGGGAAGAATTCGGTAAGAATTCGGTAAGACAATTTTGAAAACATCGCAGGTGAGAGCTGATCTCGTGCGGTAACTGCCTATGCTCCCCCTATGGATGCCTTGATTTCACATACAACTGCCTTGCGACTTCTTCGCGACCCCGCGCTCGACTTCTCGTCGCGAGCGAGGAACCTCGAGACGACGCTTGCGCCCAACGAGCCGATGGACGCTTACACGGCCCGAGACCTTGTGCGCGGCTCCTCGGCCCTGCGACGAGCCGGCGAGCCGTTGGAAACCATCACCTCGAATCCTTCGGGCGCCAGAAGGCGACCTGCATATGTCTCGAGGGTTTGGGGTGCGCGGATTCCGTCCGGCTCGGTTTTCCAAGTGCGTGAAGGCTTGTGGTGCTCCGGTCCGGAGCTTACTGCGCTCGAGTTGGCGGGCTCGCTGTCGGAGCTCGAGCTCACGGTGCTTCTTTGTGAGATGATGGGCACCTACTCGGTTGCCCCTGGCTATCAAGGCGGGATGGCGCAGCGCGCAAAACCGCTTACTGACCCCGCCCGTCTCACCGTGTTCTTACGTGAAGTCGGGGGAGTGAAGGGGTCGCGTGCCCTCGAGAAGGCGCTGAAGCTTGCCGTCGCGGAATCTGCCTCGCCGATGGAAACGAAGCTTGTTCTTCGCCTCTGCCTGCCCGCCGCCAAGAAGGGCTTCGGCCTCAAGCTCCTCTCTATGAACAAGCCGCTTGAGGTCGAGCGCTTGGGGGCGAGTACCAACGATCGGGGCATTCGCAAGCCGGATATCCTCATCGCGCCTTGGCCCGGCTCCGATGCGAGCCCGGTCGCGATCGAGTACGACGGCGAAGAGTGCCATATGACGCGCGAGGGCGTGCTCTCCGATACCGTTCGCGGCAACGAGCTCAAGGCTATGGGTATCGGCGAGTACCGCGTAAACCGCGAGATATACCGCAACATCAACTATATGGAGTACCTCGTTGAGAAGGTGCGCGAGGAGGCGGGCTATCCGCGTCGGCACCGTTCTGCAGAGGACGCGCTGCGCAGGAAGCGCGAGCATGTCGAGCTTTACAAGGAGCTCGCGCGCATTGGTAACGTGGTTTGACCGGAACGGGCCCCGAATTCACGTCATCTAGCAACGCACTGGTTCCGCGAGCCCCGAATTCACGTCATTCAGCAACGTCGCATTGCTGGATGGCGAGAATTCGGGGCGCATTGCGATGTCGAGTTGCTGGATTCAGCGAATTCGGGGCTCAACATGAACGAGCGTTGCTGGATGGCGAAGATTCGGGGCGCATGTTGAAGAGGGGCATGCTGCAGAGCGTCTAAATGTAAGGCGGCTTACAAAACGTGCTCGAGACGTGTCTCTTTGTAAGGCTGCAGGTCAGGTGGCACATATTAGCCTGAGGTAAGCGAATCCCGATGGTTTGTTAACGCCATGTAAGGCTGAATCAAGCCGCCGTAAGGGTTGATGAATGCTGGTTTGTAAGCTCTGGACGGCTCCTAGGATGCTTCCTTGATAGAGCCTGTGCGCCTGGCCAAGGCGGCACCCGGCAACACTTCGGAAGGAGATCCATGTCCAAGCTCGATAGCCTCTCTCGTCGTCAGTTCCTCGCCGGCTTCGGCGCCTCCGCCGTGGCGGTCGCCGGCCTCGGTCTCGTCGGCTGCGGTGGCTCCGGCTCCAGCGCTTCCAGCTCCGGCACCGTCAACTGCTCCGGTGCCACCTCGTTCCAGGGCCTCGTCGAGGCCGCTGCCCTCGAGTTCGAGAACGAGTACCCCGACGTCACCGTGGCCATCACCGGCGGCGGCTCCGGCCAGGGCCTGTCTGACGTCAAGGACGGCAAGGCCCAGATCGGTCGCTCCGACGTCTTTGCCGAGGAGAAGCTCGATGCCGACACCGCCGCCAACCTCGTCGACAACACCGTGGCCGTCGTGGGCATGGGCCCGATCGTCAACCCCAAGGTCGACGTCGACGACCTGACTCTCGAGCAGCTCAAGGGCATCTTCACCGGCACCATCACCGACTGGTCCGAGGTCGGCGGTACCGCCGGCAAGATCCAGGTCATCGAGCGCAAGGCCGGCTCCGGCACCCGTGCCACCTTCGAGGCCGCGGTCCTCGCGGGCGAGAAAGCTCCGGATACCTTTGCCCCCGTGGCCGAGGAGGAGTCCTCCGGCACCGTCGTCGAGAAGATTCAGACCACCGAGGGCTCCATCTCCTACCTGGCCTTCTCCTACTTCGACGACGCCAAGTTCAGGGCCCTGAAGGTCGCGGGCGTTGCCCCCACCGCCGAAAACGTCTGCTCCGGCGACTTCACCATCTGGGCCTACGAGCACATGTACACCGCCAAGGACGCCGACGCCGCCACCCAGGCCTTCATCGACTACATGATGTCCGATGCCGTCCAGGGCAAGCTCGTCGAGGAGGAGGGCTTCATCCCCGTCTCCGACATGAAGGTCAAGAAGGACGCCGACGGCACCGTCTCCTCCAAGTAACCCTCCCTTCCTTCGAGGTGAGCGCCGGGTTCCTTACAATCCGGCGCCCGCCTCGCTTTCTGCAAACCCGAGAAAGGTCGTTCAATGGCAAAGCAGCTGTTGCCGAAGCGCCGGCTCGAGAACGTGGGCCTGGGCCTCACCGGCGCGTGCGTCGTCCTCGTGGCGATCATCGTCGTGACGCTGATCTTCATGGTCGCCCAGCAGGGCCTCTCCGCGTTCTTCGTCGACGGCATCGATTTCGGCTCGTTCCTCACCGGCACGAGTTGGGTGCCCTCCGAGGGCAAGTACGGCGCGCTGCCCCTCATCGTCACGTCCTTCGGCGTCATGGCGCTCTCCACGCTCTTCGTGCTGCCGGTCGCGCTGGGCTCGGCCATCTTCGTCGTCGAGGTCCAGCCGAGCTTCGGCCGCAAGGTCTTCCAGCCGCTGGTCGAGCTTCTCGTCGGCATCCCGTCGGTGGTCTACGGCCTCATCGGCCTCACTGTGGTGAACGCCGCCATGCGAGCCATCTTCGGCGACGCCGCGGGCACGGGCGCGGGCATCCTCTCCGGCGCCATCGTGCTCGCCGTCATGATCTTGCCCACGGTGACCACGCTTTCTATCGACGCGCTCGCCGCCGTTCCCAACCAGTACCGCGAGGGATCCTATGCCCTCGGCTGCACCCGCTGGCAGACCGTCTGGCACGTCGTCCTGAAGTCCGCGACGCCCTCCCTCATGACCGCCGTCATCATGGGCATGACCCGCGCCTTCGGCGAGACCCTCGCCGTCCAGATGGTCATCGGCGGCGTCGAGAAGATCATGCCCGCGGGCCTTCTTTCGCCCGCGGCCACGCTCACGACGGCCCTCACCTCGGGCTTCTCAAACGCCACCACCGGATCTGCGCAGTACCACGCCCTGTGGGCTCTGGGCCTGCTCCTCATGGGCATGTCGCTCTTCTTCATCCTGATCATCCACGTCATCGGCAGCAAGGGAGGCAAGGACCGTGGCTAGTGAGAAGAACACTACCTCCAAGGCGGCCTGCGTCGAGCAAGGCGGCCTTGCCGTCGACCTCGACGCCCACGCGCGCCGCATCGGACGCGCCGACCGCGTGGCCACGGGCATCCTCACCGTCATCGTCGTCTTCGTCCTGGGGCTTCTGGCCGCCATCGTGGCCTACATCCTGATCAAGGGCCTCGGCCGCGCGCTCACCCCTGGCTTTCTGACCACGAGCCCCACGGCCAAGGAGAACCCCGGCATCAGCTCAGAGCTCTTCGACAGCTTCTACATGCTGACCATCACCCTGCTGATCTCGGTCCCCATCAGCCTCGGCGCCGCCATCTTCCTCGTGGAGTACGCACCCGACAACTGGGTGACCAAGGCCGCCTCCACGGCCATCGAGACCCTCTCCAGCCTGCCCTCCATCGTCGTTGGCATGTTTGGCAGCCTCTTCTTTGTGGTCACGCTCGGCTGGGGCATCTCGATCATCGCCGGCGCCATGGCGCTCACGATGTTCAACATCCCCATCCTCGTGCGTGTCATCCAGCAGGCGCTGCAGGACGTGCTCCGCAGCCAGCGCGACGCCGCCCTCGCCATGGGCCTCACGCGCTGGGAGGCCACGATCCACGTGCTGCTCCCGGCTGCCATGCCCGCCATCGTCACCGGCGTGGTCATCTCCGCCGGCCGCGTCTTCGGCGAGGCCGCGGCACTGATCTTCACCTCGGGCTCGGCCGCCGTTAACCTAAACTTCGCCGCGAGCCTCTCGAGCTCCCGCAACCCCTTCAACATCTTCCGTCCCGCAGAGACCCTTGCCGTCCACATCTGGAAGCTCAAGATGGAGCCCACCCCCGGCAACGACGAGATCGTCTGGGGCACCGCCGCGGTCCTCATCATCTGCGTGCTTCTCTTCAACGTGCTCGCGCGTCTTCTCGGCAAGTTCCTGGCAAAGAAGATGACGAGCGAATGAGCGAGGAAATGATGAACAACGAACCCGCCGGCACCCCGGCCGCGCCGACCGTCGTCTCGTCGCACCTGCTCGAGACCCGCGACGTCTCGGTCAGGTACGACTACACCAAGGAGTCCCTGCACCCCACGAGCCTCTCGTTCGACGAGGGCACCGTGACCGCCCTCATCGGCCCCTCGGGCTGCGGCAAGTCCACCTTCCTGCGGTGCCTGAACCTCATGAACCGCGAGATCCCCAAGTGCGTCGTCGAGGGGCAGATCGTCTACCACG
Organism: Paratractidigestivibacter sp.; assembly: GCF_963660155.1. Lineage (GTDB taxonomy): Bacteria > Actinomycetota > Coriobacteriia > Coriobacteriales > Atopobiaceae > Paratractidigestivibacter. The sequence goes on along the minus strand of NZ_CAVKWG010000048.1, from coordinate 132,616 downwards.
ACCACGACATAAACACCTGCGAAGAGAACCTCTTTGAGCTGCGCAAGTCTATTGGCATGGTCTTCCAGCAGCCCACACCCTTCCGCAAGTCCATCCGCGAGAACATCCTGTTTGCGCCCAGGCGCCACGGCCGCGTGGCGGACAGGGCTGAGGCCGACGAGCTCGTCGAGAAGAGCCTGCGCCAGGCGGCACTCTGGGACGAGGTCAATGACAAGCTCGACCGCAGCGCCTACGCGCTTTCCGGCGGCCAGCAGCAGCGCCTTTGCATCGCGCGCACCCTGGCGATGAGACCTGACGTCCTGCTCTTCGACGAGCCCTGCTCGGCGCTTGACCCCATCTCGACCTTCGCCGTGGAGGAGACGATCCGCGATATTGCCGAGTCCGGCATCTGCTGCGTCATCGTCACCCACAACATGGAGCAGGCCACGCGCGTCTCCGACCGCACCGCCTTCTTCTACGTAGGCGACATGGTGGAGGCGGGCGAGACCCGCCAGATCTTCCGCGTACCAAAGGACCAGCGCCTCGTCGACTACCTGACGGGCAGGTTCGGTTAATGGAGACCCAGATGGAAAAAGAATTCGCCCGGTCGGACTACCGCGAGCTTGCGCAGGCCGACGTTGCCCTCAAGATCTCGGATTTCAACCTCTGGTACGACGACTTCCAGGCCTTGAAGCACATCGACCTCCAGATCCCCGAGAGGCGCTGCGCCGCCTTCATCGGCCCCTCGGGCTGCGGCAAGTCCACCTTGCTCCGTACCTTCAACCGCATGTGCGACTTCGTCGAGAGCGTCCGCACCGAGGGCACCATCGAATTCCGTGGGCAAGACATCTTCAAGATGGACTCGAACGCCCTGCGCGTGCACGTGGGCATGGTCTTCCAGCACCCCAACCCGTTTCCCATGAGCATCCGCGACAACGTGCTCTATGGCCCCGCCCGTATGAAGCGCCTCAGCCGCGCCGAGGGCGACGAGATCCTCGAGCGCTGCCTCACCCGCGCCGCCCTCTGGGACGAGGTCAAGGACAAGCTCGACCAGTCCGGCCTCGGGCTTTCCGGCGGCCAGCAACAGCGCCTGTGCATCGCTCGCGCCCTTGCCACCAACCCAGAGGTGCTTCTCATGGATGAGCCGACAAGCGCCCTGGACCCCATCTCAACCGTCCAGGTGGAGCAGCTCATGAGCGAGCTTTCGCAGGACCACACCGTGGTCGTCGTCACCCACAACATGCAGCAGGCCACCCGCGTGGCGGACAAGACCTGCTTCTTCTACCTGGGCGAGCTCATCGAAGCCGCGCCGACGCGCGAGCTCTTCGCGAACCCCAAACAGACCCGTACGCAGGAATATCTCTCAGGAAGGTTCAGCTGATATGGTTATGCAGACCCGCACCAAGTTCGCCCACCAGCTCGACGACATCCAGGGGCTCATCATCCGCCTCAAGGAGAAGTGCGCCGCCGACATCCGTGCCGCCGGCCTCGCCGCCGCGGGCGATCACGGCGCCCAAGAGGGCGTCGTCAACGGCCGCAAGGAAGAGGACCGTCTTCGCCAGTCCATCGAGGACCAGTGTCTCGACGCGATGCTGCTCCAGCAGCCGCTTATCGGCGATGACCTGCGCTTCGTTTCCGGCGCCTTCCGCATCGTCTCGGACCTCTCCCACATCGACGGCATGACCCGCGACGTCGTCTTCCTCGTCGAGGAGGTCCCCGACAAGGTCGCCGGCAAGATCTGTGAAGAGATCTTGGCAATGAGCGAACAGGCCGCCCAGATGGTCAGCGACGCCGTCGACGCCTTCGCCAATTCCGATGTGGACCTCGCGGCCAAAGTCGTCGAGGCCGACGAGAAGGTAAACTCTTTGTATAACAGCGTCGAGGAGAAGCTCGTCAAACTGATCCGCGACGGCAAGTCGTCCGCAAAGTACCTGCCCGAGCTCCTTATGGTGGCCAAGTACTTCGAGCGCATCGGCGACCTTGCCAAGCGCGTCGCCGCGTGGGCAATCTTCCGCGTGACCGGCGAGCACAAGGTCGAGGAGAAGCCCAGTCAGGCAGCGGGGCTCGAGTAAGTAAGGATCGGTTGGTTTTATGGGAGCGTCACCGTTGGTCATCTACGTCGAGGACGACAAGAACATCCGCGAGCTCTCGGTTTATGCCCTAGGTCAGGGCGGCATCGAGGCCGTCGGCTGCGCCGACGACGTCGAGTTCCGACGCGTCTGCGCCGAGCGAAAGCCCGACGCGGTGCTTCTCGACATCATGCTCCCCGACGCGGACGGCCTCGATATCCTTGCCCGCATCCGCAAGACCCCAGGCATCTCCAACGTGCCCGTCATGATGCTCACCGCCAAGGACACCGAGCTCGACAAGGTCCGCGCACTTGACGGCGGCGCCGACGATTATCTCTCCAAGCCGTTCGGCATGATGGAGATGGTGAGCCGCACGCGCGCCCTGCTGCGCCGCGCGGGCCGCGAGCCGGCGAGCGAGGAGTCCGAGTCGGTCACGGTCGGCCCGGTGTGCGTGTGGCCCGAGCGACGCGAGGCCACGCTCGACGGCCGCGAGCTCTCGCTCACCATGCGCGAGTTCGACCTCTTGAGCTTCCTCATGAAGTCCCCGGGCGTCGTCTTCTCGCGAGAGTCGCTGCTGCAGCGCGTCTGGGGCTGGGACTTCGACGGCGGAAGCCGCACGGTGGACGTCCACGTGCAGCAGGTCCGCGCCAAGCTCGGCAACGCGAGCGACCTCATCGAGACGGTTCGCGGCGTCGGCTACCGCGTGCGCGGTTAAGGAGTGCCGTTGACCTGGGGTTTATTCAACAAATCCGGTAAAGCCAAGAAGACCTCGCTCTCGGGCCAGGTCTTCTTGGCGTTTGTGTGCGCCTGCGCCGTCGTGGCCGTCGTGGTCACGGCTGCCTCGGCGTTCGTGTTCCAGAACGCGTTTCTCGCCGACGAGCACTCGCAGCTGGCAGGGGAGTGCGAGACGCTCTGCTCGCTGCTCGACCAGACCGAGGACGACCCCTCCGTGCTGGCGAGCCTCTCTTTGGGCGAGCTGCGCGCGACGCTCGTGGCGCCCGACGGTCGGGTCCTCTACGACAGCTCGGCCGAGGCCTCCACGCTGCCAAATCACTCAGACCGCCCCGAGGTCGCGGCAGCCCTGGCCGTGGGCCGCGGCCAATCCGACCGCAGCTCCGAGACGCTCGGCTACGTGAGCCTCTACAATGCGCAGCGGCTGGGGTCCGGCGACGTCCTGCGCATCTCGGTCGAGCGGGCGAGCGTCGTGTCGTTTCTCTCGAGCGACATCTTGCTGCTCACGTGCTTGGCCTGCGCCATCGTGGGCGTGAGCTGGTTCGTCGCGCGCGCCCTTTCGGCCGGCATCACGCGGCCGATTCTCGAGATAGACCCGGCGGCAGAGGAAGCCGACGCCCCCTACGAGGAGCTCGATCCCCTGGTCAACCGCCTGAACGACCAGCACAAGCAGCTCGTCGACCGTATGAGCGCCATCCAGGACGCCAACGACATGCGCCGCGAGTTCACGAGCAACGTGACCCACGAGCTCAAGACCCCCATCGCCGCGATCTCGGGTGCCTCGGAGCTGATCCGCGACGGCATCTGCAGGCCCGACGACGTGCAGGATTTCGCCGGCAGGATCTACAAAGACGCGCAGCGCCTCTCGATGCTGGTAAACGACATCCTCATGCTCTCGAAGCTCGACGAGACGGAGCGCGCCGGCGAGCGCTCGTCGCTCTTCGGCCCGCTCGAGCGCGTCGACCTGCTGAGCGTCGCCCAAGACGTCTGCTCGCGCCTCGAGCGCAAGGCAAAGAAATCCGGCGTCAAGCTCAAGTGCGAGGGCGTGAGCACGCACATCGAGGGCAATGCGCACCTGCTCGACGAGCTCGTGAAGAACCTCGTCGAGAACGCGATCCGCTACAACCGGGAGGGCGGGCGCGTCTTCGTGTGGGTGCTGCCCATCGACGGGCGACCGACTCTTCGCGTGAGCGACACCGGCATCGGCATCCCGCCCGAATCGCAGGAGAAGGTTTTCGAGCGCTTTTACCGCGTCGATAAAGGCCGCAGCCGCGACATGGGCGGAACGGGCCTGGGGCTCGCCATCGTCAAGCACGCTGCGAACTTCCACGACGCCGACGTGAGCCTCGAGTCCGAGCTCGGCGAGGGCACGACCATCACCGTTTCTTTCTGACCTGCATTGGGGACAGTCCCTTTTGCAGGTCGCTTCCTACGCGACCTGGACCTGCATTGGGACCTGCATTGGACCTGCATTGGACCTGCAAAAGGGACTGTCGCAGGTGCAGGTCTTGAATTCGGATGGTCGGCGGCGGCTGTTGCTTGTATTCTCTTGGTCAACGAGAAAAGCGCCCGGCGATAAGGAGCCCGCTATGAGCCTTTGGGAAGACCTTGACAAGCTGAAGAAGTGCCACTGGGTGGAGCTTTCCCACCCTCTGACCAACGAGAGCCCGTACTGGGGCGGTATGCCCGACGGTGTGGTTGAGCTCTGCAACACCGTGTTCGACTACGAGGAGGAGATTCTCTCGTGTCGCATCCAGACCTATAAGTTCCCGGGCCAGTTCGGCACGCACGTCGACTTCCCGAGCCACTTCTCGCCGGGCAAGGCGGGCGCCGAGGCGTACGGCACCGACTACATGGCGTTCCCGCTCGTCGTGATCGACCTCACGGGAAAGATCGCGGCCGAAGGCCCGGACACCGCGGTCACGGTCGCCGATATCGAGGCCTGGGAGGCCGAGCATGGCCGCATCCCCGAGGGCGCCTTCGTCGCGCTGCGCACCGATTGGAGCAAGCGCTGGCCCGATAACGACGCCCTCAACAATTTCGACGAAGAGGGCGGCGAGCACGCACCCGGTTGGTCGCTGCCGGCGCTGCAGTTCCTCTACAACGAGCGCGGCATCAAGGCGAACGGCCACGAGACCTTCGACACCGACGCGAGTTACTTGGCCGTTGAGGCCGACGACCTCGCCTGCGAGCGCTGGGTCCTCGACAACGGCCACATCCAGGTCGAGGTCATGGACAACCTGGACAAGGTGCCGGCCACGGGCGCGATCGTCTTCGCGAGCTGGCCGCGCATCGAGGGGGCAACCGGCCTTCCCGCGCGTGTCGTCGCGGTCTTCGAGTAGCGCGAGCAGAAGCGGACAAAGGGACAGTCCCTTTGTCCGCTTCCGGCAAACAGCGTGGTCAGTGTCCCGAATACGCGGCGTGAGGTGTTCGCAAATCTCGAGCAATACCAATGCTTGAACAACGACCATTGGGATTGCTCGGGTTTTTGGAACATTTTGGCCTGAATGTTCACAAATCGCGAGCAATACCAATTGGCGTCCGCCGGACATTGGTATTGCTCGCGATTTGCGAACATGCACCGCAGAAGTGGACAAAGAGACAGTCCCTTTGTCCACTTCGCTCTAAAGGGCGAGTTCCCAGAGGTTGGTGTATCCGGGCAGGTCGAGGCCCTCGTAGGGAAGCCAGATCGGTTTGTGGCGCGTGAGGCCGGCGCCGGCGTAGAGGTTGTTGGCCCCGACGTTCGCGACGCTCGTGTTGATGCGGACGACGCTCGCGCCGAGGTCGCGGGCGCGCTGCCCCGCGGCGGCAAGAAGCGCCCGCGCCACGTGGCGCCCGCGCGCGGCGGGGTCGACGGCGAGCAGGTGATAGCAGGCAACCTCGCCGGTCGGCCTCGGCTCCCAATCGGGGCCGCCCTGCCCGCGGCCGTGGCCCGCGAGCCACCCGTCGCCCATGTCGTCGTCGAAGTCGACGGAAACGGCGCCCAGCACCTCGGCCGTCGCCGGGTCGAGCGCGGCGAGGGTCTTGCCGGCGCAAAGAAGCTCGGCCGCAAGGCCCTCGGGCGGCCAGAGACCTTGCGCCCAGCCGCTCGTGCCGGGTTCTGCGCACACGTGGGCGTAAAGGTCCTCCACAGCATCGGCCCATGAGTCGTCGATGGGAACGACGAGCACGTCGGAGGGGGCGTTTACCTCGTGCGTGGGATGCCGCGCGTCGTTTTGCCCGATGGTCTCCAAGAGCACCTTGGACATGACCTCGGGCGCTTCCTTGGGGATGGTGTGTCCGGCCTCGGGCACGATGTAGGTCTGGGCCCCTCCGATGGCCTCGGCGATGCGCTCGGTCTCCTCGGGAAGGATGCAGTCGAACTCGCCGGCCATCACCGTGACGGGGCAAGAGATGCCCCCGAGCGACGCCGCGTCTATCTGCGGCTGGTCGACCATGAGCTGCAGCAACTCCGCGATTCTTGCCGCCTCGGCGGGGGAGGGGACGGCGTTGCCCTCCTCGTCGACCTCGCCTTCCCAGCCCTCGGCTGCCCAGGCGGCGTTTGCCGCCGCGGCCTCGGCCATGAAGTCCGTGTCCTCCTGCGGAAGGCCCGCGGGCGTGAGGTTCGCGCCCGAGGCGGTGACGGAGAGCACGTGCTCGCCCCAGTCGCGGGCAAGGAGCAGCCCCAGGATGGCGCCGTCGGAGAAGCCGAGCACGTGGCAGTCCCACACGCCCAAACGGCTCATGACCTCGCGTGCATCGGCTGCCATGAGCTCGTAGGTGAGCGGCGCCTCGCCGCGCGTGGACTCTCCCTGCGCGCGCGAGTCGATGGCCACGACGGAGCGCCCCGTAGCCACGACGGCGTCGATGACGGGCCCGAAGATGCCGTGCTCCTCGCCGTTGCCGTGGAGCATCAGCACGGGCGGGAACGCGGAGTCGATGCCGAAGGGCGTGCCGGGCACGTCGCGCACGCCGTGCGGCGCGTAGACGAAAGCCGCTATGCTCGCCCCGTCCTCGGTGGGGACGTCGACGCGGGCGACGAGGTTCGCGGTCGGGCGCGCGTAGGGGCGCGGCACGTGTACCGGCGGGGGAGTGACTGACATTGGTACCTCCATACAATGCCGGGGCCTTGCGGCCCCGGCGGGAATTTCTCGGTTGCTACTTGCCCTTGACCTGCGAGGGGTGCTTCTCGAAGAAGTCGAAGCGCGGCGGCAGCGGCACGATGGCGTGCTCGGCGGGCGTCTGCCCGGCACGCGCGGCGAGCTCGGCCGGCCCCTCGAAGGCGTGCTCCCAGCTAAAGAACACGTCGGCGTCGAAGCCCATGTGCTCGCAGATCTTCTCGCAGCCGAACGGAACGGCGGGGTGCATGAGCAGCGTCACCGTGCGCAGCGCGGCAAAGGCATCGGCCAGCGCCTGCGCGTAGGCGGCGTCGTCGCCCTTGGCGGCCTTGCTCGCGTCGTCCCAGCGCTTGTTCTCGGCGCGGCAGAACTCCTCGGCGATGAGAAGCGCCCCGTGGGCGTCGAACTTGTGGGCCGCGGCCTCGAAGTCGAGCGTCGCCTTGCGGCAGGCCTCGACGACCTCGGCGTGCGGCGCGGCGGCGGGGAGATGCGCGCCGCACACGTTGTTCGCGCCGTAGAAGCAGCTGCGGGCCAGGCGGTTGAAGATGTTGGTGAGGAAGGCCGACTCCTTGAGGGCGGGGTCCACGATGCGCGGGTCGTCCTTGACGAGGATCTCCTCGCCGGTCTTCTTGTCCACGTGGCTGACGCTCGTGTCGAAGGCCTTGGGGTTGAAGGAGACGGCCTTCTGGTCGAGTCCGAGCGAGAGCCAGTGGGCGCGCAGCTGCTCGGGGGTGTAGAAGTCGAGCAGCTCGGAGGCCATGGGCGGCTTGATGGCGCCCGACGAGCTCGCCTTCTTGTTCATGAAGAGGATGTGGTAGTTGGCCACCGGCGTGTCCTGGAAAAGACCCCAGTCCAGCGCCTCCCACATGGCCGGCTGGGCCACGCAGTAGAAGTAGATGTTGTCCTGGCCGATGAACTGATAAACGCGTGCGTCGTCGGCGCACCACCAGTCGCGCCAGTCGTAGCTGGAGTAGCGCTCGCCGCCGGCCTTCTCGTCCTCGCCGAGGGCCGCCTGCGTGAAGCTGATGGGCGCCCACAGGCTCTCGGGCCAGCACCAGACGGTGAGGTCGCGGGTGCCCTCGAGCTCAGGCGCGGGCACGCCCCACTCGATGTTGCCGGTGATGCGGAAGGGCAAGAGGCACTTGCCGGTGCGGAAGCGCACGCCGCCGGCGTCGAGCACCTCGCGGGCGCGGTCGCGGGCCTCCCAATCGGCAAAGGTCACCGAGAACGACTGCTGGTTGCCCTCGGCCTCGGTCAGGGTGTGGGCGGGAAGCGTCTCCTCGACGGCGTCGAAGGCCTCGCGGAACTTGGTCTGCACATAGATCACGGGGTCGACGAGCGACTCGCGCACGGTCTTGGTCACGATGGCGCGCACCTGCGGGTCGGCGTCCCACTCGTCCATGAGGGCCTCGAGCTCGGGGCGGAAGGTCGGAAGGTCGAAGTACCAGTTGTCAACGGGGCGCAGCTCAGGAGTGGTGCCGGTGAGCTGCGAGACGGGGGCGATGAGCTCCTCGGGGTCGAACTGGTGGCCGAGGTCGCACTCGTCGGCGTAGGCCTTCTCGGATTTGCAGCCGCGCACGGGGCAGCGGCCGATGACCTGCCGCCCGTTCAAGAAGGTGCCCGCCTCGGAGTCAAAGAACTGGCGCGTGGAGCGCTTCACGAGGTAGCCCTTCTCGTGGAGGCGCCGCAGCAGGTCGTCCGTGAGGCTGTGGTGGTAGCTGCGCGCGGGCTCGAGGCCGGAGCCCTCGAAGATGTCCAGGCTGATCCCGTAGGCGTCGAGGGCGGCCTTCTGGGCAGCGTGGTTTTTGCCCACGTAGTCGTAGATGGTGCCCTCGTACCCCTCGTTCTCGACCTTCTTGCGGTAGCCCTCCATGATGGGGGAGCCGTAGCAGTCGGTGCCGGAGACAAAAAGCACGTTCCTCTTGCCGATGCGGTCGCGGAGGAACCGGGCGAAGAAGTCGGCGGGCACGAAGACGCCGCCGATGTGGCCGAAGTGCAGGTTCTTGTTGCCGTAGGGCATGCCGCCGGTGATGACGGCGCGCGCGGGGAAGCTGGGGCGGGTCTCGCTCATGTGCAAGCTCCTTTGTGGTACGTTCGCAAACGTCCCTAGTATCCTATATCAGAGGCGGATGACCCGTGACGGAGCTCGCGAAAATCGACATCCTGGGCGACAAGTCGCTGCAGCGCCGGATGGTGCACGCGAGCCTCGTGCCGCTGGCGGCCGGGGCGGCAGCCGTCGCGCTGCTGTTTGCCGCGGGCGCGGCCGAGAGGCCCTCGCTTGCGTGGCTCGCCGCGCTGGTCGCGCTCGCGCTGACGGTGCTGCCGGCGCATGAGCTCGTGCACGCCGCGGCCTTTAAGCTGCTGGTTGCCGGCTGCCGCGTGAGCTTCGAGGCGAGGTCGTGGTGCGTGGCCACGAACGCGCACGGGGCGCTCATGGGGCGCGGCGCGGCGCTCGCCGTGCTGCTCTCGCCCCTCGTGCTGGTCACGCTGGCGCTCGCCTGCGGCTGCGCGTCCGCCGGGTGCCCGGCGCTTGCCGTGGCCGAGGCAGCTCTCCACGCGTCGGGCTGCGCCGGCGACGCGCTGATGGCCGCAGAGGTTCTCCGCGAGCGCTCGTGCACCCACGTGCGCGACACAGATTACGGCATCGACCTGCTAAAAGAGGAGTAACTTGCAATGAGCGGGGTCATCGAGCAGTTGCGCGCCCGCAAGTCGGTGCGCGCCTTTACCGACGAGCCTGTGTCGGCCGAGGAGGAGCGCTCGATCCTCGAGGCCGCCTGCCAGGCGCCCACGGCCGGAAACCAGCAGCTCTACAGCATCATCGTCGTGCGCGACGCCGCCAAGAAGGCTGCGCTCGCCAAGAGCTGCGACCATCAGCCGTTCATAGCCAAGGCGCCGCTCGTGCTCGCGTTCTGTGCCGATGTGCGCCGCTGGTACCGCGGCTTTACGGCCGCCGGGTGCGCGCCGCGCGAGCCGGGCGTCGGCGACTTCCTTCTTGCCATGGAGGACACGATGATCTGCGCGCAGAACGCCGTGGTGGCGGCCGAGTCGCTCGGCATCGGCTCCTGCTACATCGGCGACATCCTCGAGAAGTGCGAGGAGCAGGCGCGGATCCTCGGCTGCCCCCGCTGGGTCTTGCCCGTGTCGGTCGTGGTCTTCGGCCGGCCGACGGAAGCGCAGATGCGCCGTAAGAAACCCATGCGCTGGGCGCTCGAGCAGGTCGTCTTCGTGGACGCGTACGAGGACGTCGCCGACGAGGGGTTGGTGGCTCAGCTCGCCGAGAAGCAGGCCGACATCTCCGCCTTCTGCGAGCGCAAGTGGAACTCGGGCTTCTCGCGCGAGATGACGAGGTCTGCCGCTCGCATCCTCGAGCAGTTCTCGCGCGAGGCTTAAAAGGGCTGCGCCGAACCGCTCGCCTGCGGGAACGCGCGATTCTGCCGCCTTCGCGATTGTTGTCCGGCGCGTACGGTAAAGTCATTTCTAGCGCACGCCCCGTGCGCGATATGTGCCGAGTAGAAAGGCGCCGCATATGTTAGGAATCATCATCCCCGTCGTCCTCGTCGTCCTCGTCGCGTGGGTCGTGCTCTCCACCGGTTACGTGGTGCGCCAGCAGCATGTCGCCATCGTCGAGAGGCTCGGCCGCTTCACCGGCATCGCCGGGCCCGGTTTCCACGTGAAGGTCCCCTTCATCGACGCCACCCACGACATCGACCTCATGACCGAGGACGAGCACATGACCTTCGATGCCAAGACCCAGGACAACGTGACTATCGAGCTCGACGTCTCCATCCAGTACCACGTTGACCAGGCCAACGTGAACGGCGGCGAGGAGTCGGGCATCTGGAAGAGCTTCTACACCCTCACCGATCCCGTGGCGCAGATGAAGGATTACCTGGCGGACGCCCTGCGCAGCCAGATCCCCAACCGCACGCTCGACGAGGTCTTCTCCGAGAAGGACGCCATCGCCACCGCCATCGACGAAGTCGTGGCAAAGAAGATGCTGGATTACGGCTACGTCCTGGTGACGACCCTCATCACCTCGATCCGCCTGCCCAAGGAGGTCCAGGAGTCCATGAACCGCATCGTGGCCTCCAAGAACAACCTCGCCTCCGCCCAGAACGATGCCAACGCCGCCCGCGCAAAGACCGTCATCGCGGCGCAGGCCAAGGCCGAGGCCATGGCCGCCGAGGGCAAGGGCATCGCTGACCAGCGCATCGCCATCGCCCGCGGCATCAAGGAGTCCATCGATACCATTAAGGGCTCCGAGCTCTCGAGCGCCGAGGCCAACCGCCTCTTCGAGTACACGCAGTGGGTGAGCATGATGGAGGCCTTCGCCGCCAAGGGGTCGTCCTCGGTCGTGCTGCCCGGCGACTTCAACGCGGCCTCCAGCTTCTACGAGCAGAGCATCGCGGCCCACGTGACGCCGAACCCGCAGGGCGGCGAGCAGTAGGGAATGGGCGCTTTTTGCGCAAATAAAGGCCAGCTCAGGCCCTTGGCGCTACATGCGTGCTGCGGCCCCTGCTCGCTCGAGCCCCTGCGTCTTCTGCGCGAGCAGGGCTTCGAGCCCACCATCATATGGACGAACCCCAACATCCAGCCCGCAGCCGAGCACGACCTGCGTCTGGCGACGCTTCGGGCTTGGGCCGACGACGTGGCGCATGTGGATGTGATCGTCGCGGGAGACGACCGCGAGGCATGGGAGAGCGGCGTCGCCCCGCACGGCTTCGATCGCCGCGCGCGCTGCCGCGCCTGCTATGCGCTGCGGCTCGCCGAGGCCTGCCGCGCGGCGGCCGATCGCGGCTTCTCGTGCATCTCGACGACGCTCGCGGTCTCGCCCTACCAGCTCTTCGAGGACTGCGGGGAGCTTCTGGCGAAGACTGCCGCCGCGCACGGCCTCGAGCCTGTCTGGCGGGACTTCCGGCCCTTCTATCCCGAGGCCACGCGCAAGAGCCGCGAGCTCGAGATGTATCGGCAGAACTATTGCGGCTGTCGTTTCTCGGCTGCCGAGGCGGCCATCGAGCGCCATGAGGCCAGAGACGAGCGCAAGCGACAAAGAGAGGACCGTCGAGCCGCCGCTTGCTGACCCCCGCGAGATCTTTGCGCTCACGCGCCGACACGCTGCGCCTTGTTTGGGTAGATACTGTTACGTTGTGTTTCGCTGAGTAACCCATTCGTCAAAAGGAGACAATCATGGGTATGTTCGACGGCAAGACCGTAATCGTCACCGGCGGCGGCAAGGCCACCCTGAAGGACGGCAGCGCCGGCTCCATCGGCTACGGCATCGACATCGCCTTCGCCAAGGAGGGCGCGAACCTCGTCATCACCGGCCGCAACGTCCAGAAGCTCGAGGACGCCAAGGCTTCGCTCGAGGCCGAGTACGGCATCAAGGTCCTGCCGGTCCAGGCCGACGTCTCTGCCGGCCAGGACAACGAGGCCGTTGTCCAGAACGTCATCGACAAGGCCATCGCCGAGTTCGGCCGCATCGACGCCGTGGTGAACAACGCCCAGGCCTCTGCTTCCGGCGTGACCATCGAGCAGCACACCATGGACCAGTTCAACCTGGCCATCTACTCCGGCCTCTATGCCACCTTCCTGTACATGCAGAAGGCCTACCCGCACCTCAAGGAGACCAAGGGCTCCGTGGTCAACTTCGCCTCCGGCGCCGGCCTCTTCGGCAACTACGGCCAGTGCTCCTACGCCGCCGCCAAGGAGGGCATCCGCGGACTTACCCGCGTCGCCGCCAACGAGTGGGGCAAGGACGGCGTCAACGTCAACATCGTCTGCCCGCTGGCTTGGACCGCTCAGCTCGAGAACTTCGAGGCCGCCTATCCCGAGGCCTTCAAGGCCAACGTCCACATGCCGCCCGCCGGCCACTACGGCGACGTCGAGAAGGAGATCGGCCGCGTCGTGGTCCAGCTCTGCGGTCCCGACTTCAAGTACATGAACGGCGAGACCGTTACCCTCGAGGGCGGCATGGGCCAGCGCCCCTAGGCTCCCAGCCACCCCATCTTGCCATTCAAAGAGCAGGTCATGACTTTAGGGTCGATGACCTGCTCTTTTCTTGTCAAGCTGCTTGTCACGGGGGCTTATGGGCGCCTGCAGTTTGGGGACAGTCCCCTTTTTGCACGTGTATGTTCGCTTCGGCCCCGTCGCCGAACCATTGGGCGAGTTGCTTGAAGCGGCGGTTCGTGTGCAAAAAGGGGACTGTCCCCAAACTGCAGGCGGGCAGAGGGCCCGTTGTATTGGTGACAAGCCTATGTCCCCTGCAAAGAAAACGCGTCCGCTTGGTCCCAATCGCACCAAGCGGACGCGTTTTCTTTGCGGCGCGGCCCCGCCCGCAGACCCGAAGCCGAACCGAACATGCATTAGACAAAGGGACTGTCCCTCTGCCCTATTTAGGCGATCTTGTCGACCTGGGTCTGGGCCATGAGGCCCTCGGCGACGGACATATCGAAGCGACCGGTGTAGGGGGAGAGACAGTTGGCGGTCGCGCAGGCGGAGGCGAAGCGCAGCATGTCCTCGCAGCCCATGCCCCGCTTCATGGCCACGGCGAAGGCGCCGACCATGGTGTCGCCGGAGCCGACCGGGTTTAAGCACTCGATCTTGGCTGGGGTCACGCGATAGGTGCCGTCGGCGGCCGCCATCACGGAGCCGTCGCCGCCGAGAGAGACCACCACGTACTCGATGCCGTGCTGCTCGCGGACCTGCTGGGCGGCCGCAGCGACCTCTTCGACGCCCTTCGGCTTGTGACCGAGGATGACCTGGATCTCATCGGTATTCGGCTTGATCATCGTGGGCGCCGCCGCAAGGCTGCCGAGCAGCAGCTTGCCCGAGGTGTCGAGGATGACGGGCTTGCCGGCGTCCTTTACCGCCGCGACGAGGCGGCGATAGATGTTGTCCGGGCAGCCCGCGGGCGCGCTGCCGGAGATGGTGACGACGTCGCTCTTCTTCGCGAGCTCGGCCATCTTGGCCTCCATGGCCGCGACCTCGGCCTCGCTCACGGGCTGGCCGGGCTCGAGCAGCTCGGTGGACACGCCGGCGGCGTCGATGGCGTTGATGCAGCAGCGGGTCTCGGTGGCGACGGTTACGAAGTCGCAGGCTAGGCCGTCGGCTTCCGCGAGCTCGTAGACGGTCTTGCCGTTGTTGCCGCCGATAAATCCCGTGGCGCAGACGTCCTCGCCGCAGGTCGCGATGGCGCGCGCGGAGTTCAGGCCCTTGCCGCCCGCGCTGTTGGAGACTTCGGCAACGCGCATAACGGTGCCGGTCTCGAATTCACACGTCAGCTTGTACATCTTGTCGATGGACGCGTTGAGGGTAACGGTGGTGATCATCTTCGGTCCTTATCTACGAAGAAGGGCCCCGTCGCCGCCATGCCAGCGACGGGGCCGATAGCAGGGGTGGTCCGATCAAAGGCTTCGCCTGTGACAAACGCGGCGCAGCTCAGAGCCTTAAGCCTCAGAATCGATGAGGATCTTGCCCTTGACCTTGCCCGGGGTGCGGTAAGCGTCGAAGGCCTCGTCGATCTTGGACAGCGGGTAGGTCTCGAAGATCAGGCCCGGGTCGTACTTGAGCATGCCGTTGGCGTAGGCCTTGGCGGTAAGCGTCCACTCGTGGCCGGGGAAAGGCGCCGAGTAGCTCATCCAGGAGCCGGTGAGCGTGAACTCCTTGCGGTTCAGGCACTCCCACTCATCCACGGAGAAGGTGAGCTCCTTCTTGGGCGTTCCGATCAAGCACACCTGGCCGCGGTTGGCCACGAGGTCGAAGGTCATCTTCATCGTGGCGCCGGCGCCGGCGGTCTCGAGCACGTAATCGTAGCCGCGGCCGTCGGTGAGGGCGAGCGCCTGCTCCTTGAAGTCGGCGTCCATGGAGTTGAGCGCGCTCGTGGCGCCCATCTTCTTGGCGAACTCGAGGCGCTCGGGCAGGATGTCGACGACGGTGACCTCACGGGCGCCGAAGGCCTTGGCCCACATGGCGGTGAGGATGCCGATGGTGCCGCCGCCGAGGACGGCCACAGTGGAGCCGCCCTGGAAGTCGAGGCGCTCGAAGCCGTGCAGGGCCACGGTGGTGGGCTCGAAGAGGGCGCCCTGCTCGAAGGTCACGTCGTCGCCGAACTTGACGGCGTTGGCCTCGGGCACACAAACATATTCGGCGAAGCTGCCATAGACGCGCGAGCCGATGAAGACGTAGTGCTTGCACAGGCTGAAGTTGCCGCGCTTGCAGTCTTCGCACTCACTGCAGGGGACCAGCGGCACGCCGGCGACGCGGTCGCCGACCTCGAGGGACTCGACGCCCTCGCCCAGGGCCTCGACGGTGCCCGAGAACTCGTGGCCGAGGACGTTCGGGAAGAAGTGACAGGCGTCTCCCAGAACGCGGGGCACGTCGGAGCCGCAGATGCCGGTGTACTTGACCTTGATCAGGACCTCGCCGGGCTTGGGCGTGGGCTTGTCGATCTGCTCGTAGCGGATGTCGTCCTTGGCGTGCACGACGCCGGCCCACATCTTGTCGCAATTCTCACACATGGCTTGAACTCCTTGGTTTGGGTAAGGCTTCGCCGAGCGCCGCGCAAAGACGGTGCTTCTGAGCTGGGCTTTGTTTGTTTGTTTTGGTGTAAAGAGGGGGCCGGCCGGCAAGGGATGCAACCGGCCCCCGGAGAGGTGCTGGGAAAGCGCTTGCGAGAGACGCTACTCCTCGTCGTCCTCGGCCTCGAGGGCGGCGGCGCGCTTCTTGGAGAGGTTCACGTAGAAGACCATGCAGATGGCGTAGAGCACGCCGATAACCACGAGACCGGTCACGTTCTGCATCGTGAAGAGCTGCGTGAAGACGTAGGAGATGGGGCAGCCGCCCTGGTCGAGCGCGGCGATGACGGAGCCGGCCTGGATGGAGCCCGTGGTCACGCCGATGGCGGTGACCCAGTCCACGGTCTGGTTGGCGATCCAGATGGTGAGGGTCATGATCAGGATGCCGGAGATCAGGGTGCGGAACAGGTTGCCCTTGTGGACGGCCACGGCGCCGGCGATGAAGAAGCCGATGGTGGCGAGGTCGGCGAAGGGAAGGACGCGGTTGCCGGGGACCAGCACGGCGATGAGCAGCGTGATGGGGATGAAGATGAGGCCGGCAGTGACGACCTGGGAGTCGCCGAGGAGGATAGCCGGGTCCATGCCGATGTAGAAGGACTCACCGGAGAACTTCTCGTTCATGATCTTCTTGGCGCGCTCGGAGAGGGGCATGAGGCCGTCCATGATGCACTTGACGACCTTGGGCATGAGGACCATGACGGCCGACATGTTGATGCCCAGGGGCAGGGCCTGGTCGGGGGCGTAGCCGCCGAGGAAGCCGATGGCAGCGCCGAGGATGAAGCCGATGACGACGGGCTCGCCGAGGACGCCGACCTTCTCCTGCAGGGTATCGGCGTTGAAGTCGATCTTGTTGAGGCCGGGGATCTTGTCGATGATGAAGTCGACGACGGCGGCGACGGGGGCCAGGTAGCTTGAGGTGCCGTGGGGCACGGTGAGGCCGTCGAGCTCGTAGTAGTCGACCATCATGGGGGCCATCAGGTCGCCGAGCTTGTAGGCGATGACGGCGTGCACAGCGGTGCCGAGGACGCCGATCCAGATGTTGCCGGTGACGGCGTAGGCCATGACGCCGGTGAAGGCCATGTGCCAGATGTTCCAGATGTCGATGTTCACGACGCGGGTGAGCTTGGTGAGCAGCATCACGACGTTGATGGCGATGGCGAGCGGGATGGCGATGATGGCGAGCTCGGAGGCCCAGGTGATGGGCGACATGCCCGGCTAGCCGATGTCGACGATGGACAGAGACAGGCCGAAGCGCTGGCTCATTGCTTCGGCGGCGGGCCCGAGCTGGTCGTTCATGAGGTTGACGATGAGCGAGAGGCCGACGAAGCCGACGCCCAAGATCAGGCCGGAGCGGATGGCCTTACCGGGCTTGACGCCCACGATGATGGAGAGAATGGCAACGAAGATGGGCAGCATGACGGAAGCGCCCATGTCGATGATATATTGAATTCCGCCAGCGATGGCAGTCCACATATCGGTTCCTCTTTCCTATAAGTCGAAGCTTGTGGTTCGGTGAGCCGGTGGGCTCTTGCGGGGCTCGTGTTGCAGCACGTGCCCCGTTTCTTTTAGGCCTGCAGGACCTCGAGCATGGCCTTCTCGGTCTTCTCGACGCCGACGCCGGAGACAAATGGCATGCCGGTGATGCAGGGGATGCCGTAGTCGCGCTTGACGCGGGAGGTCGGGACGATGAGGGCGGCGTTGTCGAGGTTGGACTCGATCTCGGAGATGCGGCACTGGCAGATCTCGATGTCGATGCCGTTCTTCTTGCCGAGCTCCTTGACGGCGTTGGCGGCGATGGTGGAGGTGGCGACGGCGCCGCCGCAGGCCACGATTACCTTCTTCTTCATAGCGAGAGCTCCTTCTCTTTGATGATCTCGATTACTTCCTGGACGTCGGTGGACGCGGTGATGCGCGAGAGGACCTTCTTGTCCTGCACGATGGCGATGATGCGCTGCAGGTCCTCGAGGTGGGCGTGCGGGTCGGTGACGGCGAGCATGAACACAAGGCTCACGTTGACCATGCTGCCCTCGGGCATGCCCATCTCCTCGAACTCCACGGGCTCGGCCAAGGTGGCGATGGCGATGGCCCCCTTCTCCACGTAGTCGACGCTTGTGTGCGGGATGGCCACGCCGACGCCGTCGATGTCGAGGCCGGTCGGGAACTCGACTTCGCGCTCCTTCAGGCCCTGGACGTAGTTGGCCTTGCCGTAGCCCTCCTCGATGAGACGACCACCCACTGCCTCGAGGACCTCCTCGTTGGAATTGGCCTCGAGGCCGAGCATGACGATCTTCTCGTTGAGCTCTTCCCAAATCATTGCACCCTCCTTTCTTTGGGTCTTCGGGGCCGCCCCTGTGGCCGCCCCTTTCGATGATTCAATGGTATGGGCGGGCGTCCCCGCAGAACAGTTCAGCGTGGTTCACGGATTTGTGACGCCGATTGTGCCTGTGTTCTGACCTGCGATTTTATAAAAATACGGCAGGCATCCGCGCTTGGATACCCGCCGTTTGCCGAAGATGTCCCTACCGTTCGCGAGAGGCCCCTCGCGCCCTTCTCAGCCCTCCTTGATGTCGAGCTCGAGCCGCTCGATGATGCCCGCGAACTCTTCGGGGGTGGCCGCCGCATGGAGCTCGGCGCGCACCTCCTCGCGACGCATGAGGTTCACCAGGTTGAAGAGCGCGCGCAGGTGCGAGCTGTGGTCCACGGCCGAAAGGCAGCAGACGAACTCGACCGGGTCGAGGTCGGGCTCGCCGAACTCCACGGGGTGGGCGAGGCGAATCATCGAGAGGCCGCACATGAGGGGGCCGGCGTCCGTGCCCTCGTGGGGCATGGCGAAGCCGGGGGTGAGCACCACGTAGGGGCCGTTCTCCTCGATGTTGCGTACGATGGCGTCGATGTAGCGCTCCTCGATGTAGCCGCCCTTGAGCAGCACATCGGCGCTTCTGCGCACGGCGTCTCTCCAGTCGGTGCACTCCACGTCGAGGCGGATATGCGAGGGCGGCAAGAGCTCGAAGGCGGCCAGGGCCGCGGGCACGTCGTGGCCTTCCTCGAACTCGGCGAAGTATTCGGTGACCAGGTGGTTTATGGAGCGCATGAGCGGCGGGGCCTGGTCGGGCGCGAGGTCGTAGACCGTGGCGCCGATGCGGCTGATGAGCTCTTGGGCCGTGGGCTTCACCTGCTTGGCGGGCGCCGCCGCGCCCCGCTTGGCGCGCAGCTCCGCGAGCTTCTCGCCGACGCGCAGAGCCTCGGCATCGCTGAGCATCGGCGAGACCACGACGCTCGTGACCGGCGAGCCCTTGAGCGGCACCGTCGTCACGATGAGGTCCGCGTCGTTGGTGTCCACCGACATAGCCTCGCGGACCGTGCAGGTGCGCACCACGGTGATGTTGAAGCGCGCCTGGAGGCGCACCGTGAGCAGCTGAGAGGTGCCGACGCCGGAGTTGCAGGCCACGACGACGCGCAGGGGAGCCTGGCGGCTCTTCTTGCGCTCTATGGCGGCGCAGACGTGCAAGACGATGAAACCCAGCTCGATTTCGGTGAGGTCGCGGCCGGCCTGCTCGCGGATCTGGGCGTCGCAGGTGCGGGTCGCGGCGGTGATGGCCGGGTTTGCCGCCATGACCTCCTCGACGGCGTCGGTGCCGGGGTAGTCCACGGGCACGGGCTGAAGGACGCTGCCGAGATGCGTCGAGAGGCTCTCGAAGAACGTGAAGTCGTCGGTGAGGTCGATGCCGAGCTCGCGCGAGAGCTGGGTGATGAATCTCCTGGTGAGGAGCTGGATGCGGGCCGCATCCACGTTCTCGCCCCCGCGGTGCGCGAACTGCTGGTGGCGCAGGCGGTAGCAGAGGGCGTCCTTCTCGGCCGCGGTGGTCTCCACGTGCAGGTATTGGGCGAAGAGGTCCACGAGGTCGCTCGCGAGGGGCACGTAGCGCGAGGTCGCCGGCGGGCGCGGGCCCTCCTCGGAGCTGATGAGGCGACCCTTTGCCATACGCGCCAGGCTGATGCGGACGAAGGCCAGGGTGTCGGCCTCGCACACGTCGGTGAGCACCTGGTCGTGCGCATACTGCTGCTCGAGGAAGATCTTTTCGATGGCGTCGGAGTCGGGGTGCAGAAGATCGAGCTCGCGCTCAATGAAGCGCCGCTCGGAAGGGGTGGCTGCGCGAAAGGCGTGCAGCGCGATGCGGCGGCGGTCGTACTCGCGGCCTTCGGCGTGCAGCCCGCGCCCGGACTGCGAGACTGTCTCGAGGCGGTGGTTCGCCAGCACCTGCTTAATCTCGTCGAGGTCGTTGATCACGGTGCCGCGACTCACCATGAGCTTCTCGGCGATGTCGCCCAAGGTGATGGGCTGCATGGCACCTGCCACGAGGGCGGCGGCTAGCAGAATGCGCGCCTCTTGCTCGAGGTGGAACGACCCGGGCTTCTCGCCCTCGTCGGACTCGAGCAGCGGCAGGGGGCTGTCGACGCAGACGACGCGGCCGCCGCGTTCGAGCATGATGCCGGCGAGGCCGCGGGCGCGCAGAGCGCCGTCGATGGCGTCGAGGTCCTTGCGGATGGTGCGCGTCGAGACGCCGTGGGCGCCGGCGAGCGAGTCGAGCGTGAGCTCGTCCCCTTCACAGAGCGAGCGGACTATGGCGAGCGATCGTTTGTTCATATCCCTCCTTGGGCGCAAAAGGGTAACACGGGGCCGCGCGCAAAAAGAAACACGCGTCGGCGACCCTGTGCGAATCGTCGGCGCGTGTCTCTCTAAATGCCGCCGCGGCAGGCTTCCCCCAAATGAGCCCGCCGCGCGGTCGGTTCGGCTAAAAAGGCTCGATAGTGAAGCTGCGCTCCACGGTCTGGCCGGGCGCGGCCACGATGCAGCCGCGCTTGTGCTCGAGGACGTCGTCCTCGTCCGAGCAGGTGGAAAGGCCGCCCCAGGGCTCGATGGCCACGAAGTCGCCGGCGGGTTTGCTCCACACGATGAGGTAGTCGAAGTCGGCGAACTCCAGGCGAACGCCGCGGTCGTCGGCTCGGTTTACGAGGGTCGCGGAGCGCGACTCGAGCACGTCGTAGATCTTCTCGGCGAAGTCGAAGAGCTCATGGGTGAGCGGCAACTCGCCGGTGCCGGCGGTGGGGGAGTCCTCGCGCGTCCCCACGTCGATGAGGCCGGTCGAGGGCACGGCGCGGCACAGCGTCGAGGTCTCGGGCTTCTCGAAGCGGATGAGGTAGTCGTCGTAGGACTCGCCCTCCATGACGGGGCAGGCAAAGCCGGGGTGGCCGCCGATGAAGAAGGGCATGTCCTCGTCCCCGGTGTTGGTAACGGCGTAGGACACCGTCAGCTTGCCCCCGACCACCTTGTAGGTCGCGTCGAGGCGGAAGGGGAAGGGGTACTGCTTGAGCGTCTCGGGGTTGCTCTCGAGGCGGTAGGTGGCGCTCGTCTCGTCGCTCGCCACGAGGGCGAACTCGGACTTGCGGGCAAACCCGTGGCGGGCGAGCTCGACCTTCTTGCCCGAGGCCGTGGTGGCGCGGCCGTCGCGCAACCCGCCGCAGATGGGGAAGCAGATCGGCGCCTGGCCGCTCCAGACGGCGGCGTCCGGCTGCCAGAGGTACTCGGTGCCGCCGAGCTTGAGCGAGGTGAGCGAGCCGCCGGCCGAGGTGAGGCCGACCGAGAGCTTGTTGTCGGAGATGGTGACGTCCATCGTGCGCTCCTTTTAGGCCTTGTTGGTGGAGCCGAGGTTGTCCATGTGGGAGGCGACGACGGCGTAGATCTCGTCCATGCCGGGCTTGCTCGGCTTCTTGGGGTCGAAGCAGCCGGGGTTGGCGGCCATGTGGCCCATGAAGCCCTTCATGAAGGCCTGGCGCAGCTCGGTGGCGTAGTTGACCTTGCAGATGCCGTTCTTGATGGCCTCGGCGACCTGGTCGTCGGGCACGCCGGAAGTGCCGTGCAGGACCAGGGGGATCTCGAGGCGGCTGCGGATGGCCTTCAGGACCTCCTGCTCGATGTGCGGGGTGCCCACGTAGACGCCGTGCGCGGTGCCGACGCCGACGGCAAGGGAGCTGCAGTTGGTGCGGGCCACGAACTCCTCGGCCTCGTCCGGGTCGGTGTAGGGGTTCTCGCCCTCGACGGCCGGGCCGT
The DNA here is from genome assembly GCF_963660155.1 of Paratractidigestivibacter sp. Classification (GTDB taxonomy): domain Bacteria; phylum Actinomycetota; class Coriobacteriia; order Coriobacteriales; family Atopobiaceae; genus Paratractidigestivibacter. The sequence continues at coordinate 111,057 of NZ_CAVKWG010000048.1, read as the reverse complement.
CGTCCTCCTTGCCGCCGACCTTGCCGAGCTCGGCCTCGACGGGGATGTTCAGCGGAGCGGCGACCTTGGTCACGGAGGCGGTCAGCGCGATGTTGTCCTCGAAGGTGTCGTGGGAGCCGTCGATCATGACGGAGGTGTAGCCGGCGTGCATGGCCTGGACGCAGCGGTCGAAGCCGTCGCCGTGGTCGAGGTGGATGGCCACCGGCACGCTCGCCTGCTCGGCCGCGACCTTGGCCATGGCGGCAAAGTAGTCGAGGTTCGCGTACTTGACGGTGCCCGGGGTGGTCTGCATGATGACCGGGCTCTTCTTGTCCTCGGCGGCGCGGATGACGGCCATGACGAACTCGAGGCTCTCGACGTTGAAGGCGCCGACGGCGTAGTGGCCGGCCTGGGCGTCCTTGAGCATCTGGGTGGTGGTGACGAGCATGATGGTCCCCTCTTTCGAACAGCGTTGACTGGTGGGTCCGCGCGTTCGCGCGGGCTTTGTTGTTCGAGGGCGGCCGCTCTCTGTGTTGCTGAGTTGGACTATAGGGGTGTTGTGGCTCTCGTATTTTCGACGCCTTGTTCCTTAAGCGAAGAAAAAAGAAAGTAGATTTACGTCCGAAGGCAAAACGAAACGAAATATCGTAAAATTGCGTTCAGCAAACGAAAGGATTCGTGAATCGCTTACGTTTCGTGCGCACGGCAAAAATTCGCAGACGACTCCACGGTTTCTTCATAGCTGCGTCGATTGGGGCCACGACATGATGAGAGACGAGCGGCGCGCCGCTATTCTTTCCGAGCTCGACCGCACGGGCTCGGTTAGGGTAAGCGAGCTCATCGAGCTGCTCGGCGCCTCCGCGGTGACGGTCCGCGCCGACCTCGAGGCGCTCGAGCACGACGGCAAGCTGCGGCGTACCCACGGAGGGGCGGTCTCGCTCTCGAAGACGCTCACGGTGTCGGTCCAGGACCGCCGTGTGAACCTGAACGTGGGCGCGAAGGTCGCCGTCGGCCGCGCCGCCGCCGAGCTCGTGTCCGACGGACAGTCCGTGCTCGTGGATTCCGGCACGACGGCGCTCGAATTCGTGCGGAACCTCGCGGGCAAGGAGGGCGTGACCGTCGTGACGGCCGACCTCACCATCGCCGACTACATAGACAGGAGCCTGCCTGCCGTCGACGTCGTGCTTCTCGGCGGGTCGCTTCGAAAGGGGCACCGCTATCTATACGGCCCGCTCGTGCTCGCGGGCATCGAGGCGCTGCACCCGGATGTGGCCATCATCTGCCCCACGTCCTACGTCCCGGGGCGCGGCTTCATGACCAACTACGAGCAGATGGCCGAGGTCAAGCGGGCGTTTTTGCGCTGTGCCGAGCGGCGCGTCGTCCTCATGGACACGAGCAAGGTGGGAGGCTCCGGCCTCATGCGCTTCGCCGACACTGCCGACGTCGATCTGCTCGTGGTCGAGGCCCCGCTCGCGCCGAAGATCGCCGAGCAGGTCGCCTGCGAGGTGCTCGTGGCACAGGTTTGAGGCGCCGATTCGTATCATGTCTGACTTTTCGCACTTTAAACTTCGTAATGCTGAGTAGAAGAGGCCGATTTCACTTCGTTTTGCCAGTTGGAGGACCCTCGATACTTGGCAATTTCAAATTTAAAGTGTGAAAAATCAGACTTTGTGACTGCAGCACCGTGGCCCAGGCCCTTGAATCGCTCCAGAGCTGTTCATTGAGCGCTAAACTTGCCTGCGGAAACGCTGACGAGAGGAAACACATGCGCACCGACGACTTCGACTACCCGCTACCCGACGAGCTTATCGCCCAAGCCCCGGCCGAGCCCCGCGACTCTTGCCGCCTGCTCGTCCTTGACCGCGAGACGGGCGAGGTCAGCCATAAGGTCTTCAGCGACGTCATCGACTACCTGGAGCCGGGCGACCTCATCGTCGCCAACCAGACGCGCGTGCTGCCGGCGCGCCTCGTGGGCAAGAAGCGCGGCACGGGCGGCGTCTGCGAGACGCTTCTGCTCAAGCGACGTGAGGACGTGGACGCTATGGGTCACGTGTGGGAGTGCCTGGTCAACCCCGGAAAGCGCTTGAAGCAGCCCGGCATCGTCATCGAGTACCGCGCGGGCGGCCTCCACGCCCCGGACACCGCGCCCGTGGTCCTCACCGGCACCATCATCGACTTCGTCGAGGACTCCAAGGGCGGCCGCCTTGTTCGCTTCGACGCCGTGGGCACCCACGCCGACGGCGAGCCCATGACCCTCGATGAGGCCATCCACGCCGCCGGCCACGTGCCGCTGCCGCCCTATATCACGCAATACGAGGGCGACCCCGAGAAGTATCAGACCGTCTACGCCATGGATGAGGAGCACTCCGCGGCGGCGCCCACGGCGGGCCTGCACTTCACGCCCGAGCTCATCGAGCGCATCCGCGAGAAGGGCGTCCAGTGGGCCACGGTCGAGCTCGAGGTGGGCATCGACACCTTCCGCCTGGTCAGCGAGGACGACCCCACCCAGCACGTCATGCACACCGAGCGCTACCACGTCTCGCAGCAGGTCGTGGACGCCGTGCACGCCACCAAGGCGGCCGGGCACCGCGTGATCGCCGTGGGCACCACGTCGGTTCGCTCGCTGGAGAGCGCTTGGCAGGCGGGCGTCGCGGGGGAGTGCGCGGGCGTCTCGGCGCTTCGCTTCTCGCCGGAGCCGGGAGACATCGTGGCGCGCGAGAACGCCACCACCAACCTCTACCTCATGCCCGGCTCCGCCTTCCACGTGGTGGACGCCATGATCACGAACTTCCACGTGCCCAGAAGCACCCTCATGATGCTTGTCTCGGCCTTTGCCACCCGCGAACAGGTCATGGCCGCCTACCAGGCCGCCATCGACGAGCGGTACCGGTTCCTCAGCTTCGGCGACGCAATGCTCATCAAGTAATAAAGTTCTAGCCTTCCCCGGCGCCCCATCTGGGGGCTGCAACCCTCGTCACGTACCCGAGTACGCATCCACGGGATTGTCGCTCCCCACCTGGGGCACCGGGAAAGGCTTACGTCTAAACTACGACAGGGCTAAGAAGAAGGGTTATGCGGATAAAAGGGCGGGCCCGAGCTTACCGGACCCGCCCTTTTATCCGCCTGACTTGCAACATCGACTATTTAGCCCCGCCGGCGCAGCTTACCACGACGAACACGAGGACGAGCACAACGGCGGCCGCCACGGCGATAAGCGCGGCGCGCGACCCCCGCGTGGCCTGCCTGAGCTCCTTTTCGGTCGCGGCGAGGTGCTCGACCTCGCTGTTCGCCTCGTCGAGGTCCGCCTGCTGAGAAGCGATCGACTCCTCGAGCCGCTTCGTCTCCTGGGGCGTCGAGCGGATGAGCTGCGCCTCGTCGATGAGCCCCTGCGCCTCGTCGAGCACCTTCTGGGTCTGGTCGACCTTGGAGCGCAGCGAGTCAAGCAGTCGCTTCTTCTCATTGATGCGCTCCTGAAGCTTCTTCTCCTCCGCGGACGCGTTGTCTGCCATCTTGTCGTGTTCCGCCTTGTGGGCCTCATGCTTGGCCTTCGCGTCGTCGTACTTGGCTTGCGCGCTCGCGAGGGACTGGTTCTGGGCCCAGAGGTGGGTCTGGGCGTTGTCGACGGCGCTCTGCCCGTCCTTGGACGCGCGCGCGACCTCTGCCTTTGCGCTGTCAACGCCGGCCAGCGCCGCCACGTTGTCGGACTGAAGCTGCGAGATAGCCGCGGCCGAGCCGCCCGAGCTCTGCAGACGCCTGAGCTCCTCTTGCACCTTTCGCTGCCTGGTCTGCGAGTTGTCGTAGCTGCGGTTCGCAATCGCATACGAGGAGTCGCGGCGTTCCTTGGCTTCCTTGAGCTGAGATTCGGCGGTCTTTACCGCGCGCTTCGCCTCGGTGAGGGTGCGCTGCGCGTCGTCGAGCTCACTCTTTGAGGACTCGATCAGGTGCTTGTAGGGCCGGATGGCCGAAGCGTTCGAGGCCTTGAGCTCGTCGAGGTCGGCCACGAGCGCCGAGCGCTCCTCGGCGAGGCCGTCGATCTTTTGCTGATCGGCCTCGATGGAGGCCTTGCTGTCCTCGACGATTTTTGCCTGCACGGAGACGATCTGGTCGAAGGAGGCCTCAATCTGCTTGCGGTGGCCGAGGGTGGCCCGGTCGCGCACGAGGGCATCTTGGATGGTGCGCGCCTGAGCGCGGGCGTCGGCGCTCTGCTTGGAGGCGTGGTGGACGTCGCGGACGGCGAAGACGCCGGCGCGAAGCGCCGAGGCCACCTCTTTGGCCACGCCGAGGGCGGCCTCGGCGGCTTTGTTGGCTTCGGACGGGGCGAGCCCGTCGTCGATCACCTCAGCCTGCGCCTCGATGACGTCGTTTTCGCCCTGCGCCTCTATGACGGCGTTCTCGTCGTTTTCGGCGGGGCTCGCGGACGCAACTTGATCAGCGTCGTCGTCGGCTTGCGCGGCAACAAGGCCGGCGGCGTCCTCTTCCTGCGCCTCGTCGGCCGCGGGGTCGTCTGCGACGCGCATCTGGTCGGGGGCAACCGCGGCATCGAGCGCCGTCACGGCGCCCTTGTTCTCGGCGGAGGCGGCGAGTTGCTGCGTCTCCTCGGTCTCTTCGACATCGCCGATCTGGTCCTCTGCCATGGCTTCCTCGTTTCTTGCTGCCTGCGACTACGATTCGTGGGCGCCGGGCGGCGAGGCATCAGCCTCACCGCCCGGCAGTGTCGCCGTTCCATTTATTATTGCTATTGTGCAGCAAAGAAGGGTGAGCGTGCACGTGACGGCGGTGAGCGCCCTACTTTGGGCTCTCTGCGACATCCTCGGTTTTCTTTTTGCCAACCTTTGCTAATATGTCCCACAGGTTGGGGGGACAGCACCCCCATCAGCACATCGGAAAGGGAGTCCCCATCATGGTTTCTAAGCAGACCAGCATCACCAACGCCACCGGCCTTCACGCCCGTCCCGCCTCGCTCTTCGTCACCGAGGCCAAGAAGTACCAGTCCAACGTCACCATCAAGAACGTTGACAAGGACTCCGCTCCCGTTAACGCCAAGTCCATCATGATGATTCTGGCCGCCGGCCTCGGCACCGGCACCACCGTTGAGGTCGCCTGCGACGGCGAGGACGAGCAGGCCGCCCTCGACGCCCTCATCGCCCTCATCGACTCCCGCTTCGGCGAGTAGTCACAAGGCCGAATAAGGCTAAACTGTTAAGCCCGGCGCCCGACCGCGCCGGGCTTTCTTTGTGCGAAGAGGCGCCGACGCGCCCAGGAGTGGAGTGGTTAGCATGTGCGAAAACGGATGCGCGGGGCTCGCGGGCGCGGGCGAGGTCGTCGACGAGAGCCGCTGGTTCACCTACGACATCGTGGCCGAGGACCCCAAGACCCATGCTCGGGCGGGCGTTTTCCACACGCCGCACGGCGACATCCCCACGCCCATCTTCATGCCGGTGGGCACGAAGTCCACGGTAAAGGGCATCTTGCCCGCCACGCTCGAGCAGATGGGCACCAAGATACTGCTCAACAACCTTTATCACCTCTCGCAACGGCCCGGTGCCGACCTCGTTGCGCGGATGGGCGACGTCCACGGCTTCATGCGCTGGGGCGGGCCCATCCTCACCGACTCGGGCGGCTTTCAGGTGTTCAGCCATGAGGAGTTCTTCAAGCTGTCGAACCAGGGCGTCAAGTTCCGCGCCGTCGACTACGACGGGCGCTGGGTGGAGTGGACGCCTGAGGAGAACATGGCCATCGCCCAGAAGCTCGGAAGCGACATCACCATGCAGCTCGACCAGTGCGTGGGTTACCCCGCGAGCCGCGCGAAGGTCGCGCGCTCGGTCGAGCTCTCGAGCATGTGGGCCGACCGCTGCTTTGCCGCGCACACGCGCAAGGACCAGGCGCTCTTCGGTATCGTGCAGGGCGGCATGCACCTCGACCTGCGCCTTCGCAGCCTGCAGCACCTTGAGGACGCCGGCGACTTCCCCGGCTACGGCATCGGCGGCTACTCGGTGGGGGAGGACCACGAGACGATGTTCGAGAGCCTGGAGCCCCTCTGCGCCGAGTACATGCCCAAAGGCAAGCCGCGCTACCTCATGGGCGTCGGCAACCCGACCACGCTCGTGCGCGGCGTCGCTTGCGGCATCGACATGTTCGACTGCGTGTTGCCGACCCGCACGGCGCGAACCGGCACTGCCTTCTCGAATGAGGGGCGCATCAACCTCAAGAACGCCCGCTTCCGCGACGACCCGCGCCCGCTTGACGAGGGCTGCGGTTGCCCGTCGTGCGCCGGAGGCTTCTCGCGCGCCTACATCCACCACCTGGTCCGCCAGAAGGAGATGCTCGGCGGCATCCTGATCTCGCAGCACAACATCTGGTACCTTCTCGACCTCATGCGCCGCGCCCGCGAGTCCATCATCGCCGGCACCTACTCCGATTTCGTCTCCGACTGGATGTCGTCTTCCGCCTCCAACGACTACTAGTAGTCGCGCCTAGGCCGCGACGCAAAGAAAACACGGCGGGTTGGTGCGTGCGGCGCTGCGCCGCAAAGAAAACGCGTCCCCTTGGTCCGATTTGGGCCAAGCGGAGGCGTTTTCTTTGCGGGCGACGGAGACCTGTTGCCAATAGCAGTCCAAAAGTCATGCCTAAGCGCGACAACACGCTTTCCCTCCCCTGCATAAAGATTGGCCGTAAGAAACTATCCCCGAAAGGGGCCATCGCCCCTCTTTTTACGCTGCGGAGCCTCTACCGGCGACGTAGCGGTTGAGAAGAGCCCTACCTTCGCGCGCAGTTCCGCATGAGCCGGAGGCCACTTAATGTGGTATCTGCGCGAACAGGACTGTCTGGGCACGGAGACAAACTCGCCGTCTCCGTCGCCTTCCATGCATACGCTGGTCTATACTTTTCGAGTTAAAACAGCGAGGGCCGACGGCCCCTACAACTTAAGAGGTTTTCTTATGGCCAAGAAGGTCGATTCCGCCGAGACCAAGACCGGCGTCGACAGGTGGCGCGCCGCCACCAACACAGAGGTTGACGGCAAGTCCTCCTCCAAGTCCAAGAAGCGCAAGAACAACGTCGCTAGGCAGAACGTCCGCCTCCTCGCCGTGGTCGTCGTGCTCGCCGTGGCGGCGCTCGGCTGCTGCTACGCTTTTCTCGGCTCGCTGCAGCGCTCCGTCGAGCTGACGGGCGGCAATGAGCTTGTCTTCTCCGCGGCGAGCAGCGACACCGCCGAGGTGAGCTCCGAGCAGCTCTCCGAGGCCTCGAAGATCATCTCCTCGCGCCTGGACGGCAGGAGCATCAAGGGCTACAAGGTGAGCCAGTCCGACGGCAAGCTCCTCGTCGACGTGCCGTTCTCTGCCGACACCGATTCCCTCAGCACCATCGGCCAGACCGGCAAGGTCGAGTTCGTGCGCGTCGACCAGATCGGCGACGCCGAGGCCATGGCCAAAATCCAGAACGGTACCGAGGACGTGCAGCTCGAGGCCGGCACCTACACCGCTTTCCTCGACGAAACCCACATCAAGAGCTCGCAGGTCTCCTACACCACGAGCTCCAGCACCTCGAGCGACGGCAGCTATTCGATCATCTACGTGGTCGTGGTCAACTTCGATGACGAGGGCTCGACCACCTTCGCCGAGGTGACCAAGGAGCTCGCCGAGAGCTCCGGCCAGATCGCCATCGTCGTCGACGGCGTGGTCCAGTCCGCCCCGTCCGTCTCCGAGGAGATCACGGGCGGCCAGGTCTCCATCTCCGGTGACTTCACGTTGGACGAGGCCTCGCAGCTCAACAGTATGATCGGCTCCGGCAGCCTGCTCGTTACCCTGACCCATGACGATACACGCGCTGTCGACCCCGTGCTCTCGCTTCGCCGCGCCTGCATCGGCTTCGGCATAGCGCTCGCCTGCGTCATTCTCGTCGGTTTCGTCGTCTTCCGCCTCTCGGGCCTCGTGCTCGCGGGCGCGCCTGCGCTTGCCTGCTCCCTCACCATGGGCTGGTTCGGCATCACCTCTGCCGCCGGCGCCTCCTTCATCTTGACCTTGGGCGCGCTTATCGCCATCTTTGCCGCGGCCGCAGCTGAGCTCGTGGCGGTCTTCGCCATGCTCGTTCGCTTCCGCGGCGGCGTCGCCTCGGGCCTGAGCATCCGCAGCGCCGCTCTCAAGGTGGCCGACGCCGCCGAGCGCCCGGCCGCCGTCGTCTTCGGCGTCGCGTTCGTCATCGGCTGCATCCTGCTCTTCGTCGGCTCCAGTCAGATCCAGGGCATCGCGCTTGCTCTCGCGTTCGGCATCGCAGCCGACGGCGCCGCGATCGTCCTTCTCGCCGTCCCCGCCCTTCGCGTGCTCGGCCTGGGCGCCGCCAGCAAGAAGCCCGGCCTCTGGGGCGTCAAGGGCGCCCTCGCGGCCGCCGGCTCAGGCGCTGCTGAGGCTTCCGGTGAGCCTGCCGACGACAACGACAACGAGGACGCCGCCCCCGCCGAGAGCGAGGAGTAGTGGGAGGCCTCGCGGGGAGCCGACGCTGGTCGGTCCTCCCGCCTGATCCGGCAGCCGAGCTTGAGCTTTCCCGCGAGCTCGGGCTGTCGTCGCTTGTGGCGCGCGTGCTCGCCGCGCGCGGCTGCTCGAGCGCCGAGGAGGCGCGCGCATTCCTTTCGCCCTCGCTCGAGCGCGATTGGGCCGACCCGCTCGTCATCCCCGGCATGCGAGAGGCGGCCGACCGCGTCGAGCGCGCGGTCAATGAACACGAGGTCATCGCTGTTTTCGGCGACTTCGACGTCGATGGCATGAGCTCCACCTGCCTGCTCACGCTCGCGCTTCGTCGTATGGGCGCCGAGGTCCATCCCTTCATCCCGCACCGCTTCGGAGAGGGCTACGGCTTATCCGAGACCGCCGTCGGGCGCGTGCTCGCCAACTGCGAGCCCTCGCTCATCGTGACCGTGGACAACGGCGTCGCGGCCGCGGCCGAGGTAAAGGCAATCTTGGACCGAGGCATCGATGTGGTCGTCACCGACCACCACGAGCCCGCCGACCTGGTCCCGCAGGGCGTCCCCGTAACCGATCCCAAGCTCTCGGAGGACTGCCCCTCTCGCGAGCTTGCTGGCGCAGGCGTCGCCCTCAAGCTCGTGCACGAGCTTGGGCGTCGCCGCGGCGAGCCCGAGATGTGGCGCGACTACACCGACGTCGCCATGCTGGGCACGCTCTCGGACATGATGCTGCTGCAAGGTGAGAACCGCGCCCTCGTGGCCGAGGGCATCGCGCGCATGAAGGCGTCTCCGCGCCCTGGCGTCGCGGCGCTCGCGGCCACCGCAAACATCCGTATCGAGGAGGCCACCGCCGACTCGCTTCCGTTCTCCATCATCCCTCGCCTTAACGCCGCGGGACGCATGGGCACGACCGACGTGGCCTTTGACCTGCTCATGGTTGAGGACCCGCGAGAGGCGCGGCTTCTCGCCGTGCAGCTCGAGGAGACGAACACCGAGCGCCGCGCCATCGAGTCGCAGCTCACCGAATCGGCCATGGCGGCCATCGAGGCGCTGCCGCACGAGGGCGTCCACGCCATTGTCGTCGGTGGCGAGGGTTGGCACGAGGGCGTCAAGGGCATCGTGGCCTCGCGCATCGTCAACCGTTTCCATGTGCCGGCGATCCTTTTCTCCATCGTCGACGGGGTGGCGCGCGGAAGCGGCCGCTCCGCGGGCTCGGTCGACCTCTTCCACGCCGTCGAGCAGTGCTCCGACTGCCTCATTCGCTTCGGCGGGCACGCGGGGGCCGTGGGCGTGACCTGCGAGGCGTCGCGCCTCGACGAGTTTCGCGACCGCCTCGAGGAGGTCCTCTCAAAGCTCGATCCCGAGAAATTCGTCTCGACCGAGGAGGTCGCCGCCGTCATCGGCCTGGACGAGCTCTCCGTCGAGACCATTGCCTCGCTCGAGGCGCTCCAGCCCTTCGGCCAAGGCAACAAGAAGCCGCTCTTCGCCTCGCACGGCGTGAGCATGCGCAACCGCTCGCGCGTGGGCGCCGAGGGCAACCACCTGCGTTTCTTTGCCACCGACGGCGTGGGCATGGTGCCCGCGATCATGTTCCGCGCGCCCGATCCGGCCCGCCTTGTCGACTGCGACGGGGCCGTCGACCTCGTGTTCGAGGCCGTCAACGAGACTTGGCAGGGACGCACGAAGGCCAAACTCATGGTCAAGGACGTGCTTGTGCGCGGCGAGGGCGAAATAGCTACCGAGCAAGGAGACCTCGCGTCTGAGGTGGCCGCACTCGCCGACGACTCCGTCAAGGCGGCGCCCGCTGCCGGCGAGGCCCCGGTCTCCGATGTGCCCGACGCCCGCGCCCTCGAGGGTCTGGGTGTGCCCGAGCTTACCCGCGAGCTCGTGCGCCGCATGATCGGCGACCACGACCTTTTGCCGACGCAGCAAGCGGCGCTCGACCGCCTGGCCGCCGGCCGCTCCACCATGGCCGTCATGGCCACGGGCCGCGGTAAGTCGCTCATCTTCCATGTGCACGCCGCCCGCGAGGCCATCCTCGAGGGTGCGGCCTCCGTTTTCGTCTACCCGCTGCGCGCGCTTGTGGCCGACCAGTCCTTCCACCTGTGCAAAACCTTGGCTGAGCTCGGGCTAATTGCCTGCGTGCTCACCGGCGAGACGCCTGAGGACGAGCGCCGCCGCATCTTTGCCGGCCTCGGCGACGGCGCCGTCGACATCGTGCTCACCACGCCCGAGTTCCTGGCCATCCACACCGGCCGCTTCTCCGAGTGCGGGCGCGTCCGGTTCGTCGTCGTGGACGAGGCCCACCACGCCGGCGCCTCCAAGGCAGGCCATCGTAGCGCCTATCAGGACTTCCCCCGTATCCGCGAGGAGCTCGGGGAGCCCGTCTGTCTCGCCGTCACGGCCACGGCCACAGCCGAGGCCTCGCGCGAGATCTGCCGCCTTCTCGGCGTGGTCGGCTCTGACGTCCTCGTCGACGACGGGTTGCGTGAGAACCTCGCCGTTGTCGATCGCCGCAACATCCACGATCGTGAGAGCGCCCTCGTGAGCCTTGTGTCCTCAGGCGAGAAGACCATCGTCTACGTGACGAGCCGCCAGCAATCCGTCGAGGTCGTGCGCCTGCTGCGCCACCGACTGCCCGATCTCGCTGGCAACATAGCCTTCTACAACGCGGGCCTGCCGCGCGACGTCCGAGCCCGAGTCGAGGGCGCTTTCCGCGCGGGCGAGCTCACCTGCATCGTCTCGACCTCCGCATTCGGCGAGGGCGTGAACCTCCCCGATGTGCGCAACGTCGTCCTCTACACGCTGCCCTTCGGCCGCGTCGAGTTCAACCAGATGAGCGGCCGCGCCGGTCGCGACGGTCTTCTTGCCCGCGTCCACCTGCTCTTCGGCGGCCGAGACGTGCGTCTCAACGAGAAGATCATCGCCGCGGGCGCCCCGGAGCGCCCCGAGCTCGTCGTCCTCTGGCGTTCCCTCGTGGCTCTCGACCGCTCGTGCGCCGAGGATACGTTCGCCCTGGACAAGCACGCCGTCATCGCCATGGCGGCGCACTTCGACGCGACCCGCGCAATAGACGAGTCCGAGATCGAGGGCGGCCTCGGCGTCTTCTCCGAGCTGGGCTTTCTTTCCGTCGAGGGCTTCGGCGACGCCCGCCGTGTCCGCATGGCCCCCAGCCCCGAGCACATGGACCTCGAGCTCTCGGTCCGTTACCGCGAGGGGTTACAGGGCCGCGAAGACTTCGGCCAATTCTGCGATTGGGTGCTACATTGTTCCCAAGAAGAGCTGACCGACACCATAGCCAGGCCCATCTCGCCTAGTTCGTGAGCGGTCGTGTAGCAAAGGACGAGCCATGGACGACGCCGAGAACAAGGCGGCGCACAAGCCGACTATCAAGCAGGCCCCCGGTGCGGCGAACTTCCGCCTCCTCGAGCAGGCCTGCAAATCCTATATGGCAGCCGACGACCTCGCCAAGGTCGAGAGCGCTTATCGCTTCGCGGCCGATTATCACCGCGACCAGCGCAGGCGCTCCGGCGAGCCCTACATCAACCATCCGGTCGAGGTGGCGTTGATCCTTGCCAAAGACTTCCGCATGGACGAGGACACCATCTGCGCCGCGCTGCTGCACGACACGGTCGAGGACACCTCGGCCACCCTCGACCAGCTCAAGGGCCTCTATGGCGAGACCGTGGCCGACCTTGTGGACGGCGTGACCAAGCTCACGAACGTCAAGGTTGCCTCCATGGACGAAAAGCAAGCCTGGAACCTGCGCAAGATGTTCCTCGCCATGAGCCACGACATCCGCGTCGTCATCATCAAGCTCGCGGACCGTCTGCACAACATGCGCACCTTGGCGGCTTTGCCGCCTGACCGCCGCGTCTTCAAGGCACGCGAGACCATGGACGTCTATGCCCCGCTCGCCGACCGCCTCGGCATGAGCTCGGTCAAGTGGGAACTCGAGGACCTGGCCTTCTTCTGGCTCGAGCCGGAGGAGTACCAGCGCATCGCCCGTATGGTGCAGGATTCACGCGCGCAGCGCGAGGACGACGCCGAGGTCGCCATGAAGACCCTCTCCGACGAGCTTAAGCGCGTCGGCCTCAAGGACTTCCAGATCACGGGCCGGCCTAAGCACCTGTGGTCCATTTACATGAAAATGACTCGCAAGGGCCGCGAGTTCTCCGAGATCTACGATCTCATCGCCTTGCGCGTCATCACGCAGACGGTGGGGGACTGCTACAGCGCGCTGGGCGCCGTCCACACCCTGTGGCACCCGCTGCCCGGTCGTTTCAAGGACTACATCGCCACGCCCAAGGCCAACCTCTACCAGTCGCTGCACACAACGGTCGTCGGCCCCGACGGGCGCCCCATCGAGATCCAGATCCGCACCGTCGAGATGCACGAGGCCTCCGAGTACGGCATCGCCGCCCACTGGCTCTACAAGAAATCCGGCAACTCGCGCGGCAAGATGAGCGCCGAGGACCGCTCCATCGACTCGACCATCAACTGGATTCGCCGCAGCCTCGACTGGGCCGTGGAGGACGACGTCGAGGACGCCCACGAGTTCCTCGACAACCTGCGCGTCGACTTCTTCGAGCACGATATCTTCGTTTTTACGCCGAAGGGCGAGGTCATGAGCCTGCGCCGCGACTCGACGCCCCTCGACTTCGCCTACGCCGTCCACACCGAGGTGGGAAACCACTGCGTCGGGGCCAAGGTCAACGGCTCGGTCGTGCCGCTCACCTATAAGCTCAGCATGGGCGACCGCGTCGAGATCCTCACCAACAAGAACGCCAAGCCCAGCCACGACTGGCTCGCGATCGTGGCCACGCCGTCGGCGCGCGCCAAGATCCGCAAGTATTTCTCCGTCGAGTCCAAGAGCGACGACGCCGAGCAGGGCCGAAACGAGCTCGCCCGCGAGCTTCGCCGCCGCGGCTACGGCATCGGCGCCAAGCGCACGATGAAGGCCATCGACCGTGCCTGCGAGGCCCTGAACACCAAGGACGCGGACGACCTGTTCGCCGCCGTCCACACGGGCAAGGTAACGGCCAACCTCGCGGCCAACCGCATCGAGGAGATCCTGAACGAGGGCTCGCCCGAGCAGCTCGCCGCCGCGGCCAAGGAGGCCGAGGCCAAGGCCGCCCGCGCCCGCGCGCTCGAGGGCGACAAGCCCGTCATGAAGTCCTATGCCATCTCGCAGACGGCCAAGGGCAAGAAAAGGCACTCCAACTGCGGCGTCGTTGTCAAGGGCGACGCGGACCTGCTCGTGCACCTCGCGCACTGCTGCAACCCGGTGGCCGGCGACGAGATCGTGGGCTTCATCACCCGCGGACGCGGCGTGTCGGTCCACCGCGCCAGCTGCCCGAATGTGGCCGACCTCATGAACAACCCCGAGCGCCTCATCGATGTGGCTTGGGACACCTCCGGCGCCACCGAGTTCCGCGTTGAGATCGTCGTCGAGGCGACCGATCGCATGGGCCTGCTCAAGGACGTGACCATCGCCATCGGCGACGCGGGCGGAAACATCATGTCCGCCGCCACGCAGACCTCGAGTCAGGGCATCGCGCGCCTCCGCTTCCTCGTCTCCATCTCGGACGCGAGCCTGCTCGACTCGCTTCTCGCCATCGTGAGCCGCGTGCCCTCCGTCTACGACGCGCGCCGCCTCATGCCCGGCGAGGGCTCCCAGCAGCTCGGCAAGAAGAAGCGGTAGGGGAGAGCCATGGCTCAGGCTAAAGACGAGCTCCGCTGCTTCGTGGTGGGGCCTATCCAGACGAACTGCTATGCCTACGTGAGCGAGGGCGCCTGCATGGTCGTGGACCCGGGGGCCTCCGGCTCCGCCGTGGCCGATGCGCTCTCCGACGTGGACGTCGAGGCCATCGTGGCCACCCACGGCCACGGCGACCATGTGGGCGGGGTGGCGGCGCTCAAGGCGCGGACCGGCGCCGATTTCCTTATCCATGCCGCGGACGCCGAGCGTGCGACGCATGCGGGCGAGGTCTCTGTGCTGGGTATTGCCTACGACGACGGCGCGCCCTTGCCCGACCGCGAGCTTGCCGAGGGCGACGTCATTCGCGTCGGCTCCGCCACGTTCGAGGTCCTCGGGGCGCCGGGCCACACGCCCGGCGGCGTTGTGCTCCTCGGCGGCGGCACGGCCGAGGGCGTGGCCTTCGTCGGCGACACCGTATTTCCCGGTAGCCACGGCCGCACCGACCTCGACGGCGGGGACGAGGCCACTATCATGGCGACGCTTCGCCGCCTAGCCGCGCGCATCCCGGCCCAGACCGTACTTTATTGCGGCCACGGCGAGGCCACCACGATGAAGCGCGAACTGGCCTACAACCCCTTCATGCGCGCCTAACCAGCAGCCTGCAATTTGGGGACAGTCCCCTTTTTGCACACGCGTGGCCGCTGCGGCTTCGTCGCCGAATCGTCGGGCATAATGCTCGAAGCGGCGCTTCGTGTGCAAAAAGGGGGCTGTCCCCAAATTGCAGGCGGCACATCACAAGAAAAGCGCAGGCGCCTCGCTTGAGGTCGCCTGCGCCGTTATTTTCTGGTGCCCGAGGTGGGACTCGAACCCACACGGTCTCCCAGCGGTTTTTGAGACCGCCGCGTCTGCCATTCCGCCACTCGGGCATGAGTGCGCAGAAGAGTATAGCAGAAGCCGCGCTTCCATCCGCCGCATCTGGGTATAGAACTCCTAAGACTGCCGTCACGCAGAAAGGACATGCCATGGACACAAAGCTCGCCGAGCTCCTCAACACCCAGATCAACGAGGAGCTCTACTCCGCTTATCTCTACCTCACCTTCGCCGACTACTACGAGGACCGCGGCCTCAAGGGCTTCGCCAACTGGTACATGGTCCAGGTGCAGGAGGAGGTCAGCCACGCAAAGATCTTGCGCCGCTACCTTTTGGACAACGATGCACAGGTCAAGATGCTCGCCATCGCCGAGCCCGACAAGGTCTTTGAGAACGACCTCGAGCCGCTCGAGGCGGGCATGATCCACGAGAAGCACATCACCGAGTGCATCAACCGCTGCTACGCGGCGGCCAACGACGTCCACGATTTCCGCGCCATGCAGATGCTCGACTGGTTCGTCAAGGAGCAGGGCGAGGAAGAGACGAACGCCTCGGACATGATCAAGAACATGAAGCTCTTCGGCAGCGACCCCAAGGGCCTCTACGACCTCGACCGCGAGTACCAGACGCGCGTCTTCGTCGCCCCGACGATGCCGATGTAGGATAAGGGCCTGGCTCGCCGCACAACGGGCCGCGGCGTGCCGGCGTCTTTTGGAGCATTTATGTGCTGGCCCGGCGGCTTTGGGAATTGGCCCTTGCCGCCGGGCTCATCTTGCCCTAACATTCTCCTTTGTAAAAGCGGGCCGAGCTTTGGCCCCACCTACACGGCGCCTCGTTGCAGCTGTCTGGTAAGACAAAACAGTTACCGCCTCAGGGTGGATTCATGTCTCCTGGATGCTGCTTGGCTCCGGGAGATTTTTCTATGGCGGCCCACCAGGGCTTCCACGAAGGGAAGGTGTGTAAGATAGCCAGAAACGACGGTCCTCGCATCAACGGGGAGATCACTTCGCGCACGTGTCGCCTCATCGGCGTCGACGGCTCCCAGCTCGGCCTCTTTGGTGTTCGCGACGCCCTGCGCATCGCCAACGACCAGGGTCTCGACCTGGTGGAGATCGCTCCCAACGCCGAGCCCCCGGTCTGCAAGGTGCTCGACTACAAGAAGTACAAGTACGAGCAGGACCGTAAGGCCAAGGCGGCCCGTAAGAACCAGGCCAAGGTCGAGATCAAGGAGATGAAGTTCCGTCCCAAGATCGACGTCGGCGATTACGAGACCAAGAAGGCCCACGTGGTGCGTTTCCTCAAGAAGGGCGCCCGTGTCAAGATCACCATCATGTTCCGCGGGCGCGAGATGGCCCACCCGGAGCAGGGTCGGATTGTGCTCGACCGCCTCGCAGAGGACCTCAAGGACGTTGCGACGGTCGAGTCGAAGCCTCAGATGGAAGGCCGCAACATGCACATGCTCATCGTCCCCATCAAGGGCGCTTTCGACGAGAAGCCCTCTGACGATGACAAGAACGAGAAGGAGAACTAGCATGCCCAAGATGAAGACGCACAAGGGTACCGCCAAGCGCTTCCGCAAGACCGGTACCGGCAAGATCATGCGCGCCAAGGCTTTCAAGAGCCACATCCTCACCAAGAAGTCCCCGAAGCGCATCCGCGGCTTCCGTCAGGAGACCGAGCTCACCGGCGAGCAGGTCAAGAACATCGCCGCCCGCATGAACCACTAATCGGCGACAAACCAGGTCCCGAGACTTACTTTCCAAGGAGTTGATTATCAATGGCACGTGTTAAGCGCGCAGTGAATTCCAAGAAGAAGCGCCGCACTCTCCAGGAGCGCACCAAGGGTTATTACGGCACCTCCTCCCGCACCCTCCGCGGCATGATGGAGCAGGACCGTCACTCCGGTCAGTACCAGTACCGCGACCGTCGCGCCAAGAAGCGTGAGTTCCGCGCCCTGTGGATCCAGCGCATCAACGCCGCGGCCCGCATCAACGGCATGAGCTACTCCACCTTCATGCACGGCCTCAAGCTGGCCGGCATCGAGCTCGACCGCAAGGTCCTCGCCGAGATTGCCTACTCCGACGCCGACACCTTCGCCGACATCGCCGAGCAGGCCAAGAAGGCCATCGCCGACGCCCAGTAAGCGTTCGACAGACGTCTTTCTTGCCCCCGAATGGTTTTCGTGACCGTTCGGGGGCATTTTTTGTGCCGCTTGCCGGGTGGGGGAGAAGCACGTGAATAACCCCCTTTGAGCTGGAAAGAATCATGACAACAAACAAATCGTCGCTACCCACAAAGCGACCGACGAAGGAGGCGAGTCCAGTGAACAACGAAGATTCAATATCGAGCGGACCCGCTTCCGTTTCCGAGGCTCAATAAACAAGGCGAGCATACTCGCCACCTTCCATCGACGATTCCTCGGATAGAAGCCAAATCTGAAACAGATAGCGGGTCCAAACGATTAACCTACGTCTCAGTTCCTTCTATTTCAGAAACGAAGGCGATTCCAAAGGACAAGTAAAGCGCGAGGGGCCATACGACGGCCCCTCGCTTTTTTTGCGTCGCGACGGAACCTGGCGCCGGCAGGGGACAGTCCCTTTGCGGACAAAGGGACTGTCCCACTTGTCCGCACTATCGCCATTTGCTGGTGCGGCGACGGATGTTGTGGTAGCCTACTAAATATTGAGCAAATGCGACGACAGGGCAAGTAGACGCCTCATCCGTCCCACAGCAAGCGGGCTGGGTCTGAGAACCCGCGGCGGACGGCGACGAAGATACCCTCGAGCAGCTCGAACGAACACGCGCGCCGAGCACGGACACCACCGGCAACGCACGCGCAAGTACCTCGGGCCGGCGTCCTCCGTTATTGGGCATCGAGCGGCTGCACTGCGCCTGCCTCGCGTTTCTCACGCATGAATGCAAGAAGCGAGAGGGAAGAAGCGAGAGGAAATGCAGCTAAGAAGCGATGCCATCAAGAAGGGCCTGGCCCGTGCCCCGCACAGGAGCCTGCTCAAGGCCGACGGCCTTACCGACGAGGAGCTCGATAAGCCCCTGGTAGCGGTTGTCTCCGCGCAAAACGAGGTCATCCCGGGCCATCTCCACCTCCAGCAGATCGCCGACGCCGTCAAGGCGGGCGTGCGCATGGCAGGCGGCTGCCCCCTGCAGGTGAACACCATCGGCGTGTGCGACGGCATCGCCATGAACCACGAGGGCATGAAGTACTCGCTCACCTCCCGCGAGGTCATCGCCGACTCTGTGGAGTGCGCCGTCCAGGGCCACCAGTTCGACGCCATGGTGCTCATCCCCAGCTGCGACAAGATCGTCCCCGGCATGCTCATCGCCGCCTGCCGCCTGAACATCCCGACGGTGCTCGTCTCCGGCGGCCCGATGCTCGCCGGCCGCGGCCGTAAGGGAGAGGAGACCGACCTCAACAGTCTCTTCGACGCCGTGGGCCAGGTCACCGCCGGCACCATGACCGAGGACGAGTGCAAGTGGCTCGAGAACACCGCGTGCCCCACCTGCGGCTCCTGCTCCGGCATGTTCACCGCGAACTCCATCTGCTGCCTCTCCGAGGCCCTGGGCATCGCGCTTCCCGGCAACGGCACCATCCCGGCCGTCTACTCCGAGCGCATCCGCCTGGCCAAGCACGCCGGCATGAAGGTCATGGAGCTTCTCGAGAAGGGTACGTGCGCCCTGGACATCATCAACGAGAAGTCCATCCGCAACGGCATGGCGCTCGATATGGCCTTCGGCGGCTCCACGAACACGATGCTGCACCTCACCGCCATCGCCCAGGCCGCCGGCTGCCCCGTCACCATGCAGGACTGGGACGACGTCTGCGCGGCCACCCCGAACATCGTGCGCATCGCGCCGGCGGGGCCGCTCCACATCGAGGACCTGAACGCCGTGGGCGGCGTCGGCGCCATCGTGGGCGAGCTCGGCCGCACCGGCCACCTCGACCTCGAGGCCGTGACCTGCCACGGGACCGTGGCCGAGTGGGTCGCCGAGCAGCCTGCCGTTGACGGCGAGATCGTGCGCAGCGTCGACAACGCCTACTCCGCCGACGGCGGCCTCAAGGTCCTGCGCGGAAACCTCGCCCCCAACTGCGGCGTCGTGAAGAAGTCCGCCGTTGGCGAGGACATGCGCCAGCACCGCGGCCCCGCCCGCGTCTTCGACTCCGAGGAGCTCGCCTGCAAGGCCATCTTCGGCGGCCAGATCAAGGCCGGCGACGTCATCGTGATCCGCTACGAGGGCCCGGCCGGCGGCCCCGGCATGCGCGAGATGCTCACCCCGACCTCGGCCATCTGCGGCATGGGCCTCGACAAGTCCTGTGCTCTTATCACCGACGGCCGCTTCTCCGGCGCCACCAAGGGCCCGGCCATCGGCCATGTCTCGCCTGAGGCCGCGGCCGGCGGCCCCATCGCCCTCGTGCAGGAGGGCGACATGATCTCCATCGACATCGACGCGGGCAAGCTCGAGCTCGAGGTCTCCGATGAGGAGCTCGAGGCCCGCCGCGCGAAGTGGCAGCCGCCCGCGCCCAAGTACACCACGGGAGTCCTTTCCCGTTACGCAAAGTTGGTCACCAGTGCAGACAAGGGGGCTTATCTCTCATGACGACGCTCGACGAGAAGCTTGCCATGCGCAAGCTCGCAATTGAGGGCCGCCCGTTCGGCCTCGGCAACAAGACCGAGCACGAGGGCAAGACCATGACCGGCGCCCAGGCCATCATCGCCTCGCTCGAGGCCGAGGGCGTGGACACGATCTTCGGTTATCCCGGCGGCCAGGCCATCAAGATCTACGACGCGCTCTACGATTCCAAGCAGATCCACCATGTGCTCGCCCGCCACGAGCAGGGCGCCACGCACATGGCCGACGGCTACGCCCGCGCCACGGGCAAGGTCGGCGTCGTCCTCGTGACCTCCGGCCCCGGCGCCACCAACACCGTGACCGGCATCGCCACGGCCTACATGGACTCCGTGCCCATGGTGGTCATCACGGGCCAGGTCACCCGCGGCGTCATCGGCACCGACAGCTTCCAGGAGTCCGACATCGTGGGCATCACCATGCCCGTGGTCAAGCACTCCTTCCTGCTGCAGTCCACCGACGACCTCACCCGCACGTTCCGCGAGGCGTTCTACATCGCGAGCACCGGCCGCCCGGGCCCCGTCCTTATCGACATCCCGAGTGACCTTTCCGGCGCCGAGATGGTCTTCCACTATCCCGACAAGATCAGCCTGCCGAGCTATAAGCCGACCTATCGCGGCAACGCGCGCCAGGTCAAGGCGGCCGCCGAGCTTATTTGCCAGGCCAAAAAGCCGCTGATCTACGCCGGCGGCGGCATCGTGACGAGCCACGCCTGCGCCGAGCTCACCGCGCTCGCCGAGCTCATGCAGATCCCCGTGGTCACCTCGCTCATGGGCAAGGGCGCCATGCGCTGCTCGAACCCCCTGAACCTGGGCCCCGTGGGCATGCACGGCTCCAAGTACGCCAACATGGCCGTGACCGAGTGCGACCTGCTCATCACCGTGGGCGCCCGCTTCTCGGACCGCGTGACCGGCAAGGTCTCCGAGTTCGCGCCCCACGCCAAGGTCATCCACATCGACATCGACCCGGCCGAGATCGGCAAGATCATCAACCCCGACGTGCCCATCGTCGGCGACGCGAAGATCGTGCTCGGCAACCTCGTCGAACGCCTCGAGAAGGCCGAGGCCAAGCCCATCGACGCCGAGTGGGTCGCCGACGTGTTCAGCTGGCGCGACCGCTGGCCGTTCTACACGAGCGACTTCGCCGACTACCCGGACGCCATCGCGCCCGAGGTCGTGCTGCACGAGCTCTCCGAGAAGCTCGACCCCGAGGCCTCCATCGTGACCACCGAGGTCGGCCAGCACCAGATGTGGGCGCACCAGAACATCCACCGCGAGCACGCGCGCACCTTCATCAGCTCCGGCGGCCTGGGCACCATGGGCTTCGGCTTCCCGGCGGCCATCGGCGCGAAGATCGGCTGCCCCGACGACGAGGTCGTCTGCATCGCCGGCGACGGCTCGTTCCAGATGAACTCGCAGGAGATGGCCACCGCCGCCATTAACGGCGTGCCCGTCAAGGTCATGGTCATCGACAACCGCGCCCTCGGCATGGTCCACCAGTGGCAGAGCCTCTTCTACAACAAGCGCTACTCCTTCACCGAGCTCGCCGACAACCCCGACTTCGTTAAGCTCGCCGATGCGTACGGCTGGAAGTCCCGCCGCATCACCAAGCCCGAGGAGATTGACTCGGCGCTCGACGAGATGCTCGCTTCCGAGGAGCCCTACCTGCTCGACGTCATGATCCCGCGCGACCAGACCGTCTACCCGATGGTCGCCCCCGGCGCCCCCATCGACGACATCATCGGCGCCCTCGACGTCACGCTCGGCGGCGTCCGCGTATCCGAGAAGGGCTTCGGCGACGCGCACGAGAAGGGTAAGGGCGGCCACGCCGCGGACCTTATCGACGAGAAGGGAGGGGAGGAGTAATGTCCGATACCCAGTCCAGCCAGCACATTCTCTCCGTCACCGTTGAGAACAAGCCCGGCGTGCTCTCGCGCGTGACCGGCATGATCTCTCGCCGCGGCTTCAACATCCAGTCGCTCACCGTCGCGCCGACCGAGGACGAGGGCCTCTCGCGCATGACCATCATCGTCGAGGCCGACGAGCTCGGCTTCGAGCAGATCGAGAAGCAGCTCCACAAGCTCGTGAGCGTCTTCCGCATCAGCGATTTCTCGGAGGAGGACGCCATCGAGCGCGAGCTCGTGCTCTTTAAGGTGCAGTCGACCCCCGACCGCCGCCACGAGATCATCGAGATCGCCAATGTCTTCCGCGCCAAGGTCGTCGACGTGGGCAAGAACACGCTGACCATCGAGGCCACGGGCACCGTCTCCAAGCTCGATGCCATGGAGAACCTGCTTCGCGGCTACGGCATCCGTCAGCTCACGCGCACCGGCAAGATCGCCATGGGCCGCGGCCACGACGCCTAGGCGCCGCAGGACACGTCGGCCGGCGCAAAACATTGCGTCGACCTTGCACTTATTCGCAGGCGTAACATGCGCGAAAAACCCGTTTGCTACGCTTGCAACATGTTCGATTTCTGCCGCCCGGCCAGGCGGGGAAATATAGGCTCTACCCGCATGCACCACAAAGACTAAGGAGTTTTAAGCATGGCCGTCACCATCTACTACGAGAACGACGTCAACCCCGAGATCATCCAGGGCAAGAAGATCGCCATCATCGGCTACGGCTCCCAGGGCCACGCCCACGCGCTGAACCTCATGGATTCCGGCTGCGACGTCCGCGTCGGCCTGCGCGAGGGCTCCGAGTCCGCCAAGAAGGCCGCCGAGGCCGGCCTCAAGGTCGTGGACATGGACACCGCCGCCGAGGAGGCGGACCTCATCATGATCCTGACCCCCGACGAGACCCAGCCCAAGGTCTACGAGGAGCACATCAAGGACCACCTGAAGGCCGGCGACACCCTGGCCTTCGCCCACGGCTTCAACATCCACTTCGGCTACATCAAGGCCCCCGAGGACGTCAACGTCATCATGTGCGCCCCCAAGGGCCCCGGCCACATCGTCCGCCGTCAGTTCACCGAGGGCTCCGGCGTGCCTGACCTGGCCTGCGTTGCCCAGGACGCCACCGGCGACGCTTGGGACATCGCCCTTTCCTACTGCTGGGGCGTCGGCGGTGCCCGCTCCGGCATCATCAAGGCGACCTTTGCCCAGGAGACCGAGGAGGACCTCTTTGGCGAGCAGGCCGTTCTGTGCGGCGGCCTCGTCGAGCTGGTCAAGGCTGGCTTCGAGACCCTGACCGAGGCCGGCTATCCCGAGGAGCTCGCCTACTTCGAGTGCTACCACGAGATGAAGATGATCGTCGACCTCATGTACGAGTCCGGCATCCACTTCATGAACTACTCCATCTCCAACACCGCCGAGTACGGCGAGTACTACGCCGGCCCGAAGGTCATCAACGAGCAGTCCCGCGAGGCCATGAAGCTCATCCTCAAGCGCATCCAGAACGGCGAGTTCGCGCAGGAGTTCGTCGACGACTGCAACAACGACCACAAGTGGCTCCTCGAGCAGCGTGAGGCCATCAACACCCACTCCATCGAGACCACCGGCGAGAAGATCCGCTCCATGTTCTCTTGGATCAAGAAGTAGGTTATTTGCCAATAAAGGCAAGGTGAAGGGCCCCGTCGCGCTTGCGGCGGAGCCCTTTTTTGCGTCGGTGGTCCAGTGGTCGCCTGCGATTTGGGGACAGACACCTTTTCGCACACGAACCTTGGTTTCGGCGGATTGGCCCAAAGACTCGGCGACGAGCCCGATGCCGCGGCGCGCGTGCGAAAAGGCATCTGTCCCCAAATCGCAGGCGACCCCGGCGTCGGCGGATTGGCCCAAAGACTCGGCGACGAGCCCGATGCCGCGGCGCGCGTGCGAAAAGGCATCTGTCCCCAAATCGCAGGCGTGTGCGCCAGCGCCAGGCTAGGACGACGCTTTCTCCTGCTTGATGCGGTCGGCGATCCAGGTCTTTATGACGGCCTGGCGGTTGATGGCGAGGCGCTCAGCGGCGCGGTCGAGTTCCTCGATCATCCATTGGGGGAAGTCGACGTTCACGCGCTTGGGGCGCTTACGAGTTTTGCGGCCGGACTCGACGACGGTGGTGTCAAGGTCGAGGTAGTCGATGATGTCTTCTTCTCCCTCGTCAAAGATCCGCTCGAATTCCTCAAAGCTGATTTGCTTTTTCGCGGTCATAGTATGCGACCTCCTTTTATATACATCTCAAATTTAGACGGAGGGATTGCCCCACTGTCTTACGGACCAGCCCGGTGTGTGGAGCCGCGCTGCCAAGAAAACGCGTCGGCTTGGTGTGTGTGGAGCGGTTTTGCAAAGAAAACGCCTTCGCTTGGTCTGATTTGGACCAAGTGAGGCCGTTTTCTCTGCAAACGGACCAAGTGGGGCCGTTTTCTTTGCGGGCGACGTGGGCCTGCCAGTGGTGACTGGCTCGGGCGGCATGCGCGTGGGCGTGGCGAGCGGGGCGGCGAATCATGAAGCCGACGATTCGATGTTCGGGCGGATGTGCGGCCCGTGCCTGTCACCAATGGCGGGCCGGGCATCTGGCAACAGAGTTCTGCCGCGAAACAGGACGAAGGAGCCGTCTCTTTGTCTTACAAAGCGCTGGTAAAGAGGGAATTTGGGGCTTGTTGGGGATCCGGCAGGGTTGTTATAGGTTTATACTAAAGTGTTTTGTATGCACCTTGAGCATAAACGCAGCTAAAGGAGGAGAACTTAATGCTGTCTTTTGATAAGAACCGCCCGAATGGCAAGGCTGTTGCCGAGGGGTTGCGCAGGACAACGGCGGGTGCGCTGGCACTTGTCCTCTCCGCGCAGCTCCTCTTTGCCAACGGGTCGGCCACGGCAATCGCCGAGGAACTCCAGAGCGCGGCCACGCCGACCGCAAACGAGCAGGTCGCGGGCGGCGAGGACGCCGTCGTGCTGAGCGACGACGCTGAGGCCGAGGTCGCCGCCGCGGGCGAAGAGGCTGCGGGGGGGCAGGCCGAGGCTGAGGCCTCGGCCGATGCTGCCGAGGACGCTTCCGCCGAGGCGGCCAATCCCGCTGCGGACGACGCCCCCGCGGCCGACACAGCCGAGGTCGCCGAGGCGCGCGCCGCTGCTACTGCGGCCGCCGCGCCCGCTGCGGAGGCCGGCGAGGCTGAGGCCGAGCCCGCCGACGAGACCCCGGCCGCCGCCCGCTCATGGGGCGACGCGACCGACAACCTCGTGCTCTCAACCGACGGCCTGGCCCTCGACGATGAGGCCGCTTCTGAGTTCGCCGCGCAGGTCAAGGACTACGTAGCGGCCGTTCTTGCCAACGAGCGCGACGAAGACGTCGTCCAGTTCGGAGCTCCCGCGACCGACGCCGCCGAGGTCGTTCTCCCCTCGGCGCTGCCCGTTGCCTTGAGCGTCAAGGCGACCCTCGACCCCGCCGCCGCCAACGGCCGCGACGGCAACGCCGACCACAATACGCTGCTCGCCGGCGACACCTTTGAGGTCGCGCTTCCCGAGGGCGTGACGGCCGATCTCGACTCGGACGCCCTGCGCGACGTCGACGGTGCCAAGGTCCTCGACGTGTACCAGGCCGATGCCGAGGGCAACGCCACCGACCAAAAGGTCGCCGAGGCCGTGGTGGGGGAGAACAAGCTCTCCTTCAAGCTGACCGAGGGCGAGCTTCCCGCGATGCTGAGCGTCAACATCGCGCTCGACGCCAAGCTCGACTCCGCCAAGGTGGCCCACGAGGCCTCGACCATCGAATGGGTCCTTCAGCAAGCCGCCGACCGCAAGGCGGGGCTTGACGTCCCGGCCAAGGCCGACGTGGCCGATAAGCTCGGGCTCGTCATGACCGCCGAGGAGCTGGGGCAGGAACCGGCCGCGGCGGACGAGGCGAACGGCGAGGAGAAGGACGTCGCCAATGCCGCGGCCGTCGCATCCGACGACTCGTCCACGGATACCTACGAGGCCGTCGACCTCACCGGCACCGCGTCGTTCACCACGATCTTCGCCGACAACAACAACGCCGGCGGCGTGAGGCCTTCTGCCGAGAGCCTCAAGGCCGGCTACAAGCTCTACTACACCGTGACCAAGGGCGATGAGACGACCTCCAAGGCGGAATTCACCGGCTCCGAGCTCGACCAGAAGATTCTCGGCCTGACCCCCGAGCAGGCCGCAGCCATGGCTACGACCATCGACTCGACCTCGAGCAACGGGCAGTATGTAGCGAGCGCTTCCAAGCTCCCCAACAAGATCAAGCACACCTACACCGCGGAAGTTGCCCCCGCCCCGGATGGCGATGACGACCAGCCCAAGACCGAGTACTACACCGTCACCTGGACCATGGAGCACGATGTCGACTCCGTCAGCGATGATTACCAGGAGCTGGCGAAGGGCGACTACAACGGCGACTACGATTCCTATCTTAACGGCACAACCGACGTGTTCCAGCTGCTCGAGCCGGTCAAATTCAACTTGACCCTGCGCGACGGCACTGAAAGCACGGCAACCTTCAACGACCTGGACACCTGGTACAGCATGTTCGGCTCCAAGGTGACCATTACGGTCGAGAAGGGGCGCGATGCCCTCGGTACCTACTCCGACGCGAACAAAAACCTCTATGAGTACCTCAAGGGCGTTGGAGCGGAGTTCATCTCAGCCGACCGCAGCGGCACCATCTCCTACAAGGCCCCAGCGTATCTGCCCGACAACACCGCCATCGACTACAAGATCGAGCACAGCGAGGGCGAGGTCAATAAGCACGACGACGGCACCTGCGACTATTACCAGGTCTCGTATTCCAACGCCGGCGTGGCCAACCACGGCAGCGACATCACGGCCGGATACAACGGCGGCACGGTGTACCTGACCCGCGCGGGCACCACCACCTTCGAGGCCACCAAGGTCTGGCTCGACAACGATGACGATTCCGGCCGCGACACCACCACCTACTCGCTCTGGCGCTACTCCGTCAACGGCGGCAGCCCCACGACGGCAGCCCAGGTCGCAGACTCAAGCGGCAAGTACGTGGAGTTCACGGTGGACGCTGAGACCAACAAGGCGACCAAAACGATCAATCTCACCACCTACATGGAAGACCTCCAGGGCAAGCTCTCCAAGTACGACCCGGACGGCCATCCCTATATCTACTTCCTTCGCGAGAATGCCGTCGACGGCTACCTGCGCGTGGCCGGCACCGTTGCCGAGGACGGTACCGTCACCTACGACCAAGCCGTCTACTTCGGTGTCGAGGAGGGCAGTGGCTGGAAGAAGGAGATCACTTCCGACGCGGCCTCCGCTAACAGCATCTGCGTCTACAACACGGGCACCATCTGCAACCTCCGCACCGACACCACCCACGCCGAGGCCACCAAGACCTGGGAGGCCGGCTCCTACCAGGACCAGCTTAAGGACGTCACGGTCATCATGACGCTCAAGCGTCGCCTGAAGGGCGTCGAGAGCTCTGCCTGGGAGAGCACGGATCTGACCAGGGAGCTTACCGGCTGGACTGCCGGCAACTTCTCGCAGGCGGCGGAGGCCTCCGTCCCCAGGTACGACGCGCTCGGCCGCGAGTACGAGTACCGCTGGGCCGAGACGAGCATCACCTCCACCACCGAGGGCAAAGTCATCTCCTGCACGCAGAACGATGACGAGATCTCGCTCACCTCCGTTCTGAAGCTCACGGACGAGAACGGCCATGACGACACCGTCACCTTCGTCGGCAGCTACGACGCCGATAACAACACCATTACCAATCGCTACTCCGGCCAGACCGTCGCGCGCGTGACCAAGTACTGGAACGTCCAGGGCACCCCGGAGGGTGCGACTCCCGCCAACCCGTACGGTGCAACGCTCGGAGCTGACGGCCAGCTCCACTTCACCGTCGAGGACGTTAACGACGAGGGCGAGACCGTTCAGGTGGACAAGGTCTTCCCGGCCTCGCTGACCTTCTCGATGTACCAGAACAACACCGAGTACGCCTCGGGCCTTGTCATGGACGGCACGGTTGACACCGAGTGGAAGAGCGTGACCGCCTCCGACAAGACCACCTTCTACTACCGTGAGTCCGCGCCCTGGCAGCTGGACTTCGACGGCATGCCCAAGTACGACGCTTCCGGCTCCAAGTACCTCTACCAGTGCTTCGAGCAGGTGCCTGCCGGCTTCAGCGCCAGCTCGAGCTTCTCGTCGGCAGGTGACGCAAGCCAGCTCGTTCGCCAGAACGGGGAAAGCACCAACACGGTGAACCTCACCACCTACAGCAACTCTCCCTATCCCGGCGAGGGCACCACGATCCGCCTTTCCAAGAACTGGGTCGACGACGGCAACACCACCGGCCGCAACCCGGTTTCCATCAAGGTCATTTCCATGTCCGACGTCACCAACAAGGCGGGGGAGAAGCTCTTCTCCAAGGGTGACGAGATCACCACGGTGACCCTCAACGACGCCAACGGCTGGTACGCCGAGACGGGCGTGGCCGCAAGCGGTGGCTACTACGTTGCCGCCAACAGCACCGTGGTTCCGACCTCGGGCTTCACCTACACTGTCGAGGAGGTCGGCAACGACTACTACGATGTCGTTGACTACAACAGCGCCCCCGACGTCGTGAAGCTCTCCCCGTGGGCCGGCGAGAAGCGCCTGGTGAGCAAGGACACCACCACAGGCTCCAGCTACGCCTACGAGATCTCCTATGAGACCGCGCAGCGCACCGTGGGCGACCACAAGGTCTCCGTCATCCAGACCACCAACCGTCGCGTGGGCCTGGTGGACGTCGAGCTGTCCAAGACCTGGGTCGACCAGGGCGCAGACAAGAACGCCCGCCCCGATGCCTACTACAAGGTCTCCGCCGAGGGCGACCAGGCCGTCTTCTTCTCCGACGACCAGGGCATCTACGTCAAGCTTCCCAGCTTTGACCAGAGCATGAAGTACTACCTCTACAAGGATGCCGCGCACACCCAGCACCTGACCACTGACGACGCCACCGTGGCAAGTGACAATGCGTCACTTACAATTGCCATGGACAAGACCGCCGACTCTGGCGTCAAGACCACCTTCAACTTCTACGGACTGCCCAAGTACAACATGGACGGCAGCGCCTTCACCTACGAGCTGAGCGAGGGCTGCCACGGCGACACCGGTGCCTACGTTGCCCAGACCGTCAAGAACGAGAGCATCTATGACAGCGTCTACCAGCACGCCGACCAGAAGGTCGCCGAGTTCAGAAACGCCCGCTCCGGTTCCAAGGACGTCACCTACCACACCCGCTGGTACGACCAGTACGTCAAGGAGGACCTGACCCAGCGCCCTGACGTCTACATCACGCTGTATCGCGGCGTGGTGACCACCGACGCAGACGGCAAGACCATCACAACCATCAACCCGACCCCCGTCACCGGCTACGAGAGCTACAAGTGGCAGGGCCTCGGCGAGCAGGGCGAGGATGCCAGGTACGCCCAGTACGCAACCATCAACAACCTGCCCAAGTATGACGAGAACGGCGCCGAGTACGTCTACTACGCCAAGATGACCACCTCCGTGAGCGAGGACACCTACGTCAATCTCGACTACGAGAAACAGCAGTACGCCACCAACCCCACCAAGACCGATGATGACGACTACTCCGGCGACGCCGACAACGCCAGCACCGAGTGGAACAGCGTTGGCCCTGAGGTGAAGAGGGCGGCTGCCTCCGACCTCGTTGACGGGGGAGACGTCATCCTGCGCGAGGAGGGCACCTTCATCTATCGCCTGTCCAACGCCATCATGGTGCAGGGAACCAAGACCTGGACCAACATCCCCGGCGACTTCACGGGCAGCCTGCCCCAGATCTCCGTCTTCCTGCAGCGTGGCTACGTGGACAACCCCGACACCCAGTGGCAGGGCCTCCAGATGAGCGTGGCTGCGGGCGATGGCCTCACCGGCGCGGGCTATGACGTCACGTGTGACTTCACGTCCGGGCAGGCCGACGGCCAGAAGGTCGTGGCCTACACCACGCTTTCCGGCATGCAGTGCACGGGCTCCTCGACCCTCTCGACCACCTTCACCTTTGGTTTCTGCGGCAAGAACAACGCCGACGGCAGCTATGCGGGTGATGACGCTGCGTCCGCAACCAAGCTGCCGCTCTACGACAGTAACGGCAAGCGCTACTCCTACAACTCGCGCGAGGTCATCGACGGCCTGGTCCAGAAGGATGGCATCAACCCCGTCGGCGGCATCAGCGTTTCTGACCTGATCGCCCAGCAGGCGCAGGCCAGCAGCGACTACAAGGTCTATACGCCGACGATCACCTCCAGCGGCAACGGTCGCTCGTTCCGCATCGACAACGCGTTCAAGTCCAACCAGAGCGGCCAGATCTCCGTCAAGAAGATCTTTGCCGGCCGCACCAGGGGCGACGCCTTCCCCGAGGTCGAGTTCACGCTGTATCGCAAGGCCGGCGATGCTTGGACCAAGGTTGCCACCAAGAACCTTGACACCACGGGCATGGAAACCAACGGCTCCGGCACCGTCACGTTCGAGGACCTTGCCATCTACGACCCGGCCGGCAACCAGTATGAGTACAAGGTCGTCGAGACGCCGATTAACGGCTACACGACCTACGCCTCGGCAGGGGAGAAGGACGCCGCCGACGTGACCGTGGTCGCCGGTGCGGTTGAGGGCCTTGCGGCATCCTCCGACGAGACGCTGCCGGAGACTGCCAAGGCAACCTTCAAGAACGACTACGGCGCGGACATCGCAGCCATCACCGGTCGCAAGGCCTGGGGCGACTCCGACAACCTCTTTGGCTCGCGCTTTGACATCTATCCGCTGCTGCAGGTGGTGCGCTACAGCGCCAAGGACGCCGACAAGTCCACCAAGGAGGTTGAGGTCGTCACCCTCCAGACCAAGGACCCCAAGGGCGAGAACTACTTTGCTTGGACCTCTGGCGAGGGCGAGTACACTGCCTTCTCCATCTCCAACATCGAGAAGTGGGCTCCTGACGGAAGCGGCTGGATCTACGCGCTTGAGGAGAGCACCGACGAAATCCCCGTCACTGACCCCACCGTGCTTGCGGCGAGCCAGTACAACCTCGACTCCGGCTCTGTGACCGCCGACGCCAGCAAGGACGGCGCCAGCTTCAACCGCGCGCTCAAGAACACGCTGAAGTGCTACGCCAAGGTCACCAAGGCCTTTGCCGGCGACAACGGCGACGCCTACCTGCAGCGCCCGCGCGTCTACGTGACGCTGCAGGTGAGCTCCGACAAGGGTGTCACCTGGAAGAACGCAGCTGACCTCTTTGGGAAGGACTCCTACACGGCAGGCGGCAAGTCCGTCTCGTTCACGCAGTACTGGTCCCCGTGGACGGGCACCGGCACCAAGGCCTTCACCTGGTCCGAGCTGCCCCTCTACATCAAGAGCGGTGACGACACCCTCACGCTGCAGTACCGTGCCGTCGAGTCCAAGATCGCCTATGATTCCAAGGACGCAAGCGGCAACAACCCCGGCAGAGAGACGCAGGTCGTCACGCCCACGGTGGGCGCCAACAACGCCTACTCTGACGTGACGGGCGCATACACGCCCTCCCAGACCGTCACCTACGACGGCTCCGGCACGCCGACCGGCTCCACCACGGCCATCACCAACACCCTCACGGACACCACCGTCAAGCTGAACGTCACCAAGACGTGGGACGACCAGAAGAACGCCTGGGGCACGCGTCCCCAGAGCGTCACCTTCCTGCTGCAGCGCAAGAGCGGGACGGGCACGTGGGAGTGGGTCACCAAGAACAACATCGCCATCGACTCGCCCTTCTCCGACGAGGCGCTCAACACCAACCTGGTGCAGCTGACGGCCACGGGTGGTGCCACGGCCGGGCCCTGGTCGCTTACGACCGAGGCGCTTCCCAAGTGCGACTTTAACGGTGCCGCATACACCTATCGCGTGGTGGAGGCGCTGCCGGTTGGCTCTGGCTACGCGAACACCACCGAGGGCGTTGATGCTGTGGCCACGAGTGACACCCTCGCCCTGTGGGCCCTCAGCGCGCCCAACGCCACCGGCGGTGCCTACGGCTTCACCAACAAGATGCAGACCGTGGTTCTCTCGGGCGCCAAGAACTGGAAGCGCTACGGCACCGACCAGCCTGACGCGGTCACCCTCAAGATCGAGCAGTCCATGGACGGCAAGACGTGGACCGACGTCTCCAAGCTTGTGACTGATCTCACGTGGAACAAGAACGTCACGGATGGCTGGATCTACACCATCACCGGCCTGCCCAAGTACGACTCCAACGGCACGCTCTACCAGTACCGCGTGAACGAGACCAACGTGCCCTCCGGCTACTGGGCAAATGAGGTCACCGCGGCCGCCAGCGTGGGCAGCGCAGAGAACACGCTCGTCAACTCCACGATCACCAACACGGCCACCAAGTTCACCTTCAACAAGGTGGACGAGGCCGAGGGCAAGGGCACAGGCGTTTCCGGCGCCACGCTTTCCGGCGTCGAGCTGACCGTCAAGGACGCAAGCGGCAACATCGTGGCCGTCTGGAGCAACTCCGCGACCGGCGCGAGCGTGACCGGCTGCGTGGGCTGCAAGGCTTACAAGCAGACTGAGTCCAGCCCGGCCTACATCGTCGGCCTTGCTGCTGGCACCTACACCGTGACCGAGACCAAGACCCCGGAAAACCACGTGGCCGTCGCGGACTTCACGCTGACCATCGCCGCTGACGGCTCCGTCAGCGTCAGCCGCGCCGCGGGCGGGGTGGCAGATATCGCCGTCGCCTCCGACAACGACGACAACAACGCCAAGTCCACCCTGGTCACGGTGACCGACCAGGTGGTTCGCGGTAAGGTGACACTACGAAAGGTCTTCTATCACGGCAAAACTGCCTGCGGCATGCCAATGTCATTCGACCTGTACAAGAAGGGCGAGAACGGCGCTGCCGATGTGAAGATCGCCACGGATATCAAGACTTTGGATAACGGAGGTTGGGGCAGCGGGAATTTGAAAGTTCCCTTCATTGAAAGCGCTGGCCTCGGCGCTTATTACAAGACCCTTGCCGATGGCCTGCCACTTGGCTCCTACTACTTCCAGGAAACCGGCACGACTCCCTATACCGTTGACTCCACTGCGAGTATCTCGTTCACGATCTCCGAGAACGGAACGTCGCAGCCGAAGGATCAGAACCTTCGCATGTCTAACGAAGAGTTCAATGCCTCTGCCTCGCTGACCAAGGTCGACTCTAACAACAGCGACGCCGGCGTCGACGATGCGGTGTTCAAGCTCGTGTACAACACGGGCGAGGCCGGAGCGAAGGACGTCACTATTTCCGAGTCGCTGAAGTCCGGCTACACCTACAGCCTGACCGCCAGGGGCACCTCGGTCGAGGGCGATGCCACAAAGTCCACCACCACGGGCAAGCTCGTGATCAATGGCCTTAAGAAGGGCACCTACACCCTCACCGAGGTGTCCAACAAGGGCTACAACGTCACCAGCACGCCTTTGACTCTCAAAGTTACGAACGACGACCAGGGGAAGGCCCTTACGTTCACCACGGGCGGCACCCTCTCCAACACCCGCAAGACTGGCACCGTCTCCATGCTCAAGACCGAGGCGGGCACGACCACGCCGATCGCCGGCGCCACGTTCAAGCTGCAGGTAAAGGGCGCAGACGACAACTGGTCTGACGTTGCGGGCAAGCTGAGCCTTACTACTGGGGAGGACGGCAAGATCACCGTATCCGACCTCGCTTGGGGCACCTATCGCTTCGTCGAGGTGACGCCGACGGCCGGCTACTACGGCACCGCTACCACGAGCGAGGTCACCATCGACCGCAACAACGTCGACGGCTCGGCGACCACGCCCCTGAGCGCGGGTACCGTGACGAACAGCAAGACCGGCCTGACGCTCCAGAAGACGAGTGGCGGCAGCTTGCTGACCAGCGGCACGGCGACCTTCTCGCTTACCCCGAAGGACGGCTCCGCCTTTGCCGACGGCACCGCTGGCACCAAGGAGTACACCACCACCAGCGGCAGCGTCACCATCTCCGGCGAGCTCGTCGTGGGCAACAGCTACACGCTCAAGGAGACCGTGGCACCCGCCGGCTACGAGCTGGAGACCTCCGAGGTCACTGTCACGGTCAAGAACGATGGCTCCGTTGAGCTTACCGGCTCGAACGACACCTTCTCGCTCAGCGGCACCACCGTGAGCAAGGCCGACGAGCCGATCTCCATCGTCCTCGAGAAGCGCGACTCCGCCGACTCCTCCGCCGTGAAGGCCACCTACACCATCACGGCCACCGACGGCGGCACGTTCGCCGACGGCAAGACGACCACCAAGGACTACACCACCGGCGCGGACGGCAACGTGACCGTGAGCGCCGAGCTCAAGCAGGGCGTCACCTACGAGCTGACCGAGAAGAGCGCGGACGGCTACCAGATCAGCCAGAACAAGCTCACCTTTGAGGTCAAGGACGACGGCACCATTGAGGCCGTGGGCGAGCAGCCCGCTGACATGCAGGTCAAGGACGGCGCCGTCTCCGTCAGCCTGACCGACCCGAAGATCGTCGTCTCGCTGTCCAAGTCCGCCAGCGGCTACGACGCTGGGCGCATGAACGACGCCGTGTTCACGGTCGAGGGCGTCTTTGCCGACAGCAACGGCAAGAACACCTCCAAGACCCTCAAGGTCGGCGAGAGCACCGAGCTCTCCGCGGTGCTTATCGCCAACAACAGTTACACCATCACCGAGACCACCGCTCCGGCTGGCTTCAAGAAGATCTCCGGCTCCATGACCTTCAAGGTCGGCTCCGACGGCAAGCTTGAGAAGACCATCGGCAGCGATGCCTGGGGCGTCTCCAACGGCGAGTCCGTGACGATCACCGCCGTGGACGAGCCCGTCTCCGTGACCCTGAAGAAGGTCGCTGCGGGCGAGTCCGCCACGCCTCTTGCCGGTGGCGTGTTCGAGCTTACGGGCACGTTCCAGGACGGCCAGAGCAAGAAGACCCTCACGACTGACGCCAACGGAACCGTCACGATCACCGACCAGCTCATCGTGGGGGAGACCTATACGCTGACCGAGACCGCGGCCCCCGACGGCTACGAGCTTCTCGGTGCTTCGGTGACCTTCAAGGTCGGCGATGACGGCAGCGTCACGGACCTCAACGTCGCCGACGGCGTCCATGGTTCCGCCACGGCCGATGGCTCCACCATCACGCTGACGGACCAGCTCGCGCAGATCACGGTGGTCAAGTCCGATGGGGACATCGTGCTCAAGAATGCCGTCTATACCCTCACGGGCAAGACGAGCGCCGACAACGGCTCGACTTGGTCGGACTCGCGCGAGGGCCTCAGCGCCGACGAGATCGACGACCTCTGTTTCAAGGCAGATGGGGCCACCGCATACACGCTGACCGAGACCACGGCGCCTTACGGCTACGAGCTCATCACCAAGAGTTTCAAGTTCGTCGTCAACACCGAAGGCACCGTGAGCGGCACGGCCGTCAACTCCAACGGCGCCATTGCGGCCAGTGGCTCGCAGATCAACGTCACCGACCTCCGCATTGGCCTCAGCCTCCAGAAGAAGGACGCCACCGGCAACGACCTCACGGGCGCCAAGTTCAGCGTCTCCGGTTGCTTCGCGGATCCCGAGGGCAACCTGTCTACCCAGTCGACCGTCGTTGAGAACGTCACCGTTGACACCTTCTCCGAGCTGCGCTTCGCTGCCGGCCAGACCTATGCCCTCACCGAGACCACGGCTCCCGATGGCTATGAGGTCATCGCGCGCACGTTCTCCTTCACGGTGAACGACGACGGCACCGTGGCTGGCGAGAAGGTCACGTCCAACGGCGCCATCGAGGTCTCTGGTACGAGCACCACCACCATCGTCGCCACCGACGAGTCCTTCAACATCACGCTGAAGAAGACGGGTGTGGGCGGTAAGCTCGTCCGGGGCGCCGAGTTCAGCGTCTCCGGCTTCGAGCAGACGTTCACCACCGGCACCGACGGTACCGTCACCGTTCCCGGTCTCGTTGCCGGCAAGGAATACACAATCGCCGAGACCAAGGCCCCCGCGGGCTACGAGCTCGCTGATAACTCCATTACCGTGAAGGCCAACGCCGATGGCACCATTGAGCAGGTCGGCGAGGCTGTGGGCGGCTTCACCATCTCCGGCGGCGACGTCGTTGTGAAGCCCAACGAGGCCATCAGGCTCACCCTCGTCAAGGCTGGCGCTGCGGGCAATGCCACGGATGCGGCTGCCACGCTTGACGGCGCCGTCTTCGAGCTCACGGGCACCGTGGCCAAAGCCGACGGCACCACCAGGGAGCTCAAGGCCGAGCGCGTGACGGTTGCCGAGTTCAATGAGCTGCAGTTCACGGCGGGGGAGTACGCCCTGAAGGAGGTCGTGGCGCCTGAGGGCTTTGCGCTCGACTCCTCCGAGTTCAAATTCAAGCTGGGCACCGATGGCAAGATGACCATCGTCAAGCTTGCCGACGCCTACGACATCTCCTCTGACGGCGTGACGCTCACCATGACCGACAAGCCCATCGAGGTCGAGCTCGTCAAGGCCGACATTGACGGCAACGCCGTCGCTGGCGCCGAGCTCACCCTCTCCGACCAGACCGACAAGAGCCGCGCCGACATCGTTGTCGACCTTGGCTCTGGCGCTGGCGTCTGGACCTCCGGACTTATCGGTGGCCACACCTATAAGGTGACGGAGACCAAGGTCCCGGCCGGATACGCGGCCCTCACCCACGAGGTCACCCTTAAGGTGGCCAATGACGGCACGCTGACGCTCACCGACAGCGATTCTGAGGACCCGCAGGCCACGCTCTCCGGGAGTAAGCTGACCGTTTCCGACAGGCAGGTCGAGCTCAACATCACCAAGTACTCCGCCGAGGGCTACCCCGAGACCAAGGTCGTGCTTTCCGGCGCCGCCTTTACCGTGACGCCTGCCGAAGGCTCCACGTTCGCCGACGGCAGCGCGGCCGCCAAGGACCTCGCCGCCACCGACAAGGACGGTAAGGCCTCGCTTGTGGGCCAGCTCGTCGTGGGTGGCACCTACACCCTGGCCGAGACCACGGCTCCCGCGGGCTACAAGCTCGTCTCCGGCTCGCTGACCTTCACGGTTGCCACCGATGGCAGCCTCGAGGTCCAGGGCGACGCCCCGGCGGCCTTCACGGTTTCCGATGGCGCCGTCTCCGTCTTTGCCGGCGGCGTCCTGGACGACCCGACCATTATGAGCATCCAGAAGGTCGACGCCTCCAACCCGGCCGTCAAGCTCGAGGGCGCGACCTTCGAGCTCACCGGCGCCTTTGCCGACGGCAGCACCAAGCAGGTCCTCACGACCGAGGGCGAGCTTGGCGTCGCCACGCTTGAGAAGGCCCTTCTCGTCGCCGACGGCAAGACCGTCTACTCCCTGACCGAGACCAAGGCCCCTGCGGGCTACGAGTTGGACACCACGCCCACCACGTTCACCGTGGGCACTGACGGCAAGATCAGCGTCATGGCCGGCAACATGAGCGTCACGGGCGACGACCTGACGACCGTCTCGGCCAAGGACACCGCGATCGAGATCGCCCTCAACAAGGAGAGCGCCGCGGGCGAGAAGCTCTCCGGTGCCAAGTTCGAGATCGTTCCCACGGGTGAGTCGACGTTCTCCGACGGCTCCACCGACGCGCGCGAGATTAGTGTTTCTGACGAGGGCGCCACCATCTCCGGCCTTGTCGCCGACGGCACCTACAAGCTCTCCGAGAAGACCGCGCCTGAGGGCTACAAGCTCGTCCAGTCCACCTTTGAGTTCGCCGTGGTCGACGACGGCACCATCTACTCGAACTCTGCCGCTGCTGGCTGGTCCATCGATGAGGACTTGGTCTCCATCGCCGTGACTGACGACCCCATCGAGCTCACGGTCTCCAAGTCCGCGGCCAAGGGCACCTCTCTGGCTCTGTCCGACGCCACCGCAATGAGGGACGCCCAGTTCAGCGTTACGGGCACCTTCGCCAACGCCGCTTCCGAGTCCACGAAGACCGTTACCATCGGCGAGGACGGCACGGGGTCCCTCGAGTCCGCGCAGCTCGTCTACGGTCGCACCTACAAGATTTCCGAGACCCAGGCCCCGGCCGGCTTCAAGAAGCTCGAGGGCGAGGTTAGCGTTGAGGTTGCCGATGACGGCACCATCGCCCTTGTGGGCGAGGCCCCTGACGGCTGGTCCATTGATGGCAATAACGCCCAGGTCAACGCCGTGGACGAGGCCATCGTTGTCGAGATTTCCAAGGTGGGCGCAGACGACGGCGCCGCTCTTCTCGCCGGCGCCGAGTTCAAGGTTGAGGGCGACTTTGCCGACGGCAAGGGCGGCACCAAGACCGACACCAAGACGCTCACCTCCGCCAGCGACAAGGCCACCCAGATCGAGGGACTTGTCGCCGGCAGGACCTACACCATCACCGAGACCCTGGCCCCCGCGGGCTACGAGCCGGACACCACTCCCACGACGTTTGAGGTCAAGGAGGACGGCACCATTGAGGTCAAGTCCGGCAACATGAGCTCCGCCGAGAACAGGCTCGGCTTTATCGCCACCGACGAGCCGGTCGAGCTCAAGATTTCCAAGTCCGCCTCCGAGGACGACCAGGCCTTGATGGCGGGCACCGAGTTTTCCGTCACAGGCGTCTTCGCGGGCTCCGAGGAGGCCAGCACCAAGACGCTTGTCATCGGTGGCGACAACAGCACCGAGACCCTCGCGCGCGAGCTTGTGGTCGGAAACGAGTACGCCATCGCCGAGACCAAGCCAGCCGACGGCTACATGGCCCTGGCCGGCACGCTGAAGGTCAAGGTCAAGGGCGACGGCACGCTCGAGGTCGTCGAGGCGGCGGATGGCTTTGCCGTCTCCTCCGACGAGTCCGGCGTGGCCGTTGTCTCTGCCAAGGACGACTTGATTTCGCTCCGCCTCGTCAAGGCCGGCTCCGACGGTGCCTCCGGTGCCGCCATGGCGGGCGCCTCCTTCAAGATCTCCGCCGCCGCTGGCAGCACCTTTGCCGGCGAGCACAAGGACGACGATTGGTTCTTTGTCACGACCGGCGACGACGGCACCCTGCAGCTTGACGGGGCGCTTGTGGCCGGCGGCTCATACGAGCTCACCGAGATGCTGGCCCCGTCGGGCTACGAGCTGCTCGAGGGCACGCTGAGTTTCAGCGTGTCCGCCGACGGGCGCTCCGTCGAGGCCTGGAACTTCGAGGGCGCTACCGACGGCCCCGTCACCATGGCCACCGACTCTACCTCCGGCACACCCGTGCTCTCCGTCAGCGTCGTGGACGATCCCATCCAGGTCAGCTTCCTCAAGACTGACGAGAATGGCCGCGGCCTTGCGGGCGCCGAGCTTCTCATTGAGTCCGTGGACGACGGCGAGGCCTTCTCGCAGACCGTCGTCACGGACGAGAACGGCCACGCTGAGCTCTCCGCCAAGCTCGTCTACGACCGCACGTACCGCGTGTGCGAGACCAAGGCCCCCGAGGGCTACCAGCTCATCTTCGGCAAGATGACCTTCACAGTGGGCGACGACGGAACCCTCGTGGCCGACAAGAGCGGCTTTAGCAACGGCAGCTTCGAGGTGACGGCGGATGGCCGCTGCATCGTGGCGAAGGACCTCGCCGTTGCGGTCGCGGGCTCGACGGAAAGCTCGGGCAGGCCTGGCGGCTCGGTTGAGGGCACCGGCTCGGTCGCGGGCAACGGCTTGGGCGCGGGCACCGGCATGGGCGTGTCCCGTACCTCGTATCCGACGGCTACCCGCACGTCGTACGCGACCCCGAGCACGGGCGATGTCGCCTTTGCCGGCATGGGTATCGTTGTCGTTGCCGGCGCGGGCCTCGTGGTCAGCGGGCTGCGCCGTCGCCAAGATGAGTAACGAGCCATCTGTGGGGCAATAAATCGCAGTTCAGGCGCCCGTACGCAGCCCGCGTGCGGGTGCCTTCGTGTGGACAAAGGGACGGTCTCTTTGTCCACTGCGAGCTTGTCACCATTGGCGGGTGAGCGTTGTTTGCCAAGATAACGGCTCCGCTTGGTCGGTTTGCGGCCTGTTTGCCAAGAAAACGGTCCGCTTGGTCCCAATTCGACCAAGCCGCCGCGTTTTCTTGGCGCCGCGGGCCCGATTCGACCAAGCCGCCGCGTTTTCTTGGCGCCGCGGGCTCGCGCCGCCGCCCGGCCTGCAATTGGTGACAGACGCGGGCCGCACATCGTGCCGGGCAAGGAATCCTCGGCTCCATGTTTCGACGCCCTTCTCGCCGCGCTCACGCGCATGCAGCCCGAGCTAGTCACCACTCGAAGGCCTCCGTCGCTAACCTTCCGGCAAGTCGCCGCTGGAGGGTCTTCGCCGTTATACTGTCGCGTTAAGGAAAATGTAAGGTCCGAGAGGAGAGCGCATGGCCGAAGCCGTTGAGAACGTCGTGCTCGTTGTCCCCGCGCTCGACCCCGACGCACGCTTGGTCGAGCTTTTGATCGGCCTCTACGGTCGATGGCAAGGCGGCATCGTCATCGTGGACGACGGGAGCCGCCACGGCTGCGCCCATATTTTCGATAAGTGCCGAGACCTCGGCTGCGAGGTCGTCTCCCACCCCCGCACGCGTGGAAAGGGCGCCGCCCTCAAGACCGGGTTCGCCCGCGCCGCGGAGCTCTGGCCGGAAGCCCTCGGCGTCGTGACCTGCGACTGCGATGGGCGCCACATGCCCGTGGATGTCCTCGCCGTCGCTTCGGCCCTAATCGCCGATCAGGCCGCCGTGCACGTCGGCGTCCGCGACTTCACGCATGCCGCGGTGCCCCGGGCGACCTGCGCCTATAACACGTTCACGTGCCTGGCCATCCGTTTTTTCTGCGGCGTCGATGTGCGCGACACGCAGAGCGGCCTTCGGGCGCTCCCTATGGCCTTCGCGCGCGACCTCATCAGCGAACCCGCGAACGGCTTCGAGTTCGAGTGCGCGCTTCTTTGCGAAGCCCGCGAGGCCAAGATTGACATCCTCGCGGTGCCCATCAGCTACGTGGCGGACCCGAACAGCCCCGAGACGCACTTCGACCCGTTGCGCGACACGGCCCGGATCCTCGGGGTGATGGTTGAGCTCTTTATTAAGTGCACGCTCACGTCGGTCGGGTGCTATGCGCTCGACATCGTTCTGTTCG
This sequence comes from Paratractidigestivibacter sp., assembly GCF_963660155.1. Classification (GTDB taxonomy): domain Bacteria; phylum Actinomycetota; class Coriobacteriia; order Coriobacteriales; family Atopobiaceae; genus Paratractidigestivibacter. The sequence goes on along the minus strand of NZ_CAVKWG010000048.1, from coordinate 70,354 downwards.
CGCTGCTCATGCAGGTATTCGGCGCGGCCGGTATCGGTGTTGCCGCGGTGAGCGTGGCCACGGTTGCCGCCCGCGTCGTCTCGGCTGGCGCGAACTTCGCTGTCAACCGCCGGCGCGTCTTCGGCGCCGATTCGTCAGCTGTTCGCGTCGTGCGCTACGCCGTTTTGGCCACGGGCATCATGTGCGCGAGCGCCGCCGGCACGACAGTGCTCACGGGCGTGTTCGGCACGCCGGCCGTGCCCACGAAGGTCGTGGTGGACCTCGCGCTCTTCTTCGTTAACTACAAGCTGCAGCATGCCTGGGTCTTCGCGTAGTCGCGCGCGGCGCGTGTATAGTTGGTAATCGCTAAGCATGCGAAAGGCAATGAACCAAAGCAAAGAAAGGCCCTGCTCATGGCAGACACAACGGCGGCGCGCGCCGAGGCGCCCCTCTTCGAGATCAACGACGCCCAGGTGGTAAGAAGCGACCGCACGATCCTCGCGGTCGACCACTTCGAGCTCGCGGCAGGGGAGCACGTGGCGCTGCTCGGCCCTAACGGAGCCGGCAAATCAACCTTTATCCAGCTGCTCACGCGCGAGATAATGCCGCTCTACCGCGACGAGGCTCCCGTGCGCTTCCGCGGCGCCGCCCGACCGCTTCTCTCCGACATTCGCTCCACCCTCGGCGTGGTGAGCTCCACCATGCATGAGCAGGTTCGCGTCCATCTGCCGGCCCTCGAGATCGTCGTCGGCGGCATCTTCGGCACGCTGGGGCTGCCCATGCGCGGCGAGGTCACCGAGGCGCACCGCGCCACCGGCATGGACGCCCTCGAGCGCCTCGGCATCGCCGACCTGGCCGAGCAGGACATCATGACGATGTCGACCGGTCAGGTGCGCCGCGTTCTCGTGGCGCGCGAGCTCGTGCGCGACCCGCAGGTGCTCGTCTTCGACGAGCCGTGCACCGGCCTCGACCCGGAGGGCATGTACCACGTGCGCGACACCATGCGCACGCTCGCCGACGAGGGCCGCTCCCTCGTCCTCGTGACCCACTACCCCGAAGACATCATCCCGGCCATCGACCGCGTGCTGCTCATTAAGGACGCGAGCATCTTTGCCGACGGCAAGAAGTCCGATATGCTGCGCGACGACGTGCTGTCCGACCTCTTCGACGTGCCGCTGGTCGTCGGCGAGAACGACGGCTGGTACTCCCTGCGCGGCCGGTACTAGGGACGCGGGCCGTCACCAGGTGCGGCCAAAGGACTGTCCCCAAATTGCAGCGGAAAGGGGACTGTCCCCAAACCGCAGCGGTTTGGGGACAGTCCCCAAATTGCAGGTGAAGCTTACTTGGCGATCCAGAACTTGAGGAGGGGGAAGCTCACCACGACGGCGAGCAGGGTGTTGGCGACGGACGCGATGGTGCTCGAGAGCGCGGCGTCCATGCCGAAGCTGTTCTGGCAGAAGCTCGTCACGTAGCCGGGAAGCACGAGGTTGACGACCACGATGAGCACGGCGAGAATCGCGTACTTCCACGCTGCGTCGCCGTAGCCGTTGCTCGACTTGAAGACCCACTTCATCTGCACGAAGAAGTTGACGACCTGCGCCAAGACCTCAGCTACGAGGAAGGTGAGGAAGCCGCCGAGACCGTTCGTGCCGGGGTCGGAGTAGTTGAAGATAAGGAACTTGAACGGCTGGGTGAGCCCGAGCGCGTTCACGAAGATGGCGGCGCCGGCCGCGGCGCACACGATGCGCGTAATGGTCGAGATGTTCGATAACACGTTGAACTTGACGAACTCCCAGACTCCCTGGTGCTCCTCGGTCCACTGCTTGAAGCTCATGACGTTTCCTCCCGTGTATCGTTACTTCTTTGATGCGGATGCGATTTTGCTGGACAGGATGGCGTTCTGAATGAGGTTGACGACAAACTCGACGATGAAGCGCAGGATGCCGATGATCCAGAAGCCGCGGATCTCCATGACGAGGGCGTCGACCATACGCATGTTGACCATGCCGTTGGTCATCTTGGCGAGAGCGCGCAGAGGCATGTTCCAGATGAAGAGGACGTTGAGGTTGGGCTTGCCCGCCTTGTCGGCGCGGCTCTTGATGCCCTTGAGCACGAGCCAGACGATCCAGAAGATGGGGGAGCGGCCGTGGTTAAGGTCGCGGAAGCACATGTTGCGTCCGATCGCGGCACCCTCGGCGGGTATCGCGTGGCCTAGAAGCGCCTTGAAGGAGGCATCCGAGACGGACAGGACGTCGGCCGACTCGTAGGCCGAAACGTCGCGCCCCGCGTAGGGGTTCGGCGCCCCCGTTCCCTCGAGCGTCACGCGGGCGATCAGGCGAACGTCGCGGCTGCTCGCGGAGACACGCAGCTCGTACTCGCCGCCCTCGGTTTCCCATGCGTTGGTCTGCGTGTTGAAATACGCGAACGAACGGCTGGTCAGGGGTATCGTCACGACCTTCGACTCGCCGGGAGCGAGCTCGATGCGGGCGAACCCCGCGAGCTCCTGCGCCGCGCGGAACACCTCGTGCTCCGGCTTGGCCACGTACACCTGCGCCACCTCGGCACCGGCCACCTTGCCGGTGTTCGTCACGGTAAAGGTGACGTCGCGCTCACTCGCTTCGAGGTTCCCGTAGGCAAAGGTCGTGTAGGAGAGGCCGTGGCCGAAGGGGAAGGCGACGTCGACGCCGGCCGTATCGAAGTAGCGGTAGCCGACGTAGATGCCCTCGCGGTACTGCGCTTGCTTCTCGTCGGAGGGGAAGGCAGCAGAAGAGGGGACGTCCGCCAAGCGACGTGGCCAGGTCTCGGTGAGTTTGCCGGAGGGGCAGACGTTGCCGGTAACGATGTCGAGCGCGGCGCCGGCGCCCGCCTGGCCGCCGAGCGCGCAGTAGAGGACGGCGGGCGCGTCGGACATCCAGTCGGATTCCACGCAGGAACCGGCGGACAGGAGCACGACGACGTTGGGGTTGACGGCGGTCACGTCTCGCAGAAGCTCGACTTGGTTGTCGTTGAGCGCCATGCCCGTGCGGTCTGCGCCCTCGGACTCCGCGATCTCGTCCAAGGCCAAGGCCAGGATCGCGACGTCGGCGGCCTTCGCGAGCTTTAAGGCGGCGTTCTTGAGCTGGTCGTTATTGCCGCCGTGACGTTCGAAGCCGGGCTCGTAGCCCTTGAAGTCGAGGCTCGTCTCGCCGATAAGGTCGAGCAGCGAGTCCACCTTAGTGGAGTTGACGGCGGAGGACCCGGCGCCCTGGTAGCGGGGGGTCTTGGCGAAGTCGCCGATAAGCGCGACGCCCGTGCCCGCAGCGAGCGGCAGCAGGGGAGATCCGCCGGCCGTGGGGTCGTTCTTGAGCAGCACACAGCCCTCGGTCGCGGCCTCGCGCGCCAACGCGTGGTGCGCCTCCGCGTCGAAGCTCGACGGCGCGGCGAGGACGGCGGGGTGCACCGTACTGGCGAGCTCGATGACCTCGTCCACGCGCTCGTCGATGTCGGCCTCTGAGAGCGTGCCGGCCGCCACGGCGGCAAGAAGCTCGCGGACCGACCCCAGCCCCGGCGCGGGCATCTCGAACGTGGAGCCGACGGCCACGCCCGCGGCATGGTCGTTCGAGCCGCCCCAGTCGGTGACGACGGCGCCCCCGAAGCCCCACTCGTCGCGGAGTATACCCTTGAGCAGGTGCTCGTTCTCGTTCGCGTAGGTGCCGTTGACCAGGTTGTAGGAGCTCATTATGGTCTTCGGCGCGGAGTGGCGGACCACGGTCTCGAAGCCGGCGAGGTAGATTTCGCGCAGGGTGCGCTCGTCCACGATGGAGTTGGAGGCCTGACGGCGCGTCTCCTGCGAGTTCACGGCGAAGTGCTTGGGGCAGGCGGCGATGCCGTTTTCCTGGATGCCGCGCACGTAGGCGGCAGCCATCTTGCCGGCCACGAGCGGGTCCTCGGAGAAGTACTCGAAGTTTCGGCCGCAGAGAGGGTTTCGCTTGATGCAAAGGCCGGGCCCGAGGAGCACGTCGACGCCCTGGCTCGCCGCCTCGGCGCCCATGGCCTCGCCCACGCGCTCGGCGAGCGCCTCGTCCCAGCTGTTGGCCACGGTTACCGCGGTCGGGAAGCAGGTGGCGGGCTCCGAGCCGTTGAGGCCCAGGTGGTCAGCTGCGCCGGCTTGGTGGCGGACGCCGTTGGGGCCGTCGGAGAACTGCACGGACGGGATGCCGGCGCGCTCGTTTTGCCAAGAGCCGAACGCCGTCGCTCCCTGCAGCAGGGCGCACTTCTCCTCGAGCGAGAGCTCGTCGATGATTTCTTTGTGCCTCATGGGGGACTCCTTTTGCGGGTGCTTGTTCCCATGATGCTACGGCGCGGGGCGCCCGAGGCCGTCGCTGACGTCACAATCGGCCGAAAACATGACACGATTGGCTCTCGCGCCCGCCCGCCGAGTCGCCGGCAGGCGGGCGCCGCCTTCGCGTTGTGCCCTGTTCGGGTTCTCTAAACGCTTAGGTACAGGTTCCTGCAGCCGCCGATGTTGATCTCGCGCCCCGGCCTACGCATGCTGCGCGTGCGGGCACAGCAGAGCTCGTCCAACCAATCCTGGAACCAAGAGTCGTAGGCGCCGAGGTCGTCGTAGGTGTCCGTCTCGTCCTCATCCTCGTCATCCCCTTCGAAGCAATCGAGATCGGGTGATATGAGCAGCTCGCCTGTGAGTTCGGCGAGCGACGCGGCCAGCTCGTCCTGCGCGTCGAGAAGGTCCTCGATAAGCTCCTCGGGGCTGCGCGCCTCGTCCTCGGCCGGCGGGCGGTCTTCGCCGCGGCGATCGCACTCGGTCGCACCTGCCGCCGAGCCGTCGAGGGGGGATGCCTTGTGGCCGCGCCAATCCGGGGTGGCGACGCCCGCGAAGGCCGGGTCGAGTGGCGCGGAGCACACCTTGGCCCTGCGCTCGCGGTTGAGCTTCTTCTCGCGCTGATGCACGAGGTCGCCCAGGGCCTCGACGATCATCGGGTCGCTTACCTGCTCCTCGCTCACATAGAGGCGCACGGTGTCCGGCGGGCACTGTGCCTGCGGCAGGCCTTCGGGCTCCGGGATGACCTCGACGGCCACATGGGCCTCGGGAAAATAGATGCTCATTATGCACGGCTCCTCTCGCCTAGGTTTGATGTGGCCATGCACGTTAGCGCGCCGCGCGGCGCCGGTGTCTTCCCGAATTCTTACTGGAATCTTCCCGTGCAGGTAAAGGGTGGTTTTTGCCCGCGCTTCACGAGCGCTTCGTCGGCAAGCGGCTACGATTTGCCCGCGTGCGGCGCCTCTTTGGAGTTCTTACCGAATTCTTCCCGTGTGCACACAATTCCTTCAGGCACCTGTTGTTTTGCGGACGCCTGCAATTTGGGGACAGTCACCTTTTTTGCACGCGCGTGGTCGCTGCGGCCCCGTCGCCGAACCGTTGGACGAGTTGCTTGAAATGGTGGTTCGCCTGCAATTTGGGGACTGTCCCCAAACTGCAGGCGTGCGGACAGAGTGCAAATAAGACGAAGAGACTGTCTTTCTGCCCTATAATTAATCAATTAGCAAAATGACCCTGAACAGGTGCCTATACATGGATATAACAACCATCTGCAGCGTGTGCCTCGCGTGCACCTGCCTCGTCGCCGTCCTCGACGTCCTGCGTGCCGTGGCAGCCGAGCACGACTTCCACGTGATTGACCTTCTGTGGGCGCTCGCCCCCGTCGCGGCCCAGGTATTCGTTTTCGCATGGTGCAAGCAGGGCCTCCTCGAATGGGGAGACGGCTCCGAGCTCATGGTCTCCGTGGTCGGCCTCGGCGCCGCTTGCATGCTTATGGCCCATCTCGCGCTATCGCGACGCAGGTTCGCCCGCTGCATGCGCGGCATCTCCGGGGAAGGCGAGTCGGCGGCGTATCGCGCGGCGAGCCTCCCCGTTGACCTCATCATGGTGTTCGCGGCCGCCGTCTTCGCGGTCCTCGCGCTCGAGCTGCCCCACAACCACGACCTTGCGCAGGTTAACCCCTTGACCCTCTTCATAGAGTGGGCGCTTGTCGCCGCGGTCGCCGTCGCGCTCTACTTCATTGGGCAGCGACGCGGGTTTCTCGCTGCTTTGGTGCCCCTGACCTGCACGGGGTTCGGCATCGCCGAGTACTTCGTCTTTATGTTCAAGAGCCAGCCGCTGCAGCCGGGCGACCTCTTCGCCGTGAGCACCGCGGCCACCGTCGCCGACGGCTACACCTACGTTCTCTCGTCGCATTGCCTGTGGGCCTTGGCCTCGTGCGTCGTCTCGATGACCTTACTCTGCCTCGTCTCGCATTCCAAGTTGAGCGTTGCCGGGCAGAGCTGCCCGTCGCCCGCCGCTGCAGCCGCCGGCCCTGCCGCGACCCCCCCCCTCACCTTGCGCCCGTTGGGCGTGCTCGCCAACCTTGCCGTAGGCCTCGCGCTTATCGCCGCGGTCGCCTCCAATGTGACCGGGGTGGACTACGCGGAGGAGTACGGCATCACGGTGAGCGCCTGGTACACGGCCGACAGTTATACTCAGCAGGCCTACCTGCCGACGTTCATCTCGGCTTTTCAGGGCATGATTCCGTACGCTCCCGAGGGTTACGACCCAGCAGCCGCCAAGGGCCTGCTCGCGCAATACGCCGCCAGCTACGAGGAGGACCTCGGGCTCGGCGCGTCGGAGTCTCGCGCCGCCGCTGCCGCCCAGTTCGATGCCGAGAAGCCCTGCGTCGTGGCCGTCATGAACGAGACCTTCTCCGACCTTTCCATCTTCGACTGGATGGACGAGAACTACCAGGGCCCGACCTACTTCAAATCCATCGCGGATTGCCTCCAGCGCGGCGTGCTCTACGTCCCGGTCAACGGCGGCGGCACGACGAACACCGAGTTCGAGTTCCTCACCGGCAACTCCACGGCTAACCTGGGCGTCGGCGTCTATCCCTACAACACCTACAACATGGGGCGCACAGACAACCTCGCGCGGCTCTTCAAGGGCCTCGGGTACGACACGCTGGCCATGCACCCGTACAACCGCCAGAACTGGAATCGCGAGAATGTCTACGAGATCTTCGGCTTCGACGAGTTCTTGTCGCTCTCCGACTTCTCCGAAAGCGAGGAGTACCGCGGCCACGTGAGCGACGCTGCTACGTACGACAAGATCCTTGACCTGCTAAATACCGATTCTGACCCGCAGTTTATTTTCGACGTGACCATGCAGAACCACTCAGGCTACGACACGGGCCTGATTCCGGAGGACGAACTTATTAACTACACCTTGGCCGACGGCACGGACGACCCGCTGATCGACGAGTATGCGGCGAGCGTCGCCAAGTCCGACCAGGCGCTCGCCGACTTCCTCGAGGCGCTCTCAAAGCTCGACCGCAAGGTCGTCGTGGTGTTCTTCGGTGACCATCAGCCCTACATGACCGTCGAGCACAACAGCCGGTTCGCGACGGACGAGGAGAGCAACGAGCACCAGCAGCGCATCTACCAGACCAACTACATCATCTGGGCGAACTACGACGTGGCGGGCAACGAGCAGGTGAGCGAGGTGGTCGACCTCGATTCGAGCGCGCTCGGCTCGTCGTTCATGGAGCTCATCGGCGCGCCGCTGTCCGACTTCCAGAAGGCCCGCCTTTGCCTGCGAGAAGTGCTCCCCGCCATCGATATCGCCGGGTACCGCGACGCCCTCGGCGGCTGGCACTTCCCGAGCGACGATTCGGGCGTCTCGGGCACCGAGCAGGCCCGCTCCGACCTCGCGACCCTGCAGTACCTCAATCTCTTTGGGGACGGCAAGGACGTCTACGCGACGAAGCTGCAGGACAAGGCCAACGAATAGGGGCGCGGCACGGCCGGGCGACGCCGCCGCGCGCCCCGCTCGAACGCAAGGGCGCTAGTCTTCTCGGGAGCTGCTGCCGATAAGGCCTTCGTACCAGGCGATCTTTTTGTTCAGGCGGTCGAGGCCGTCCTGAATCTCGGCCAGGCGCTCCTGGGCCCGTTCCCGCTCCTCGATGAGGATCTGGCGGCGGGCCTCGTAGGTCGATTCGCCCTCGTCGAACAGCTGCATGTACTCGATGAGCGACTCGATGGACACGTTCGCGCCGCGCATGCACTTGACGAACTCGACGCGGCCGAGGTCGTTCTCGTCGTAGTCGCGCATGCCGCTCGCGTTGCGGTGCACGCGGGGAAGAAGCCCGATCCGCTCGTAGTAGCGCAGGGTGTCGGCGCTGATGCCGTACTTCTCGGAGACCTCGGCGATTCTCATGGCACGTCCTCTCGTGGGCGAGGCGAAGGGGCGGCCCCCTTCGCCTCGTCTCGCGGTTTGCTCGCTTAGTGGATGAAGTTCGTGCTCGGGCCGGTTTCGGTCACGGGCGCCTCGATGCCCGCGGCGCGGCCCGCCTCGATGCACTTGAGCATCCAGGCCATGTTGCGGCCCAGGATTCGCATGGTGAGCAGGCCCTCGACGTCCTGCTCGACCTCGGCGGCGCTCGTGCCGTGGACGTTGTTCCAGTAGCGCGAACTCACGATGGGCATCTGGCTGATGGTGAAGAACTTCTGGATGTCGTCGAGAGCGGCGGTGGTGCCGGCGCGGCGGGCCGAGGTGACGGCGGCCGCGGGCTGGTGGGCGTGTTTCTTGCCGAAGCCGGAGTAGAAGAGGCGGTCCATGAAGCCGAGAAGCGACCCCGCGGCGTGCGCGTAGTGGACGGCGCCGCCGAAGATGAAGCCGTCGGCGTCGGCGGCCTTGGCCGCGAACTCGTTGACCGCATCGTCGTGGACGCAGCGGCCGAGCTTGGCGCAGCCTCCGCAGGCTACGCAGCCGCCCACGGGCTTGTTGCCGATCCAGAAGATCTCGGCCTCGACGCCCTCCTCCTCAAGTGTGCGGGCGACCTCCTCGAGGGCGCGGTTGACGCAGCCGTCCTTGTGCGGGCTGCCGTTGACGAGCATGACCTTCATGCGTTTTTCCTCTCGCTTGTGCGCGCGGCCCCCTCAGGCCGCGGCGCGGGTTCCAGACGTTTGTATTCTACGGCCGTGCGCGGACCTCTGCCGCCAGCTCAGTCGGATTGACCAGTTCCCTCACTGCGCCGAGCAGCGCCTTTCCCGCCGGGGCGAGTTCGTGGGAGCGGCTCCACACGAGCTCCACCTGCGAAGTCAGGGCAGGGGAGAGGGGCACGAACGCGAGGCTCGTCTCGCTCCCGGGCGCCACGATGCCGCCGAGGCAGAGGGCCGCGCCCACGCCCTCGCGAACGAGCAGCGACGCATTGAAGAGCAGGTTGTAGGTGGCGCGCGGCGAAAGCTCGGGCCGCGCCTGCCCGAACCAGTCGGCGAGGCGGTTCTGGGCGATTCTCTTCTCGGGGACGATGAGCGGGCGCGCCGCCAGATCATCGGGCGTCGCGACGTCGCGGCTGGCGAGGTCGTCCTCGGCGGGTACAAGGACACCCCACACGTCGGGGCGCGGCAGGGCGAGCGTCCGGAACACCTCCGTGCGGGCGGGCCCGACCATCACCCCGAAGTCGTAGAGGCCGTGTTCCAGATGCTCGGTCACGGCGTCTGAGTCCTCGCTGTGGAGATGCAGGTGCACGTCGGGGTGGGTGCGCGCGAGACGGGCCGCGGCCATACCGATAAAGCACATGGCCTGCGTCTCGCTCGCGCCGATGTGGATGTCGCCGCCGACGAGCGTGCCCGCGCGGAACTCCTCGGAGGTCTTGTCGAAGAGTCCGACGACCTCGCGCGCGCGGCTGAGGAAGAGCTGCCCGTCGGCCGTGAGGGTAATGCGGCGGCCCGAGCGGTCGAGGAGCTCGCGGCCGAGCTCGCGCTCGAGGTCGATCATCTGGCGCGAGAGGGCGGGTTGGCTCACGTGCAGCTCCTCAGCGGCGCCCGTCACGCTCCCTACCTGCGCGATTGTGATGAACGAGCGCATCACTCGGATATCCATGGGGTTCATCTCCTTGGCTTTTGCCTGCGGCGGCGGTGATTTCGCAACCATAAGAAGTCTTCATGCAACAGTATGCAACATAAGTCTTTGTTATTTGCTGCCCCGCCAGCGATAATCGAAACCGCAAAGAGCGAAGTCGAGAGAAAGGCACGTCGATGAAGACCCTCTACCTCATGCGCCATGGCCAGACCATGCTGAACGCACAGAAGCGGATCCAGGGCTGGTTCGATTCCCCGCTCACCGACGAGGGCCGCGAGCAGGCCAAGCGGGCAGGCGCGCTTCTTGCCGAGCGAGGCGTGCGGCCGGCGTCGTTCGCGTGCTCCACGGCCGAGCGATGCTCCGACACGCTCGAGATCGTCCGCGCCGAGCTCGCCGCCGCGGGGCTCGCCGATGCGGACGCCCCCTACGAGCGCGATCGGCGCGTCAAGGAGATGTTCTTCGGCCAGCTCGAGGGCCTGCCCGAGACCCTATCGAAGGGCGATCCCGAGGCTTGCCGCACGTATTACCTGCAGTTCGGCGGGGAGTCCTCCGACGCCGTGCGCGACCGGCTCGCGCTCGCGCTCGACGACCGCATGGCCGCCTCGGAGGCGGGCGACTCCGTCTTCGTGGTGAGCCACGGCGGCGCCACCTACAACTTCCTGCGCGCCGTCGAGAAGAACGCGGCTGAGGTGCTCGCCGCCGGCTGGGGAAACTGCGTGTGCGCCGTCTACGAGTGGGACGAGGGCGCCCGCGCCGAGGCGGGCGCGACCGATGCCCTGGGCGCACCGATGCCCGCCGATGTGGCCGCGGCAGCCGCCCGTTTCCGCCTCGTCGACGTCCTGCGCCCCTAAATCCCTCGCCTGCAGAAAGGGGACAGTCCCCAAACCGCTGCAGAAAGGGGACAGATCACGGTCCGCTGGGCGCTCTTGGGCCGGCCGGCTGCAAAATAACGGGGATGGCGGCAGTTTTTCGCGGACCTCCTGAGTAGACCTTGCTTTGCGCTCGACAAAACCGCAGGTAAACTGCTTGCTCGAAATTCGTCTACACGGGCCGCGGGCGGAAAACTGCCGCCATCCCTGTTTTTTTTGCTGCCGAGACCGCATGACGGGCCTGCGGACGGCGGCGCCGTGCGCCGGAATCGGTTTTATGCGGATGACAATAGGTTTTGCGTGCGATTATGCGTCCTACCAGCTCAAAAGCTCGTAGCCGTCCTCGGTCACGACGAGCTGGACCTCCCACTGGGCCGAATCCGAGCCGTCCTTGGTGCGCACGGTCCAGCCGTTCGGGTCGTTCATGTCGATGTCGGGGGCGCCGGCGTTCACCATGGGCTCGATGGTGAAGCACATGCCCGGCGCGAGGACGACGCCCTCGCCCGGCTCGCCCACGAAGCCGACGAACGGGTCCTCGTGGAACTCGAGGCCGATACCGTGGCCGCCGAACTCGCGGACCACGTTGAAGCCCGCATCCTCGACGCACGTTTGGACCGCGTGTGCGACATCGCCCAGCGTGTTCCAGGCGCGCACCTGCTCCAACCCGCGCTGCACAGACTCGCGCGTCACGTCGACGAGCCGCTGGCGCTCCGCCGAGACCTCGCCGATGCAGAACATGCGGCTCGAGTCCGAGAAGTAACCGTCGAGGATGGTCGAGCAGTCGACGTTCACGATGTCGCCGTCGCGCAGCACGTCGTCCTCGCTCGGGATGCCGTGGCAGACCACGTCGTTGATGGAAGTGCAGACGCTTTTGGGGTAGCCCTCGTAGTTGAGGTCGGCGGGAATGCCGCCGTGCTGGACCGTGTAGTCGTGGATCCATTGGTCCACCTCGGCCGTGGTCACGCCGGCGCGGATGTGCTCGGCCACGTAGTCGAGCACGCCGATGTTGATGTCCGCGGAGCGCTTGATGCCCTCGATGTCCTCGGGGGTCTTGAGCAGCCCGCGGGGAAGGACCTCGTAGCCGTTGTGGTAGAGGCGGTCGAGGCGCTCGTCGATGCGGGCGTGGCACTTCTTGTATTTCTTGCCGGAGCCGCACCAGCAGGCGTCGTTGCGGCCGGGGACGAAGTCGTTGTCATACATGGTTAACTTCCTTTCTTCACCTGCAAGAGTATGCCACGTCGCTATGCGGCGCGGGCGGCTCGTGCGCCCGCTATGGTGCGTTTGTGGGCGCCCGTGGCGAGCGGTCGAGGCCCACCCTCGATAGCCGATAAATTTGACCTTGATCAATTTGTGTCCTGCGCGCTGCGCTAAAATGTTTCATAGCCGCGCCGCGGCAGCCATCGCGAGAAAGCAGCTGGGAAGGGTATGCGCATGGCCGATGAGCAGCACGTTATTCGAATGACGAAGGTAGAGGCCGACGAGGAGGTCCTCCGCTACAAGGAGCTCTATCCGGTCGTCAACCTTCTGGACGAGCAGACCGCCGCCAACGACTCCCATTGCCTGCTCTGCGGGACCGACTGTCCTTGTATGCGCCAGGTCGCCCTCGACGTGCTCGCCCACGGCGGCGAGAAGACCAACTCCCTGCGCATGGGCGACACCTATCACCGCGCGACCGCCCGTTACATCGAGGTCGACGGCGAGCCGCGCGTGCTCCTCTTCGCTTCGTCCGTGGACGCCGAGGAGGACGAGGGCGTCTCGGACGACCTCGCCTACCACGATGTCCTCACCGGCATCTACAACCGCCGCTACTACGAGGACAAGCTGCGCCACCAGTACCTAAACGCCGGCGTGGCCATCGCCGACCTCGATGACTTCAAGCTCATCAACGACACGCTCGGCCATCACGTGGGCGACCTGGCCATTAAGGCCGTCTCGCAGGCCATGCTCTCGGGTATCCGCGACTCCGACTCGCTCGTGCGCTACGGCGGCGACGAGTTCGTCCTCATCATGCCCGGCATCGGAGGCGAGGACTTCTCCAAGCGGCTGAAGTTCCTCACCATGAAGGTCGAGCAGGCTACGGTGCGCGGCTATCCGCAGCTGAGGCTCTCCGCGTCCATCGGCGGCGTGCTGGCAGCCGGACGCACCGTCGACGACGCGCTTCGCCAGGCCGACAAGCTGATGTATCGCGCCAAGGAGCGCAAGGACTCTGTGGTCACCGAGGCCGATCTGCTGTCGCTTCCCAACTACCATCGCCCGCGCATCCTCATCGTCGACGATGCCGAGATCAACCGCGAGATCCTGCGCGCCATGCTCGAGGACGAGTACAACATCACCGAGGCCTGCAGCGGCGAGGAGTGCCTGGAGATCCTGCAGGACCGACGCGACGAGATGTCGCTCGTGCTGCTCGACATCAACATGCCGGGCATCAGCGGCTTCGGTGTCCTCTCCAAGATGACGAGCGAGGGCTGGATCGATGACGTGCCGGTCATCATGATCAGCGCCGAGACCAACGAGGAGAAGGTGCTCAACGCCTATGAGCTGGGCGCCTCCGACTACATCACGCGCCCCTTCGACAGCCGCGTCGTCCGCCATCGCGTAAGCAACATCATGCATCTTTACGCCAAGCAGCGCCGCCTCAACTCGATGCTGCAGCAGCAGTTCTACGAGCGCGAGCGCGAGAGCCGCATGCTCGTCGACATCCTGGCCGGCGCCATGGAGCTCCGAAACGGCGAGAGCGGCCTGCACATCCTGCATATCCGCAACTTCACCGAGATCCTGCTCGAGCGCCTCTCGCAGAAGAGCGAGAAGTACAGCATGTCGCAGATCGAGCGTCAGACCGTCGCCATGGCCTCCGCGCTGCACGACATCGGCAAGATGGCCATCCCGGACGAGGTCCTGAACAAGCCGGGCCGCCTCACCGACGAGGAGTTCGCGGTCATGAAGACCCACGCCGCGCTGGGTGCTCAAATGCTCGAGAACCTCGACCAGTACCGCGACGACCCGCTCATGAAGACGGCCCAGGCCATCTGCCGATGGCACCACGAGCGCTGGGACGGCCGCGGCTACCCCGACGGCCTCAAGGGCGACGAGATTCCCATATCCGCGCAGGTCGTCAGCGTGGCCGACGTCTACGACGCCCTCACCAGCGTGCGTGTGTACAAGCCCGCGTACTCGCACGACAAGGCCATGGACATGATCATCCACGGGGAGTGCGGCGCCTTCAACCCGCTTGTGCTGCAGTGCCTGATCGACGTGCAGGAGCGCATCCGCTCCGATATCGGAAAAGAATTACCCCCCCCCTCAGAGCTGATGAGTGAGGACGATACCTTTTAGCGGCTGGATTTATCGAGAAACGCTCGGGCACCTTTGCGCGCCCGACCTTTGATAGGAGCAATTGTTATGGATATGCGCGCCACGTACGAGAGCATCGGTGCCGATTACGACGACGTTTTGAGGCGCCTGGGTTCAGACGCGTTGGTCGAGCGCTTCGCCAAGAAGTTCCTGCAGGACCAGAGCTTCGCGAACCTTAAGTCCGCGCTGGCCGAAGGCGACGCCGAGGCGGCTTTCCTCGCGGCGCACACGCTCAAAGGCATCTGCATGAATCTTGGCCTCTCGAACCTGACGGGCCCCGCGGTCCAGATCACCGAGGAGCTGCGCGGCGCCGAGACGATCGGCCGAGCGCCCGAGCTTTTCCCGGCCGTCGGGGAGCAGTACGACAAGACCGTCGCCGCCCTCAGCGCCTAAACCACCTGCGAATAGGGGACAGTCCCCAAACCGCTGCAGAAAGGGGACAGTCCCCAATCTGCAGCGGTTTGGGGACAGACCTTTTGGCGGCTGCTACTCCTGGACCTTCAGGGCCTCTGCCATGGGCACGCGCCTGATCGAGCGCATGTGCAGAAGCGCCACCACCAGGTAGCTCACGAAGCCAGCGGCCATGGTCTCGGCGATGACGCTTGCCGGAGCCCAGATCTGGATGTTTCCGCTGTAGCTCACGAGCATCGCCTTGAAGATGGCCTTAAGGCCCACGATGATGAGCGGCATGCTGAGCACAAGCGACGCAACCACGCAGATGGTGATCGAGCGGACGTAGAGCTTGGAGATCTCGCCGTCGCGGTAGCCGAAGACCTTCATGTAGCTGATGGAGCGGGCGCTGCGGTCGATGACGGCCTTGGTCAGCAGATAGATGAATAGCACGAAGATGAAGACGGAGAGCCCCACCAGCGTGCCGAGCATCTCGCCCATCATGTCTACGAACTGGTCGCCCACGGCCTGCATGTCGTCGGGGGTGGTGTCGCCGGCGTAGTAGGTGGAGTCGAAGGTCAGAGCCTCGTTGCTGGCATAGCCGTTGAAGTAGTCGGCGTCGTTGCCAAAGAACTCGTTGAAGTCGGCCAGGCTCATGTACAGGTTCATGTTGGAGTTGGCGCCCCAGGTGCGGGAGCTGCCGGCGTAGGTGACCTCGCGCGTCTTGCCCTCGTACTTGTCGTCGAGGCTGATCTTCTCGCCGTCCTGCCAGCCGAACTTGTCCACGAGGCCCGAGCCCACGACCACGCGCCCATCGCCGACGTTGACGTCCTTCCAGTACGCGGAGTCCTCAAGGATGCCGTAGACCGTGATGGTCTCGGTGCCGTTGTCGGCTCCGCGGTCGTACTCCAGCGTGTAGACGGCGTACTTCTCGGCCTGCGAGATCTTGGAGGCGCCGTTGTCGGTGGTGTTCACGGGGTGGATGTTCTCGTCGTCAAGGTCAATGTCCTCGACCTTCTCGACCATGTCCAGCACGTCTTGGCGAGAAACGCCCAGGTCAGAGGCAACGTCATCGAGTTTCTCGTAGAGGGCGGTCAGATCGCTCGCGTCTGCCGCGTCCTGGAGCTCGTCGAGTTTGGTGCCGTCGACCTGCTGCAGGCGCGCCACGGCCTGCCAGGTCTCGCGCTCGCCGGAGGTGCCCTCGAGCTCAAGCGGAGCCTTCAGCGTGTACTGGTGCTCGGCCACAAGGCTGTTCTTCAGGTTGTCGGCGTAGTGCTGCATGGTGGGAAGCACACCAAGCGAGAAGAGCATGAGCAGCGCGGCAAAGGCGATGCCCAAAAACAGCGTGACGAAATTGCCGAGGTTGCGAAGGAAGACGCGCAGGCGGAAGCGTGCCACGAAGCCCATGCACTCGGGCAGCGTGAAGCCGCGCTTGGTGCCGGACTTGCCTGACGCCTCGTGGCGCAGGAACTGCAGCGGCGTTTTGCCCATCTTGCGCAGAAGGCCAACGAGGGTGATGCCCACGAGAACCACGAAGGGCGCAACGGCGGTCTTGGCCACGATGCTCCAGTCCCAGCTGAGCACGAAGGGCGGCAGGCTGTAGGAGCCGTAGTAGAGGTTCTTCATGGGCTCCATCATGAACTGCGTGCCCAGCGCCGTGCCCAGAAGTGCCGCGACGGCGCCCACGATGGTGGGCAGCGCCAGGTAGTGGGCCACGACCTCGCGGCGGCGGTAGCCGCTTGCCAGCAGCGTGCCGATGATCGCGCTCTCCTCCTCGATGGTGCCGGAGGTCAGCACCACGAAGATGAACGCCATGATGGCCACGATGATCAAAAGCAGCGTCTCCCAGATCGCGGAGTCGCCGTCGATGTCGTCGGTGGCGTAGGAGATGCCCTGGTTGGAGTCGGCGTCGGTGAGGTCGATCACGCGCGCGCCCTCGTCGGTGAGCGCCGAGACCATGTCCTTCTCGGCGTCGGTGCGCTCGGCCACGGTGAGGTCGCGGTCGGTGAAGCAGAAGGAGTAGATGTAGGCCGGGGCTCCGCCTGCCTCCTCGAGCGCCGAGAAGCCCGCCTCGCTCACCTCGGCCACGCCGAACGTGATCGTGTTCACGGTGAAGTCGGAGTTGTTGAGGAAGAGCGCCTGGCTGTCTGCCAGCGTGAGGATGCCGCAGATCGTGTAGGTGCGGCCCTCAAGCTCGAGCCTGTCGCCGATGGCCAGGTTGTTGTTGGTGGCAAAGACACGGTCGATGGCCACCTCGTCGGTGCCCGCGGGCTCCTCGCCCTCGGCGTAGGCGGCGAGGTCGACCTCGGTGCGGTGCGCGTAGGTGCGAAGCGTGCGGTTGGTGCCGTCGTCGCCGTCTGCCTTGTTGAGGTCCGCGTCGATGGCGTAGTTTTTGTAGATAGTCACGCCGCCTGCGGGCTCAGCGGCGTCGGTTGCGGCGTCTAGCTGGGCGTCCGTGGCCTCGAAGGTGGTGGTGAAGCGGCCGTCCTCGATGTTGTAGGTCTCGCGCATGCCTACGATCAGCTCGCTGATGGAGTGGCAGGCCAGAAGGAAGCCCGACGTCATGGCGACGGCGCCGCACATCAGAAGGAAGATGCCCACGTACTTGCCCAGGTTGCGGTACAGCTCGCGCGGGAGCCGCTTGATCAGGGGAGACATGGCGCACCTACCAGGTGAGCTCGGAGGCGGCCAGCGGG
>NZ_CAVKWG010000048.1:0-52835 GCF_963660155.1 Paratractidigestivibacter sp. | reverse complement strand
GTGACCTCGATGTTCTCGCGGATGGTGAGGTCGGGCACGAGGTTGTAGAACTGGAAGACAAAGCCCAGCTCGCGGCGGCGGTACTCGCCGAGCTCCCCGGCCGAAAGCGTGGTGAGCTCGGTGTCCGCCACGCAGATCTTGCCGCCGTCTGCGGCCTCAAGGCCGCCGATGAGGTTCAGGAAGGTGGACTTGCCCGAGCCCGAGGGCCCCAGCATGACGCAGACCTCGCCCTTGTTGATGGTGGTGGTGATGCCGTCGAGCACCTGGACGCGGGCCTCGCCGTCGCCGTAGTGCTTCATCAGGCCGTCGACCACGAGGTAAGGGGTGTTGCCCTTCATGGGTCGCTCCAATCCGTCAGTAGGGACGTATGCCCTGGCAATAAGTTTACCCAGGCAAACTTATAGACTATGGACCTGCCATTATCAAGCTTCGTGTGCTATTTGACGATTTCTCAGGGGCGGGCCTACAGATCGTTGGCGTAGTCGTGATTATTGCCGCCGCCTGCATCTTCTGGCTCCGCCCCCGCAAGTAAGCGCAGCTAACGTTTGTTGCAAGAAACCTGCCGGGCCTTGCGCCCCGGTGGGTTTCTTTGTGTGCCTGCACTTGGGGGCTGACCTGCTATTTGGGGACAGTCCCCAAATAGCAGGTCCTACCGCAGCCGCAGCACAATCGCCGCCGCGGCCCGCCGCAGCCACCCCTGTCTCGCCGGGATATTGCCTGCCTCCTCGCCGCAGCGGATCCGGAGCAGCAGCTCATCGATGGCCGAAGACGTCGCCCGTCGCCAAAAACCCAGCCGAGGCGCTTGTTCGAACGCCGCCACGACTTGGCTGTGCGCCACAGCAATGCCGCCGCCCCAAACGAGCCCCCGCTCATCGCAAATCTCGCCGAAGATGCTCAGGACACCGAGCGCCTGCTCGGCCGGGTTGTCCCCGCACGAGAGCACAACATAGACCATCGTGCCCTCGTCGAGCGCTGCCAGGGCCTCATCGAAACTCGCGTCGCCAAGGTCGAGCCCCAGCACGACGGCCTCGTGGCTGGCCAACGCCGCCGTGCGTTCCACCAGCTCGAACGCCGTCTGCGTTTCCAGCCCCGAGCGCCTCTCGTACACGGCGCCCGCCTCGGCCGCGTCGTCAAGCAGCAGCCCGAGCTCTATCCGCGCGTCATTCGCCCGCGCCAAGTTGATCAGCGCGACCTTTTGCGGGCGTTTGTTTCGATCCACGGCGATTCCTTTCGGTTGTCGAGCGAGGCGGTACCCTCAGTACAAATCGTACTCACTTGGAGGCAAGAATGCTCGATACCCTTTCTTGCAACTTCATCACCGGCAACAAGGTCCTGTTCGGGCCGGGTAAGCTCGGCCAGCTCGGCGACCAGACGCTTTCCGGCAGTCGCGCCCTCGTCGTGACCACGGGCGGCAAGTCCGCCAAGGCCAACGGCCACCTGGACCGCACCTTGGCCGAGCTCGACCGCGCCGGCGTCTCCCATGTGCTCTTCGACCGCATCGAGCCGAACCCGCTGCGCCAGACCGTCAACGACGGCGGCTGGCTCGCGCGCAACGAGGGCTGAAGGGACTGTCCCTTCGTCTTATCTGCTCGACAGCGGCCGCTAACGTGCGCGAAACAACGGCGTTTCCAGACTGCGCCACAACGGGTGTTAGACTCCCTTATCGGCAACGCAACCGATAGGAGAGTAATTTCATATGTGCGCAGCTCAGAAGCACGACACGACCACCGAGAAGACCACCGCGCAGGTGCTCGTCGACTGCCTGAAGGCAGAGGGCGTCGACGTCATCTTCGGCATTCCGGGCGAGGAGAACCTCGACCTCATGTTCGCCATCAAGGAGGCGGGCATCCGCTTCATCCCGACGCGCCATGAGCAGGGCGCGGCCTTCATGGCCGACGTCTACGGGCGCCTCACCGGACGCGCGGGCGTGTGCCTGGCGACGCTCGGGCCGGGTGCCACGAACCTCGTCACCGGCGTGGCCGACGCGTTTCTCGACGGCGCGCCGCTCGTCGCCATCACGGGCCAGGTCTCCACGGAGCTCATGCAGCTCACGAGCCACCAGTATCTGGACCTCTCGGCCATGTTCTCGCCGATCACCAAGCGCTCCAAGGTGGTCATGCGCCCGGACACCGTGACCGAGATTTGCCGCTTGGCTTTTAAGTATGCCGAGAACGGCAAGCCCGGCGCCACCCACATCGACCTGCCCAAGAACATCGCGCACATGCCCTGCCCGGCAAAGCCGCTGCGCCGCCAGCAGCCGCCCGCGCTCTACGCGGATCCCGCGGCCGTGACCGAGGCCGCGCGCATGATCTCGGAGGCGAGAAACCCGGTGATTCTCGCCGGCGCAGGGGCCGTTCGCGGCCATGCCGCCCAAGCTGTGACCACCATGGCCGAGCGCCTGCACATCCCCGTGGTCCAGACCATGATGGGCAAGGGCATCATCCCCTGCGACAATAAGTACCGTATGGGCGTCGTCGGCATTCCCCAGCACGACTACATCATCGACGCCTTCGACCAGGCCGACCTCGTCATCGGCATCGGCTACGACCTTGTGGAGTGCTCGCCCAAGAAATGGCACACGCACGACGACATGAAGATCATCAACATCGCCGCGCTGCCCGCCGACGTGAACCAGCTCTACGAGCCCGAGATCGAGGTCGTCGGCAACCTGTCCGACAGCATCTACCAGATCCTGCGCACTGCTTGCCGCGACGATAAGCCCGAGCCCGAGTCCATGCTCGCGGTGGGCTGTCGCCTCCACAAGGAGCTCGAGGAACAGGGGAAGGACAACTCGTTCCCCATGAAGCCTGGTCGCCTCATCTCCGACATCCGTAAGGTGCTCGGACGTTCCGACATTCTTGTCTCCGACGTGGGCGCCCACAAGATCTGGATAGGCCGCGAGTACCCTTGCTACGAGCCCAATACGTGCCTCATCTCCAACGGCTTCGCATCCATGGGCTTCGCCGTGCCGGGCGCCTTCGCGGCCAAGATGCTGCGCCCCGAGCGCCGCGTGCTGGCCGTCAGCGGCGACGGCGGCTTCATGATGAACTCGCAGGAGCTGGAGACCGCCGTGCGCGAGAAGGTCCCGTTTGTGACCCTGATTTGGGAAGATGCGCACTACGGCCTGATCAAGTGGAAGGAAGAGGAGCAGTTCGGCGACGTCTTTGGCGTGGGCTTCACGAATCCCGACTTCTGTGCCCTGGCCGAGGCTATGCATTGCCACGGTTACCGCGTGGGGAGCTGCGAGGACTTTATCCCCACGCTCGAGCGCGCCTTCGAGAACACCGACGCTCCCAGCGTGGTCGTCGTGCCCGTCGACTACAGCGCCAACATGGAGCTCACCCGCACACTCCGCGCCGCCTACAACTAGCATTTGACCTAGACCTCGCTAAGCATGCGAGCCGATTTGGAGTTATCGATCGTCTGACGCTCTTTAGAAGAAAACCCGCAGGTCAGAGACTTGCGGGTTTTGCGTATACTCGCCGAACTCGATTTTGATTACATGCTTAGCGTGGGCTAGGCCGCATGGTTGGCTGAAGGGCCGAGAAAAACGCTAGAGGAACAGCTGGTAGGCGCGGCGGGGCTGGGTGCGGTCGCCGTCGATGTAGATGCGGCCGGCGTAGGCGAAGCCGCAGCCCTCGATCACGTGGCGCATCCGAACGTTGTCCTCGTGCGTGTCGACGCGCACCTCGGCGAAGCCGCGGACGCGAGCCTCTTCAATAAGTCGCAGGTAGAAGCGTCGAGCGATGTGGTTGCCGCGGTACGCCGGCGACACGGCGACGCGGTGGATGGTCGCGTAGACGCCGCTCGGGTTGCCGGTCTTGTCCCAGCGGCCGTCCTCGATGACGTCGTAGTTGGCATCGGGCCCGGGGATCAGGGCCGCGGTCGCCGCCACCTGGTTCTTTACGCAGAAGACGCGGCCCCAACCCTGCATCAGGTCGTTCGTCACGTCTGCGACGCTGGGTCCCGTGCCGTGCTGCCACTGGTCGATGCCGTCGGCGGCAAGAAGCGCCCGCCCGGTCTCGAGGGTCGCGATGATGGCGGGGACGTCGTCGACGGTGGCGGGGCGCATGTCGCAGTCTGCGGACTTAACTTCGAGGTTGCTCATCGGTGGTTGCCTTTCGTTCTAATTTTTAGCGGGTTGATTATCGCCTAACGACGGCCGGGTGGGGCGGCTCGCCGCATCATCTCCGAAGCAATCCTATGAATTCTTTCATGCAGTGCATGGGCGCAGACAGCCTCCACCGCCGCCTCAAGAAGATCGTCGGGCAGGTCCAGGACATCGACCGCATGGCCGACGAGGACGTGCCCTGCGAAGACATCCTCTCGCAGATAAACGCCGCCAAGTCCGCGCTGCACCGCCGCGGCCTTCTTGCCCAGAACTTGTGGAGAAGCGCGGCCGGCGCCGGCGCCGGGCGGTGCGCGCCGTTAGGCTAGGTTTCGCGTGGACGGAAGTCGGGGCCGCTCGTGGCCTCTCGGCCCGTACCCCGACGTCACGTTTACGACCTAGGAGCGATTCACATGAACAACGCCGCCCCCGCGGCCCGTGCGAAGCTTTGCGTGGGCCTGCTCGTCCTGCTCGCCTTCGCCCTCGGCTGCACGGAGTTCTCCGTCATCGGCATCGAGACCGAGCTCGCCGACGCGTTCGGGGCGAGCCTCGCCGAGGTCGGGCGCCTCATCAGCGTCTATGCCATCGTTTACGCGGTCTCGACGCCCGTGCTCGCCCTCGTAACAGGCCGTTTCCGTCGCTTCACGCTGCTGCTCGCGTATTCCGGGGTCTTTATCGCGGGCAACGCGCTCGCCGCCTTCGCGCCCACGCTCGGCGTCCTTATCGCCTCGCGCGCCGTCTGCGGCCTCGTGTCGGGCGGCCTGCTCGCCCTCGCCGTCACCTTTCTGCCCGAGCTCGTCGGCGAGAAGAAGACCTCGCTCGCGGTCGCCGTCGTCTATGGTGCCTTCAGCGTGGCCATGGTGCTCGCCACCTCGGCCGGCAAGATGCTCGCGTCGCTTCTTGGCTGGCGCTCCGTCGTCTACGCGTGCCTCGCGCTCGCCATCGCCGCGTGCGCCCTCGTTATCGCGTTCTTGCCCCACGAGGGCGCGACCGACGAGCCCGCCGGCGTCCTCGAGCAGCTGCCGCTCTTGGCTGAGCCGTCCGTCGTGGCGTGCATCGGAGTCTTCGTCTTCGGCATCGGCTCGATTTACGTGTTCTACGGCTACGTGACGCCGTACCTCGAGGAGTTCCTCGGGCTCAGCTCGGGTGAGGCGAGCCTGGTCCTGCTCGTCTACGGCGCGATACTCTTCGCGTCGAACATGCTCTCCGGCGTGCTCGACGAGAAGTTCGGCCTCAAGGCGAACATCGCCGTCTTCCTCGTGCAGGCCGTCGTGCTTACGTGCATGTGGGCCGTCGGCAGCGCGATGCCCGCGGCGCTCGTGGTCATCATGGTGTTCGGCCTGCTCATGTATATGTGTAGCGTCCCGTGCGTGACGCTCTTCATGCGCATGGCGAGCGAGCGCCATACCAAGGCCCTGACGCTCGCGAGCTCGCTCGAGCCCGCCGCGTTCAACATCGGGATCTCGGTCGGCACGGCCATCGGCGGCGTCGTGGTGAGCCGCGCGGGTCTCGGCATGGTCGGGCTGGTCGGCGCCGTCATGGCGCTTGCGGCCTGCGCCTGCGCGACGGCCGCGGCCAAGCTCGAGCCGAGGCACGCCGCGGGGGAGTAGGGGAGGCCCGGCAGCCTCGCGGCTTCGGCGGGCGCGCGTCTCGGCGGCCGTACCTCACCAGATGCCGAGAAGGCCCTCGAGGTTCTCGACGAAGTGCTTGCAGTCGCGGTCGGTAAAGGCCGCGGGTCCCTTGGTCCGCCCGCCGGCGCGACGGACCTTCTTCTCCTCGGCGCGTATGAAGAGGTCCGAGTCGATGGTCGCGGTGGAGTAGACGCGCCCGCGCACCCCGATGGCGCGGGCCCCGCGGCCGAGCACCATGGCCGCAAGGCCGATGTCCTGCGTGACCACGACGTCGCCCGGCTCGAGGCGCTCGACGATGGCGAAGTCGGCGGAGTCCGCGCCGGTGCTCGCGACGAGCGTGTCGACCCAGAACCCGTGCTTGGCCGAGGCCTCATCGCGCGGGTCGCCCGCGCGCACGTGACGCTCGAGGTTCTGCGTCGTGTTGCCGGCGATGATCACGCCGACCCCCGCCCGCCTTGCCACGCCAAGCGCCTCCTTCGTCACCGGACACGCATCCGCGTCGATGAACAACCTGCCCATCCGCACCTCCTTCTTCGCTCTCCCCTTTAGTTCGGAAGGCTTCCAAACTTCGGAAGCCTTCCGAACTTTAGTTAAAACCTCTATAACCGCAGGTAAAAGCCCGTGTCGAAAAATTGACCACGCGTCGAAAAAGTTTGGAAGCCTTCCGAACTTTAGGGGAGAGGCCGCGGCGGGCCGCTGGCCCGCGACGGGGCCTGGGCGAGCGGGCCGCCGGCTCGGCGCCGGGCTGCATTCTTACAGGCAGCTCTCGTAGATGCGGCGGCAGTCGTCCATGGTAAGGCGCTGCAGCTCGCCGATCTCGGCGCCCTTGTTCTGCCGGAGCGTCTCGAGCAGCGCGTCGATGTCGCCCGCGCCGACGCCGAGCTCGCCCAGCGTGCGCGGCATCCCGAGCGAGCAGAAGAACGCCTGGATCTCGTCGATCGTGGCCAGCACCGCGTCCTCGATGGCCTCCTCGGGCGTCGCGTCGATGCAATCCTCCACCACGTCGACCGGCTCGATGCCGAAGACGTCGCGCCCGAACGAGAGCCAGCGCTCCGGCGCGCTTCTCCACACGTAGCGCATCCACGCGGGCATGACGACGGCAAGGCCTGCGCCGTGGGTCACCTGGGGGAAGTGGGCCGAGAGCTCATGATCGAGCGCGTGGCTTTCCCAGCCGCCTGCGCGGCTGTTGGGCTTGGCGCCGCGCCCAAGGCCGGCGATGTCGTTGTGCGCCTGGGTGCCCGCCCACATGATGTTCGCGCGGGCGTCGTAGTCCTCGGGGTCCTCGATGACGCGCGGCGCGCATTCGATGAGCGAGCGGACAAGGCCGCACGCGATCTGGTCGGTCACGGGCACGGGCCCCGTGGAGCCGAAGTAGCGCTCCATGATGTGGGCGCACATGTCCGTTACGCCGGCCGCCGTCTGGTAGGGGGGCAGGGTAAAGGTGAGTTCAGGGTCCATGACGGCGAGCTGCGGGCGGTTGAGCTCGGTTGAGAGCCCGCGTTTCAAGGCGACCTCGTCGTTTTGGATGACGGAGCTCGCCGAGGCCTCCGACCCCGCCGCCGGGATGGTGAGCACGCAGGCCACGGGGAGCTTGCCCTCGG
The DNA here is from genome assembly GCF_963660155.1 of Paratractidigestivibacter sp. Taxonomy (GTDB): domain Bacteria; phylum Actinomycetota; class Coriobacteriia; order Coriobacteriales; family Atopobiaceae; genus Paratractidigestivibacter. Next base: position 45,495 of record NZ_CAVKWG010000048.1, on the reverse strand, counting down.
CCACGACCTGGGCTTTCTTCATATAGAGGTCCCAGACGTCGCCCCCATAGGGGACGCCTAGGGCGATGGCCTTGGCGGTGTCGATGGCCGAGCCGCCGCCGACGGCCAGCACCACGTCGCAGCCGTCGGCGCGCGCCGCGGCCACGCCGTCGCGCACGAGGCCGACCTCGGGGTTGGGGCGAGCGCCGCCGAGCTGTGCGTGGCGCACGCCAGCCTTGTCCAGCGACGTCAGCACGCGGTCGAGCGTGCCCGTGCGCACGACAGAGCCCCTCCCGTACACGACGAGCGCGCATTCGTAGCCGAGCTCGGCCAGCTCGGAGCCGGTCTCGTCCACGGCCCCGCGGCCGAAGACGAACTTGGTGGGAACCTGATAGGTGAAGTCGTTCATGGGCATCTCCTTTGAGCGGCCGCGCCGGCCGTCGTTTGTCGCCTTGGTGCGCTAGTGGTGCGCAGCCCATTTATAGTATCAACAAGCCGCGGGCAACAAGCCGCGGGCAACCGCCGCGGGCAACAAGCCGCGGGCAACAAGCCGCGGGCAACAACCAGGAGGCACCTTATGGATACCATCGCTCAATCGCTTTCCGGCACCGAGGCCGGCCAGATCTACCAAAACCTGCCCGCTCACCTGCAGAGCATTTTCCTCGTCGTCATCGTCGCGATGCTCGTGGTGACCCTTTTCGCTTTTCTCGTCTCGGGCTACCTCGCGCTGCGCTACGTCAAGTACAACCGCCGCCAGGATTCCTGCGGCCTCAACGGCGAGCAGGTCGCGCGCCGCGTGCTCGACTCCGCGGGCCTTTCCGACATCGAGGTGTCCAAATCCGGCTCTCTTCTCTTCGGCAACTCCTACAGCCACTACTTCAAGAAGGTCCGCCTGCGCCGCCGCACCATCGAGAAGACCTCGGTCGCGTCGCTCGGCATGGGCGCCCAGAAGGCGTCGCTCGCCGTCCTCGACCGCGAGGGCGACCCGGACATGAAGGTCAGGAACAAGTTCGCCGTCATCGGCATGATGGGCCCGATCGCCTTCATCCCGCTGCTGGTCGTGGGCGCCGTGCTCGACATCATCATCAACAACGGCCAGGGCAACGTGACGCTTCTTGCCTGCGGCATCGGCATCATCTTCTATGTGCTCGCCTTCGTCTTCCAGTTCAGGACGCTCAAGACCGAGAAGAAGGCGCAGGACCGCGCGTGCCAGATCCTCGCGGCAAACGGCATGGCCACCGACGAGGAGATCCGGATGCTGCGAAAGCTCTTCCGCCTGTACAACATCGAGTACATCAACAACATGGTGCTCTCGATGCTCGAGATCCTCTATCGCGCCCTGCAGATCATGGCCGCGGTCAACGGCTCAGGCAGCAAGTCGTCCGACTAAGCGCCGACGCGGCGAACCAGGCGCAGGTCATGCGTGCCGCACTGTCACCTCTCCCACCTAGGCGCCCGCCTCCTCGCGCGGCGCATACGAGTCGAAGAAGACCGTCTCCTCCAGCCCCTTTCGCCTGCGGTGCAGACGGGAGGGGCGGCTTTTGTCGCTGGGGTAGCCGAGCGGCATGAGGGCGACGATGCGATAGGTGGGCGGCACGCTGAACCGGCGGCGGATCTCGGAGGGGTCGATAAGCCCCACCCAGCAGCTGTGGACGCCGAGCTCGGCCGCGGCGAGCGCCATGTGGTCGCCGACGATGGCCACATCGACGGGCCCGAAGTCGGCCACGTCGGGGTTTCTCGCCGCCTCGGCCATGTCGTAGGCGAGCGCGAGCGCCACGGGCGCGCCGAAACGGCAGCGCGTGCAGGCGTCCACCTCGGCCATCGCCTCGTCGCCGCGCAACACGAGGATCCGCTGCGGCTGCCGGTCCTCCGCGGTGGGGGCGAGGTTTCCTGCCTCAAGGATCGCCCGCAGCTTTTCTTCCTCCACCGGCTCGGGCGAGAAGCGCCTCTCGGAGTAACGGTCGCGCATGACGTCGACGATGCTCATGGAACCTCCTGTTGCTAGATGCAGATGTTTTGCATGTTACAAAACACGTGTCGCCCAATGGCATTAATTAATCGACAAATGGTTGAAATCCCTGTTTCAGACGTGTTATCGATCACGGCCTGTGAGCAAGTTGTGTAGATGATGCAGCCATAGTGGCAGACGTTTTGTCCCTCAAAGGAAGGTTCGTTAGCAATGAACGGAATCGTACTGATGGTCCTCGCGGCGGTCGTGCTGGCCGCCGGCTACCTGCTCTACGGCAGGTGGCTCGCCAACAAGTGGGGAGTCGACGAGAACGCCATCACCCCGGCTCGCCGCATGGAGAACGGCCAGGACTTCTCGCCGGCCTCCGGCTTCACCGCCTTTGCCCACCAGTTCTCCTCGATCTGCGGCGCAGGGCCCGTCACGGGCACCATCGTGGCCATGGCCTTTGGCTGGCTGCCCGTCGTGCTGTGGGTCCTCGTCGGCGGCATCTTCTTCGGCGCCGTCCACGACTTCGGCGCCCTGTACGCCTCCATCAAGAACAACGGCAAGTCGCTCGCGCAGCTGTTCGATAAGTACATCGGCGTCACCGGCCGCCGCCTGTTTTTGCTGTTCCAGTGGCTGTTCTGCATCATCGTCATCGCCGCCTTCACCTCGATGGTCTGCGGCACCTTCAAGTACACCGCCGCTGAGGCGGGCGGCATCGACTTCACCAAGTCCTACGCAGCCGGCTGCGCGGGCACCATCTCGATCCTCTTCACCTTCGTGGCCATCGCCTTCGGCTACGTGCAGCGCAAGCTCAACCTCACCGGCGTGGCCGAGTTCGTTGCCGCGGCCGTGTCCATCGTGGTGATGTTCGCCCTGGGCATGCAGTTCCCGCTCTACCTCGACCTCAACCAGTGGATTGCCGTCGTGATGGTCTACCTGGTGTTCGTTGCCGTCGTGCCTATCCAGGTCATCAAGACCCCGCGCGACTACCTGACCGCCATCATGATGGTCGCCATGATCGTCTGCGCCGTTTTGGGCATCGTGGTCTTGGGCGTCACCGGCCGCGGCACCATCACCGCCCCGATGTTCACCGGCTTCTCGACGAAGTCCGGCATGATGTTCCCGGTCCTCTTCGTCTCCGTGGCGTGCGGCGCCCTTTCCGGCTTCCACTCCCTGGTGTCCACCAGCACCTCCTCCAAGCAGCTCTCCAACGAGAAGGACGCCGTCAAGGTCGGTTACGGCTCCATGGTGCTCGAGTCCTTCGTGGGCATCATCGTCATCGTTGTGGCCGGCATCATGTACTCCGACATGAACACCGCCGGCACCGGCGCCCTGAACGCGGGCGTCGCGTCCACGCCGTTCCAGATCTTCGCCGCCGGCGTGGCGCGCGGCATGACCGCCTTCGGCATCGACTCCACCGTGGCCACCGTCTTCATGACCATGAACGTCTCCGCGCTGGCGCTGACCTCGCTCGACGCCGTGGCGCGCATCGGCCGCACCGCCTTCTCCGAGTTCTTCGCGGCGAGCAACGACGCGCTTGCCATCCAGGACCGCAGCGGCATCATGAGGTTCATGGGCAACCCGTGGCTGGCCATCGTGGTCACGCTGATCCCGGGCCTGGCGCTGACCTTCGGCGGCTACAACGCCATCTGGCCGCTCTTTGGCGCCTCCAACCAGCTGCTCGGCGGCCTGACCATGATCATGCTGGCCGTCTTCTGCAAGTGCACCGGCCGCCGCGGCTTCATGCTGCAGATCCCCGTCGCGTTCCTTCTGGTGTGCACCTTCACGTCGCTGGTCCAGTCCTTCATCGGCTGTGCCACAGCGCTCGCCTCCGGCAGCGCGGCCAACGTGTTCAACACCGCGCTGCAGCTGGTCTTCGCCGTGCTGCTCGTGGTGCTCGGCCTGATCGTGGCCTACCACTGCATCGCCGAGATGCGCCGCCGCGAGCCCGGCAGCATGGCCGATGAGGAGCTCGAGTGGACCGAGCTCGGCCGCAAGAACGTGGCCGCGGCCGATGCCGACGCCGTGGCGCCGCAGGTCAGCGATATCGCCGCCGCTGAATAGCCCCGCGACCCCTTCCCCTTGCCTCGTGCCGGCGCGGCCGGTCGCCGGCCGTCCGGCCCGCCATTGGTGACAGGCGCGGGGCCGCACATCCTTGCGGGCGGCGAGCCGTCGGCTTCATGACTCGCCGCCCCTCTCTCCGCGCCCCTGCGCACGCAGCCCGAGCCAGTCATCGCTGACGGGCCCCCGTCGTCCGCAAAGAAAATGGCTCGCCTTGGTCGGTTTTGCAAAGAAAACGGTCCCGTACGGTGCCAAATAGGGGCGTCAGCAGCTATGTATGCAATCAAATTTGGGTTTGCAGAGTAGAAGACAACACCTGCTCCGTAAAAGCGCAGGTCAGAAGCTCGGTCGTTTCTTTGATACTCGCCAATCGCCAATTTGATCACATACTTAGCGTTTTCGCTATGTCCTCGCGACAAAAATAGCCCCGCCGGTCTTGTGTGGCCGGCGGGGCTGATGCTTGCGTGGGGGTCAGGTTGCTTGTCCCCGGCTTCGACAACGGGGGGATCGGCGGCGTTGGCCTTGACGGAATCGATAGCCTTCTTGCAGGCCTGTTTGAGGTGTAGGCCTGGGAGGCGACGACCTCGCTGTTGGCGGCCTCGAGGACGAAGTTGAAGCCTACGTCGGTCTAAGTGATGACGAACTTGCCCCTGAAAGACTCCTTAAAATCGAATGACGGCCTGTACAAAGGATGTCGAACCGATTCGATGCTTGCTCGCGCGAGGGGTGCGTCAACATTGCGAATTTAACTATGTTTGGGGCGTTCTTGGTCGTTCGCCGCCGGTTTTCGCCCGTTCGCTAGCGACCGTTCGCCTTGGCGAGAAGCTTCATTGCCGCGGCCGCGACGGCCTGGGGCGTGAGGCCGCAGCTCGCCTTGAGCTCCTCGGGGTCGTAGCGGTCGTAATAGCCGCGCGGCACGCCGGCGCAGTAAACGGGGCAGGTGGCCGCCGCCTGGCGCGCGACCTTCTCACCGAAACCGCCCTCGAGCTGGCCGTCCTCCACGGTGACGATGGCCTTGTGCGCGGCGGCAAGCTTCTCCACGTACTCGTCAGCGAGGCCCGACGCCACGCGCGGGTTAACCAGCGTCGCGCTCACTCCCTCGGCGGCGAGAAGCCCCGCGGCCTCCTCGGCGATGCCGAAGGCACAGCCGAGGCCGAGTATCGCGACGTCCGCGCCCTCGCGCACGGTCTCGGTCGTCGTCGCCCAGTCCGCCGCGGCGGTGTTGACCTCGCGGTTCACCATGCCCGCTGCGGGCACGCGGATGGCTACGGGGCGCTCGCGCTGCAGGATCGCCCAGTCGAGCATGGCCAGGTACTCCTCGCGGCTCGTGGGCGCCAGATAGGTGAGCCCGGGGATCGCGGAGAGCTCGGGGATGTCGAAGATGCCCAGGTGCGTGACGTCGTTCATGCCGCACACGGAGTCCGCGAAGCTGAGGAGCACGGCGGGGTTGCCGTTCACGCAGAGGTCCTGCATGAGCTGGTCAAACCCGCGCTGGATAAAGGTGCCGTAGAAGCCGTAGACGGGCACGCCGCCGGCGGCCGCGATGCCGCTCGCGAGCGCAACCGCGTGCTCCTCGGCTATGCCCACGTCGACGAATTGTCGGCCGGCCTCGGCGCGGCGCTCCGCCGTGAAGCCCATGACCGTCGGCGTTGCGCTCGAGATGGCCACGACGCGCGGGTCGGCCTCCATGTGGCGTTTGAGCGCCTGGTAGGTGAGCTCGTTGTAGCTGGGCTCGCCGCCTGCGGGAAGCTTGCTCTCGCCGGTCTTCTCGTCGAACCAGCCGTCCCAGTGGAAGCGCTCCTTCTGGTCGACGGCGGGCTGCCAGCCGTGCCCCTTCTCGGTGTTCACGTGCACGACGACGGGGTGGTCGATGCCGCGGACCTCGGCCAAGGCCGCCTCGACGGACCCCTCGTCGTTGCCGTCGGCCACGTAGCGGTAGTCGAGGCCGAGCGCGCGGAAGTAGTTGTTCTCGCACTCGCCGTTGGTCGCGCGGAGCTCCGCCAGGTTGCCGTAGAGGCCGCCATGGTTCTCGGCGATGGACATCTGGTTGTCGTTCACGACGATGATGAGGTTGCTTCCGAGCTCAGCGGCCCAATCGAGGCCCTCGAACGCCTCGCCGCCGGAAAGCGACCCGTCGCCGATGACGGCGACTACGTCGTAGCTCTCGCCCACGAGGTCGCGCCCCTTGGCAAGGCCGCAGGCGAGGCTCACCGAGGTGGAGGTGTGCCCGATGACGAAGTGGTCGTGCTCGGACTCGGAGGGCTCGGAGTAGCCGGACACGTCGTCGTAGCGCTCGGGGTCGGTGAAGGCAGCCGCGCGGCCGGTCAGCATCTTGTGCACGTAGGTCTGGTGGCTCACGTCGAAGACGAGCTTATCGGTGGGGGAGTCGAAGACGCGGTGCAGGGCGATGGTTGTCTCTACGATGCCGAGGTTCGGGCCGACGTGGCCGCCGTGTGCGGCGAGCTTGGCCACGAGGGCGCAGCGGATCTCGGCGGCGAGGCCGGGGAGCTCTTCGGGCGAAAGCGCGCGGACGTCGGCGGGGCCGTTGATCTTCTCGAGGTACATGGGTCTCCTCCCAAATCGGGTATTTGCCGCATGCTATTGAACAACTTGGAGCGCGCTTCAGGTCAAGAAAAAAACGCGGCCCGGGCGCGAAATTTTCGCTGCCCGGGCCGCGCTAGCCGAATGCGCCGCAGCGCCTCTACTCCGCGTGCGACCAGGTCGTCTCCGCCGCGATCTTGAAGGCGATGGTGTACTGGTTGATCAACGGATCCACGTGGCAGAAGAAGACGCGGCCGTCGATGGGCGCCGCGAGCATCTCCTTGACGTGTGCGTCGCCCGCATCGAGCACCTGTCCGAGGGTCTGCCCGGCGCGCACGCGCTCGCCGGGCTCCACGTCGCGCAGGAAAAACCCGCCCGCCCGCTCGCTGCGGACGTCGACTAAGGCCGACTCGTCCAGGTGCGTCGAGCGAAAGCCGCCCGGCAGGGTGAAGCGAACGACCCCGCGGTCGTCGAGGAAGCGCAGGATACAGTCCTCCACCTCGGTCGCGTTGTGCGTCGAGAGCGAGCCCATGTCGCGCACGAACACACTGAAGGCATGCGTGTCCCAGACCTGCCAGTTGTAGTTGAGCGTCGTCGTGTCGAAGCTCGAGGGCTTCTTGGCCACGACGTAGGGGAAGCCGAAGGCGTCCGCCATCCGGAGCGACTCCTGCGAGATGGGGCCCGCGTCGGTCACGCGGACGTGCGGCTGGAAGTCGCCCGGTAAATAAAAGCTGCAGAGCTGGACGCCGTAGGCGTAGCCCTGCACGGCCGAGAAGAGGCCGTCGGCGATGCGTTGCGTGGTCTCGCCGAGGTCGTAGCCCGGAAACATCCGGTTGATGTCGGTCTTGTCCACCGGCCAGAAGCGCTCGGAGATGTTCATCGAGAAGGCGTTGACCGAGGGCACCACGAGCACGCGCTTGCCCGGGTCCATGGCGCCCTTCTCCTCGAGCACGGCGAGGCGGCGAACCAAGTCGGCGCACACGTAGGTCTGCTCGACCTCGTTGCCGCGCATGGAGCCCACGATGGCCACGCACTTCTCTGCGTCCTGGCGCCCGAATTCGTAGCCGAGCACGGTCAGCGGCTCTCGGTAGGGCGTGTCGAGGGTAAAGAGGTTCACCTTTCTCATCAGTTCACGTCCTTGAGGATGCGGCCCAGAAGCGAGCCGGGGTAGACGACGGGGTACTCGCGCAGGGTGAAGAGAAGGCCGGACGCAGGCGCGACCACGCGCTCGGCCACCTCGCCGGTGAGGGCGTTCGCCACGATGCCGATGAGCTGGCCTTCCTTGACCATGGTGCCATGCTCGGCCTCGGGCAAGAAGATGCCTCCCGCGCCCGCGTTGAGGTAGCTGACCTCGCCGTCGTTCGAGATGATGGGCGGCTCGGCGGATACGAAGTCCCCGCCCCAGGCGCCGAGGTGGGCGGCCAGGCGCAGGATGCCCTGCGTGAGGCTCTCGCCGTACGCGTTCGTCACGCGCATTCCGACGCCCGTCTCGACGACGAGCGTGCGGGTGCCCGTCGTGTTGAGCGCGTAGGCGAAGGTGGACTGCAGGACGGTGGCCGAGGCGTGGACCCACACGTAGTCCACGTTGAGCAGCGGCGCCAAGGGAAGAAGCTCGTCCGCCGAGATCTCGTTGATGCGGACCTGCGGCATCTCTCGCAGGAAGATGTTCGAGGCGTGGATGTCGATGGCCACGTCGGCGCCGGACACGTCGTCGAAGACGGCGCGGGCGAGGGTCTCGGTGAGGTCGCCGTCCGCCTTGCCGGGGAAGGTGCGGTTGAGGTCGACGTCGAACATGGGGACGCTTCGCTCGATCGAGTTGATGCCGAGCGGGTTGATGGCGGGGTAGATGTCCACCGTGCCGTAGAGCTTATCGAGGTTTTCCTCGAGGATCTGCGAGAGCTTGAAGGCGACGTACTGGCCCTCGAGCTCGTCTCCGTGGATGCCCGTCACGACGGCGATGCGGGGTTTGTGGCCGCGCTTAGCCGCCTCGCCACCGAAGGGTGTGGCCGCCGTGCCCTCGATGCGGTGCTTCCGTATGAGCAGCCGCTCGCCCACGGGGAGCTCCGAGGCAAAGACCGTCTCGATCATGCGGGTACTCCTATCTGCGCTTTGTTTTCAAATTCCGCATTAGAGTATGGCGGTCGCGCGACGTGCGGCGGTTATGCATCGCGTGTTGTTAACCAGCGCCAAACCCGCCGAAACAAAACGAAACATGCCGCCTACCATTTGGGGACAGTCCCCTTTCTGCAGCGGTTTTGGGACAGACCTGCACCGGGCGACAGATTGCCTGCGATTTGGGGACAGTCCCTTTTTTGTACACGAACCGCCGCTTCGGGCGGCTCGCCCAACGATTCGGCGACGGCGCTTCAGCCTTCGCACGTGTGCAAAAAGGGGACTGTCCCCAAATCGCAGGCGCGGGCGGGCACGACCGATAATCAGCTGCTGTACGTGCCGAGGGCGGCCCAGGCGGCGTCGTCGGTCACCTGGGCGCGCACGGATTGCGCCTGCGACGCCTGCCCGACGAAGACGCCCCGCTCGATGGGGCAGTCCGAGAAGTCGCGGCCGTGCGAGAGCGTGATGTAGTTGCAGTCCGCCTCTCGCCGGTTCGTTGGGTCGACGCCCCGCCAGCAGACGCCGTCGTGCACCTCGACCCAGGCGTGCGTCTCTCCCTCGCCGAGGAGAAATCCGTTGACGTAGCGCGCGGGAACGCCGGCCTCGCGGCAGGCCGAGATGAGCACATGTGCATAGTCCTGGCAGACCCCGCGACCGCCGGCCAGCGCCTCCTCCGCGGTCGTCTTCACGCCGGTGTTCCCGCGGCCGTAGGTCATGACCTGCGAGAGGAGCCCCGCGAGCCGCTCTGCCTTGTCCCTCGCGGGGGCGTTTGCGCAGACCCGCAGCGCGTCGTCGACGAACGCCTTGATGTGAGGCCCTGCCTGCGTGAGCTCGCTTTGGCGAGAATAGACGGGATGCGCCGCCGCCGCGTGAATCTGCGCCGTGTCGACCATGACCATGCCGGACGAGATGAAGGTGAAGCTGTCGTGCGGCCCATCAAGGCGTCCGACCTGCAGTTTATTGCCAAATCCGTCGACCTGCTCGCTCACCCTCACGGGCGGCTCGACGATGAGCTGGGAGTCCATGACCGTCTGGGACCCGGTGTTCGGCGGCATGCAGCGAAGCACGAAATCGTGGGCGCGCACAGGCTCGCTGAACTCCAGCGTCGTCTCAAAAAAATAGTTGAGGATCTTCATGGCCGCCCCTAGAAGACGCGCGCGGCGTGCACGAGGATGAGGCCCAGCTGGTCATAGGTCACGGCCTCGGGGAATGTCGGCGCGTAGACGAGCTCGACCAGCGCCTTCATGTCGGCCTGGCTGTAGGGCGTGCCCGTGCGGTTGACGCGCGCGGCGAGGCGGTGGACCTCCTGGCGCACGCGGCCGAGCCTGTACGAGAGACGCGCGTAGAGGTCGATGCGCTCGACGGAGATGCCGCACTTGATGAGGTTCCTCGCGGCGTCGGACTCCACGAAGTCGTCGACGCAGCCCTTGAACGCCATGATGTTGTCTTGAATAAGCTGCAGGTCAAGCAGGGGAGCGTCGCTTTTCTTCGATGCCTGCAGGGCGTCGCAGGCCATCTGGATGTACGAGATGGACTCGGTCCCCAGGACGTCGCGCAGGCGCACGGCGTTGTCGTAGGCGGCGTCGAGCGAGTGGGCGATCGAGGCCGGGCAATCGCGGTCAAAGAGGCACGTCTGGAAGAACTCTTGCGGCGTCTCGGCGCAGCTGTCGAAGCCGAGCTCGGCGAGCTGGCCCTTCCACTCGTCGCCCTCGGCGTCCAGGGCGGCGTCGTAGGCGACCAGGATGAACTTCTGCGTCGTGTAGGCGCGCTCGACGTAGCGGCCGAGCCACAGCAAATGATCAGCCTTCTCGAGGGAAATGGTGGTCGTGGCCTGCGCGACGGCCGCGCCGCCGAACGAAGTTACTGAAGCACCCATGTGTCCTTGAAGCCCCCTCCCTGGGACGAGTTGACGATTGCGGAGCCCTCTTCGCGAGAGTAGCGGGTGAGGCCGCTCGGCCAGACCTCGGTCTTCTCGCCGGAGAGCACGAAGGCGCGAAGGTCCGCCTTGCGCGGGACGATCTGCCCGTCGATGTAGGTGGGCAGGCAGAGGAAATCGACGACCTCCTGGGCGATGAAGCGCCTGGGCTCTCGGCGTATGAGGGCCTTCAGGTCCTCGAGCTTATCCGGCTCCAGGCTGCTGCCGAAGACGACGCCGTAGCCGCCGGCCTCGGCGACGTCCTTGATGACGAGCGTGTCGGCATGCTCCATCACGTAGGCCATGTCGTCCGGGTAGAACGGCAGGTACGTGGGCGCGTTCTTGAGGATGGGCTTCTCGTTCAGGTAGTACTCGACCATCTTGGGCACGAAGTAATAGATGCCCTTGTCGTCTGCCGCGCCGTTGCCGGGCGCGTTGATGACGGCGACGTTGCCCGCGCGATAGGCGCTCATCAGGTTCGGGACGCCGATGAGCGAGTCCGCGCGGAAGCACAGGGGGTCGAGGAACTCGTCGGAGAGCCTGCGGTAGACGGCGCCGACGAGCTGGTTGCCCGCGCCGCCGCGGTAATACAGGCGCTCGTTCTCGACGAAGAGCTCCTGCGGCTCCGCGAGCACGGCGCCGGCCTTCTCGGCCAGGTAGGTGTGCTCGAAGTAGGCGGCGTTGAAGCGGCCGGGGGTGAGGATGACGTTCAAGCCGCCCGTGTTCACGTGGTCCATGACGCGGCGGAGTCGCTCGCCGTAGTCGCGGTTGTCGCGCAAAGGGGCGGTGCGAAACGTCTCTGCGTCGCAGCGGCGGCATAGGCCGCGGGCCACGAGCGGGTAAGAGGCGCCCGACGGGATGCGCAGGTTGTCCTCGAGGACGAACCACTCGTCGTTCTCGCCCTCAACGAGGTCGATGCCGCTGATGTGGCTGTAGATGCCGCCCGGCGGCGTGATGCCCTCGCACTGCGGCAAGTAGCCGGAGCTCGCGAAGGCGAAGTCCTCGGGGACGATGCCGTCGCGCACGATCTGCTTCTCGCCGTAGATGTCGGCAAGGTAGGCGTTCAGGGCGTCGACGCGCTGCGCGAGGCCTTGCTCGAGCTCCGCCCAGACGCTCGACTTGATGACGCGCGGGATGGCGTCGAACGGGAAGAGCCGCTCATTGAACTGGCCGTTCTTGTACAAACCGAACTTGACGCCGTAGCGCGCGAGCTGCTGGTTGATCTTCGGGGTATGCGAGAGCAGGCTCTCGTACACCGGAGCTTCTGAGGGCATAGGCACCCCTCTCCTGGGTCTTGCCGACGGTACGCTCCCTATGTTGGGCATCACGTGTTACGCCCTGAATGGCCGCTCGTTTCCCTCCCGTGAACGCTTGGTTCCGAAATGTAACGTCCGTCCCCGCCCGCGTTTGGGCGCAAAACGTACATTCCGGGGCCGAAATCCGGCGAGTAACGTACGCTTTACGCCCAAACGTAATTTCAGGTAGCTAACTTGCAAAGAGGTGCATTAAAGGGCTTCTAGCTGGGAAGACTCGCATCACCGATTGCGATGGTGGGGCGGCCGATGAGCAAGAAAATCGATGAGCAGGTAAGGGTCACGCTGGCGGAAGACGCGGCGAGAGGGGCGTGCACCTATCCGTATACCGACGCGTGCCGACGCTACCTTCGGCGAAGGCTCGACTCGGGCGGGCTCGTCTCGCCCATGCCCCATCTGTACGCCGCCGCCGATTTCTGGCGCGGGCTGACTCCGGAGGGCCGCGCGATTGCGAAGATGCGGGGCTTGGTGAGCCGCCACTGCGAGTGGATTTTCTGCGGCACATCCGCGGCGCTGCTCTACGGGCTCAGCGTCTCTCGCCGTTTGCTGGACACGATCGAGGTCATGAGCCCGAGCGGGACCAGGACTTACCACGGCGGCGCCGTTCGGGCGCATCATGCCGACATAGACGAGGAGCCGTGCGCTTTTGCGCGGGGCCTGCCCGTCACGTCGGTTGAGCGGACGCTGTTCGACTGCGCCCGGTCGCTGCCCCTGAGGGACTCCGTCGCCATCCTGGATTCCGCTTTAAGGATGGGGATTATCGATAAAGAGGCGCTCATTGCCTATGTGGACTCGAAGCCGGGCCGCAAGGGGTCGGCGAGGGCGCGCTTTGCCGCTCGTTTTGCGGACGGGCGCTCCGGCTCGGGCGGGGAGTCCGTCGCGCGCGCGGCCATGTGGGAGCTTGGGTTCGCGGCGCCCGACCTTCAGACGGAGTTTGTCGAGCCGGTGGGCGGGCACCGGTATTTCGCCGATTTCTGCTGGCGCACTCCCGAGGGGCGCGTGATCGTCGGCGAGCTGGACGGCGGCGAGAAGTACGTCGACCCCCGGATGACGGGCGGTCGCCCCGTCGAGGCGGTCATGCGGCAAGAGAGGCTGCGCGAGTCCCGTTTGACCGCGCTCGTCGATGCCGTCGTGCGTTTCTCGCCGGCTATGGTCGCCGATTCCGCCGGGTTCGCGCGCCTGCTCGAGACTTTCGGCGTGCCGCGCGATCGGCCTGCGCGCATATCCGTTGAGGAGCCGCCGCGCTTCGACGAGGTCCCTCTCGCCGCCTATGGTCTCGATTAGCTTCCTGAACCCGCGTTTGGGCGCAAAACGTACATTCCGGGGTCGAAATCCGGCAAGAAACGTACGTTTTACGCCCAAACGGGGCAACTCGACGGAGGGTCATTCGGGGGCCGGCGGGCGGCGGAGCAGTTTGCGGGCGCGGTCGGCCTCGGGGAAGGCGGCGTCGAGAAGGGCATGGAAGCGGGCGTTGTGGCTCGGCTCGGCGAGATGCGTCAGCTCATGGGCGACCACGTAGTCGAGGCATACGGGGTCGTAGGCCGCCAGGCGGATGTTGATCCGGATGCGGCCGGTCGCAGGCGTGCACGAGCCCCAGCGGGTCTTCATGTCGCGCAGCTGCCAGCCGCTTGCATGGAGGCCGCACGCCGACTCCATGCGGGCGACGACGGCGGGGAGGGCGGAGGCGACCTCGGCCCGATAGAGGGCGGCGACGTCTGTGCCGGGCGCGACCTCGGCCTTCTTGCCCCAGAGCATGACGCGGCCATCCTCGGCCTCGCTCGCGGCCTCCGCCTTCTTCGCGCATCGCTCGCGTGCGCGCTCGACCCACGCGGCGTGGGCATCGAGAAACGCCTGCGCCTCGGCGCGGCCCACGCGCCACGGCACGCTCATGCGCACGCTGCCGTCCGGCCGCACCCGCAGGTTGATGCGGCGCACGGCCCGGCGCTCGACCTCGACGTCTGCGCCGGCGACCTGCAGGATATATGTGTATCGGCTCGCCATGGGGCCATTCTACGACGCGGGTCCCGTAAACTTGTCCCGGTATCAGAAGCAAAGAAAGGAACGAGCACATGACCAACCCCGTGCAGCACGGCCCCGTCGAGGCCACCGAGACCACCCGCCCCGCCATCTACGGCAAGCGAGACGAGCTTCTCGCCGAGCTCTGCGGCCTGGGGGCAACGATGACGGGTGCCATGGCCGCCGTGCCGGGCTTCGTACCCTGCGGCCACGCCTTCGGCGTCGTGATCGACGGCCTCTACGCGAGCGTCGCCTGCGGCAGCGTCGAGCAGCTCGACCAGATCATCGAGGCCGTCCACGACCGCAGCGAGCACGTGAGCGCCCACCGCGGCGTCGAGGCCGGCGCCGTTGCCGCCCCCGCCTGCGACACCCCCGAGGCCGCCCTTCTGCTGGCCGCCGTCCGCGGCATGGCTGCCGACGTCTACTGCGCCATGGAGCTCGGCCGCATGGACGACGACGTGGACGTCCTTCTCGCCAATGCGCTGGCGGCCCTCGGAGCAGGCTTCGTGGACCACGAGCTGCTGACCCGCGCCGGCGCGGCCGCCGTTCGCGCCGCCGAGATGGCCCGCTAGGCAGCCCCGCCGCCCCGGTTGCAAAGAAAACGCCGCCGCTTGGTGCGCAGCCGCCCCGGCTGCAAAGAAAACGCCGCCGCTTGGTCTTCTCGAGGAGAAAATCGACCAAGCGGGGGCGTTTTCTCTGCGCCGCCCGCGATTTTTCACCAACGCGGCACGATTTCTTGGCGGCCCGTCTGCCTGGGGACCAACGCGGCGCGTTTTCTTTGCGGCCCTGACCCCGGGGGACCAACGCGGCGCGAGTTCTTGGCGCTAGCGGCCCCGCTCGCCCGGCACGGCGCCCCGCAACGGTTTTCTCGCGTTCCGCCGCCCCCCCCGATATGAGCGCACGGAATTTTGGGTAACAATCGATGGTAGTACCCCCAATAGAAAGAGGCGCCCCACCCATGCTGGAGCTCAAGAACATCAGTAAGCGCTACGTCACCCAGTCATTCACCCAGGTCGCGCTCGACAGCGTCAGCGTGTCTTTCCGCGACAACGAGTTCGTCGCCGTCCTCGGGCCCTCCGGCTCCGGCAAGACCACCATGCTCAATGTCGTCGGCGGCCTCGACCACTTCGACGACGGCGACCTGCTCATCGACGGCATCTCGACCAAGAACTACCGCGACCGCGATTGGGACGCCTACCGCAACAACCGCATCGGCTTCGTCTTCCAGAGCTACAACCTCATCCCTCACCAGACGATCCTCGAGAACGTCGAGCTCGCCCTCACGCTTTCTGGAGTGGGCCGTGCCGAGCGCCGGCGGCGCGCACGCGAGGCCCTGGAAAAGGTCGGCCTGGGGCAGCACGTCGACAAGCGCCCGGCACAGCTCTCCGGTGGCCAGATGCAGCGCGTGGCCATAGCACGCGCTCTTATCAACGACCCCGAGATTGTGCTTGCTGACGAGCCCACGGGAGCCCTCGACTCGGTCACGTCCGTGCAGGTCATGGACCTCCTCAAGGAGGTTGCCAAAGACCGCCTGGTCATCATGGTCACCCACAACCCCGAGCTCGCCTACCAATACGCCACCCGCATCGTCAACCTGGCCGATGGCCGCGTCATGGACGACTCCGACCCCTTCGACGCCCACTTGGCGCCCCGTCGCGAGGCCAAGGCCGGGCGCCGCACGTCCATGAGCTTTCTTACCGCCCTCGGCCTTTCGGCCCGAAACCTCCTCACAAAGAAGGGCCGCACGGCCATGACGGCCTTCGCGGGCTCAATCGGCATCATCGGCATCGCGGCGATCCTTGCGCTCTCGAACGGCGTCAACGAGTACATCGCGCGCGTCGAGGAGGAGACCCTCTCGAGCTACCCGCTCACCATCTCCAAGCAGAGCTACGACATGTCGAGCATGCTCGACGGCTCGTCCGACGACTCGTCGGGTGCCGGCTCTGACAAGACCGGCGCCTCCGAGGCGACCGCGCAGAACGGGCAGATCTCGGTCGTCACTTCCGTCAAGGACATGTTCGGCAGCGTCAAGTCCAACGACATGAAGGACTTCAAGGAGTTCCTCGACGCCGGCTGGGACGGCATGGACGCCGACGTCAACTCCGTCCAGTACAGCTACGACGTGAGTCCCATCATCTACAAGGCCGCCACGGGCGACGCGTCTGCGCAGAAGCTCGTGCCCAACCGGATGACGGAATCCCTCTCCACGGGCATGGCCTCCATGATGTCGAGCTCGACGTCGGGAACCGACGTCTTCAATGAGATGCTCGACGACCCCGAGCTCGTGCATTCCCAGTACAACGTCGTGGCTGGGCGCTGGGCCGAGTCCGCCGACGAGGCCGTGCTTGTGCTGTCCAAGAACGGCTCTGTGAGCGACTACACCCTCTATAGCATCGGCGCCCTCGACATCGAGGAGATGAACGACCTGGTCCAGGACTCGCTTTCCGGCAACACCGGCGAGGTCACCCTCTCGTCCGAGGACGCGACCTTCACCTACGACGACGCCCTGAGCTGCAGCTTCAAGGTCCTCTCCGCCTCCGATTGCTATCGCAAGAACGACGAGACGGGCGGCTGGACCGATATGTCCGACGACTCGGAGTACATGGTCGACAAGGTCGAGAGCGGCCTTGACCTGCGCATCGTCGGCGTCGTGCAGCCAAACGACGACAGCTCGAGCACGCTTTCGCCAGGCGTCGCCTACACCCACGCGCTCTCGCTCGAGCTCATGGAGCGCGCGGCGGGCTCCCAGATCGTGCAGCAGCAGATTTCCGACCCCGACCGCGACGTCTTTACCGGCAAGACCTTCTCGGAGCTGCAGGACGAGGCGAAGGAGGGCGTCGACCTCGAGAACATGTTCTCTATCGACGAGGAGGCCATCCAACAGGCCTTCAAGTTCGACGAGTCGGCGATCTCGGGCCTCACGGGCGAGATGGACCTCTCCGGCATGGACCTCTCGAACATCGACCTCTCGGGCATGAACATCGACCTCTCGGGTGTCGGCTCCGACATCGACTTCTCGAGCATCTCCTCCGGCGCGCCCGCGCCCGACCTTACCGAGGTCTTTAAGGACACCGAGCTCACGGCCGAGCAGATGCAGGCCGTGGGTCAGCTCTCCGTTGCCCTCTACCAGGGATTCCTTCAGTCCGATGAGTTCAAGTCCGTCAAGGACCCGACCAACACCGAGGAGGTCAACGCCGCTTATCAGAAGTACCTCGCCGAGAACGAGGACGCGAAGACCATCCTCACGCAGATCGGCGCCATCGGCGGCGCCTCCGTTGCCGAGAAGCTCCAGGCGGCCATGTCCGACTACATGCAGAACACCTTCGCGCCTTACTTGCAGCAATCCTTGCAACAAGCCATGAGCAAGATGAGCGAGGAGATCGCCTCGGCCGTCTCCATCCAGATTAAAGCGGCGATGACGCAGGTCATGGACCAGATCGCCACCCAGATGACGGAATCCATCACGGCTTACACCGAGCAGCTGAGCGGCGCGTTCTCCAACCTCGAGTCGGCCTTCTCGGTCGACTCCGACGCCTTCGCCTCGGCCATCACCTTCAACATGGACGCCGAGGACCTGGCCTCGCTCATCTCGAGCTACTCCAACGCGAACAAGCTCACCTACGAGAACAACCTCTCGACGCTCGGCTACGCTGACGAGTCCGACCCGAGCTCCGTGAGCATCTACCCTGTGGACTTCGAGGCCAAAGAGCGCGTGCTCAACCACATCGACGCGTATAACGAGCAGGTCAAGGCCGCAGGCGACGAGGACAAAGCCATCGTCTACACCGACTACGTGGGCATGCTCATGACCTCCGTCACCGACATCGTCAACATGATCAGCCTCGTGCTTATCGCCTTCGTGAGCATCAGCCTCGTGGTCAGCTCCATCATGATCGGCATCATCACCTACATCAGCGTGCTCGAGCGCAAGAAGGAGATCGGCATCCTGCGCGCCATCGGCGCCTCCAAGGGCAACGTGGCCAACGTCTTCAACGCCGAGACCTTCATCGAAGGTCTCATCGCCGGCGTTTTCGCCATCCTCGTCGTCGTCCTCGTGAGCATCCCGGTGAACGCCGCCGTGCTCGAGGGCTACGGTGTCGAGAACATCATGAGCCTGCCGCCGGCGGCCGCGGGCATCCTCATCTTGATCTCGATCGTCCTCACGGTGGTCGCGGGCCTTCTTCCCGCCCATAGCGCCAGCAAGAAGGACCCCGTCGAGGCCCTCCGCTCCGAATAAGGCGAAGGGGATTGTCCCCGTGTCTTATCCATTGATCGCCCCTCATGTGCGTTTATCGTGAAGAGCGAGCGTCCATGCCGCGCATAAATCCTTGACGTGAGCTGCGAATTTGTTATCCTAGCAACGTAATTGATGCTTTAAACGCAGGAAGTGGGGTGGAACGTCTCGCCCCGCTTCCTTTCTGTATGTTCACACCATGCTTGTGCGAGAAGGAGGCCACATGCCCAAAGCTGGCATCGACCAGGAGATCCTGGCAGCCCTCGAGGCCCGCGCGGCCGACCACGGCGTCGACGTCGTGGCCGTTGAGGTCGTCGGCGCCACCAAGAACCCGTGCGTGCGCGTCTATATAGACCATGCCGACGAGGAAGCCGAGACCATCACGCTCGACGAGGTCGCCGCCGAGACCGGCTGGATCGGCGAGTTGCTCGACGAGCTCGATCCGCTGCCCGCCGCCTACACCCTTGAGGTGAGCTCGCCGGGCATGGCGCGCCCTCTTCGCCGCGAGCGCGACTTTTCCCGCTTCGCCGGCAACGACGTGACCCTGACCACCACGGAGGGCCGCCGCAAGTACACCGGCGCCCTTAAGGGCTTCGAGGAGGGCGCGGTTATCCTCGAGGCCGACGGCGAACAGGTCCGCATCCCGCTCGACCAGGTAAAGAAGTGCAATATCAAGCCCGATTTCTCCGCCCAGAAGAAGAAGTAGGAAGGAACCACCCACATGGCATCTCAGATGATGGAAGCCCTCGAGCTCCTCTGCCAGGAGAAGCACATCGACCAGCTCTACCTGATTGACCGCCTCGAGCAGTCGCTCGCCAAGAGCTACGCCGATATCATGCACCTGCCCTTCGGCGCCCGCGTCACCATCGACCGCGCCACCGGCAACGTCTACGTCTATGAGCTCGTCCCCAAGGGCGAGGAGGACGAGAACGGCGACTACGCCGAGTTCGACGAGGTCGACGTTACCCCGGCCGACACCTCCCGCATCGCCGCCCAGCACGCCAAGGCCGAGATCCGTCAGATCGTGCGCAACGCGGCTCGCGAGCAGATTTACCAGGAGTTCTCCCAGCGCGTCGGCGATATCATCACCGGCACCGTGCTGCAGACCACGCCCGATTTCACCATCATCAAGATCCGCGAGGGCGTCGAGGCCGAGCTGCCGCACTTCGACCAGCGCCGCCACCCCGAGGAGATGAACGAGCGCCCCGCCGGCGAGCGCTACATGCACAACCAGCGCGTCAAGGCCATCATCATCGGCGTGCGCGACCCCAACGCCGCCCAGCCGACCGTCCGCGGCGAGCGCCAGCGCCCCTCCATCGTCGTCTCCCGCACGCACCCCGACCTTCTGCGCCGCCTCTTCGAGCTCGAGGTCCCCGAGGTCTACGACGGCATCGTCGAGGTCCGCTCCGTCGCCCGCGAGTCGGGCGTGCGCTCCAAGGTCGCCGTCTCCAGCAACGACGACCACCTCGATCCCGTCGGCGCTTGCGTCGGCCCCAAGGGCAGCCGCGTGCGCACCGTCGTCTCCGAGCTCCGCGGTGAGCGCGTCGACGTCGTCCTGTGGAGCGACGACCCCGCCAAGTGCGTCTCGGCCGCCCTTTCCCCGGCCCGCGTCTCTCGCGTGATCGTCGACGTCGAGGACAACTACGCGACCGTCGTCGTGCCCGATGACCAGCTCTCCCTCGCCATCGGCAAGGAGGGCCAGAACGCCCGTCTCGCCGCCCGCCTCACCGGCATGCACATCGACATCAAGAACGAGTCCATGGCCGCCGGCATCCTCCGCGAGGTCCCGCAGGCCACCGTCGAGGACTCCCTCATCGACGATGAGGAGGCCCACCGCTGCGAGTACGTCGGGGCCTCGGGCATCCAGTGCCGCAACATGGCGCGCCCCGGCTCGCGTTTCTGCGGCGTCCACGAGAACATGGACTCCGTCGAGGTCTCCGACGACCCCGATTCCCTGATCTAAGCGCAAAGCCCGATCAAGCTCGATAACCACCCGGGCAGCGCCCGCAGTCAAGGAAAGTAGGTCACATGCCTAAGACACGCGTAAATGTCCTCGCCAAGGAATACGGCATGACGAGCAAGGAGATGCTCGATCACCTCGCCGACATGAAGATCCCCGCCAAGTCCGCCTCCTCCACGCTCGAGGACGCTTACGTGGCCATGGTACGCAAGAAGCTCAAGCCCATCCTGGAGGCCCGCGCCGCCGAGATCGAGGCCGAGAAGAAGGCCGCCGCCGAGAAGGCCGCCGAGGAGGCTCGAATCGCCCGCGAGCAGGCCGAGAAGGAGCGCCTGGAGGCTGAGAAGCGCCGCGAGGCCGAGCGCGCCGAGGAGGAGCGCCGCCGCGCCGCCGAGGAGGCTGCCCGCAAGAAGGCCGAGGAGGAGCGCCTCGCCGCCGAGAAGGCCGCGGCCGAGGAGGCCGAGCGCAACCGCGTGAAGGACACCGCGCCCAAGTCCGCGCCGTCCTTCACGAGCCTGCTCGACCAGATCGCCCAGCAGGAGAAGGTCCTGAAGCAGCAGGCCGAGGAGGCCGCCTCCGCCAAGGCCGCAGCCAAGTCCGGCCGTGGCCGCAAGTCCGACGACCGCGGCGCCAAGCACGGCGGCGCCCCCGCCCCGCGTGGCGGCGCCCCCGCCCAGCGCGGCTCCGAGTCCGTCGCCCCCGCCCGCGACAACGGTTCCGACGCCGGCGCCGCCGACGGTCGCCGCAAGGGCAAGAAGGGCCGCCGCGGCGAGGAGGGCGGCGAGGACCGCTACTCCCGCATGGCCCGCGAGGCCGAGGCCTACAACCGCAGCAAGGTTTTCGAGGACGCCCGCGCCGCCGTCGAGGAGGCTTCCCGCGAGTCCTCCGGCCGCCGCAAGAAACGCAAGGAGCGCCGCCAGAAACAGGCCGAGCGCGCCGCTGAGCAGCAGCGCATCGAGGAGGCCATCGCCAACGACCAGGATCTCTCGCAGCTCGACATCGTCAAGGTCCCGCAGGGATCCACCGTGGCCGAGCTCTCCGAGCTCCTGGGCGTCCCCGCCAACGACATCATCAAGCGCCTGTTCCTGCTTGGCACCCCGCTCACCCTCACCGAGTCCATGTCCGACGAGCTCATCGAGCTCGTGGCCGAAGACCTCGGCCGCGACGTCAAGGTCATGACCAAGGAAGAGGAGAACTCCTTCACCTTCTACGACAACCCCGAGGACCTCGTTCCCCGCGCCCCCGTCGTTACCGTCATGGGTCACGTCGACCACGGCAAGACGTCGCTTCTCGACGCCATCCGCCACACCGGCGTCGCCGAGGGCGAGGCCGGCGGCATCACGCAAGCCATCGGCGCCTCCCAGGTCCACATCAACGGTCGCCAGATCACCTTCATCGACACCCCTGGCCACGCGACCTTCACGGCCATGCGTGCCCGCGGCGCCAAGGTGACCGATATCGTCATCCTGATCGTCGCCGCCGACGACGGTGTCATGCCCCAGACCATCGAGTCCATCAACCACGCGAAGGCCGCGGGCGTGCCCATCGTCGTTGCCGTCAACAAGATCGACAAGCCCGGCGCCAGCCCCGACAAGGTCCGCCAGGAGCTCACCGAGTACGGCATCGTCCCCGAGGAGTGGGGCGGCCAGAACATGTTCGTCAACATCTCCGCCAAGAAGA
Source organism: Paratractidigestivibacter sp. (assembly GCF_963660155.1). Classification (GTDB taxonomy): domain Bacteria; phylum Actinomycetota; class Coriobacteriia; order Coriobacteriales; family Atopobiaceae; genus Paratractidigestivibacter. The sequence goes on along the minus strand of NZ_CAVKWG010000048.1, from coordinate 23,733 downwards.
AGGTCGGCATCGACGAGCTGCTCGAGACCGTCCTTCTGCAGGCCGACGTCCTCGAGCTCAAGGGCAACCCCGACACCTTCGCCTCCGGCAACGTCCTCGAGGCCAAGCTCGATAAGGGCCGTGGCTCGGTGGCCACCGTCCTCGTCACCCGAGGCACCCTGCGCGTCGGCGACGCCCTCGTGGCCGGCATGACCTTCGGTCGTGTCCGCGCCATGCTCGACCCCAAGGGCAACCCCGTGACCGAGGCCGGCCCATCCGACGCCGTCGAGATCTTAGGCCTGCAGTCGGTGCCCAACGCCGGCGACGAGTTCCGCGTCTTCCAGGACGACCGCGAGGCCCGCGCCCTAGCCGACGAGCGCGCCCTCAAGGCCCGCATCGAGGAGCAGAACCGCGTCAAGCACGTCACCCTCGAGAACCTCTTCGCGACCATGGCCGACGCCGAGGTCAAGGAGCTCAGCCTCATCATCAAGGCCGACGTCCAGGGCTCCATCGAGGCTCTTCAGGACTCGCTCGACAAGATGGACCAGTCCGAGGTGCGCATCAACACGATCCACTCCGCCGTCGGCGCCATCAACGAGACCGACGTCACCTTGGCCGACGCCTCCAACGCCATCATCATCGGTTTCGGCGTGCGCCCGGACGCCAAGGCCCGCAACGCCGCCGACCGCGACGGCGTTGAGATCCGCTGCTACGACGTCATCTATAAGGCTCTCGAGGACCTCGACGCCGCACGCATCGGTATGCTGAAGCCGACCGAGGTCGAGGTCTCCACCGGCACCGCCGCCGTTCTCGACACCTTTAAGGTGCCCAAGGTCGGCATCGCCGCCGGCGTCCGCATCGAGGAGGGCGAGATCGCCGCGACCGACTCCGTGCGCCTTGTGCGCGACGGCATCGTCGTCTACAACGGCGCCATCGCTTCCATGCGCCACTACAAGGACGAGGCCAAGAGCCTGCGCTCCGGCATGGAGGGCGGCATCGGCTTGGAGAACTTCCAGGACATCAAGCCCGGTGACCTCATCGAGGGCTACCGTATCGACCGGGTCGCCCGTACGGAGTAGCAGATGAAGCAGAACCGCAACTCCCGCAGGGTCAACGAGCAGGCGCGCGAGAAGCTCGCCAACATCCTGCTCTTCGAGATTTCCGACCCCGAGCTCTCGCTCGTCACCATCACGGGCGTGGAGGTCTCGGTCGACAAGTCCTTCATGCGCGCCTACGTCGCGTGCGACGCCGACCGCTACGATGAGGTCGGCGCGGCCCTGGCGCGCGCCAGGGGGCGCATCCGCTCGCTTCTGGGCCGCAGCCTCGGCTGGCGCGTGACTCCGGAGCTCGATTTCCGTATCGACCCATCCACCGACGAGGCCGAGCGCATCGCCCGCGCCCTCGAGGTCGTTCCCCCGACCATCGGCGTCGAGAAAGACGAGTTCGGCTACCCCGTCCAGGCGGACGTGGCCGACGATGCCGACGAAGGCGACGGCGACGTCGCCGAGGACGAGGCATAAGTACGAGGAATAGGGGACCAAAGCCTTGATGCTCACCTCAAACATCGGGCAGGAGGCGGCCGAGTTCGACCGCGTCCGTGCCCTCATCGAAGAGGCATCCGGCATCGCCGTCTGCGCGCACACGTCGCCGGACGGCGATGCCATCGGTTCGTGCCTCGCCCTCGCCGAGATCATCGAGAGCCAGTGGCCGGACAAGTCCGTCACGGTGCTTCTTGCCGATGACGACGACGTGCCGCGCACGTATTCGTTCTTGCCGGGCGTCGAGCGGCACGTGCACGTGGCCGACTACGACCGCGACCCGGACCTCTTCATCTGCGTCGACCTCTCGCAGCCTTCGCGCCTGAACCTCGCCGAGGCCGTGCTGGCGCGCGCGAAGAAGGTCGCCGTGCTCGATCACCACCCTTCCAGCGAGTGCTTCTGGGACGCCGGCGTCGTGCGCCCGGACGCAGCGGCCGCGGGCGTCATCGTTGCCGAGTTCGCGCTGCATGTGGGCACGGGGCTTACCGCCACGATGGCCCAGAACCTCATGTGCGCCATCGTGACCGATACGGGCCGCTTCCAGTACTCGAACGCGGACGGCGAGGCCTTCGAGGTCGCGAGCATGCTCGTCGACGCGGGCGCCTCTCCCTCCGAGATCGCGCTGCACGTCTATCAGAGCGACCGTCTGGCCTATATCCACCTGTGCGCCGTCATCATGGCCCGCATCTCGACTTTCGGGCACGGCAAGATCGCCTACAGCTACGCGACCGCCGCGGACTTCAAGGCCAACGACGTGCCGCTTGCCGAGTGCGACGGTCTGATCGACCTGGTGCGCTGCGTCGACGGCTCCGAGGTCGCGCTCTTCCTCAAGGAGGTTCCCGGGGGCAAGGTCCGCGGCAACCTGCGCTCCAAGTGCGACCTGGACATCTCGGGCATCGCGCGCGAGCTCGGCGGCGGCGGCCACAAGGCGGCTGCCGGCTTTACCGTCGAGGGCACCATCGACGACGCCCTCGCAGCCGCCCTGCCCCGCCTGCACCAGCTTTTCGTCGAGGCCGGCGAGGCGCAAGGGGAGGCCAATTGAGGCGCGGCCCGAGCGCGGTGAACGCGCTCATCGCCGTCGATAAACCGCTGGGCCTCTCGAGCCACGATGTGGTCAACCGCGTGCGCCGCGCCGTGGGCGAGAGGCGCGTCGGCCATGCCGGCACGCTCGACCCCGACGCCTCCGGCGTCCTCGTCGTCGGCATCGGGCAGGCGACGAAGCTCTTGGGCCTGCTCGTGCTCGACCGCAAGGGCTACCGGGCCCGCATAGAGTTCGGCTCCGCGACCGACACCGACGACGCGCAAGGCGAGGTCATCGAGCGCGCCGAGGTTGCCCCAGAGCTTCTCGACGCCGAATACGCCGCAGGTCAGGTGGCACATCTTGTGGGCGAGACCGACCAAATCCCGCCCGCATACTCCGCTATCTCGGTGAGCGGCAAGCGCGCCTACGCCTTGGCCCGCGAGGGCAAGGAGGTCAAGCTCAAGAGCCGCCGCGTGACCATCCATGCCGCCCGGCTCGTCTGCGTCGAGGGGGGCCGCGACGGCGAGCCGATCGTGTGGACCTGCGACTTCGACGTCTCGAAGGGCACCTACATACGCAGCATCGCGCGCGACCTCGGCCGCTCGCTCGGCACCTGCGCCCATCTCTGCGGCCTTGTGCGCACGAGCGCCGGCGGCATCGGGCTCGCCGACTGCGTGGGGCTCGATGAGCTCACCGAGAAGGGCGCCGTGCTCGTGTCCGAGCGAGGCCTCGACCCCGTGGCCGCGCTGGGGCTTGCCGCCCGCGCCGTCGAAGTGGGCGAGGTAGCCGACATCGCCTGCGGCCGAAAGATTCCGATGGGAATCGTGACCTGCGGCGCATTGAGCCGTGAACCCAAGCCGCGCGAGTCTGTCGCGCTCGTGTGGGACCATGCGCTCGTGGGCATCTGGGAGCGCCGCGGGCTCGAGCTCGCCTGTTCCGTCAACTTCCCGCAGGCCATCGAGGGGGTGCGCTGATGCTCGACGAAGAGATCCTCGCGCTTTGCGAGTCCGCGCCGCTTTCGCCCGAGCGCGCCGCCGAGCTCGTGGGGGCTTATCCCGGCGTTGCAGACTATGACAACGTCAACTGTGCGTTTTCGCGCTGCGACGGGCGCGCTCGCGGCACCTTCTACGGCCAGGGCGACCTCAGCGGCGCCTGGGTCTGCGCCGTGGGGGCCTTCGACGGCTTCCACCTCGGCCACCAGGCGCTTATTGCCCGCGCCCGCAAAGAGGCCGAGGCGCTCGGCGCCCGCGTCTGCGCCGTCACCTTCTCGCCCGATCCCTCCGAGGTGCTGGGGAGCCCCGCGCCCGCAAGCAGGCTCATGGACACCCGCCACCGCGCCGAGCTGCTGCTTCGCGGCGGCGCCGACGGCGTGCTGGAGTTCGAGTTCGACGAGGCTTTCTCCGCCCTTACCTACGACGAGTTCGTGCGCGAGGCGCTCCTCAAGCTCGTGGACGCACGCGCCATCGTCGTCGGCTCCGACTTTTGCATGGGCGCCCACGGCGCGGGCACCGTCGATGCGCTCCGCGCCCTCGGCCGCGAGCTCTCCGTTGAGGTCATAGGCCTCGATCTTCTCGGCGAGGACGGCGCCCCCGTTACCGCGACGCGTATCCGCGGCCTTGTGCGCAAAGGTAGCGTCGAGGCGGCGGCCGGTCTCATGGGCCGCTGCCCTGCCTTTACGGGACACGTGGAGCGCGGCAGGGGAGAGGGGACGTCTTTTGGCTTCCCGACTGCCAACGTGATCACCGACATGCACAATTGCCTGCCTGAGCAGGGCGTCTACGCCGGCTTCGTGACGCCTCTCGGCGAGTACCCCCTCTATGCCTATCCTGCCGCCATCAACGTGGGCCTCCCCCCGACGTTTCTTTGGGAAGACTCCGACCTCGACCTGACCGCTGTGTCGTTTTTGGAGGCGAACCTCATCGGCTACGAGGGCGACCTCTACGGCTCCGACGTCGCCGTCACCTTGATCCGGTGGCTGCGCGACTCACGGCCTTTCGACTCGCTCGAGGAGCTCAAGCGGACCGTCCTCGGCAATATCGACTGGGTCCGCGGCTGTCTCGGCGACGCCGGCGTGCATATCGACGAGGGCGAGGTGGAGCGATGATCGGCGACGAGGACAAGGAGAAGGTCCGCCAATCGACCGACTTCGTGCAGCTTGTGGCCGAGACGGTCGAGCTTCGCCAGCGCGGCCAGGAGTTCTGGGGCTGCTGCCCCTTCCACGGCGAGAAGAGCCCGTCGTTTAAGGTGAACCCCAACACGGGCCTGTGGCACTGCTTCGGCTGCGGCGAGGGCGGCGACGTGTTCAGCTACGTGCAGAAGCGGGAGAACCTCGAGTTCCCCGACGCCATCCGCTACCTCGCCGACCGCGCGGGCATCGAGCTCGTCGAGGAGCGCGGGCGCTCCCGCGGGCCAAAGCGAAACCGCCTCATCGAGTGCCTCGCCGAGGCCCAGTCGTTCTACGCGACTATGCTCATGCGCGGCCGCGGGGAGGGTCCCGACTCGGCGCGCGCGTATTTCTCGTCGCGCGGCTTCGGCGGCGACGTGTGCCGGCGCTGGGGGCTGGGGTTTGCCCCGGGCCGCGGCGCCCTCGTTCGCCATCTTCGCGAGAAGGGCTTCTCACCTGCCGAGATGATGGCCGCCGACCTCGCGCTCGATCGCAACGGCAGGCCTTCCGACCGCTTCTACAACCGCGTGATGTTTCCCATCAACGACGAGATGGGCCGCCCGATCGCCTTCGGCGGCCGCGTCATCGGCCCCAAGAAGGACACCGCCAAGTACGTGAACACCCGCGACACCTCCGTGTTCAACAAGGGCAAGCACCTCTTCGCCTACGATCGCGCCAAGGAGACCATGGCCGCGACGGGCGAGGCGGTTGTCTGCGAGGGCTATACCGACGTCATCTCGATGCACGAGAACGGCCTTACCAATGCCGTGGCCGCGCTCGGCACCGCTTTTAGGCTCGACCACATCAAGCTGATGGAGCGCCAGCGCGTGAACCGCATCATCTGCATGTTCGACGGCGACGCCGCGGGCCAGCGCGCCGCCGAGAGAGCTGTGCAGTTCATCGACAAGACCACGGCTGAGCTCCGCTGCGTCGTCTTGCCGGGCGGCCAGGACCCTATGGAGTTTCTCGCCCAGCACGATGCCTCTGAGCTGCGCTCCATTCTGGATGAGGCGCGCCCGCTCATGGACTTCGTCTTCGACAAGCGCCTCTTTGGCGTCGACCTCGGGGTGCCGGGCCAGCGCGTGGCCGCACTGGGCGAGATGGCCCGTGTACTCGCCCCGCTCAAGCGCTCTGTCGTCATGCCCGAGTACGCAGAGCGGCTCGCGGCGACGCTCGCCATGGACGTCGAGGACGTCAAGGAGGCTATTCGCCAGGCCCCAGAGTCCTCTGGCGACGATTCCGCTCAGCGCGGCCGCAGCTCCTGGAACCGCGCGGCAGGCCGCGGGCCCGCAATGCTGCCGCGCTCGAACCCCCGCTTCGCCGAGTCCCAGGCCCGCGCGGTCGGGGCGGACCTGCCGGCGCGGACCGGTTCCTACGGCGACGAGGTGCCCGTCGAGGCCTACGACTATCTGCCCTCCGAGGCCCACGATGAGGGCTATGCCCCGGCCGAGCGACTCGCTTACGGCTCTGCGCCTTCCTATATCCCCCAGCTCTCCGAGGCCGACCGGAGGCAACTCGAGGCCGAGGGCGAGCTCCTGTGCGCCCTGGCCGCCAAGCCCGAAACGGCGAGGTCCTACGCGGAGCGACTCGCCGACGTCTCCTGGGCCGATTCGCGCAACGAGGCGATGGCCTGGGCCATGCTCTCGACGCCTGCGGGCGCCTCCCCGGCCGAGGTCGTGGCGGCGGCAGCAGCGGTCGAGCCCGAGGCCCCGCGCATACTCTCCGCCGGCCGGGTCATGAGCGAGGAGGGGATGGGCGACTATCAGAAGCTCGACCTCGTCGTCGACACGCTCGAAGAGCTCTCGTGCGCGCGCCGCGTCGCGGCGATCCGCGCAAAGATGGCGACCGCACCCGATGAGGAGCAGAACGCGCTTCTTGCCGAGGCCACCAGGCTCCAGGCCCGCGCCAACGAGCTGCGAATTCACCTTTCTTCCAGCGTTTCATAAGAAATTTTTCGGGTATACTTAGAAAGTTACTGCGTCGAAGGGAAATACGTGGCAGCTAAGAAGACCAACGATACGGTCAGGCTCTCCGATGAACTCGAGAAGATCGTCACCGGGCTCGTGGGCGACGCCAAGGGCGGCAGCGTCTCCGAGGACGATGTCCAGCTCGCTATCCAGGACATCGATGTCGACGGCGACGAGCTCGACGACATCTACGAGAGCTTGCGCTCCAAGGGCGTCGAGGTCGTGGAGGCCGAGTCGAGCGACTCTTCCCAGGATTTCTCCTCCGATTCCGACATCGACGACGACTTCGGCGACGATGACGACGATGACGAGGAGGATGACGAGGACGGCGGCTACGACGACGATGAGCGCGACTCCGAGGCCGTCAGCGAGGCCAAGGCCATCAAGGAGGCCATGCGCTCCGTAGGCAAGGCCAAGACCTCCAAGCCCAAGCGCTCCAGCCGCGCCCGCGCGCGCCGCACCGACACCTCGACCGTCATGCTCACCGGCGACCCGGTCCGCATGTACCTCAAGGAGATCGGCAAGGTCGACCTGCTCACCGCATCCGAAGAGGTCAACCTGGCTATGAAGATCGAGGCCGGCACCGAGGCCTCCGAGAAGCTCGAGGCCGCAGAGAACGGCGAGATCGAGCTCACCCGCGCCGAGCAGCGCCGCCTCATGCGCATCGAGTCCGTGGGCCTCGAGGCCAAACAGCAGCTTATTTCCGCCAACCTGCGCCTGGTCGTGTCCATCGCCAAGCGCTACGTCGGCCGCGGTATGCTGTTCCTCGACCTTATCCAGGAGGGTAACCTGGGCCTGATCCGCGCTGTCGAGAAGTTCGACTACACCAAGGGTTTCAAGTTCTCGACCTATGCGACCTGGTGGATTCGCCAGGCCATCACGCGCGCCATTGCCGATCAGGCGCGCACCATCCGCATTCCGGTACACATGGTCGAGACCATCAACAAGCTTATCCGCGTGCAGCGCCAGCTGCTCCAAGACCTCGGCCGCGACCCGACCCCCGAGGAGATCGGCGCCGAGATGGGCATGACGCCCGACCGAGTGCGCGAGATCCAGAAGATCAGCCAGGAGCCCGTCTCTCTCGAGACTCCCATCGGTGAGGAGGAGGATTCCTCCCTCGGCGACTTCATCGAGGACTCCACCGCCGTGGCCCCGCCTGATGCCGCTTCCGACTCGATGCTTCGCGAGCAGCTCGACCAGGTGCTCGACTCCTTGGCCGACCGTGAGCGCAAGGTCATCAAGTTCCGCTTCGGCCTCGAGGACGGCCACCCGCGCACCCTCGAGGAGGTCGGCCGCGAGTTCGGCGTCACGCGCGAGCGCATCCGCCAAATCGAGTCCAAGACCCTGGCCAAGCTTCGCCACCCGAGCCGCTCCGGCAAGCTCAAGGATTACATGGAAGACTAACTTTCCTTTGATGGGCTCCGGTTTACCGGGGCCTTATTTGCACACTTCGAGACGTTTGGGCTAACCTAGCCCGATTTTGCTCGGCGCCCGCTGTCACGGTGTGTAAGCTGGGTCTGTAATCGAAAGGGGCCTGTTATGAAGAAGAGACTTGCCGCGCACCTTGTCTTCCTGGCGCTCGCGATACTCGTTTGTTTGCCGCTCGTCGCTTGCTCGGGCTCGTCCACGGGCGATTCCGATGCGCTCAAGCAAAAGATCGAGTCCACGCTCGCGGAGCTCAAGTCCTGCGAGGGAGAGCCCTTTTCGCTCGCCGAGCAGGCTGTGGCCGATGCGGGGATACAGGAATACCTCGACGATGTGGGACTAACCGACGAGGAACTCTGCCGCGCGTATCTCGACAGCTTCGACTATCAGGTCGGGGAGGTGTCCGTCACGGGCTCGAGTGCTCAGGCCAAGGTGACCTTCACGCGCCGCTCCATCACCGCGATCGCCAAGGCCTATCTGCTTTCCGGCAAGGCCAACGCCGAGGAGGGCAAGCAGGTGATTCTCGACGCCATCGATTCGACCGTGTCCGAGCAGAAGGAAGCGACCATCTACATCTCCAAGACGGATGGGGGAGAGTGGGACGTGACCGGCGCTTTGTCCGAGTCGCTCCACTCGGTTTGCCTATAACTCCTCTAATCCACAGGCGGGAGGAAACCTTATGGGAAAGATCGACGTCCATGCGCACTACCTGCCGCCTGCGTATCGCGAGATGCTCGCTCGACGCGGGCTCACCATCCTGGACGGCGGCTTTCCCGTGCCCGATTGGTCGGTTGAGGCGCACCTTTCGGCTATGGAGGAGCTGGACGTCGACTTCTCGGTGATGTCGGTCTCGTCTCCGCACGTGTACATGGGAGACGATGCCGAGGCGGCCGAGGTGGCGAGCGCCTGCAACGATTTTGGGAGCGAGTGCGCGACCGAGTGCCCAAAGAAGCTGGCGTTTTTTGGCTGCCTGCCGACGCCCGACGTGGATGCCGCCGTGGCCGAGGCGCAGCGATGCGCCGAGCTCACCGGATGCAAAGGCTTCTGCCTGCCGACGAACTCCCGCGGCACCTACCTCGGCGATGCCCGTCTCGACCCCCTTATGGCGAAGCTCGACGAGCTCGGCGCGATTGTCCTCATCCACCCCACGGAGCCCTCTGCCGTGCCCTCGGGCGTTTGCGAGACCGTGCCGTTCCCGATGATGGAGTTCTTCTTCGACACGTGCCGCGCCGTCGTGAATCTGGTGGTCAAGAGCTTGCCGGAGCGCTACCCGAACATCAAGTGGATCGTGCCGCACGCAGGTGCCTACCTGCCCATTATTTGCGACCGCATCGCACCCATGTCGAAGATGGTCGCAGGCGGGCGCGACATCGACGTCGAGGCTTCGCTTAAGCGTTTCTATTACGACCTCGCGGGCACCGTCGTGCCAAAGCAGCTCGGCTGCATCCTTGACCTTGCCGAGAAAGAGCGTTTGCTCTACGCATCGGATTACCCCTTCACGCCGCTTGCGCTGGACGTGCGGCTCGCCAAGTTGCTCGATGCGGCTCTTCCCGAGGACCTTCGTGCGCCGGTTGCTTACGGCAACGCTTGCGCCCTGCTCGGCCTTCCGGAGGCGGGGAAGCGATGAAGACGGGTGCTTCTTCGACCAACTGCCGTGTCTGCACGCGGCGAGGCGTCCTTCGCCTCGCCGGCCTCGCTGCCGTCTCGGCAGCGACGGCCTCGCTTTACGGTTGCGGCCCCACGAGCGAGGACGAGCAGAACGTGCGCGACTCGGTCGACTCGCAGCTGAACCAGCTCACGACGCTCTCCGGATCCGAGCTTCTCGGCGAGCGCGCGGCCGATGTCGAGAAACTCAAGGTCTCCTGCGACGATTTTGTCCGCGCGCTCTTCGACGGAGCCGGATGGACGGTCGACGAGGTGGGCTTCGAGGGCTCCATCGCCACGGCAAAGGTGTCGCTGACCTGTCGCTCGTTCTCAAAGGTCCTCGATGCCCTCAAGGAGGCCTACACGGCGCAAGCGCTCGAGGACGGGGGGTACCCCGATGAGTCGGAGCTCTATGGCACCGCCGGCAAGTCCTTGCTCGAATGCATCCGCGCGGCGTCGCTCGATAAGCGCTTGGTTGACGTGACGCTGACAAAGAATGACGGCTCCTGGATCGTCGACGAGAACGGAAACCATGCCCTCATTTCGGCTCTTATGGGGTTCTGAGCAGCGTTTTATTGTTGACCACAAACTTTTTTGAGATTTTGGGTTGCATTGAGCGTCACATGTGCGTATAGTACTTTCTTGCGCAAAGACAGCGTAAAACATATTCCCCGGTGGCGCAGTGGTAGCGCAGCTGACTGTTAATCAGCGTGTCGCAGGTTCGAATCCTGCCCGGGGAGCCAGAATTTTCAACCCGGCTCTGTCGGGTTTTTTTATATGCTGAGCACTGTTTACGGCTTTTACGTGGGTATAGATAGCCTGTGATAAATTCTTTTGGGGATGAATTATTAGGCGTAGACTCGACGACTATATGGGAGGAATTTTGGTTTCCGGTACCGCAGACGCAAAGACGTTGCGCAAGGCTCACACCAAAGGTCGTTTCGCTAAGGACCTCTTTATTCTTCAGCAGCTCGTCGGTAAAGATTTTAAGCTTCGTTACCGTCGAAGTGTCCTCGGCGTCATTTGGAGCGTTTTGAACCCGCTGCTCATGATGATCATTATGAGCTTTGTGTTTAGTTATTTTCTTACGAGTTCTGATATCGCTAACTACCCTCTTTACCTCATCGTAGGCAACATCACTTTCACCCTTATGAACGATGCTACTAACGGGGGACTTAACTCAATCATTATGGCATCTTCCCTGCTTAAAAAAGTTAAGATCGACCGCTGGGTTTTTCCTGTTCAGAAGGTCTTCTCTGCCGTGGTCAACTTCGCGTTCAGTCTCATTGCCGTGGCCGTTGTCATGCTCTTCTTTCAAATCTCGCCTACTATTCACATTTTATGGATGTTTGTTGGCCTATTCTTTCTTATTCTTTTCTGCATTGGCATTGGCATGCTCATCGGTTCTCTTGCCGTGTTTTTCCGCGACATGATTCACCTCTGGAGCGTCATGTTGACCGCATGGATGTACCTCACTCCAATCTTTTGGAGCCTGAAGCTACTGACCGACAACCCGCAGGTCCCTGCTATTGTTATTGCCGTTGTTAAGATCAATCCGATGTTCAATTATCTTGAGATCATGCGCTCGGCTATTGTTTATCAATCCACGCCTTCGCGCATGTGCCTGCTTCTCGCTGCTGTCTGGGCCTTAGTCGCCCTCATCGCTGGCATACTCGTTTTTAAGAAGACCGAACACAAGTTCATCCTCTACATTTAGATAAGGTCCTTTAAGCATGGGTTATTACTCTCTTCCGGCCTCTCCTGACGAGGACTACGCCATTGAGGTAAATGACGTCTCGATGATTTTCAATATGGCCTCCGAGGTCCTAACCAACCTCAAGGAGTACTTCATCAAGGCAATGAAGCATGAGCTCTTCTTCAAGGAGTTCCGCGCGCTCAACCACATCTCGTTCAAGGTCAAGCGCGGCGAGATCGTCGGTCTCGTCGGCACGAACGGCTCCGGCAAGTCCACGATGCTCAAGTGCATCGCCGGCGTGCTCGATCCTTCTGAGGGCGATATTACCGTCCGAGGCAATATTGCGCCGCTCATCGAGTTGGGTGCCGGCTTTGACGCAGAGCTGACGGCTCTTGAGAACATCTACCTAAACGGAGCCCTGCTGGGCTACAGTCACGATTTCATCGACGAGCACCTGCAGGATATCGTCGACTTCGCTGAGCTCCAGGACTTCCTCGAGATGCCGCTCAAGAACTATTCCAGCGGCATGGTCGCGCGCATCGCCTTCGCCATTGCCACGGTTACCGAGCCCGACCTGCTCATCGTCGACGAGACCCTCTCGGTTGGCGACGTCTTCTTCCAGGAGAAGTGCTTGAACCGCATCCGTTCCTTCATCGACTCCGGTAAGGTCACGGTTCTTTTTGTCAGCCACTCCATGGAGCAGGTGGCCGAGATCTGCGACCGCTGCGTCTGGATCGAGAAGGGCCAGCAGCGTATGGACGGCCCCTCCAAGGAGGTCCTCGAGGCTTACGGGAACCAGTTCAAGTAGGCCGCGCGCCCTCCGTCAGAGGGCTGCAGGTCCTTTCGCAGATTGTTTCTTGCCCGGACTCTCGCGCAGTTGTAAGGTGAACAAGAACCTTTAAGCGCGGTACGAGAGACCAGCAAGGTTGAGAAGCCCCATGAGGCGACCCATATACATGCTGGATGTCCTGTACCGCTTCGGTCAGGGCATCTTTTTTGTCGAAGGGAGTCCCATGGAAGAGGCCAGGCTCAAGGCTCAGATCATGGACGAGCGGGCGATGGGCCGCGCGCTCACCCGCATTGCCCATGAGGTCATCGAGCGAAACGAGGGCGCCGGGGGCATCGGCATCGTCGGTATCGTGAGCAGGGGAGCCGTTATCGCCCCGCTGCTCGCAGACGAGATCGAGAAGATCGAGGGGGTCCGCCCGCCGGTGGGCACACTCGACATCAGCTTCTATCGCGACGACGTGAGCCGTGCGATCGCGCCTGTGCTCCACAGCACGAACATCCCGTTTAACGTCGACGACCACGACATCATCTTGGTCGACGACGTCCTCTACACCGGGCGCACCATCCGCTCTGCGCTCGACGCGCTCATCGACTACGGCCGCCCCAAGACCGTACAGCTTGCCGTCATGGTCGACCGCGGGCACCGTGAGCTGCCCATCCGCGCCGATTACGTTGGCAAGAACGTCCCGTCTTCCCGCGATGAGGACGTCCGCGTCAACCTCAAGCCCAGCGACGACACCACGTCGGTCGAGATTTGGACCAAGCCCCAGAAAAACAATGGAGGTGCCAAGTAATGCTTTCCGTCAAGCACCTGATCGACACCACGAGCCTCACCGAGGACGACATCTACCAGATTCTCGACACGGCCCGCGCGTTCGAGGACGTGAACAGCCGCGCCATCAAGAAGGTACCCGCCCTTCGCGGCCGCACCATCGTGAACCTGTTCCTTGAGCCCTCCACGCGCACCAAGAGCTCCTTTGAGCTCGCCGAGAAGCGCCTCTCGGCCGACTCGCTCTCCATGGGCGGCTCCACGTCGTCGGTCGTCAAGGGCGAGTCGCTGGCCGACACCATCCAGACCATCGACGCCATGAACGTCGATATGTTCATCTGCCGCGCCAAGCTCGCCGGTACCCCGCAGAAGATTACCGAGCACACCGACGCCATCGTGATCAACGCCGGTGACGGCAAGCACCAGCATCCCACGCAGGCCATGCTCGACCTCTACACCATCCGCAAGAACTTCGGCCACCTTGACGGCCTGAAGGTCGCCATCGTTGGCGACCTCTCTCACAGCCGCGTCTGCGGCTCGCTCGTCCCCGCGCTCAAGACGGTCGGCGCAGACGTCACGCTCGTCGGCCCCCCGACCTTCCAGGTGGACGACCCCGACTACTACGGCGTGCCGCAGACCGCCGACTTCGATTCCGTGATCCCCGAGATGGACGTCGTCTACATGCTGCGTGTTCAGCTCGAGCGCATGGAGGGCGCCTCCATCCCGTCTCGTCGCGAGTACAACCGCCTGTGGGGCCTCGACATGAGCCGCGTCAACAAGATGCGCCCGGAGGCCATCATTTGCCACCCCGGCCCGATGAACCGCGGCATGGAGATCAACGCGGACGTCGCCGATTGCGCGAAGTCGAGGATTCTGACCCAGGTAAACGCCGGCGTGCTCACCCGCATGGCCGAGATGTACCTGCTGCTGGGAGGAGAGAACAATGGCATTTCTGCTTAAGGGCGCCCACGTCGTCGACCCGCAGGTCGGCCTCGACGGCTTCCGCGACGTTTTGATCGACGGCGAGAAGATCGCGGCCGTGTCCGAGGCCCTCGAGGCTCCGGAGGGCGCCGTCGTCATCGACGCGCACGACAAGTACCTCGTCCCTGGCCTCGTGGATATGCACGTCCACTTCCGCGACCCCGGCTTCGAGTACAAGGAGACCATCGAGACAGGCTCGGCCGCGGCCGTCCACGGCGGCTTCACCGACGTCGCCACGATGCCCAACACCGACCCCGTGACCGATACCGGCGCCGAGGTCCGCTACCAGATCGAGCGCGGAAACGCGGCGGGCCTCTGCCACGTGCGCCCCATCGGCGCCATGACGCGCGGCGAGAAGGGCGAGTCGCTCGCCGAGATCGGCGACATGGTCTCCGCCGGCGCCGCCGCCTTCTCCGATGACGGCCACGGCGTGCAGTCCGCCGGCATGATGCGCACCTGCATGGAGTACATCGCGCAGTTCGACCGCGTTGCGCTCGCGCACTGCGAGATCGAGTCGCTCTCGGGCCACGGCGTCATCAACGAGGGCCGCGCCTCCACGCGCCTCGGCATGTTCGGCTGGCCGGCCTTGGCCGAGGAGCTCGAGATCTACCGCGATATCGAGCTCGTTCGCCTCACCAAGTGCCCGCTGCACATCTGCCACATCTCCACGCGCAAGGGCCTCGACCTCGTGCGCGCCGCCAAGGCGGACGGCCTGCCCGTCACCTGCGAGGTCACCCCGCACCACCTGTTCCTCTGCGAGGACGACATCACCGACGCCTACGACACGAACCTCAAGATGAACCCGCCGCTGCGCCGCGCCGACGATGCCGCGGCGCTTCGCGAGGGCGTGCTGGACGGCTCGGTCGACTGCATCGTCACCGACCACGCGCCCCACGCCCAGCACGAGAAGGACTGCGAGTGGGAGATCTCGTTCTTCGGCATCGTGGGCCTCGAAACCTCGCTGCCGCTCATGGTCCAGAACCTCGTCTCCACCGGCAAGATGAGCTGGGCTCGCCTCGTCGAGGTCATGGCCGTGAACCCGCGCCGCCTGCTGCGCCTCGACCCCGTCAGCGTGACCGAGGGCTCCGTGGCCGACCTCACCCTCATCGACCCCAAGGCATCCGTCGAGATCACCCCCGAGTACCTCCAGAGTCGCTCCAAGAACTCCGCGTGGCTCGGCCGGACCCTCACGGGCGTCGCGACCGACGTCTTCGTCGCCGGCAAGCGCACCCTGGCCGACGGCGTCGTAAGCCCGCAGTAGGGGAGAGGCCATGACCCCCACTTCAAAGGTCCACGAATACGAGTTCACGGTCGTGGAAAACGAGCCGGCAGCCGAGGGGCTCTACCGCATGGTCTTCTCGGCGCCTGTGCTCGCGGCAGCTATCCGCCCGGGGCAGTTCATGAACTTCCTCGTGCCGGGTGCGAAGCAGATTCTGCGCGTGCCGCTCTCCTTTGCGCACGCGGACGCCGAGGCCGGCACCATCGAGATCATCTACGCCCTTGTGGGCGAGGCCACCCGCGCCCTCTCCCGCATGGCTGCGGGCGAGAAGTCCAGCGTCCTCGGCCCCTCCGGCAACGGCTGGTCGGTGCGCGAGGGCCAGGGCCGCTCCATCGTCATCGGCGGCGGCGTGGGTGCTCCCCCCGTGGTCGCGGCCGCCCGGCTTCTGGCCGATAACGGCGTCGCGTTCGACGGCATCCTCGGCGCGCAGGCGGCCGAGAAGCTCTGGGGCGCGGAGGCCCTCTCCGAGCTCGGCGCCGGCCAGGCGCTCGTCACTACCGACGACGGCACGGCAGGCATCAAGGGCTTCACCACAGACGCCCTCGCGGAGCTTCTCGCCGGCGGCATCTACGACACCGTCTACACCTGCGGGCCGCAGGTCATGATGCGCGGCATCGCCAAGATGTGCGCCGATGCTGGCGTTTCCTGCCAGGTCTCCATGGAGCGCATGATGTCGTGCACGTTCGGCGCCTGCAACACCTGCAACGTCTCCATGGCAGACGGCACCTACAAGTCCTGCTGCATGGACGGCCCGGTCTTTGACGCCAAGGAGGTGGCGTGGTAATGGAGAACAACGTTTCCATGGCCGTCGACCTCGGCGGCGTCAAGATGCAAAACCCCGTGAACACGGCTTCCGGCACCTTTGGCTTTGGCTGGCAGTTCGAGGGCTTCTTCGACGTTTCTCGCCTGGGGGCCATCACTACCAAGGGCTGCTCCGCCGAGCCCTGGACCGGAAACCCCGAGCCGCGCATGTGCGAGGTCCCCTCCGGCATGATGAACACCGTCGGCCTCGCCAACCCCGGCATCGCCGGCATGCTCGACAAGTGCGGGGAGTACCTGCAGGGCCTCGAGCAGCGCGGATGCCGCGTCATCCTGCAGGCGGCCGGCCACTCGGTGGAGGAGTACGTAGCCGCCGTCGAGAAGATCGAGGAGCTCGCTCCGTGGTGCTCGGGCGTCGAGATGAACATCTCCTGCCCCAACATCGCCCGCGGAGGTGCCCTTGTTGGCGGCACGCCCGAGTCTGCCGCCGAGGTCGTCGCAGCGGTGCGCGCCCGCGTCAAGCGCCCGCTCCTTGTCAAGATGGCCCCGGTGCGCGTGCCCGAGATTGCCCGCGCCATCGAGGCAGAGGGCGCCGATGCCCTCTGCCTCATCAACACCATCAACGGCATGCACTTGAACGTCCGCACGCGCAGGAGCATGCTCTCCAAGCCCACCGGCGGCGTCTCCGGCCCCGCCATCCACGCCATCGCCGTGCGCATGGTCTGGGAGGCCGCGCAGGCCGTAAAGATCGCGATCAACGGCATGGGCGGCGTCGCCACCTGGGAGGACGCGGCCGAGATGATTTTGGCAGGCGCCACCTCCGTCACGGTGGGCACCGCCAACTTCTATGACCCCGCCGCGGCCTCAAAGATCGTGGACGGGCTTGCCGCTTGGGCCGCCGAGCAGGGCGTATCCGACATCAACGAACTGATTGGAGCTGTGGAATGCTGAGCTACGAAGAAGCTTCCGACAAGGTGATCATCGCACTTGACTGCAGCCGCGAGCGCGCCTTCGAGCTCGCCGACATGCTCGGCGAGAAGGCCACTTGGGTGAAGGTCGGCATGACGCTTTTCTATGCCGAGGGCCCGGCCATCGTCGAGGCCATGCACGAGCGCGGCCTCAAGGTGTTCCTGGACCTCAAGGTCCACGACATCCCGTTCCAGGTCCAGGGCGCCGTGCGCGCCGCATCCATGACGGGTGCGGACATCCTGTCCATCCACGGCCTGGGCACCGCCGCCATGATCGAGGCTGCTCGCAAGGGCGCCGAGGAGGCCGCCGAGAAGACCGGCCGCGAGCGCACCCGCCTGGTTGCCATCTCGGTCCTCACCAGCATGGACCAGGACGCCCTCGAGTCCATCGGCGTTACCTGCCCCATCAACGAGGAGGTCTCGCGCCTGGCCAAGCTCTCCTACGGCGCTGGAGCCGACGGCATCGTCTGCTCCCCGCAGGAGGCCGCGGAGATGCGCGAGCTTCTCGGCCCTGACGCGTGGATCGTCACCCCGGGCGTCCGCCCCGCGGGCGCCGAGGTGGGCGATCAGAAGCGCATCGCCACGCCCGCAGCCGCCATCGAGGCTGGCGCGTCCAAGCTCGTCATTGGCCGCCCGATCACGGCCGCGGACGACCCCGTGGCCGCCTTCGACGCCATCTGCGCCGAGCTCATGGCCTAATCTACAAGTTCAACAATTTTCGCGAAACCGCCGGTCAAGGGGCCCAAAACGTCCCGTGAGCGGCGGTTTTTGCGCTATTTACGTCCAAATACCTACCAGTTGTGAAAAAGTTATAGCCGCTGAGCTGGGCTTTTTCGATTTCTTCTTGCAATTGGGCAGGTAAATGGGCATAGTAATTGACGGCAAGTCCAGCCGGCACCTCTAGCCGGCAGACGGCTTTTTAACAGCTATATGTTTGGAGGACACAATGGCTCTACCCCAGCTTACGCCCGAGCAGCGCAAGGCCGCCCTCGAGAAGGCCGCCCAGGCCCGCCACGAGCGCGCTGAGCTCCGCGAGAAGATCAAGTCCGGCAAGGTCTCCCTTGCCGACGTCCTCGATTCCGACGATTCCATCGCCAACCGCATGAAGGTCTCCGCCCTCATCGAGTCTCTCCCGGGGTACGGCAAGGCCAAGGCCGCAAAGATCATGGACGAGCTGGGCATCTCCGCCACCCGTCGCGTCAAGGGCCTCGGCGCCCGTCAGCGCGAGCAGCTCATCGAGGTTCTCTCCAAGTAAAAATGACGAGGACACCGCATTTATTCGTTGTGTCCGGACCGTCAGGCGTAGGTAAGGGCACGCTGGTCGCAGAGTTGCGCCAGCGTGTTCCTTCCCTAGGCCTGACGGTTTCTGCGACGACGAGAACTCCCCGCGCGGGGGAGAAGGAAGGCGTCTCCTACTACTTCCTCTCCGAGGAGGAGTTCGAGCGCCGCGTCGAGGCGGGCGAGTTCCTCGAGTGGGCCAACGTCCACGGTAATCGGTACGGCACGCTTTTGAGCGAGGTCGACAGGTTTTTTGGCGAGGGTCGCTCCGTTGTGCTCGAGATCGACGTGCAAGGCGGGCTCAATATTCGCCGGGTGCGCCCCGACACCGTGCTCGTCTTCATCGAGCCCCCTTCCGCAGAGGAGCTCGAGAGAAGGCTCCGCGGCCGTGGGACCGAGGATGAGCAGACTGTTCGACTCAGGCTCTCGAACGCCGCGTCCGAGCTTGAGGCCGCCGCCGATTACGATGTTCGCATCGTCAACGACGACCTCGTCCGCGCCGTCGGCGAGCTCGCCGACCTGATAGATTCATACGAGACGAAGGAAAGGTCTCTTTAGATGTCCGTCACCAAGCCCAGCATCGATACCCTGCTCGAGAAGACCGAGCACAACCCGTTCCTGCTTTGCTCCATCGCTTCCAAGCGCGCCTGCGACATCAACAACATGATTCGTGGCCAGCACCTGCGCGTCGCGGCGATCCAGGAATTCGACGACATCACCACCGTCGTCTCCGGCAAGGACACCGTCTCCATCGCTATGGAGGAGGTCGAGTCCGGTACCTTGGGCTTCGTCAAGGAAGAGTTTGACGGGGACATCAAGGGCGCCAACTCGATCGCCGACTAGCGATGGCCGAGAGACTCTGCCTGGTTCACTATCACGAGATCGGCCTTAAGGGCAAGAATCGCTCGACCTTCGAGAACCAGCTCGTCACCAACCTGCACCGCGCACTCAAGTCGTTCGACGTGCGCGATATCCAGCGCATCTCGGGCTATGTGGTCGTGGAATCCGTTGATCGCCAGGCCTCAGAGGCCATGGCCGACGCTATTAGGCGCGTGCCCGGCGTGGCGCGCGTCTCTTTGGCGTATCGCACGGGGCTTGATGAGGGCGAGTTCATCGACTCCGCCATCAAGGCCCTTGGCGAGGCGGGGGAGTTCCACAGCTTCAAGGTGCACGCGCGGCGCAGCTCCACCACCTACGGGCGCCACACGCTCGAGATGAACCAGCTCGTCGGCTCGGCTCTTTGCGAGGCGTTCCCCGACAAGAAGGTCGACGTGCACAACCCCGACGTTACCGTCGTCGTGCACGTCGTCCAGGGCTCGACCTATGTCTACGCCGCTTCCGCTCCCGGCGTCGGCGGCCTTCCAGTGGGTACGGCCGGTAAGGTCGTCACGCTGCTCTCGAGCGGCTTCGACTCCCCGGTGGCCACTTGGATGGTCGGTCGCCGCGGCGCGGTTTGCGTGCCCATACACTTCTCGGGCCGCCCGCAGACGAGCGACATGAGCGAATGGCTCTGCCAAGACATCGTCGACGCCTTGGCGCCGTCCGGCGTCGTGGGGCGCATGTACGTGTGTCCCATCGGCGACAAGCAGCGCGAGATCTCGCTTGCCGTGCCGCAGAGCCTGCGCATCATCATGTATCGCCGGCTTATGTTCCAGGTCGCTGAGCGCATCGCTGCTCTCGAGGGGGCAAAGGCGCTCGTAACCGGCGAGTCGCTCGGACAGGTCGCTTCTCAGACGCTGGAGAACATCCATGCGGTCAACGAGTGCGTGAACATCCCGGTTCTCCGTCCGCTCATCGGCTCCGATAAGCAGGAGATCATCCGCCGCGCGCAGGAGATCGGCACGTACGACATCTCTTGCCAGACGGCGCCCGACTGCTGCACACTCTTTATGCCGCGCCGTCCCGAGACGCACGCGCGCATGGAGCAGGTCCTCGAGGCGTGGGACAGCTTCGATCACGCGGCGATGCTCGAGGAGCTCGTGGACAACATCGAGTATAAGGACTTCAGCCAGTGCCCGAGCTACCATGCGCCCAAGGGTAGGCTGCGCACCCATCACTCCGAGCTCGGGCCCGCTCCCGAGAAGCGCGCGAGCGAGGCGCAGTAGATTTTAGGCTTGCGATTTTGCCTTAGTTTGAAATGGCACGCCCTTCGGGGCGCGCCATTTTTGTTTTGCGAATTAGGTGTGAAGAACACAATTATGTTTTCTGAAAATACGTTTCTTACACTCCTTGTTGACCTGCGTAAACGCAAATCGCCGTAAGAATTCGGTAAGAATTCGGTTAGAATTCTGCAAGACAAATTTAACCATTTTTGTCTTCGTGCCAATGGCTGGACCCTAAATCGGCAACGATTGTTTGGGGGTGGTCGCGGTGTCTCAGACTCATAAACCAGGGGTAATCACAAGGGCTCGAAGGCTCGGCCGGCGATATGGCCTCACAGGCGGGAAGGTGACCGCCGGGCTTTTCTGTGTGCTGCTCGTGGCCGCTGTCGCAGTTGGGGTCGCGATTGCGGGCGGCACCGGCGGCGTCACGATCGAGCGCTCCGGAACGGCGGAGACTGCTGCCGCAGATGAGGGCGCTGCCAAGAGGGAAGAGGTAAAAGCCCAGATAGTCGTCCACGTAGACGGCGCTGTGGCGGCTCCGGGCGTCTTCACCTTGGTCGAGGGCGCCCGCGTGAACGACGCGGTTCTTGCCGCGGGGGGCATGACGGAGGGGGCCGACACCTCGACCATCAACCTCGCCGCGCCTTTAGAGGACGGAGCCAAGGTGCATGTCCCGACTACAGAGGAGCTAGGCTCGGCCCCATCGACGGCCACGAGCGATTCATCCGGCACCTCCTCATCGACCGCCGCGAGCAACGGGCTCGTCAACATCAACACGGCCACCTCAGCCGACCTCCAGACGCTATCGGGGGTGGGGGAGGCCACGGCGCAGGCCATTATCGATGATCGGGATGCCAACGGGCCGTTCTCGTCGCCGGAGGACCTTATGCGCGTCTCGGGCATCGGCGAGAAGAAGTTCGCAAAGATCAAGGGCCATATCTGTGTCTAAGTTGCCGCCCATGCCGCCTCGCCCCGCGATACCTGCCGCGGCTTACGGGCTCGCCGGCGCCATCGCGGTGTCGCAGTTGATCATGCGAGCTCAGGGGGATTGGCGCGGCGTTGCCATCGCCTTCGCGTGCGTCACGGCCTTCGTGGCTGTTGCGGGAATCGTCATGGCGCGCGGCCGGCTCTGCGCCCTTGGGCCTGTGTTGACCATCGTCTCCTTCGTTGGTCTCCTATCCTGCGGCGCGGCGTCGCTCGCTGCCGCGCGCACCGAGGCGTGCGGCTCCGCCCTCGGCTCCTCCGCGGTCTCTTCCTGGTCGTTTGAACTCGTGTCGGACATGACGCACGGCGCTTCGTCATGGCGTGGACGGGCACGGGCCGTGGGCCCAGATGGCGAGCATGGCTTCGTGTGGGTTTCTTGCCCCGAGGAATTCGGACGAGGCGAGACGTTGCGCGCGGTGGGCCGCTATAAAGCCAACGCTGCGGACGACTGGGGAAGAAGCTCGGCCGGCCAAGGCATCTGCGGCACCGTTTCGCTGGTTCGCGTGACGAGGCATGAACTGGCTGCGGGGCTCTACGGCGAGCTTCTCAAACTTCGCCTTGCTGTCATCGAATCGTTTTGCCCGGAGGGGAAAGAGACGCCCGCTGGCGCCCTGATGGCAGGTCTGGTCTGCGGCTACTCGGTCCCTCTCAAAGAGCTCGGGCTCGATGACGACTTCGCCGTTTGCGGGGCCTCGCACCTGATCGCGGTGTCGGGGAGCCACCTCGCGCTCGTGTCGTCGCTGCTCGCGCGCGCGATAAAGCGGACGCGCTTAGGCAAGGTCGCGCGCCTGGTCGTGCTCATTTTGGCCACGGGAGTTTTCGTCGTGTTCTGCGGAAGCCCGCTCTCGGCGGTGCGCAGCTGGCTCATGTCGATGGCAGCCGGCGCATCGGAGCTTGCCGGGAGGCGTGGGCATCCCTTGTCCGCCATGAGCGTTATGGGCTGCCTCATTGTGCTTTTGGACCCGAGCTCAACGGGCCAGATGGGCTTTCTTCTCTCGCTTCTTTGCGTCGGGGGGATCTGCCTCTTTGGCAAGTACGCCGAGCACCAGGTCATGTGCCTTACCAGCGTGGATCAGCCGGTCCTTCGCGCCCCCGAGTGGGCGCGGCCTCATGTACGCAGAATCAAAAACTACATGTTTCAATCGGTTGCCACCTCGATTGTCTGCCAGCTCGCCTCGGCCCCCGTGTGCCTTCCGGCGTTCGGCAAGCTGTCGCTCATCGCACCTATCGCGAATATCGCGCTGGGGGCGCTGTTCTCGCCGTTGCTTGGGGCAGGCGTTATAGCGGCAGGCTGCTCGCTGCTTCCGTTCGGCGACTTTGCGCTCAGCCCCGCCACGGTGCTGGGTTCTGTTTTCATCCAGGTGATTCACCTCTTTGCCGGGGTGCCCCTCGCCTGCGTGTCCGTGGATTGCGACGCCACGGTGTGCTGGGCCGTGTTCGTGGCCTGCGCAACTTTGCTGCTCGTCTTTTGGCCAAAGGCAAGAAGACGGGCACTCCTTGGGTTTCTTTCCGCGATAGTTGTCGCGATGTTCGTTTACCTCGTGCACTGGAGGTATTTTGTCCCTGCATCGATCTGCGTCATGGACGTGGGGCAGGCAGACGCCGTCCTGGTTCGCGACGGCGCCTCATCGCTCATGGTGGACGCGGGTGTCGACTCCGCGGTCGCGACGGCTCTGGCAAGAAACCACGTGCTTCACCTCGACGCCATTGTCCTCACACACCTCGATGACGACCACGTCGGCGGTCTCGATGACCTCGTCGGGGTGCTCGGCTGCGATCAGGTTTACGTCGCAAAGGGCGTCAAGAAGAACATCCCCTCTGACCTCTCCGTTGCGATTCGCAAACTTACCGGCAAGGAGGCGACGGAGATCTCGTTCGGGCAGGCTTTGAGTATCGGCGCCTTCAGGGCCCGTGCCGTCTGGCCCGAGGAGCCGGTGCAAGGCGACGAGAACGCCGATTCCGTCGTGCTCAAGGTTTCCTACGAGCGGGCGCAGGGGAGACTGACGGCGCTTCTCACCGGGGACGCCGAGAGCGATCAGCTCGAGCAGGTCATCTCGTCCGGGGCGGTGGGGGACATCGATTTTCTTAAAGTCGGCCACCACGGCTCGGCTGCGTCGATAACCGAACAGGAGGCCTCTGTGCTGCTCCCGGAGGTGGCCGTGGCGAGCGCCGGCGAGAACAACCGCTACAAGCACCCGAGGCAGGAGTGCATCGACGCGGTCGAGTCGGCGGGCGCGCTCTTCTTGTGCACCAAGGACGTAGGCGACGTGACCGTGAGTCCAGGCTTAAACGGGCCGCAGGTCAAGTGCACTAAACGTACTTTGACAACTGAATAGACGCTGCGGCTCAGGGCAGGCGGCCTGCGGTTTGGGGACAGTCCCCTTTTCGCA
>NZ_CAVKWG010000047.1:0-45799 GCF_963660155.1 Paratractidigestivibacter sp. | reverse complement strand
CTGCTATTCAGGCGTGTTTATGTATTTGGGAACCCACACGAAACCCCGAAGAGCCAGATTTTCCTCCTGATTTTTGAGGTTTTGCGTTCTGCGGGCAAAACGGAGGGCGCAAAACCCTTAAAACAAGGAGCAAGTCCCAAAAGGAGTAGCCCATGACGCTCACGCAGCTCAGATACGTCGTCGCCGTAGCCGAGGCCGGCTCGATCAGCGCCGCGGCGGCGCGGCTCTTCATCGCACAGCCGAGCCTTTCGAAGGCCGTGGGCGAGCTCGAGGCCGAAATGGGCGTCCGCATCTTCGAGCGCAGCTCCCGCGGCGTCCGCGAGACCGAGGAGGGGACGCGCTTTCTCTCCTACGCACGCCAGGTCGTCGAGCAGGCCGACCTGCTCGAGAACCAGTACCTGCACGGCACGCCGCCACGCCGCGTCTTCGCCGTGAGCAGCCAGCACTACGCCTTCGTGGTCAACGCCTTCGTCGAGCTCGTCCACGAGCTCGGCCGCGAGAAGTACGAGTTCTCACTGCGCGAGGGGACGACGGCCGGAATCATCGACGATGTACGCACACAGCGCTCTGAGCTGGGCGTTATTTATCGCAGCCACTTCAACCGAGAGGTCATCGCAGGCGCCGTGGTGCGCGCGGAGCTACGCTTCGAGCCGCTCTTTACCGCGCGCCCGCACGTCTTCGTGAGCCGCACCTCGCCGCTTGCGGACCGTGCGTCCGTCACCCTCGGCGACCTCGCGCCCTTCCCCCGCCTCACCTACGACCAGGGCGCGCAGAACTCGTTTTTCTTCTCGGAGGAGCCGCACCCGACCGAGGCCGTGGACAAGCAGATCGTGGTCACGGACCGCGCGACCCTCTTCAACCTGCTCATCGGCCTTAACGGCTACACCATCAGCTCGGGTATCCTCTCGACCGACCTCAACGGCGACGACATCGTGGCCGTGCCGCTCGAGTCCGACGAGGAGATGGAGGTCGGCTACCTCAAGCTGGCGGGACGCCCCCTCTCGGACATCGGCGAGCGCTATATCGAGCGCCTGCGGGGGTACGTGAAGCCTTATCTCGCCGCGGAATAGTTACCATATAGCTTTGTTCTATAGCTACTAATAGATACCCCATAGTTCCCTATAGGCCATTTACCTGCCAAACTCGGTTGCGCCAAGAAAACCAACCGAGAGGAACCGAACATGGCATACACCAGCAACGCGCCCTTCCGCGCCGACGTCGTCGGCAGCTTCCTGCGCCCCGACGTGCTCCACCAGGCCCGCCACGACTTCGCCAACGGCGTCATTGGAGCCGCTGAGCTGCGCGCCGTTGAGGACGAGGCCATCCGCGACCTCGTGGCCAAGCAGAAAGCCGCGGGCCTCCACGTGATCACCGACGGCGAGTTCCGCCGCAGCTACTGGCACCTAGACTTTATGTGGGGCCTGCAGGGCATCGAGCGTCGAGAGAGCCGCCAGGGCTACATGTTCCACGACGAGGAGACCACGGCCGACACCGCCGTCGTGACCGGCAAGGTCTCCGGCGAGAACCACCCCTTCGTCGAGCACTTCAAGTTCGTGAAGGCGCTTGAGGAAGACGGCGTCGCCGCGCGACAGACCATGCCCGCGCCTGCCCAGACCTACTCCGAGGTCATCCTCGACCGCTGCGACGGCCAGGTGGAGAGCTTGCGCTCCGTCTACCCCGATGACCAGGCGCTTATTGAGGATATCGCGGCCGCCTACCGCACCGTGATCTCCGACCTCTACGCCGCCGGCTGCCGCAACATCCAGTTCGACGACTGCACCTGGGGCATCTACTGCGACCGCGACTTCGTGGCCAAGACCGGCATGCAGCCCGTGGACATCCAGAAGGTCTCCGAGCTGCTCGTGCACATCAACAACCTGGCCATAGAGGGCAAGCCCGCCGACCTCGTGATAAACACCCACGTCTGCCGCGGCAACTATCACTCCACCTATGCCTTCGAGGGCGGCTACGAGCCGATCGCGCCGTACCTCTTCGCGAGCGAGAACGTCGATGCCTTCTACCTGGAGTTCGACACGCCGCGCGCCGGCGGCTTCGAGCCGCTCGCCCACGTGGCCGCGGGCAAGAAGGTCGTGCTGGGGCTCGTTACCTCCAAGCAGCCGGGCCTTGAGGACGAGGAGCTGCTGGTCGAGCGCGTGAACGAGGCCGCCAAGTACGTGCCGCTGGAGAACCTGTGTCTCTCGCCGCAGTGCGGCTTCGCCTCCTGCGAGTGCGGCAACAAGCTCACCGAAGACGAGCAGTGGGCCAAGGTCGCGCTGGTGCGTCGCGTGGCCGGGCGCGTCTGGGGCGAGGACCGGTAGACGACCGCCAACCTGCAAAAGGGACAGTCCCCAATGCTGGTACTACCAGCATTGGGGACTGTCCCTTTTGCAGGTCGTTAGTGGGCGAGGATGGCGTCGTAGATGTCGGACTTGGGAAGCTTGAACTCGCGGGCGAGGCGCTTGGCGAGGGCGCTTTTCGGCTCGCCGGCAACAAGGCCCTCGGCGATGGCGTCCTCCAGGCTCGCGGGACAGCCGGCAACGGCGCGGCGGCGCTCATCGAGTTCCTCAGCCGTCGGCGCGGCGATGACCACGGCGCACTCGCCGCGGACCTCCCCGCGCGCGGCGATTTCCTCCGCGAGCTCACCGGAAAACCCGCGCACGCACTCTTCGTGGAGCTTCGTGAGCTCGCGCACGAGCGCCGCGTGACGGACCGGGAACACCTCGGCCACATTGGCGAGCGTCTCGGCCACGCGCCGGGGCGACTCATAGATCACGAGGGCGCCGGGAATCGTGGCCAGCTCCTCGAGCCTCGCCAACTGCGCGGACTTCTTGCGCGGCAAGAACCCCTCGAAAAAGAAGTGCTCGCTCGCGAGACCGGAGGCCACGAGCGCGCAGGTAACGGCCGAGGGGCCCGGCACGACCTCGACGGCGAGGCCCGCATCGAGCGCCGCGTCCACCAGGCGCTGCCCAGGGTCGCTCACGCCCGGCATGCCCGCGTCGGACACGAAGGCGATGCGCTCACCTGCGGCGATGCGCTCAACGATGCCGGCCGCGCGCTGCGCGATCACGTTCTCGTCGCAGCGCTCGAGGCGCACGTGCAAATCGAACGCGCTCATCAGCTTGCCCGTCACGCGCGTGTCTTCGCACAGCACCGCGTCGGCGCCGCCGAGCGTCTCGATCACGCGCGGCGAGGCGTCGGAGAGGTTGCCGATGGGCGTGCCGACGATGGAGAGCAGTCCCGCCATCAGACGATCATCCCGCGCTCGAAGCTGGAGAGCGCCACGCGCGCATCCCAGTTGGTGAGAAGCCCCGAGGTCTTCCACGTGCTAAAGAACCACGCCGCGCAGCCGCCGTACGCGCCGAGCTGCTCGGAAGCGTAGACACGCTCGAGCGCGATGCGGCCCTCGGGCGTCATCTGCGCGTCGGCCACCGGAAGGGCGCTCGACCACTTGCCCACCATGACGGGCATGCCGGTCTTTGCCGCGGCGCGCAGGACCTTCTTCTGCGCATCGACCAGCCGGCGAACGCCGGAGGGGCCGGTGACGTCGATGTGCTTGCCGAAGCCGTGGTCCATATGGGTGTCCACCCACACGTTGCGGTAGTGGCGCTGCGCCATGAAGTTGGTAAAGCCGGCCGGGAAGCCGCCGTCGGGCATGATGACCACGGGCTCGTCGCCGGCGGCGTTTCTCACCAGCTCATAAGCCTCGCGGTAATAGTTGCGTAGCTGATGCTGCGGGACACCGTCGGTGAGCGAGAAGCCGACCCTGCGCTGCACCACGACATTGTCCGCGACCTCGATGCCGTAGAACCCGGTGCGGTGCGCGTAGCGCTTGGAGAGGCGATACACCACGTCGAGCGCCGTGCCGCGCGAGAGGCCCATGTCGGCCAGGTCGCGGCACATGACCTCGCGGTCGTGGGCGGCGCCGGGATTGATGGCCAGCGAGAAGATGACGTTGAGGCCGATTTCCTCGGCCCAGCCCAGCGCATCGTCGACGTGCTCGATGCAACCGACGTAGGGGCCATGCTCGGGGCCGTCGTCCCCGAAGGCGTACCAAGGCACCGAGAGACGCACGGCGTTGAAGCCGCGCGCGGCGATGCGCATAAAGTCGTCTCGCGTGATGAACTCCGCACGGTGCTCCTCCACGATGGCGGCATAGCGCTTCTCGCCGACGGCCTCTACCAGCGCTTCCTCGTCGAGGGCGCCCGAATCGGCAAAGAGCTCGGGCGTGACCCACGGCTCCAAGGTGAGCCAACCCGTCAAGTTGACGCCGTGCAACGCAACGCCTGCCATGGGCACCTCCGAAAACAGTTTCTTCGCCTGATTTGGAGTATAACGGCCGGACCGGACAACAATACTCGCGTCGCCGGGTTAAAGAACTATTTATTCATGCTTTTACCTGCAGCGGGCGGGTGCGGGACCTGCAGTGAGCACGGGCGGGACCTGCAGCGGGCGCGTCTGGCGGCTCAAGGGCGCGCTCAGCGCACGTCCACCTGGCAGCTGCGCATGGTGGAGAGGGCCGCCTCGTGGCTCTGGGGCGTGACGCCGGCGCAGAGCTTGGAGTCCACGCAAAGCGGCACCTCGGGCAGGTCCGCCTTGATGAGCAGAGCATTACTCACCACACAGATGTCGGTGCAGAGGCCGCAGAGCTCGATGGAGTCGATGGGTGCCTCGGCGTTGCGGGCGACGAGCCACGCGACGAGCTCGGTGGAGCCGAAGGTGGGCTTATCGATGACGGGGGCGCCGAGCTCGGAGCGCACCTCGGCGAGGGCGGGCGCGAGCTCCCAGCCGGCGGTGCCGCGCACGCAGTGGGTCACGGGGAGGTTCTTGCCTTCCTGCGTCTGCAGGTAATCGGGGCCGTGGGTGTCGCGGGTAAAGACGACCTGCCCCTCGAAGCCGCGGGCACGCTCGGCCACGGCGTCGACGATGGCTCCGGCCTCGGGAGTGCCGAGCGCCCCGTCCACAAAATCGTTCTGCATATCAATGACGAGCAGGTAGTTATTGGCCATGGCGGCTCCTTCGTCGCAGCGGGTGAAGTGGACAAAGGGACAGTCCCTTTGTCCACTGATCTGAATATTAGCGGAGGAAACGCGGTGGCTCAGCGATTGACAAAGGAGCTGTCCCCGTGTCATATGAGGAGAGCGCGGGCGCGGGAGAGGACGTCGCCGACGCGTTGGGCGCGGTGGCCCAAAAGACGCACGCAGACGTCGCCGGAGGCAAGCCGGGTAACGCCGCCCGCAACGGCCTCGGACCCCGCCGATGCGCCCACGGGCGAGCCGGCCGCGGCGCCGATGACGCCCGTCTCTTCGCGCAGGTAGTCGCGCGCGGCAAGAAACGCCGCCTCGCCAACACGGCAGTTGACCAGCACCATGTTGCCCAGATGAGAAAACCCCTCGTAAAGACCGAATTCCTCCATCGGCATGCGGTCCGGCTCATAAACGGTATTGTCCACGTAGACAGGAGCGCCGGCCACGTCCACGCACACGCGGTTGCGGAAGCTGCGGTAGCCGAAGCGCTCGCCGCGGGCCGCTCGGCCGCACGAGAGGACCTCCTCGTAAACAAGGCTGGCGTCCGGACCCGCGAGCTCGACGGACGCGCTCGCCGCATAAGCCGAACCCGCGAAGGGGATCATCGGCTGCGGCGAGTAATCGAGAAAGCCGCCGTTGGCCACGCGAAGCCGCGTCTCGCGCGAGGCAGACTCCTCCTCCCCCATCCGGTGCACCTTGTCGAAGGCCTGCGTCGTTACCTGCAGGGCCGCGCCGGCGCCGACGCAGACGTCAACGCACTGGGCGTCGCCCGCCATGATGCCGGCCGAGGCGGACATGACCATCACCTGGGCGGCAACCGGGGCCAAGCCCTCGCCCGCAGCCGCTCCGGCGATCTTTGCCGTGGGCACCTCGAAGGGGCGCATCACCCGGAAGGGCATCGTTGCGGCCACGTCGGCGAGCACGGTCTTCTCGCCGCGTCGCTCGGCAATAAGCCGCAGCTCAGAGGCCCTGCCGAACTTGTTTGACCCGTCCTTTCTCACGCGAGGTCCTCGAGCAGGACGTACTTCTTGATCCAGGCCACGACGTCGTCAACGCCGGTGCCCTCGCGGATGTCGGTGAAGACGAACGGGCGCTGCCCTCGCATGCGCCGGGAGTCGCGATCCATGACCTCAAGCGAGGCGCCTACGTACGGCGCGAGGTCGATCTTGTTAATGACGAGCAGGTCAGAGCGCATGATGCCGGGGCCGCCCTTGCGCGGGATCTTGTCGCCCTCGGAGACGTCGATGACGAAGATCGTCGCATCGGCGAGCTCCGGCGAGAAGGTGGCCGAGAGGTTGTCGCCGCCGGACTCGACGAACATGACCTGGATATCGGGGTGGGCCTCGACCATGGCCTCGACGGCCTCGAGGTTCATGCTCGCGTCCTCGCGGATGGCGGTGTGCGGGCAGCCGCCCGTCTCGACGCCCACGATGCGGTCGGCCGGAAGCACGGAATTGGCGCAGAGAAACTCGGCGTCCTCCTTGGTGTAGATGTCGTTGGTCACCACACCCAGCGAGTACTCGGAGGCCATCTTGCGCGTCAGGGCCTCGATCAAGGCCGTTTTTCCCGAGCCCACAGGGCCGGCCACGCCGATGCGTACATAGGACATTGAACTTCTCCTTAACTCATGTAGAGGCGCGAGTAGAGCGTCTCGTGCTCGATGGAGCGGGTGTCGAAGCCGGGCATCGAGAGGCCCAGCAGCCCCTCGTCCGCCTCCAGCGCGCGCTCGACCGCCTCGGCCTGCGCCGACGCCGACGCAAAGAGGATCTCTTGCCCGGCGGTCTGCGAGAGGGGCACCGTCTTCACGCAGTTGACGACCATGGCCGAGACCTGCGCATAGAGGTAGCGGCGGAGCAGCTCGCAGAGGTCGATGCCCGCGAGCGCGCAGAAGACGCCATAGGCGGCGTTGACCATGTGGCGCCCGCGCGCAGCGGCCTCGCCGACGTAGGCCGAAAAGCGCTCCGCCGCCTCGCCGGCAAGAAACGCCGCGGCCGTCTTGCAGAAGCGCGCGGCCATGCGCCGGGAGGCCTCGCGGCACTCGGACGGCACGCGCGCGGCCGCCATGAGGGCCTCGAGGTCGGCCACGCGCGCGAGGTCGCCCGCCGCCGCGGCCTCATAGGCGAGCCGCATGCCGAGAAGCTCCGTGTAGGTCAGCGGGTAGCGGATCTGCTGCTCCACGTAGCGCGCCGCCGTGGCCTTGTCGCGGACGATGCCGAGCTGGATGTAGGTCTCCAGGCCAAAGCTGTGCGAGTAGGCGCCGATAGGAAAGACGGAGTCGCAGATCTGAAGGAGCAGCAGCTCGCGGGGCACGTCACTCGTGGTCATGGTGGTGGCAGTGCTCGTGGCCGCCGTGCCCATGGCCGGCGTGCCCGTGCTCGTGCCCGTGCCCGTGCGGGTGCACGTGCGCGCTCGCCGAGACGCGCCGCGCCGGGTCGAGCACGCGCTCGCCCACGCCCACGGCAACGCCGTGCAGGCCAGCGAGCAGCCGTTCGACGGGCTCGGTGTGCTCGCAGAGCAGCTGCAGGCCGCCTTCGCCCCAAAAGAGCGGGGTGTGGGTGTTGCCGACCTCCCAGCCGACGCGCGCGAGCATGAACGAGTGGCCCGCGTCCACATCGATGACCAGGCACTTCGTCGGCAAAAGGCGCACGGCGACCACGGCCTTCTCGCCGTCCGCGCCGACCTCCGCGCCGAGCACGTCGCCGTCCGAAAGCCCGCGCGAGAGCACCCAGTCGCCCAGGCGCACGCCGACCTCGCGCCCCTGCTCGCTCGTCTTGCGGTGGAGCATCTTGAACGCCTCGTGCCAGTCGACGTCGACGTGGTCGACCGTAAACTCCCCGAGGCTAGCAACAAACGCCGCGTCGCTCAGGTTGCCCAGGACCTTCTCGCAAAGCATGCCGACCCCCTAGAACAGGTTGTAGAGCTGCGCGAGCGGCAGCTTGCGGGCGGGCTCGCACTCGGCGAGGCTGCCGTCGACCGTCACCTTGTAGGTCTCCGGATCGACCTCGATGGCGGGCGTGGCGTCGTTTAGGCGCATGTCGGCCTTGGTGATGTCTCGGCAGCGACGCACCGCGCAGCAGTGCTTCTTGAGGCCCAGCTGCTTCGGCACCTCGAGGTCGAGCGCCGCCTGCGAGACGAACGTGAGGCAGCTCGTGGCGCGCGCCAGCCCGTCGGCCGCGAACATGTGGCGATACGTCACCGGCTCCGTCGTGGGGATCGACGCGTTGGCGTCGCCCATCTTGGAGGCCACGATCATGCCGCCCTTGACGATGATGTCCGGGCGCACGCCGAAGAAGGCGGGATTCCACAGCACGAGGTCGGCGAACTTGCCCACCTCGACGGAGCCCACGTAGTCGGCGATGCCGTGGGTGACGGCGGGGTTGATCGTGTACTTGGCCACGTAGCGGCGGGCGCGGAAGTTGTCGTTGCCGTGCCCCTCGTCCTCGGGCAGCGCCCCTCGCTGGTCGCGCATCTTCGAGGCCGTCTGCCACGTGCGGGTAATGACCTCGCCCACGCGGCCCATGGCCTGCGAGTCGGAGCTCATCATCGAGAAGACGCCCATATCCTGCAGGACGTCCTCGGCGGCGATGGTCTCCGGGCGGATGCGCGAGTCCGCGAAGGCCACGTCCTCGGGGATGGACTTGTCGAGGTGGTGGCAGACCATGAGCATGTCCATGTGCTCGTCGAGGGTGTTCACCGTGAAGGGCATGGTCGGGTTGGTCGAGCTGGGCAGGATGTTGGGCTCGGCCGCCGCGCGGATGATGTCCGGCGCATGGCCGCCGCCGGCGCCCTCGGTGTGGTAGGTGTGGATGGCGCGCCCGCCGATTGCCGCGATGGTGTCCTCAACGCAACCGGCCTCGTTCAGGGTGTCCGTGTGGAGAGAAACCTGCACGTCATAGGCATCGGCCACGTTAAGTGCGTGGTTGATGGCCGCAGGAGTCGCGCCCCAGTCCTCGTGGACCTTGAGGCCGATTGCGCCGGCCTCGACCTGCTCGGCCAGCGGGCGCTCGTCGGAGCAGTTGCCCTTGCCGGTAAAGCCCAGGTTCATGGGGTAATCCTCGGCGGCCTTGAGCATCATCATGATGTTCCAGGGGCCGGGCGTCGAGGTGACGGCGTTGGTGCCGTCGGCCGGGCCGGTGCCGCCGCCGATCATGGTGGTCACGCCGGAGTAGAGGGCGCAGTCGATCTGCTGCGGACAGATGAAGTGGATGTGGGTGTCGATGCCGCCGGCGGTGAGGATGAGCCCCTCGCCCGCGAGCGCCTCGGTGCCGGCGCCCACGGTCATGCCGGGGGTCACGTTGTCCATGGTGTCGGGGTTGCCGGCGTGGCCGATGCCCACGATGTAGCCGCCCTTGATGCCGATGTCGGCCTTGTAGATGCCGGTGTAGTCGAGCACGAGGGCGTTCGTTATGACGAGGTCGAGCACGCCGTCGGCGCTCGTGGAGCGCACGTTTTGGCCCATGCCGTCGCGAAGCGTCTTGCCGCCGCCGAACTTTGCCTCATCGCCGTAGGTGGTGAGGTCGTGCTCGACCTCGATGACGAGGCTTGTGTCGGCGAGGCGCACCTTGTCGCCCGTCGTGGGGCCGTACATCGCCGCGTACTTCTCGCGGGAAATCTGCAAAGACATGGCTACTCGGCCTCCTCGATGTCGGCGTCCCAACCAGGCGCGAAACCGCAGGCGACTCCCTCGACGTAGGCGCCGAAGCCGCGGCGGTGCGCGCGCTCCAGGCCGGCGGGCTGGTTTCGCCCCACGGCCTTGGCGCGTGTGAGGTCGTTGAGGCCGTAGACGACGTGCTCGCCGCCCAGCTCCACAAGGCGCACGACCTTCTCCTCGCCCGGCTCGAAGCGCACGGAGTTTCCGCTGGGCACGTCGAGGCGATACCCGAAGGCGGCGGCGCGGTCGAAACTCAGGCAGCGGTTGACCTCAAAGAAGTGGAAGTGGCTGCCGACCTGCACCGGCCGGTCGCCGAGATTGGTGACGGGAAGCTCCAGAACCGCGCGGCCCTCGTTCAGCGTGATGGGTCCTTCGGCGCAGATGACCTCTCCTGGAATCATGGCGATGCCTTTCTACTGGATGGGGTCGTGGACGGTCACGAGCTTGGTGCCGTCCGGGAAAGTGGCCTCTACCTGCACTTCCTTGACCATGGAGGCGACGCCGTCCATGACGTCGTCGGCGGTGAGGATCTGGCGGCCGAGGCTCATGAGCTCCGAGACGTCGTGGCCGTCGCGGGCGAGCTCCAGCAAATCGGAGCTGATGAGGGCGACCGCCTCGGGATAGTTGAGCTTAAGGCCGCGGTCTTTGCGCTCGTGGGCGAGCGTGCCCGCCAGGTGCAGCATGAGCTTCTCCCGGTCCTTATCGTTAAGACGCATGTGGCTCCCTTCCTGCCGCATTCGGTTTGCGCAGGTCTGATTCGTATCCTACGGCCGTATCCGACCGGGTCACCGAGCCTTTACCGGCCCGGGCGACGCGCGTAACACGCCGAAACACGCCGAAACAAAGCGCAGAGGTGCCCGCGGACCACGTTTTGCGACGCGGAATACGGCCGGCGACTCACAAACTCCGCCGAGTGCGCACCTAAATCTGAGTCGAGCCTGTATAAGGGCCATTTGAGGCAAGAAAACCGCAGGAAATCGCCGGGCCTGGTCCCTTTGTACCGAGCACTCTCGAATTAAGGTGCGCACTCGGCGAAGTTTGTGCGTCGGACGCCCGAAAACCGGCGGGGCCGCGACGCG
Source organism: Paratractidigestivibacter sp. (assembly GCF_963660155.1). Classification (GTDB taxonomy): domain Bacteria; phylum Actinomycetota; class Coriobacteriia; order Coriobacteriales; family Atopobiaceae; genus Paratractidigestivibacter. Next base: position 35,045 of record NZ_CAVKWG010000047.1, on the reverse strand, counting down.
AACCATCCTCGCGCCGCGGCCCCGCGCCCAGAAACGGCCCGAAAGCCGCCCTAGAGCGACATCGTCTCCTGAAGTTTGGCTTGGTCGAGCTTGGCCGGGGCGCCGCTCATGATGACCTGGCCCTTCTCGAGCACGTAGCACTCGTCGGCGATGCCCAGAACGAACTCCAGGTACTGCTCGACGATCAAAACGGCGATGTCCTTGGAGAGCTTGCGCAAAACGTCGCCGATCTCGTCGATGACGTTGGGCTGGATGCCCTCGGTCGGCTCGTCGAGCACGAGCACCTTCGGCTTGCCCATGAGCGCTCGGGCAATGGCGAGCTGTTGCTGCTGGCCGCCGGAGAGGTCGCCGCCCTTGCGGTCGAGAAACTCTCGCAGGATCGGGAAGGTCTCAAAGATGGACTCATCGATCTCGCCCTTGCCGCCACGGGCTTCGAGCCCCAGCTGCAGGTTCTCGCGCACCGTGAGCTGCGGAAAAATCTCGCGGCCCTGCGGCACGTAGCCGATGCCGGCATGCGCCCGCTCGTAGGGCGCAAGCGCCGTCACGTCCGCGCCCTCAACCCGCACCGCGCCCTTCGCCGCGGGAAGAAGCCCCATGACGGTCTTGAGCGTCGTGGTCTTTCCCGCGCCGTTGCGGCCGACGAGGCAGGTGACCTTCCCGCGCTCGGCCGCCAAATCGACGCCCTGCAGGACCATGCCCTCGCCGTAGCCCGCCCAAAGGCCGCTTACCTCGAGCACCGCTTTCTCGCTCGCCATTTACGCCTCACCTCCGCGTCCCAAATAGACGTCGATGACCTGCTGGTTGTTGGACACGTCGTCCATCGTGCCCTCGTCGAGGACCCGCCCCTCGTGAAAAACCGTCACCTTGTCGGAGACGTCCTTCGCGAACTGCATGTCGTGCTCGACCACGATGACGGAGCACTCATTCTTGACCTTCTGCAGAAGCTCGGCCGTGTGCTCGGTCTCGCGGCGGCTCATGCCGGCCACGGGCTCATCGAGCAGCAACAGGTCCGGGCGCTCGGCGAGCAACATGCCGATCTCGAGCCACTGCTTCTCGCCGTGCGAGAGGCGCGTGGGATAGTCGAACTTCTTGCCGTCGAGGCCGATGAAGTCAAGCACGTAGCGGATGTGGTCCTCGGTGTCCTTGGACAGGCGCTTGAACGTGGTGGAGTACAGCGTGTGCTTGCCGGCCGCGGCGAGCTCCATGTTCTCCAGGATGGTGATGCCGTTGAACACCGACGGCGCCTGGAACTTGCGCCCGATGCCGAGGTTGGCGATTCTGTACTCGCGCATCTTGGTGAGGTCGTACTCGCCCTTGTAGACGATGCGCCCCTCGGAGACCTTGTTCTTGCCGCAGATAGCGTCGAGCATGGTCGTCTTGCCGGCGCCGTTGGGGCCGATGAAGAAGCGGATCTCGTTCTCCCCCACCGTCGTGGACACGCCCTTGATGGCCTTGAAGTCGCCGAAGTTGATGCTCACGTCCTCGATGGAGAGAAGTGCCGGCTTCTCGTCGGCAGCGGCGGGCGCGGGCGCCGCCTCGGTCGCGGTTGCGATATCAGCCATTATGCCTGGCTCCCTTCTTCGGTGAGTTCAGCGGACGCGGGCAGACCCGCGCCGCCCTGCCTGCGCTCGCGCCAAGCGCGGATGCGCGCCGGCACGTCCTTGATGGACATGAGGCCGCCCGGCAGGAACAGGATGACGAGCACGCACACAAGGCCGAGGCCGTAGCTCCAGAGGTCCGGGAAGCTCTCGGACGCGAAGGTCTTGACGCCGTTGACCACAAGCGCGCCCAGGATCGGCCCCACGAGCGTGCCCTTGCCGCCGATGGCGACCCAGATGATCATCTCGATGGAGCCGGAGACGGCCACGTCGGAAGGGGTGATGATGCCCACCTGGGCGACGTACAGGGCGCCGGCGATGCCCGCGATAGCGGCCGACAGCGCATAGACGAACACCTTGAACAGCGCCGTGTTGTAGCCGGTGAAGCGCACGCGGTTCTCGGAGTCGCGGATGGCCACGAGGATCTTGCCCACGCGGCGGCCGACGAGGAACGTGCACAGGCAGAAGATGGCGATGAGCGCAAAGAGCGTGATGTAGTACAGTGCGAGCTTCGTGGCGCCCGAGTCGAGCGAGAAGCCCAGCAGCGTGTCGAAGTCGGTGAGGCCGTTCGAGCCACCGGTGTACTGTTGGCAGCCGATGAGCAGCACCGACAAGATCATGGCGAGCGCCTGCGAGAGGATGGTGAAGTAGACGCCGCGGATGCGGTTCAGGAACGTTAGCAGGCCGATGACGACGGCCACGACCACGGGCACGACGACGACCATGGCGAAGGCGAACCCGGCGTTGCCGAAAGGCACCCACCAGAAGGGCAGGCTGTCGAACCCACTCCAGGTCATGAAGTCGGGCAAGGCCCCGCCGGACGCCTCGAGCTTGAGGTACATGGCCATCACGTAGGCGCCGAGGCCGAAGTAGACGCCGTGGCCCAGGCTCATGATGCCGGTGTAGCCCCAGATCATGTCGAGGCCCAAGGCGATGATGGCGAAGCACATGTACTTGCCGATGAGGTTCACGCGAAACATCGGGAGCAGGAAGGGCAGGACGGCGAGCACGGCAAAGATGACCGCCGCCACGACCCACTTCTTTGATTTCTTCTCGGTCATGGTCCTCCCCTAATCCTCGAGCGAGCGGTTGTGGGTCTCGAAGAGGCCCTTGGGCTTGAACTGCAGCAGGATGACGATGCAGACGAAGATGAGCACCTGTCCCATGGAGGCGTCGGTCGCGAACTCGAACGCGGACTGCCCGATGCCGATGAAGCCCGCACCGAAGACGCTGCCGAAGATGGAGCCGACACCGCCGCAGACAACGGTCATGAAGGCGTTGACGATATAGTCCTGGCCGAGGCTGCTGCCGATGAGGCCGATCCAGGTGAGGGTGCAGCCGGCGAGGCCCGCAAGTCCGCAGCCGAAGGCGAAGGTGACGCCGTCGACGCGGCGGGTGTTGACGCCGAGGGAAGAGGCCATCTCGCGGTTCTGCATGACGGCGCGGATGTTTCGGCCCCAGCGGGTGCGGAACATGAGCACGTAGACGGCGACGATGGCCACGACGGCGATGACGAGGATCCAGATGCGCGTGTAGGGCAGGTAGACGTTGCCGATCTGGAGGGACCCCATCATGTACCCGGGGACCTCGACGCCCACGTTGGAGGCGCCGAAGATGTTGCGCGCCGCCTGCTGCAGGATGAGGCTCACGCCCCAGGTCACGAGCAGCGAGTCCTCGGTGCGCCCGTACAGGCGGCAGATGACGAGCTTCTCGAGGACGAGGCCGAGGGCGGCCGCGACGACGAAGGACGCCACGATGGCCACCGGCACGTAAGCGCCGAAGGCCGCGCCGTCCGCGATGCCGAGAAAGACGTTCTGCACGACGTAGGCCGTGTAGGCGCCGATCATCATGAACTCGCCGTGGGCCATGTTGATGACGCCCATGAGGCCGAAGGTGATGGCCAGGCCGATGGCGGCCAGAAGCAGGATGGAGCTCAGGCTGATGCCGTTGAACACCTGCATGATTATGGTTTCCACGTCACACCTCCTAAGAAAGGCCCGCGGCCCAGTCGTAGGTCGACAGATACGGGTCGGGCTTCACGGGGTCGCCGGTGGACCAGACCTCGTCGATCAGGCCGTCGGCGTTGACGGCGCCGATGCGCACGGGCTTGTACATGTGCTGGTTGTCGCCGTCGATGGTGACGGTGCCCTCGGGCGCCTCGAAGCTGATGCCGCCCGCGGCCGCGCGGACCTTGTCGACGTTGGTGGAGCCGGCGGCCTCGACGGCGGCCTTCCAGAGATAAACGGCGTCGTAGCCGGCCTCGATGGGGTCGTCGGTCACGCGGGCGTCGCCGTAGGCGGCCTTGTAGGCGGCCACGAACTTGCGGTTAGCCTCGGTGTCGGTGGTCTGGTAGTAGTTCCAGGAGACCAAGTGGCCCTCGCAGTAGGCGGCGCCGATGCCCTTGACCTCCTCCTCGGCCACCGAGACCGAGCACGTCATGACGTCTTCGGGGCCCAGGCCGGAGTCCTTAAGCTGCTTGAAGAAGCTCACGTTGGAGTCGCCGTTCAGCGTGTTGAACACGAAGTCGGGCTTAGCCGCGCGGATCTTGTTGATGATCGTGGCGTAGTCGGTGTGACCCATCGGGGTATAGGTCTCGCCCACGATCTCGTAGCCCTTGGCCGCGGCCTGCGCCTTGATGACGGAGTTGGCCGTGCGCGGGAAGACGTAGTCGGAGCCCATGAGGAAGATCTTGGGGCCGTACTTCTCGGCGAGGTAGTCCACGGCCGGCACGATCTGCTGGTTGGGGGCCGCGCCCACGTAGAAGATGTTCTTGGAGGACTCCATGCCCTCGTACTGGACGGGGTACCAGAGCAGGCCGTTCTTGGCCTCGAAGACCGGCAGCACCGCCTTGCGCGAGGAGGACGTCCAGCAGCCGAAGACGCAGGCCACGCCGTCGGAGTCGAGAAGCTTCGTGGCCTTCTCGGAGAAGGTCGCGTTGGAGGACGCGCCGTCCTCGACGACGGCCACGATCTGCTTGCCGAGCACGCCGCCGGCCGCGTTGATCTCGTCGATGGCGAGCATCTCCGCGTCGCGCACCGAGGTCTCCGAGATTGCCATGGTGCCCGAGAGCGAATGGAGGATGCCCACCTTGATGGTGTCGCCGAAGACGCCGTCGACGCCGTCGGCCGACGCCGTGGAGGCGTCACCGCCCTTGGCCGCCGTCACTGAGGCGACGGCGCTGCCGCTGCAGCCCGCAAGGGCCGCCGAGGCGCCCGTAAGGCCCATGAGGCCCACGAACGAGCGCCGGCTCAGCTGTGTCTGAGTTGCCGCCATCCAGCCTTCCTTTCTTCGTGTCCGATTGGATGGCTGCAGTTATACGTGCGGGCGGCAAGCGGTAGGTATCTGGCGGCGAACGGCGAAACGCAAACGTTGCGCTAAGTAACAAACGTCGTGTTTTGGCTGGTAAAGCGGTTGATAAACCGAAACGCACGGGAAACCACGTGCGTAAACCGAATCTTTGCGGAAACACTTCGGTGGAGTGGACAAAGGGACAGTCCCCATGTCCACTCCCGCGTCTTATGGACGGCCCAACCGGTAACGCTCACCGATACGCGAGCGGTTCTCGGTTGACCGTCGCGAAAATTCCGTCTTCAACTTCTCGTTGACGATGCTTCTTATACATAAACGTCGGCGAGGTGCCTGCGAGCGGCAACTTGGGACGGCTATGAACATCAATCGGATCAAGTATTTCGTCTTTGTGTTCGAGCACTCGAGCTTCCCCTTGGCGACCAAGAGCCAGGGCATTACCGTGCAGGCGGTCTCCAGAGCGATCAACGATCTCGAACGTAAGGTCGGCGTCAAGCGGTTCGCGCGCGAACCGCTCCATCTCCGCGACGAGCGCAGGCCGCGCCTTCTACAAGAAGGCCCGCGTCGCCGTCACGGCATTCCTCAGGCTCGAGGCGTTCCCCGAGGAGGGCGACGAAGCGGCCGCGGGCCTGCCCTGCTTCCGCCCCCCCGTTTTCCAGGGGTCCGACGCGCTCACCCGGTCGCTCGCGGAATTCGCCCACGAAAAGATCGGTGTCGACGTCGATTTCTCCATCGTCAACCCCCAGACCGTGAGGAAGGACCTCGGCGCATCCGTCGATGCCCTCGTGACCATCGGCGCCCTCGACCGCGAGACCATCAAACGCACGCCGGCGGGCAAGCTCTCGACCGGCATCATGATCTCGCGCGACCACCCGCTCGCCCAGAGCCCAATGGTGTCCGCGGCAGACCTCGCCGACTACCCTGCGGCGGTGTCGCCTTGGTACGACACGTTCAACACGTCGATCCTCGTCATGTACCGCGACGCGGGGATCGTCTCGAATATCCGCGAGGCCACCTCACTCGAGGAGAGCCGCGAGCTTCTCGCAAACGATCGCGGGTATTTCTTCTCGGCGATGTACCCGCGGCAACACGAAGAGGATGACCCCTCGTGTTGCGCCCGATCAACCCCCACCGAAAGCATCGGCCCTGAATTCGAGGGTTTTGCGTTGCCGGTATTTCCGCCACGACGCAAAACCCTGATTTTTAGGCTGATAAACCCCTGTTTATGAGGGTTATGCGTCGTGCGCGCGAAACCGAGGGCGCAAAACCCTCTAAATCAGGGGGCCGGCTCGGCGGCATCTATAAAAAAAGCGCGCCGCGCGATGGGGATGTGCCTTTTGCTTGCTCGAAATGCCGCGACGAGCGCGGACCGACGGCGAAGACTAGTCGTTCTTGACGTTAAGGAAGCGGTAGATGCCGGCAGCGAGGGCGGCGCCCACGAGCGGGGCGACGATGAAGACCCACACCTGCGAGAGGGCGACGGTGGAGCCGCCGCAGAGGGCCATAAACAAGGCCGGGCCGAAGGAACGGGCCGGGTTCACGGAGGTGCCGGTCAGCGCGATGCCGAAAAGGTGCACGAAAGTGAGGGCGAAGCCGACGACGAGGCCCGCGAACGGGGACCGCTTCTCGTCGGCGGTAACGCCCAAGATGGTCATGACGAAGACACAGGTAAGAATGACCTCAACGACGATGGCGCCGATAAGGGTGATGTTCATGGAGCTGGCATCCTCGTAACCGTTGCAGCCGAGGCCGAGGTCGGCCACGCTGGAGCCGGCGCAGTTGGTGATGATGAACACGAGGACAGCCGCCGCGGCGATGCCGCCGAGGAACTGGGCAACCCAGTAGCCGATGAGGTCCTTGGAGCCCATGCGCTTGTCGAGGAAGACGGCGAGCGAGACGGCCGGGTTGATGTGGCAGCCGGAGATGTTGCCGATGGCGAAGGCCATGCAGACGACGGAGAGGCCGAAGGCGAGCGCAATGCCCACGGTGCCCACGGCGGCGCCGGCGATGGCGGCGGTGCCGCAGCCGAAGAGGGTGAGGACGAAGGTTCCGACGAACTCGGCAGCGTACTTCTTCATTGCGTTGTCCATGATGCTCCGTTGCGAATTGAGGACGAACTATGGATGGTGATAGGTCAAAATCCTAACACGCCCTTGAGGCGCATCTTTGCCGGGCGAAGTTAAACGCGACCTCCAGAAACCCGTCGCGAGCAGCGGGCGAGCGCATGGTCGATAGCAACGTACAAATACCCGAACGCGACGAAGAAGACGAGGAGCGCGACGATGATGAGGGCCACGGTGAGCGCCCCGAGCGCATCGACATCGAGGAACGGATACGGCCAGCGGCCGCTGCCGAGCGAGCTCTCGCCCACCGTCACGCCGAGGCCGAGCACGGCCACAAAAATGTAGGCGACGTAGGCAAGAGGAAACAACGCCCAGCTCGGAGGCTCTTTCCAGTCCATGCTGCCCTTCTCGTCGAAGAGAAGCCAACTCGCCACCATGCCTACCGGCACCACGTAGTGCATGACGAGCATCTGCGGATGGAAGGCGCCATCGGAAAAGACTCCCCCGCCGTTCAGCATGAAGTGCGCGACAAGGCAGGTCACCGTGATGGCGAGGATGAGCGCGTGCTCGACGCGCGGCGCGGGCGGCCTGCTCGCGTGGGCGGGGTCGCGTATGGCGGCGACGCCCGCAACGTAGAGGTAGGCCACCACGGCGATGTTCGAGATGTGCGTGAAGAAGTACCAGAAGCTCGACGGGTGCTCGGCGCACTGCGCAATCAGGGCAATGGTGCCGGCAACAGCCAAGGCCAACTTAAAGATTATTGAAGCGTTTCTACAGCTAACGCCCATCTTGACCTCCAGATTATTCACTGGCACGACATGCTAGTGTTCGCGCACAAAACGCAGCGCGAAAATGCCGCGCCCCAACAAGCCGTTGAGCGGCGCGATGCACTTTATTGAGCGCGCGATGCACTTTAGAAAGTACAACGCAGGTTGGTTACGCCCTCGTGTCCGGCATTTTTCCTGATGTAGACTTAGATTTTATGCCCAAACATGCACGCGTCTTCGAGGAGGAACCGTGCTCAAATTCGAGCAGTACGTTCGCCCTGACACCCCGCAGGAGGCCTTTGACCTGCTGCAGGAGAACAGGCTCGCCACCATCATCGGCGGCATGATGTGGCTTCGACTCTCGGACCGAACCATCCCCGTGGGCATCGATCTTTCCGGGTGCGGCCTCAATACCATCGAGGAGACCGACGGCGCCTTTATCATCGGCGCCATGGTCACGCTGGGGCAGCTCGAGAACCACGAGGCCTTCAAGCAGATGACCCGCGGCGTCTTTACCGACGGCGTGCACGACATCATCGGCACGCAGTTCCGAAACCTCGCCACGGTGGGCGGCTCGGCCTACGCGCGTATGGGCTTCTCCGACATCGTGACGGCGCTTCTGCCGCTCGATACCTGGTGCGAGTTCACGGGCGCGGGCACGATGCGCTTCGCCGACTTCGTCAACGGCGGCGCCGCGCGCGACGTGCTCGAGCGCATCGTCGTCAAGAAGCACGATTACCGCGCGAGCTTCCAGTGCCTGCGCAACTCTGCCACGGATTTCTCGACCCTCAACGTCTGCGCGGCGCTGTGGGAAAACGAGTGGCACCTCGCCGTCGGTGCCCGCCCCAAGAAGGCCAAGTTCCTCGAGGGAGACGACCTCGCCCTGCCCGTCGGCTTTACTAATGAGCAGCTCGCCGCCGCCTGCGAGAACGCCCGCTACCTCAACTACGGCACCGACCGCCGCGGCAGCGCCGAGTACCGCGCCGAGCTCGCGGAGGTCCTCTCGCGCCGCGCTATCCAGGCTGCCGCGGCGCAATCGAGCGTTGAGGAAGAGCTCGCCCGTGCAGCCGAAGCCAACAAGCCGAGGGGGATCTCGCAGTAATGAAGATGACGTTTACCCTCAACGGACAGCAGGTCACGGGCGATTTCGCGCCCGACCAGACGCTGTTTAACTGGTGCCGCGAGCACAGCATCAAGTCCGTCAAGTGCGGCTGCGAAACGAGCAACTGCGGCCTGTGCACCCTGTGGCTCGACGGTGAGCCCGTGCTCTCGTGCTCCGTGCTCATGGCGCGCGTGGACGGCCACGAGGTGACCACGCTCGAAGGCGTTGGCCCCGCGCGCGAGGAATTCGCCCGCTGCATGGCCGAGGAGGGCGCCGAGCAATGCGGCTTCTGCTCCCCCGGCCTCGAGATGGACGTGCTCGCGCTCGACTTGCGCCACCCGAACGCCACCGACGAAGAGATCCGCCGCGAGCTCTCCGGCAACCTCTGCCGCTGCTCGGGCTACGCGAGCCAGATGCGCGCCATCCGCCGCTTCCTCGCCCGCCGCAAGAACCCCGCGGGCAAGCTCTCGGAGCGCTCCGAGGCCGCGATGCAGATGGAGAAGCAGGTCAAGGCTGCGGGCAAGGGCGTCACATCCGCCGACCGCGGCAGCACGCTCTCCTCCCCCGCCGTCAAGAAGGACGCCTACGCGCTTCTTGCCGGCAAGCCCGCCTATGTGGACGACCTCGCGCCCAAGGACTGCTTGATCGTCAAGATGGTCCGCAGCGGCCAGGCCCACGCCCGCGTGACCAAGGTCGACGCGACCCGCGCGCTCGCCATCCCCGGCGTCGTCGCCATCTGGGGCCCCGACGACGTGCCGCACAACCGCTTCACGCTGGCCGGCCAGTCTTACCTGGAGTGCTCCCCCTACGACACCGTGATCCTCGACTCCACCGTGCGCTACGTGGGCGACGAGGTCGCCATCGTCGTGGCCGAGACCGAGGAGGCCGCCGCGGCCGCCGTCAAGGCCGTCAAGGTAACCTACGAGAAGCTGCCCGTGATCCTCGACTGCTCCGAGGCCCTCGACAACGAGACCGTCATCCATGACGAGGACGACTGGGCCTACGGCGCCGACCGCACGGGCGACCCCAAGCGCAACCTCGTGGCCAGCGACTGCTTCGAGTTCGGCGACGTCGACGGCGCCTTCGCCGAGGCCGACGTCGTGCTCGAGCGCGACTACCACACCCAGGCCGCCGAGCAGGCAATGATGGAGACGATGCGCTGCTACGCCTACACCGACGCCTTCGGCCGCCTCACCGTGGTCTCGTCAACGCAGGTCCCCTTCCACATCCGCCGCCAGGTGGCCACGGCCCTGGGCATCCCCAAAAGCCAGGTGCGCATCATCAAGCCGCGCGTCGGCGGCGCGTTCGGCGCCAAGCAGACCGGCTGCTGCGAGGTCTTCGCGGCGCTGGCCGCGTGGCGCCTCGGCCGTCCCTGCAAGAGCATCTATTCCCGCGTCGAGACGATGAGCTGCTCGAACTCTCGCCACGAGATGAAGCTCAAGGTAAAGATGGCCGCCAAGAAGGACGGAACCATCACCGCCATCGACCTCTATGCGCTCTCGAACGCCGGCGCCTACGGGTACCACGCCACGACCACCATCGGCCTCGTCGGCGCCAAGTCGCTGCCGCTGTACAACCACGCCGCCAGCCGCTTCCACTACGACGTGGTCTACACCAACACCATGCCGGGCGGCGCCTTCCGCGGCTACGGCGCCACGCAGGGCTGCTTCGCCGTCGAGTCCACGGTCAACGAGCTAGCCGACACCCTGGGCATGGACCCCTGCGAGATCCGCTTCAAGAACCTGGTCAAGACCGGCGAGACGCTCTGGCAGCTCGGGCAGGAGCCGCTTCGCAGCTGCCGCGTCGACGAGTGCCTCGAGCGCGTCATGCAGCTCACCGGCTGGAAGCGCAAGCCCATGGTGGAGGAGCTGCCCGACGGCCGCGTCCGCGCGCGCGGCGTGGCGCTCACCATGCAGGGCTCGGGCATCTCCAACGTCGACATCGCCAACGTGGACATCACGCTGGAAGACGATGGCTTCTACGTGCTCAAAATCGGCGCGACCGACGTGGGCACGGGCGCCGACACCATCCTCGCGCAGATCGCGGCCGAGATCTTGGGCTGCGACGTCGACCACGTGATCACCAAGGGCGTCGACACCGACACCTCCCCCTTCGACACGGGCGCCTACGCATCGTCGGGCACGTACACGACGGGCGGCGCCGTGGTCAAGGCGGCCACGGACCTGCGCGACAAGATCTGCGCCTTGGCGGCCCAGTGGTGGGAGATCGACGTCGAGGACATCGAGTTCGACTCCGGCCTCGTGTACAGCTCCGACGGCAGCTACAAGATGACCGTGGCCGAGATGGCCAACCGCGCCATCGGCTTCGGGCTCAACCCCGGCATGCTCTCGGGCCACGGCTCGAACACCCAGCCGCAGTCGCCGCCGCCCTTTATCGCCGCCGTAGCCACCATCGACCTCGACCGCGAGACGGGCAAGTACGACCTCGTGGACTACGCCGCCGTCGTCGACTGCGGCACGGTGATCAACACGAACCTCGCGCGCGTTCAAGTCGAGGGCGGCCTTGTGCAGGGCATCGGCATGGCCATGTGCGAGGACGTCTCTTACGACGCCCGCGGCCGCATGCGCACGGACTCCTTCATGCAGTACAAGATCCCGAGCCGCATGGACGTGCCCGACGTGCGCGTGGAGTTCATGCCCAGCTACGAGCCCACGGGCCCCTTCGGCGCGAAGTCCATCGGCGAGGTCGTCATCAACACGCCGCCGCCCGCGATCCAAAGCGCCGTGGCCCACGCGACCGGCAACTACGTGCGCGAGCTGCCCATCACGCCCGAGAAGGCGCTGCACGGCGACGCGCTCCAGGCCCCGGAGCCCCGAAACCCGCAGCGGCCCGCGGCGGAATAGCCCTCGGAAGCGCGTTTACAGCAAAAGCACCGCTAAGCATGCGATCAAAATCGGATTTGCCGAGTAGACAAGAAAACCGCAGGCCTCTGACCTGCGGTTTTTTCTTTAGCGAGTAGCAACGATGCTCGGCGACCTCGAGTTTGTTTGCATACTTAGCGAGATATTGCGTGCGCGAGGCGCGAATCCGCCTCACTGCGCAAGGGCGATGGCCTCTACGAAGCCCGATTCATTCGTTATAGAGACGAGGATCGACCCGACGCCGGCCGCGGCATAGGTCTCGGCAAGAGCGCCGCCCATGTTCACCTGTGGCTGGCCGCTCGGCGCATCGATGGTCTCGACACGGCGCAAATCAAACCCGTCGCAGGTCAGAGGGGCAACGGCCTTAAACACCGCTTCCTTTGCGGCAAAACGTCCCGCAAGGTATTGGCAGGCGTCGTGGCGTTCGCGGGCCTGCGCGAGCTCGGGCGCGGTAAAGGTCCGCGCCACGAAGGCGCAAGGCTCGTCGGTCTTCGCGCAGAAACCCTCGCAGATGCGGCGGAACTCCTCAAGATCGACCAGGTCTATGCCCACGCCCTTAATCAAAGCGGCCTCCTCGCAAAAACGCCCACGGCAAAGAGAATAGCGCAGCTACTCGGCGGCGGCGAAGGCGACGCCGAACGAGCCGGGGCCGCAGTGGGAGGTGATCACGTCGCCCGTCTCGTACCAGCGCAAATGCGCGAAGCCGAGCTCTCGCGCGTGCTCCTCAGCAGCCCGCTGCACGGACTCGGGCAGGCCGCACGAGCGCACGAAGCACACAAGATCGCGGTCGTAGTCGCCCTGCGAGGCGAGCAGGTCGATGAGCTGGACGACGGCCTTCTCCATGGAGCCGCGGAGCTTCTTTGTGGCCACGAGCTTGCCGTCCACGACCTCGATGACCGGCTTGATGCGCAGCAGCGTGGCGCCCACGAACGCCGCGTTGGAAAGACGGCCGCCCGCACGCAGATAGCCGAGGTCGCCGGGGATAAAGCCCATGCGCACGCGGCGCGCGAGGCCCTCGCCCCAGGCCCGGAGCTCCTCGACCGAGATGTCGGGGTTGGCAGCCAGGTGACGGGCGGTCTCGGTCACGACGAGGCCCTGACCGATGGTCACGTGGGCGGTGTCGAACATGTGCACATAGTCGCGGCCCTCGGCGGCGGTGCGCGCGGACTCGAACGAGCAGGTGGTCACAGCCGAATAAGCGATTATGAGGATCTGCGCCTCGGGGCGCTTGCCGTGGATGCGGTCATAGACGGCCGCGAAGTCGCCCGGGGTGCAGCCGCTCGTGCGCGGGAGCACGCCGAGCTGGCGGCACTCCTCGAGCATCTCGGCGCCGGAGATCTCGCCGTCGTCGATGGTCTTGTCGCCGATGGCGACGTGCATGGGGACCAGGACGACGCCCAGCTCGGCCGCCTCAGCGGCACAAACGTCGCAACCGGTCTCGGCGATGATGACGATATCGTTCATGTCTTTGCCCCTCTTGTCCTGGTTTTGCGAATTTTTCTAACTCGGTTCAAAAGTCAAAGCTGAATAACGCGCAGCTCAAACTATGCGCAGCAATCATATGGCACCATCCAAGTCAAAACATAACCTACATATCTCGGCGGCGGTGCGCCCGCGCTCGGCCGCCCAACATGTGCTGCACACCGAAAAGTGAGAAGGTATACTACACAGGCTTGTTACGCTTTGGACTATTACACCTGCGGCGCGCGAATGCAGAGAGGGGGAGGCGCGTGTACCTGGAGCACATCCAAGGACCTGAGGACGTCAAGAAACTGGCGACAGACCAGCTGGCCCCGCTTTGCGACGAGATTCGCCGCGCGATCCTCGACTCCTCGGCCATCGTGGGCGGGCATGTTGCCTCAAACCTCGCGTCCGTGGAGCTCACGGTCGCGCTCCATCGCGTCTTCGACTCCCCCGCCGACAAGATCGTCTTCGACGTGTCGCACCAGTGCTACGCGCACAAGATGCTCACCGGGCGCGCCGCCGCCTTTCTCGACCCCATGTCCTACGAGGACGTGAGCGGCTTCACGAACCCCCGCGAGTCCGAGCACGACCACTTCTCCGTGGGCCACACCTCCACGGCGGCGAGCCTCGCCTGCGGCCTCGCCAAGGCCCGCGACCTCGTCGGCGGCGACCACAACGTCGTCGCCGTCATCGGCGACGGCTCGCTCTCGGGCGGCCTCGCCTTCGAGGGCCTCGATTGGGCCGCCGAGCAGGGCGGCAACATGATTTTCGTGATCAACGACAACGAGTGGTCCATCGCCCCGGACGCAGGCGGCCTCTATCGCTCTTTGGCCGAGCTGCGCCAGACCCAGGGCAAGGCCCCGGACAACTACTTCCGCTCGCTCGGCCTCGACTACCGCTACCTCGCCGACGGCCACGACGTGCTCGCCCTCGAGCAGGCCCTCTTTGAGCTGAGGGGCATCGACCACCCCTGCGTGCTGCACATCCACACGCAAAAGGGCCGCGGCTACGCCCCCGCCGAGGCCGACCCCGAGGGCTGGCACCACGTCGGCCCCTTCGACGTGGTCTCCGGCACAAAGAGGCGCGCGAGCGCGGCTCCCCACGCCATCGACGAGGAGGAGCGCGACTACGCCCAGCTCACCGGCGGTTTCTTGCTGCGCCGCATGGCGGCAGACCCCAGCGTGGTCGCCATCAGCGCCGCCACGCCCTACATCATGGGCTTCGGCCCCGAGCGCCGCGAGGCCGCGGGCAAGCAGTTCGTGGACGTGGGCATCGCCGAGGAGCACGCCGTCACCTACGCGACGGCGCTGGCCGCGGCGGGCGCCCGCCCCGTGCTCGGCGTCTACGGCACTTTCCTGCAGCGCGCCTTCGACGAGCTCATGCACGACGCGGGCCTCAACGCCGCCCCCGTGACCATCCTCGTCTTCGGCTGCTCGGTCTATGGCACGAGCGACGCCACCCACCTCGGCTTCTTCGACATCCCGATGCTCGGCTGCGTGCCGGGCCTCACCTACCTCGCGCCGACCTGCGCCGAGGAGTACCTCTCGATGCTCGACTGGTCGCTCTCGCGAAAGGGCGAGTCCGCCCGCGGCCCCGTGGCCATCCGCGTACCCGCCGCGAGCCTCGTGAACAGGCCTTCGTTCGCACCTCTGGACGACTACGCCTCCCCCGCCGCCGATGTCTGCGGCGCCGCCGGCGCCCGCGCGGCCATCCTTGCCCTCGGCGACTTCTACCCCCTCGGCAAGAAGGCCTGCCGCGAGCTCTCGGCACGCGGCGTCGAGTGCGCCCTCGTCAACCCGCGCTGCGCGAACGCCGTCGACGGCCGCGCCCTCGCCTCGCTCGCCGACGGCGGCTGCGAGCTCTTTGCCACCCTCGAGGACGGCTGCGTCGACGGCGGCTTCGGCGCCCGCGTGGCCCAGGCCCTCGCTGACCGCGGCGACGTCCGCGTCCGCGCCCTCGGCCTGCCCAAGGCCTTCGCCGACCGCTACGACGCATCCAGGCTTCTCGCCTCCTGCGGCCTTACGCCCGAAGCCATCGCCGACCTCGTGGAGTCCGAGCTCGCTGGCTAGCCATCGCTCGGCCAAACCAAACGTCATTAGCGCTACCATTTTGCCGGTGTGTTCTCAAAACCGACAGGAGCCGCATGTTCAGACTCAGGCGCTACCTGCGCGGGCATTACGCCGAGTGCGTGCTCGCGCCCTCCTTCAAGGGCCTGGAGGCCATCCTCCAGCTGCTCGTCCCCATCATCATGTCCGAGGTCATCGACGTCGGCATCGCCAACAAAGACACGGCCTACATCCTTCTGCACGCAGGCTCGCTCGTGCTGCTCGCCTTTTTCTGCTACGGCATCTCCATAACGGCCCAGTACTTCTCATCGAAGCTCGCGGCGCAGTTCGGCACGGCGCTGCGCGACGACCTCTTCCGCCACGTCATGACCCTCTCGCGCGAGGACATCGACCGCCTCGGCCGCTCGAGCCTCGTCACGCGCATCACCAACGACGCCCAGCAGACCCAAGACGGCCTGAACCTCTTCTTCCGCCTCATCCTGCGCGCGCCGTTCATCATCGTCGGCTCCATCGTGGCCGCCTTCATCGTCGACGGCTGGGAGGGCGCGGTGCTGCTCGCCTCCGTGACGGTGGCCGTCGCCATCATCCTCTGCTTTATGCGCATCACCACCAAGCGCTACCGCAAGACGCAGAAGGCCTTGGACGAAGTGCAGCTCAAGTGCTCCGAGAACCTCGAGGGCGCCCGCGTGCTGCGCGCGTTTTGCCAGGAGGACGCCGAGAAGGCCGCCTTCGGCGCCGCAGCCCACGAGGTCCGCGACCTGCAGCTTTCTGCCGGCAACCTCTCGAGCGTGGTGAACCCGCTCACCTACTGCGCGGCAAACATCGGCCTCGTCGCCCTGCTTTGGGTGGGCGGTCTGCAGGTCAACGTGGGCAACCTCACCCAAGGACAGGTCGTCGCCCTCGTGAGCTACGTCTCGCAGACGCTCGTCGAGCTCCTCAAGCTCACGATGCTCATCACCACCCTTGCCAAGGCGCAGGCCTGCGCGAGCCGCATCAACGAGGTCTTCGACGTCAACCCGACGCAGGTAGACGGCAAGAAACTCGCGGACGCGGGCGCGGGCGGAGCCGCCATCGCCTTCGACGACGTGAGCTTCGCCTATCCCGACGCCGGCGGCGAGTCGCTCACCCACGTGAGCTTTTCGCTGCCCTCCGGCGCGACCCTCGGCGTGATCGGCGGCACGGGCTCCGGCAAGTCAACCTTGGCCGCGCTCGCCATGCGCTTCTACGACGCCACGGCGGGGCGCGTCCTCGTCGGCGGGACCGATGTGCGAGACCTCACGCAACAGAGCCTGCGGCAGGAGGTCGGCCTCGTCGAGCAGGGGCCGCGGCTCTTCAGCGGCACAATAGCCTCCAACCTGCGCTGGGGCGGCACGGACGCCGACGACGAGGCGCTCATGGCCGCTGTCGCGTGCGCGCAGGCCGCCGACGTGGTCGAGTCCAAGGGCGGCCTCGACGGCGAGGTCGAGCAATTCGGGCGCAACTTCTCAGGCGGCCAGCGCCAGCGCCTCGCCATCGCGCGGACCCTCGCGCGGCGGCCTCGCGTGCTTATCCTCGACGACGCCTCGTCGGCCCTCGACTTCGCCACCGACGCGAAGCTGCGCCGCGCGATCAAGCGCGAGTACGCCGACGCCGCCGTCATCCTCATCTCGCAGCGCGTGGCCGCTGTGCGCGGCTCCGACCAGATCCTCGTGCTCGACGGCGGCCGCGTGGCGGGCCTCGGCACCCACGAGGAGCTTCTCGCCACCTGCGAGGTGTACCGCGAGATTTGCGACTCGCAGCTCTCGAGCGAGGAGGTCAACCGATGAATTCCGCAACCACCCAAACAAATAAGGACCAGACCATCCGCCGCATGCTCGGGCTTTTCGCGCATCGCAGGCGCTCGCTCGCGGCGCTCGTGGCGCTCGGCGTCGTGGTGACGGTGGGCACGCTCACGCTCCCCACGCTCTCGGGCGAGGCCGTCGACCGCGTCGTCGGCGCGGGACAGGTCGACTTCGAGGGGCTCGCGCATGTGCTGCAGTGGATGGCGGCCGTCGTCTGCCTCACCTGCGCCGCGCAGTACGCGCTGGCGGTCGTCACGAACCGCCTAGCCTACGATGCCGCCTTCGACCTGCGCGAACAAGCCTTCGACCGCCTGCAGTCCATGCCGCTTTCGTATGTGGACACCCACGAGCACGGCGAGATCGCGAGCCGCATCGTCAACGACGCCGACCAGCTCACCAACGGCTTCGTCATGGGCTTCCAGCAGCTCCCGACCGGCATCCTCACCATCGTGGTCACGCTCGTCTTCATGTTCCGCCTGAACTTCGTCATCGCGCTCGTGGTAACCGTGCTCACGCCGTTCTCGGTCTGGGCGGCCAAGTTCATCTCGAGCCACGCGAGCCGCCACTTCGCCGGACAGACGCAGCTGCGCGGCGAGCTCACCGGCCTCGTCGAGGAGATGATCGGCGGCGTGGGCACCATCGAGGCCTTCGGCGTCGCCGACTCCGTCTGCGAGCGGATGCGCGACGTCGACGGGCGCCTGGGCTCCGAGAGCTATAAGGCCGTGTTCTTCTCGTCGCTCGCCAACCCGACCATGCGCTTCATGAACTCGCTGGTATACGCCGCGATCGGCATCTTCGGCGCGTTCGTGGCTATCTCGGGCGGCATCACCGTGGGCGGGCTCTCGGCGTTTCTCTCCTACGCCGACCAGTACGCCAAGCCCTTCAACGACATCACCGGCGTCGTGACCGAGCTGCAGAACTCCATCGCCTGTGCGCGGCACCTCTTCGAGCTCATCGACGAGCCGCTCGAGGCGCCGGACTCCGAGGGAGCGGCCGCGCTCGAGCAGGTCGAGGGAACTGTCGCGCTCGACGACGTCACCTTCTCCTACGTCCCCGGAAAGCCGATCCTCGAGCACGTGGAGCTCGCCGCCGAGCCGGGGCAGCGCATCGCGCTCGTTGGCCACACCGGCTGCGGAAAGACGACCCTCATCAACCTGCTCATGCGCTTCTACGACGTCGATTCCGGGCACGTGACGGTCGACGGTCACGACGTGCGAGACCTCACGCGCGCGAGCCTGCGCGGCTGCTGGGGCATGGTCCTGCAGGACACCTGGGTCCGCCGCGCCACGGTTCGCGAGAACATCGCCATCGGCAACCCCGCGGCCACAGACGACCAGATCGTGGCCGCCGCCAAGGCCGCCTACGCCGACGGGTTCATCAGCAGGCTCCCCCACGGCTACGACACCGTGCTCGACGGCTCAGCTAGCCTCTCGGCCGGCCAGAAGCAGCTTCTGTGCATCGCCCGCGTGATGGTCGCCAAGCCCCAGATGCTCATCCTCGACGAGGCCACGTCGAACATCGACACCCGCACCGAGGTCCTCGTGCAGCGCGCGTTCGACAACCTGATGCGCGGCCGCACGAGCTTCGTCGTCGCGCACCGCCTCTCGACCGTCCGCGACGCCGACGCCATCTGCGTCGTCGACCACGGGCGTATCGCCGAGAAGGGCACGCACGACGAGCTGCTGGCGGCAGGCGGCCTCTACCGCGAGATCTACGAGAGCCAGTTTGCCCCGGCCGAGTAACCACACGCCCCGCACCCCGCAACGCGCCGCCCCCGCGCCACCACCAAAGTTCAGAAGCCTTCCAAACTTGAGAAGGCTTCCGAACTTTGTTTTAAGGTTATATATTCGCAGGTAAACGGCTTACGGCGTTTCTCTTCCCCAGCCTTCTAAAGTTTGGAAGGCTTCCGAACTCGGAGGAGAAGGCGCGGCTTGCCTTCCGCGGGTGAGTGTGGCTCAATCACAGGGGGACCTGCGAGGGTTACTTAGGTTGGGAGGGTTTCTGACCAGCGGCGGCCTTGCCGGCGGCTATCTTGGCCTGGATGTCCACTTGCGGGGCGGACCTTGTGCCGGTGACCACGGTCTTGTTGCCGCGGATCTGAACCTTTGCGCCGCCCTCGAGGGTCTTCGCGGTGAGCTTCTTTGCGCCCTCGACCTTCCTGGCCTTGGGCTTGACGGTCACGGTGCCCTTAATGCCCTGGCCGGCAGACGACGCGCCGGACTTGAAGGAGCCGGTCTCGATGTAGCCGTTGATACCGCCGGTGATGCGGCCCCAGAAGCTGTGCCAACGGCGGTTGATGGAGAGCCCGCCGGTTGAGCGCATGCCCATGCACGGCGCGGCGATAAGAACCGGCAGCAGGTACTCGACCGCGCGCCAGATAACGAAACCGGCGGGCAGATGCACGCCGAACATGCCCTTGAACAGATAGGCGAAGCCGACCTCCGCGCCGCCAGTGCCGCCTGGCAGCGGGACCGCGTTGATCAACAGCTCGAGCATAGAGCCGCACGCGGTGCAGATGAGCAGGTCAGCCGGCTCGCCGAACGCGCGTAACACGAAGTACGGCAGCGCGTACATGCAACCGAGCTGCAGCAGCGTGACAACCATGGTCGCGCACATCTCGCCGACGTTCTTCGACGCGCTGCGGAACCTCGCGGAGAACTCGGACATCTCGCCGTTCAGGGTCTCATAGAACTTCTGGTACTTCTCCTCCTTGATCCAGCCGTGGCGGTGGACGAAGCGTAAAAGCCAGTTGCCGATGGCGATGACGGGCCTCGGGAAGAGGCACAGCGCGAGCACGACGCCAACCTGTACGACCTTGAAGCCAAAGAGGAAGATGCCGATAAGCGTGACGTCGCCGAACTGCTCGTAGAAGTAGTTTCCGCAGAAGAGCAACATGATGGCCGCGAAGACGCCCTCGCCGGCCTCATAGAGCACAAATCGCGTGAAGTTGAGGGCGCCGGCCTGGCCCACGGTCATTCCCGCGCGCGTGAGGCGGTAGATCTGGGCGGGCGGGGCGCCGGCGCCGCTCGGGGTAAGGCGCATGAAGAAGACGCCCGAAGCCTCGACGCTCATGAGGTCGCGGATGCCCACCGGCGAGTCCGGGTCGGAGATGACCGAGAGCACGTAGGCGAGCACGCCGAAGACGTAGTAGAAGAGGAAACAGATGACGCCCGCGAGGATCCAGCCGAGGTCGACGCCGGCAAGCGACGTGACGAACTCGTCGACCTGGCCGGTGACGACCAGGTAAATCACGTAAGCGACGACGACGAAGGCGAGGAAGACCAGCGTCTTTCGGACCTGTCCCATCGATTCCTTGTCGGCCTCGGCGTCCTCGTTGTGCGCCTTGGACGAGGAGGCGCCGCTGACCTTGAGCGCAACCTTCTTCTTCGGCTTTTTGAGCTCGTCTGTCACGGGTAGCCCCTCTTTTGCGATTTCATGTTGCGACTGGCGCTGCGATCCCTTTATTCTACCCCGTCGGGCAGCCGCCAGACCAAAAGGGGCGTGCGGCGGGGCTCCCCGCCCCGAATGGCCCTGCGACCGCGTCCACGATTGCAAGGTTTAGCCGCTCGTGCGACAAAACCCATGAGGCCGTGCAAGGTTTTGCCGCTCGTGCGACGTACTTTTGGCCTGAAAGCGCCGAGCAGCCGATGCCCAACTGGGGTTTTGCCGAGCACAAAGTCCTTGCACCCAAAAAACACGTCGCACGAGCGGCAAAACCTTGCAACGCATCAGCCAAAACGTCGCACGAGCGGCAAAACCTCGCAGAGAGCGCGCGGTGCCGGCGGAAGGCGCACCTACTTTTGGATAACGCCGCCGCCGAGGCAGCGCGCGCCGTCGTAAATGACGGCCGACTGGCCGGGGGCCACGCGGCGCTGGGACTCGGCGAAGCGGACCGTCGAGGCGGACCCGTCCTCAGCGAGCGCCAGCGAGCAGGTCACGAGCTCGCCCGTGTGCCGCGTGCGCACGACGTACTCCCCCGCCGCCGGGGGCTCGCCCGCTATCCAGCGGCAATCGGAGAGCCGCAGCTCATCGGCAAAGAGCGCCGGGCTCATGCGGTCGGCCGTCACGTAGACGATGTTCTTCTCGACGTCGGTCGAGACGACGTAGCGCGCAGGCCCGCCGCCGAGGTCGAGGCCGCGGCGCTGCCCCACGGTAAAGAGGAACGCGCCGTCGTGGTGGCCGAGCACGGCGCCCGTCTCCAGCTCCACCACGTCGCCCGCGCGCCTCTCCAAGGTGTCGAGCAGGAAGGTGCGGATGCCGACCGGCCCCACAAAGCAGATGCCGTCGGAGTCGGGCTTTTGCTCAAGGCCAAGCCCACGCTCGGCCACCATGCGCCTGACCTCGGCTTTATTGGAAACATCGCCAATGGGAAAGAGGGTCTTCGCCAGCACATCCTCGCCGACGCGCCACAAGAAATACGTCTGGTCCTTGTGCTCATCGGCGGCCCGCAGCAGGCGCGCGCGGCCGTCGGCGGTCGCCTCGACGCGCCCGTAGTGGCCAGTCGCCACAAAGTCCGCGCCCGCAGCGAACGCCTTGTCCGCGAAGGTGCCGAACTTGATGGTCTGGTTGCACATGACGTCCGGGTTCGGCGTGAATCCGTGCGCGTAGGCATCGACCAGGTAATCAACCACGGTGGCCTTGTACTCGGCCTCGCAGTCCCAGACCTCGAGGTCGATGCCCAGGCTCACCGCGACGCGCTCGGCGTCGGCCAAGTCGTCGGCCCAGGCGCACTTGAACCCGGGCAGGTCGCGTGACCAGTTGCGCATGTAGACCGCCGTGACGTCGTGGCCCTGCTCGCAAAGAAGCGCGACCGCGAGCGCCGAGTCGACGCCGCCCGAAAGCCCCGCGTATACCTTGGCCATCAGGCTTCGCCACCCTTTTTACCAGCGGTTTGTTTAACGGTTGCGCCGGCAGCGGTGCACGTGCCGCTCTCGCCGCTCGTAGGATCGATGCCCGTGCGCGCGCACTCGGCGGCCACGGCGCGGGCGATGGCGGCCACCGCGTAGTCGACGTCGTCCTCGGTGGTCGGATGCCCGAGCGTGATGCGCAGGCTCCCCGCCGCCACCTCGTCCGAGGCGCCCATGGCGGCGAGCACGTGGCTCGCGCGCATCTTGCTCGCCGCGCAGGCCGACCCCGTGCCCACGCTCACGCCCTCGCGCTCGAGCGCGATGACGAGGCGGCGCGCCTCGAGGCCCGGGAAGCTCACGTGAAGAAGCCCGGGGAGGCGCAGCTTGTTTGCCCGCGGGCCCGAGACCCGCGCCCAGCAGAACTCCCTGCACACCGCCTGCTGCAGGCGATTGCGAAGCGCGGCGAGCCTGCGGGCCTCGGCGCCGCGCCGCTCGCCCGCGAGCTCGAGCGCCCGCGCGAAGCCGACGATGCCCGCCACGTTCTCCGTGCCGGAGCGCACGCCGTTCTCCTGCCCGCCGCCGACCACGAGCGGCCGCAGCGCCACGTCATCAGAGGACCACAGCAGCCCCACCTGCTTGGGGCCATAGATCTTGGCCGCCGAGAGCGTGAGCATGTCGCATCCCAGCGTGCCGACGTTCACCGCGAGGGCGCCCGCCGCCTGCGAGGCATCCGTATGCAGGTAAATGGGCGTTTTCTCAACGGCAGCCAGGCGACGGGCGCGCTCGGCCGCCACCACGCGCGCGATCTCGCGCACCGGCTGGATGGCGCCCACCTCGCCGTTGGCGAGCTCAACCGAGACGAGCTCGGTCGCAGGCGTAAGGGCGGCCGCGACGTCGCCGGCGGACACGCGCCCGTCACCGCCGACGCCCACGATCGCATGCGAGCGTGCCTCCGCGCAGGCGAGCACGCTCTCGTGCTCCACGGCGCTCACGACCACGTGCGCACCCGGGTCCACGGCGGCGAATGCCAGGTTGTTCGCCTCGGTCGCCCCCGCGGTAAAGGTCACGTTGCCGGGGCGGGCACCGATAGCGTGGGCCACGGCCGTCCGAGCCTGATCCACATCGGCTCGCACACCCCGTGCCGCGGCATAGGGCGCCCCAGGGTTGAAGAACTTCTCGCAAAAGTATGGCGCCATGGCAGCCGCGACGTCGGAGTCCATCGGCGTCGCCGCGGCGTAGTCGAGGTACACGAAGCGCTTCTCAGCCGTGTGCGCGGCGGGGACAAAAGGCGCAGCGGAATGTATCGTCACTTGGGGTCCCTCTCGTCGCCGATCTTCAGGTTCTCGAAACGCCCGGCGATGAACTCGTCAGTGTAGTTGGTGTCCACCCATTGCTCGAAGGCGTTTTGCGCGGGCATGCCCGCGTCGCGCGCGGCCTTTCGCCCGAAGCAGGCGAGCGTCATGCCGATGTCGAGCACCAAATACGCGCTCACCAGCACGACGAACACAACCTGGCGCTGTGAGGTAGGCATGCCGATCTGATAGAGCAGCCTCGGCATGACGAGCCTCGTCCACACGATGCCGAGCAGCCCCCAAAAGAAGAGGAAGCGCCACGCGACCCACTGCGTGATGTGGTCGGGCAGGTACAGGTACGTCCACGACTCGGCCGAGAAAAGCGCCTCCATCCCCCACCCCGTGACCTGCTCGAGCGCGCCGCCGATGCCCGCCGAGATAAAGAACACCTGCCACATCCTGGCGCCACGTCTCCGCATCTGGAAGCAGATCGCTGTGAGAAACGCCGCGCCGAAGCCGTAGAGCGGAGAGAACGGCCCCCACACGAGCCCGACGCGGTTCTCGGTGAGGCCGGCCGTGGCGAGCATCCAGATCTCCTCGAGGAGAAGGCCCCCCATGCAGCCCACAAAGAAGATGATGATGACCTGGTACCAACCAAGGTGCATGTTGTCCAGATACTCGTCGATCGCCTCGCCCTTAGCCTGCCAGCGCGCGAACACGCGGGCGAGGCCGCGCTTGCCGGCCGCGCGCGCCATCTCGCGCTCAAGGGCGTCGTCGGACTCGACCATCGCGCGGACCGCCGGCTCCAGGTCCTCCTCGTCGATGCTGCGCCCACGCTGCAGCCATTCGTCGAAGTAGACCGCCACGCGGACGAAGCCGCGGACGATCTCGATGAGGAACACGAGCAGAAGCAGAGCGTAGAGCATGGCGCTGACAACTCCAAGGGCCGAAGGGAAGGGCTCGTCTATGGTACCCCAGCCACCGCGGCAATAAAAAAGGCACCCCGTAGGGTGCCGAGAGTTTTTGGAGGCGAAGCCCGGATTCGAACCGGGGGTAAAGGCTTTGCAGGCCTCTGCCTTACCACTTGGCCACTTCGCCATATGAAAGAGGCCGGTTAACCGGCCTCGAAGCTCACATGGAGCGGGCTACGGGGTTCGAACCCGCGACCTCCACCTTGGCAAGGTGGCGCGCTACCAACTGCGCTAAGCCCGCAAGCGCAGGGACTAATATACGGGAACCGCCGGCGGCGCGCAAGCCAGAATTTCAAATTCGGCCGAAAAAATCGACGCGGCTCCGGGTGGCTCGCACAAAAAAGCGGCCGACCGGAGTCGACCGCTTAAAATTCATGGAGCGGGCTACGGGGTTCGAACCCGCGACCTCCACCTTGGCAAGGTGGCGCGCTACCAACTGCGCTAAGCCCGCATTGAGGCAAGGAGTAACTATACGCGCGCATCCGCAAAAGTGCAAGGGTCAATTCGCGTTTTTTTGCCCACAGTTTTAGGCAGCCGGCGCAGCAGGCTTGGGGAACATCTTAACGAGCCTCACCACGGTGCCCGCTCCCGTCGTCTTGGGCGAGATGGTGACGGAGTCCGCGAGCAGCTGCATCAGCTTGATGCCGCGGCCGCGCTCCGAGCAGGCGTCGACGTCGGCGGCTTCATGCTCGGCAGGGCTAAACCCGTCCCCGCAGTCGGCCACGTCCACCACCACGCGATCGTCGTAGACGGCCACGGTAACCAGCACTCCATCGGCATCGGTGTGGTCCACGGCGTTGCCCACGGCTTCCCCCGACGCGAGGCCGATGTCGAAGGCGCCGTCCTCGGTGAGGGGCAGCGCCGAGATGAGCTGCTCGATCCTTCGGCGGGCGCGCTCCAGGCGATCGGCGTCCACGCGGAAGGTGGTCCTGCTGCGCGGCAACGCGTTGGCCGGCAGGTCGGGCACCTCGTTGGCCGCCCCCTCGCGTGAGATGGGCACGAAGTCCGTCATTCTCATGAGACAAAGCGCCTGGTACACCCTGGCCGAGACGTTGGTCAGCGAGAGAAGCCCGCCCACCTCGTGCATGCGTCGAAGCTCGCCCAGGATAAGGCCCATACCAGAGGAATCGGCATAGGTAGCGTTGGCCATGTTGAGCACCACGCGCCGGCAGCCGGAGTCGATGAGCCCGTCAAGCGTCCGGCGGACCCCGGGGACCGACCTCACGTCGAGGTCACCGTCCACAATTACCTGGGCTATGTTCGCGTAGTGAGCCATAGGGCTAGGATGCCCTTCTCGCCGGCAATCTAATCACCGTTTCTACACATAATTGCCGCGCCGTCGGGGCCGCTCGCGGCGAACCCGTCATTTTGTGCGGCACGTAGAACCTGTCACTGCGTGCTGCAGCTGACGACAGGCTCGTTGTGCTGCGTGAAACGACAGATTCGAAGTGCGGGCGGACCTATCCGAGGGCATCGAAGCGAAGGCTTACCATGGCGACGTCGTCCTCGAGCTTATGGCCCGTGAAGTCCTCCACATGCGCGAGCAGGCGGTCAAGGAACCCGTCGTAGGTCTTGCCGGGCCCCGACTCCTCCATCACCATGTCGCGAAGCCCCTGCTCGCCGAAGAAGGCGCCCGAACCGTCTCTTGCCTCGGTCGTGCCGTCGGTATAGAGCAGCAGCACGTCGCCCTCCGAGAGCCGCGCCACGCCGTCCTGGTAGGCGATGCCCTTAAAGGCCCCGACGACGCCCGACTGGACGTCCAGAAGCGTCATCTCGGAGGCGCCGGCGCGCACGAGGATCGCCGGCGGGTGGCCCGCCGAGCAATAGGTTATCGTCGCCGCCCCGAGGTCCACGATGCCCACGAACAGGGTCGCGAACGTCTCGACGCGCGAGAAGCCGAGCAGGAAGTCGTTGAGCGCGCGGACCATGCGCGCGGGCGCCAGACCCTCCCAGGCGTATGCGCCCAGCGCCGTCTTGACCGCGGCCGAGACGGACGCGGCCTCGATTCCCTTGCCCGAGACGTCGCCCATGATCACGCAGGCGCGGCGCTCGGGCAGGCGGATCAGGTCGTAGAAGTCGCCGCCGACGAAGGCCGAGGCCGTGGCCGACGAATAGACGCCCTGCGCGGTTATGCCGTCGACGGCCTGCAGCTCGTTTCTCATGCCCGTCTGCAGCGCCTGCGAGATGCGGCGGTTCTCGATGTGGGCCTGCTCGCCGCGTGCGACGTCGCGCGCGCAGGAGATCAAGCGGGCGAGAAACGCCTGCTCCACGTCATCGAAGGGCTCGGCGCCGTCGGGGCGCAGCATGAGGCAGCAGCGCCTCTTGCCGGCCACGACGCCCCCGTCGAGAAGAACGCCCTCGCACGGCTCGCCGAGGTCGCGCAGGGCACGCCCGAGGCCCGTGTCGCCGCTCAGGGGCGCCACTGCGATGCCGTCGCTCTCGTGGCCGTCCAAGACCTCCTCGAGGTCGCAGGAGAGCTCGCAAGCGCCCGTGAGCGGGAGCTCCGCGCGAACGGCGCCGCCCTCGTCCACCTCGAGCTCCACGAAGGCCGCCTCGAGCTCGTCAGCCGCGTCCTCCATGACGCACACGATGGCCTTGTGGGGGTCCTCGTCGTCCTCGAGGCCGAGCACCTCCTCGCGAAGGTCGGCGAGGGTCTCGTCCAGCCGCGCACGCCGCTGGGCCTGGAGCGTCGCGAAAGCGCCGGCGAGCTGCACGGCCAAGTAGCGAGCGACGGAATCGAGCAGGCGCGCGTCCTCCTTGAGGACTGGGTGCTGGCGCTTCCAGCCCACCTCGATGATCGCGATGACCTGTCCGTCGAACCACACGGGCACCACCACGAAACTCGTGAACGGCGGCAAGAGGCGCGACTGAATCTTAACGACCTCGCGCGTGTCCTCGTTGATAACCTCGCGCAACGTGAGCCTGCCCTTGCGCAGGGCGTCGCCGGAGGGCGCCGCGACGCGCAGGCGGACCGCGCGGCCGGCGCGTGCGGCCACACCGTCGATCGCCTGGCCGAAATGCATGAAGCGGGGCACCCGGGCCACTTCGACGTCGCCGGAAACGCCGCGCAGGTGAAGCCCGTCGCTGCCGGCAAGATACACCACCGTGGCGTCGGCCTCCATGGTTTGGTAGAGACTCTTGAGCGTGCGCCCGAAGAGCTCGCCTACGTCCTTGGCGTCGAGCGTGTCGAGCACGATGTTAAACGCACCGGAAAGCCTGCGATTCGCGCGCTTGAGGTCCTCGGTCGCGCGTTCCTGGCCGCGGTCAGAGGCCGTCTCGGCGTCTCCGGGGCACGCGACGAGCAGGTACGTCTCACCGGGCGCCTGAACCGACTCGCAGCGCACCATGAGGGACCTCAGGCCGCCGTCCGCAGCGCGCGCCATGACCGGCGTGGAGGTGCCGTCGACGGGGAACGGTAGGCCCATACGGATGCCCGCGAGAGCCTCGTCGCCCTCGCGGGCCGACCCGTCCGCGAGCCCAGATACATCCTCGAGCACGGGAAAGAACGCGGCCACCTCGGCGCCCACGAGCGCGTCGCCCGCGCACGCGAAGACCTCGGCCGCCTCCTCGTTGGCAAGAAGCACGCGCCCGGCGCCGTCGAAAATGAGGACCGCGTCGCTGGTCAGCTGCAAAAGACGGGAGAGGGTGCCCACGAGGCTCCCCTCCCCGATTCCTTCCATATGGTGCCTGGCCAGCGCGTTTTTCGCTTTTGCCATGTGCTGCGGCCGCCTCTCGCTAATGCGGGCGACCGTGCTGTCGCCCCTAGAGCAAGTGTAGGCGTATTCGACGCTGTGGTCGCACGAGGAGCGGCGGTCGCAGATAAACCTGAAGGGGGCGGTCCCTTTTGCAGGTCCGTCCCCTTTCCGCAGCGGTTTGGGGACTGTCCCCTTTCCGCAGGTCGTGGAGACAAGAAAAGAGGGTCTCCGATTGGAGACCCTCTTTCTCATTGGCATGGTGTCGGAGGCGGGACTTGAACCCGCACGACCTTTAAATAGTCACTAGCACCTCAAGCTAGCGCGTCTGCCAATTCCGCCACTCCGACGTTGACGCTTTCGCGCGAGAAAGAATATAACATCCTTTCAAAGGCCGGCGCAACCCCCAATTTAAAAAAACTTGGCCGCACCGGGAAAAGCGCTATAGATCGATCGACTCGCCCTTGATCGGATTCGGGGCGGCAAAGTGGCAGGCGCAGAAGTGGCCGGGGGCGACTTCCTTGAACTCCGGGCGCTCGTCCTCGCACTTGGCGCAGGCCATGGGGCAGCGCGTGTGGAAGCAGCAGCCGGAAGGCGCGTCGATTGGCGAGGGCGGGTCGCCCGCGAGGATAATGCGCTTGCGCGACGCCTGGATATCCGGGTCGGGCACGGGCACGGCCGAGAGAAGCGACTGGGTGTAGGGGTGGTGCGGCTCGTCATAGAGCTTCTGCCAGTCGGCGTACTCCATCATGTGGCCCAGGTACATGACGCCGATGTTGTCGGAAATATGCTGGACGACCGAGAGATCGTGGGCGATGAAGAGGTACGCGGTGCCGGTCTCTTTCTGCAGGTCGTTGAGCAGGTTCAGGACCTGTGCCTGGATGGAGACGTCAAGGGCCGAGACGGGCTCGTCGCAGATGATCAGCTTCGGCTTCAGCGCGAAGGTGCGCGCGATGCCGACGCGCTGGCGCTGGCCGCCGGAGAACTCGTGCGGATAGCGGTTGATGTGCTCGGGGTTCAGGCCGACCATGTCAAGAAGCTCGCGTACGTACTTTTCGCGCTCGGCGGCATCCTTCATGATGCCGTGGATAATCAGCGGCTCGGAGACGATCTCGCCGATGGTCATTCGGGGGTTGAGCGACGCGTAGGGGTCCTGGAAGATGAACTGCATGTTGCGGCGCATCTCCTTGAGCTCCTTCTTATTCATCTTGGCGACGTCCTTGCCGTCGAACAGAACGGTGCCGCTCGTGGGCTTGGTGAGGCGCATGATGCAGCGGCCGGTCGTCGACTTGCCGCATCCGGACTCGCCAACGAGACCGAAGGTCTCGCCCGGGTAGATGTCGAAGGAGACGTCATTCACGGCGTGGACGCTCTTCTTGGAGAAGCGCTTCCCGAAGACGCCCGACTCGACGGGGAACTCCTTGCAGAGGTGCTGGACGGAAAGCAGCGGGGTACGGGCCTCGGTCATTTAGGCCTCCCCTCCCTTCTTCGTGCGGGAGTTCTCGGGCGTATGGGCGCGGACGAACTCCTCATCGCCAGCGTAGTGGCAGCGGGCGAAATGACCCTCGGACACCTCGACGCGCTCAGGCTTCTGGGCGCGGCACTTGTCGGTGGCATACGGACAGCGCGGAGCGAAGGAGCAGCCCTCGGGGATGTGAACAAGCGAGGGCGGGTTGCCGTTGATCGGGGTCAGCGGGCGCTTCTCGCCGGTCTCGCTCTTGGGGATCGAGTTCATGAGTCCCCAGGTATAGGGGTGGTGCGGCTCGTAGAAGATCTCGTCGGCGGTACCCATCTCGACCGGGGCGCCGGCGTACATGACCATGATCTTGTCGGCCACGTCGGCAACGACGCCCAGATCGTGGGTGATCATGATGATGGCGTTGCCGTTCTTCTCCTGCATCTCCTTCATGAGCTCGATGATCTGGGCCTGGATGGTCACGTCCAGGGCCGTCGTCGGCTCGTCGGCGATGAGGATGTCGGGGTCGCAGGCGAGCGCCATGGCGATCATCACACGCTGGCGCATGCCGCCGGAGAACTGGTGCGGGTAGTCTTTGACGCGCTGCTCGGGGTTCGGGATGCCCACGAGGTCGAGAAGCTCGACCGCGCGCTGCAACGCCTGCTCCTTGGAGTAGCCACGGTGGAGGCGCAGGCCCTCGCCGAGCTGGCGACCGATGGTGTAGACCGGATTGAGCGAGGTCATCGGATCCTGGAAGATCATGGCGATGTCGTTGCCGCGGATGTGCTGCATCTCGGCCTCGGACATCTGGAGCAGCGACTTGCCGCGGTAACGAACGTCGCCGCCCTCGATCTTGCCCGGGGGCATCTCGATGAGGCCCATGATGGTGAGCGACGTCACGGACTTGCCGGAGCCGGACTCGCCGACCACGCCCAGGGTCTCGCCACGGTCAAGCGTATAGGAAACGCCGTTGACAGCCTTGACCACGCCGTCTTGGGTGTGGAAGTACATCTTCAGGTCGTCGACCTCAAGCAGGTGGGCGCCCTCGGGGACCGGCTGGTTCTTCAGGTCCTTGGAGGGGTCGTAAGTGTTCTTTTTTCCAAACATGGCTTATGCGTCCTTCATCTTGACGTCGAGGGCATCACGCAGGCCATCGCCCAGCAGCGTGAACGCCAGGACGGTGGAGAGGATTGCCAGACCGGGCATGATCATCAACCAAGGCTCGGTGGACAGATAGGTCTGGCCATCGGAGATGAGATTGCCCCACGACGGGTCGGGGGGAACGACACCCATGCCAAGGAAGGACAGCGACGACTCGGTGAGGATAGCGCCGCCGATGCTCATCGTGGCGTAGACCACGATGGAGGCCACGGAGTTCGGGAAGATGTGGCGGGCGATGATACGCAGGTCGGAGGCACCCATGGCGCGGGCAGCGTCGACGTAGTCGCTCTCCTTGACCGAGAGAATCGCGGAGCGGAACACGCGCGCGATGGACGGCCAGCCCAGCAGGCCGATGGCGATGAAGACGTTCTGGATGCCGTTGCCCAGGACCGCGATCATCGCGATGACAAACAGCGTGTACGGGAAGGCCATAAAGATATCGGCCAGGCGCATGACGATGGTGTCCCAGATGCCGCCGTAGTACGCCGCGATGGCGCCCATGACAAGGCCGATCGCCGTGGAGATGGCGGTGGCAAGAAGGCCGACGGCGAGCGAGACGCGCGCACCGTAGATGACGCGGCACAAAACGTCGCGGCCCAGCGTGTCGGTGCCGAAGGGGTGCTCGAGCGAGGGGGCCAGGCGAGAATTCGCCGTCATGGTCGTGGAGTCGGCGGCCGTGGGGTCTCCCAGCCACTGGGGTGCCCACAGGTCGGCAGTCAGAGCCACGAGGACGATGAAGACGATCCAGACGATGGCGACCATCGCAAGCTTGTTCTTCTTGAGGCGCTTCCAGGCGTCCCCCCAAAGGGTGCGGGCCTCGGCAGGCTTGGTAGCCTTCGGGCCTGCGGGGGTCTTGAGCTCGTCGCCCTCCTGGACCGCACCGTTCTTGGTCTCTTCAGACATGCGATGCACCTCCCTAGTTCTCTTTGCCGGAGTTGTCGAAACGGATGCGCGGGTCGAGGAACGCATAAGACACGTCGACGATCAGGTTGATGACCATGACCAGCACGACGATGACGGTGACCGAACCGAGGACGATCGGCCAATCTCGCTGGGAAATCGCTCGATAGGTCTCGTTGCCCACGCCCGGCCAGTTGAAGACCGTCTCGGTCAGGATGGCGCCGGCCATCATGGCTCCGAAGTCGTTGCCGATGTAGGTGACGACGGGGATGAGCGCGTTCTTAAGCGCGTGGTGCCAGATGACCGAGCGGCGAGAAAGCCCCTTTGCGCGCGCCGTGCGGATGTAGTCCTGGTTCATGACCTCAAGGAGCTGCGAGCGCATGATGCGAGCCGTGTATGCCGTGGACACGGCGGCCAGGGTAACCGCCGGCAAAATGTAGTAGACCCAACCCTGGAACTCGGCGTACGGAGAGAAGTCCGCGGACACGGGCAGGTAGAAAGCGTCGCCGGTCGCGTTCTTAAGAACGACGCCGAAGAAGAGCTGCAGCAGCATGCCGAGCCAGAAAGCGGGCATGGCCACGAGAATGGAGGTGACGAGGGTGACCAACACGTCCCAGAACGAATAGCGTTTGATGGCCGATATCATGCCCGCCCCGATACCGATAATCGTCTCGAGGATGATGGCCACGACGGCGAGCTTGATTGTGTAGGGATACTTCGAGAGCAGGATGTCGGCGACCGCCTGTCCCTTACGCTGGTAAGAAGTGCCGAGGTCGCCCTGCACAAGACCGCCGACGTACATGATGTAGCGCTTCCACAAAGGCGTCTCGACAGGGTTGCCGGACTCGTCGTAGACGACGTTCCCAGAGTCGTCGGTCTCGACCAGGTGATAGGTCACGCGCAGGTTGAGCTCGGTCTGCGCGTCGAGTTTCTTCTCGCCGGCCATAAGCTTGATCGGGTCGCCGGGAACGATGTTTTCAAGCGCGAAGAGAATGAGCGTCACGCCCAGAAAAACCGGGATGAACTGCACGATGCGCTTTAGGATGTACTTTCCCACGATATCCCCCCTCTACAGATAAATACTTTAAACTATGTTGCGCTGTTATCAGGCCTTCCCGCAAGCATCTCGCGACCGGTTAGAAGGACGGACAACAGCACAACACCCATAGACAAATAGAACGGCAACGGGACATCGACCGAATATGGCCGATGTCCCATGCCTCTCTTTATGTCCTAGAAAACCAAGACGGTCGCCTTAACGCCTAAGCGGAGAGCTCGGCGTTCTTGAGATTGGCCTTGCCCTGGGCGTCGTAATACAGGGACTTGACGCGCTCAGAGCCAAGGTGGACGTGAGAGTAGAACATGATCGGGATGATCGGCATGTCCTCAGCGACCTTGTCGTTGATGGCGCGGTAAGCGTCCTTGCGCTCCTCCTCGTCGGTGATCTGGCGCGCAGCCAGGGTGTCGGCGTCAACTTCCGCACTGTTGTAGCGGGAGTAGTTGTTGTCGGCGGTCGAGAAGAAGTTGGGGTAGATGAAGTTGTCCATCGTCGGGTAGTCCGCGATCCAGCCAAGACGGCCGATCTGGAAGGAGCCGTCGGTCAGGCCGGAAAGGTAAGCCGCCCACTCCTGGGACTGTTGGGACACGGAGAAGCCCACGGCCTCGAGGTCGGCCTGGATGCAGGACATGATGTCCTCGTGGCCGCCGCCGGAATTGTAGGACAAGGTGATCTGGGTGCCGGCGAGGCCGTTGTCGTCCATGATCTTCTGTGCGGCGTCCTTGTCGTACTTGGCGTACTGCCAAGCGTTGGCCTTGTCGTCGATGATCGGCGGGAAGATGTTGTCGGCAGGATCACGCACGCCCTCGAAGAGGGTGTCGACGATGTTCTGGCGATTGATGGCCAAGGACATGGCGTGACGGACGTTGGCGTCCTGCATGGTCGGGTCGTCCATGTTGAGGACGAGGTAGTAGATGGAGCCCTCGGCACCGGTGAGGCACTGCTTACCCGGGGTCACGGTGTAGCCGTCCTCGGACTCGCCGTACTCGGAGATGAGCTCCTTGATCTGACCGGTGGGCATCTGGCAGAAGTCCATGTTGCCGGCCTTGAACTCGCTCAGAGCGGTCTTGGGGTCCTTCTGGATGGAGAAGTTGATGGCATCGAGCTTAGGCGCGTCACCGTAGTAGTCCTCGTTGCGGACGACGTTGATGTACTGGCCGGATTCCCACTTGCCGTCCATCTTGAAGGCGCCGTTACCGATCGGGGACAGCAGGAACGATGAGGGGTCGTCGAGGGCCGCCTGGGGAACGGGGGCAAGGCCGGGGTGGCAGCAGACGATCAGGAAGTCGGCCATGGGGTCGGTGAGGGTGACCTCGAAGGTCTTGTCGTCCTTGGCAACGAGGCCGGTGATCTCGGTGGCCTCGCCCTTGGAGAAGGCCTCGTAGCCGGCGACGGGGGCAAGGTGGTAGCCAATCTCGCCGGGGGTCTCCATGGTCGGGTCGACAAGGCGCTCCCAGCCGCGCTTGAAGGAAGCGGCGTCCACGGCATCGCCGTTGTGGAACTTAGCCTCCTTGAGTGTGAAGGTGAAGACCGTGCCGTCGTCGGAGACAGTCCAGGACTCAGCCGCGGCGGGGACGACCTCGGACTTCGTCCAGTCGTAGCTCACCAGGGAGTCGAAGAGGCAGTGGCCAACCTGGGTACCCTCGGACTCCTGCAGGTTGTAAGGGTCGATAGCGACGGGGTCGGAGATGTAGAACTTAAAGGTGCCGCCATTAGAGGCGGTATCGGTGGTGCTGCTGCTGGAACTGTTCTTGCCACACGCGGAAAGAGCGGCAAGAGCGCTAGCGGCGAGGCCACCCTGGACAAAGGTGCGACGCGAGACAACGCCACCAAACCTGTCGAGAGCCATATATTCCTCCTCCTGCTTATACGGGCCTGGGCACCCTGTATGCCCTCTCAAACCCGTATGAACCTTATACGGGATTGGCCCGTGCTTTATATAAGGCTTCGAAAGCCTAGCGCAAGTTGTATCGGAGGTTTTGACGTTTTGTCAATTGTTACGTCCGTTTTAACAAAAGACGCCCCCGTATTCAAAAAAGAAGACGGTCTCCCGCCTTCTTTGAAACACCTATTCAGCTTGGGGGATCCCGCTCAACCGATCGTGCCGACGGGGAACGTGATCGCCATAACAATCACGCAGAGGATAAAGACCGTCGTCGTGATCACGGTGAGACGATCGAGGTTCTTTTCCCAGATGCCGGAGCCCGACGCCGCGTTGTACATGGACGACGCGATCATGTCCGAGACGCCAGTGCCCTTGCCGGAGTGCATGAGCACGAGGATGACGGTAAGGACGCCAGAGATGATGAGCAGGGCGAGAAGCACGTAATTCAGCGGGTTCAAGAGGACTCCTAATCAGAAGTTCGTTTCATACAAATTAGAAGATTAGCACAATACGTCGCGAATTACCTCATATGGCCCGCGATCACACGCATAATGCCAACATGGCTGCTCACCTGCGCTTTGGGGACAGTCCCCTTTTTGCACACGCGTGGGCACTGCAGCCCCATCACCGAACCGTGGACCAATTGCTTGATGCGACGGTTCGTGTGCAAAAAGGGGACTGTCCCCAAAGCGCAGGTGAGCAGCCATGTTGGCATT
>NZ_CAVKWG010000046.1:0-5617 GCF_963660155.1 Paratractidigestivibacter sp. | reverse complement strand
AAAACGGCGAAGACCTGGCTCTCGTTGCTCGAGAGCTCCTATATGGTCAAGGTCGTTCAGCCCTATTCGAACAACCTGCTAAAGCGCCTCTCCAAGCAGCCCATCATGCACTT
Organism: Paratractidigestivibacter sp.; assembly: GCF_963660155.1. GTDB lineage: Bacteria > Actinomycetota > Coriobacteriia > Coriobacteriales > Atopobiaceae > Paratractidigestivibacter. The sequence continues at coordinate 5,504 of NZ_CAVKWG010000046.1, read as the reverse complement.
TCTCGACACCGGCCTCGCGGCATATCTTGCGGGTTGGACGAGCGCAACCTCGGCGTGCTCGACCCGCTCAAGGCGGACGCGCCCGAAGACCTGGCCTCGTTCAAGCGCGAGGTGGGGCTCGGGTGCATCCTCTGCATGGCGCAGGATGCCTACCCGATCAGCGGCCGATCCTGGGCTTTTCCGGTCTGGGCGGTGTAGGTGCGCGGCCGTGTGCGGGCCCGGCCGAGGGGGCCGCACGCCGCGGCCCCTATTCCTCGTCGTCGTCGAAGAGCGACCAGTCGTCCTCGCCCTTCTCGTGGTTGAAGTACATCTGCTTCGTCTTGCGTTCCATGAGGAAGGCGATGAGCAGGCACACCACCAGCCCGCCCACGATCAGCGCGATCACGCCCGTCTTGGTGTTAAAGAGCCACGTAAAAAAGTCGCCGATCGCCTGCATGTCTGCCTCCTATAGCATCTGCGTGATTTTCCTCGTACAAGTATATACTTGGAGCATTGCCGTGCCGCGCGTCGCCGCGCGTCGCCGGCCCGGCCAACCTGCACCGCAAGAGCAAAAGCGAGGAGTGCACATGCTCGACATCAAGTTCGTCCGCGAGAACCCCGACGCCGTGGACAAGTCCTGCGAGTCCCGCCAGAATGCCCATTGGGACCGCGAGAAGTTCTTCGAGCTCGACGAGGAGCGCCGCTCCGTCATCGCCGAGGTCGAGAAGCTCCAGGCCGACCGCAACGCCGTTTCCAAGCAGATCGGTCAGCTCATGAAGGAGGGCAAGAAGGACGAGGCCGAGGCCGCCAAGGCCCAGGTCGCCGCCAACAAGGAGCGCATCGCCGAGCTCGGCGAGAAGCGCAGCGCCGTTGAGCAGGAGCTCTTCGACCTTGTTGCCGCCATCCCCAACATCCCGCACGAGTCCGTGCCCTACGGCAAGGACGACTCCGACAACCCCGAGGCCCGTCGCTGGGGCACCCCGCGCGAGTTCGACTTCGAGGCCAAGGCTCACTGGGACCTCGGCCCCGACCTGGGCATGATCGACTTCGACCGCGGCGTCAAGCTCGCCGGCGCCCGCTTCTATCTGCTGGGCGGCATGGGCGCCCGCATGGAGCGCGCGCTCATCAACTTCTTTATCGATATGCACAACAAGGCCGGCTTCAAGGAGTGGTGGCCGCCCGTCATCACCAACCACGACAGCCTCTTTGGCACGGGCCAGCTGCCCAAGTTCGACGAGGACCTCTATCACGTGAACCCCGACCTGTACCTCATCCCCACGGCCGAGGTCCAGCTCACCAACATCCACCGCGACGAGGTCATCGACGGCGACAAGCTGCCGCTGCTCTACACCGCCTTCACGCCGTGCTTCCGCGAGGAGGCCGGTTCCGCCGGTCGCGACACCCGCGGCATCATCCGCGTGCACCAGTTCGACAAGGTCGAGATGGTCAAGTTCGCCAAGCCCGAGGACTCCATGAACCAGCTCGAGTCCATGGTCGGCGAGGCCGAGGCCTGCCTGCAGGCGCTGGGCCTTCCGTACCGCGTCGTCACCCTCTGCACCGGCGACATCGGCTTCTCGGCCACCAAGTGCTACGACCTCGAGGTCTGGCTGCCCAGCTACAACGCGTACAAGGAGATCTCTTCTTGCTCCAACTGCTGGGACTTCCAGGCTCGCCGCGCCAACATCAAGTACCGCGACCCGGCCAACTTCAAGGGCACCCGCTTTGTGCACACCCTCAATGGCTCCGGCCTGGCCGTGGGCCGCACCATGGCCGCCATCATGGAGAACTACCAGAACGCCGACGGCAGCATCACCGTGCCCGAGGCCCTGCGTCCCTACATGGGCGGCCTCGAGGTCATCAAGCCCGAGTAAGACGCAGCGGGACGCGAGTAAGACACGGGGGCGGTCCCTTTGCCTTATTCGCCGGCTCCGCCCGCGCCGCATCCATAGAGCGTTGAACCAAATGCCGCTCGCGAGTTTTCGCGGGCGGCATTGTTGTCCCGCGGGTACCCCATACTAGTGTGGTAAAGACGCGAGTGCCTGGAAGGGGAGCGAATGGCTGAGGCCGGCAAGTTGCACGAGGTCGCGAGGTTTGCCGCTGGGGACGACCTGCGGATCATGTTCGTGGGGGAGGGGTCGCGCGGCGAGGCGGTGCTTCGAGAGGACATCTGCGGGCCGTCGGTGGTGGATGCGTACGACGCCGATGCGGCGTGCCTGCAGGTGGCTATCAATGCATCGCAAGTATATGTCCTTGAGCGTGCGCTGCGTGAGGTGTTTGGAACGGCGAGCCTCGAGGCCTTTGCCGCCGACGAGGAGAACGACATCCTGGACTTGATGGACCTTTGCGACCGCGAGGGGATCGCGTATGCGTACGCGTGCGTGGACTCCGGTGGGGACGCGGGGCTGCGGCCGGCGTAGGATCCGGCGCGGCCGCGGGCGGCGCGGCTGCGGGCGACGACGCGTCGGCGACTGGCGCCGAAAATCGGCAACAAAAAGGGCTCCCGAAGGAGCCCTTTAATTTGCGTGGTGCGGCGTATAGGATTCGAACCTATGACGCCCTGATTCGTAGTCAGGTCCTCTATCCAGCTGAGGTAACGCCGCGTGCAATAAGACATATTGCCAGCCTTTAGAGTGTCCGTCAACCCAGATTCCAAAAAATGTTGGAATTGTGGTGAGAAGGCGACGGCTGCGGCCGCCCTTGCGAACAAAGGGACAGCCCCTTTGTCCGCAAGCCCGCATTCTCCGGTCCGCGCGCACCAAAAAACCCGCCGGCGCTGGGCGCGGGCGGGCTGTGCATTCTGGCGGAGAGCTGGGGATTCGAACCCCAGATACCCTTTAGGGGTATACTCGCTTAGCAGGCGAGCACCTTCGGCCTCTCGGTCAGCTCTCCAAATGGTGCTTGAGCATCATAACGCAAAACGGCCCCTTTAACCAACAGGTCGCGCGAGAAAATCTTTATCAACAACAATTTCTGCTCGGCAAACGGCGATTCTTGCCCACGAGAAGGCGCCGACGAGGTCTGCGGCCGCGGCTTCCGTGCCCGCATCGACGAGTCCGGCCGCGGCGGCCAACGCGCCGACGACGCGCTCCGGCCTAACACCCGCCTCGCGAAGCGCGCCGAGGTCAAGGTCGCGATCGCGCTTGGAGAGCCGCCGTCCGTCCGGCGCGACGAGCAGCGGCACGTGCCCGAACGCGGACGCCTCGAAGCCGAGCAGCCGCGCGAGGTACGTTTGTCTCGCCGAGGACCCCAGCAGGTCGCACCCGCGCACGACTTGGTTTACGCCCATAAGGCAGTCGTCCACCACCACGGCGAGCTGGTAGGCCGTCACGCCGTCGCTTCGCCGGATCAAAAAATCGCCGCACTCCTCGGCGAGAACCTCTTGCCGCGGACCAAAGCCGAGGTCGCGCCAGGCGATTTTGCCCGCGGGGTCGTCGGCCGCCGGGACGCGCAGGCGAATCGCGGGCGTGCGCAGGGCGGATCTGCGCGCCACCTCCTCGGCGCCGAGCCCGCGGCACGTCCCCGCGTACAGGTACGTGCCGTCCGAGGCGTGCGGCGCGCTGGCCGCGTGGAGTTCGGCGCGCGAGCAGAAGCAGGGGTAAGTGAGGCCCATCTCGCCAAGCCGCGCCACGGCCTCGTCGTACACGCCCAGCCGCTCGCTTTGGAAATACGGTCCCTCGTCCCAGGTAAGCCCCAGCCACGAGAGGTCGTCGATGAGGGTCGCCGCGCGCTCGCGGGAGCTGGCGCGCGGGTCCAGGTCCTCGATGCGCAGCACCATGCGCCCGCCGGCCGAGCGCGCCGAGAGCCACGCCATCAGCGCCGAGAAGGCGTTTCCCAGGTGCATGCGGCCGGAAGGGGAGGGGGCAAAACGGCCGACGACCTGCGGTTTATTCGATGCGCCCGCCGCCACTGCCGCGCCTGTCGCGCCCGTCGCCGCTGCCGCGCCCGTCGCCGCTGCCGCGACCGCCGCGCCTGTCGCCGCGTCCATTACCGCACTTCTTGCGCGTAGACGTACATGTTGAACCCCTCGCCCTGCGGCCCCGACTCGGTCGGCGGGCACGGCGCCTCGACCGCATTGATGCGCCGCGTCTCCATGCGCAGCAGCTTCTTGTGCTCGTAGAAGCTCACGTCGCACGAGTCGTCCGTTAGCAAGAAGAACCCGCGGCACCCGGCCTCGGCCACCTGCGCCTTTGCCCCGCCAAAGAGCCGCCCGCCGACGCCCAGGCCCTGCGCGGCCGGGCTCACGATGAGGAGCTTGAGCTCGGCCTCGCAGCCGACCTGCCCGCTCGCCACGTACTCGGCGCCCAGCGCGGCCTCCTCGTCAATAACGCTGATGTCGCGCATTACGTCGCCGAACAGGCCTTTATTTGCGCGCGCCTCGGCGAGAAGCTCCTGTTTGCGGGCAAGCCAGCGCTCGTGGGGCGCGCCTCCCTGGTGCAGCAGCGCCGCCCCGAGCACTGCGCCGGTCTGCGGGTGCTGCGCCAAAAGCGACCAGTCCGTCTCGGCCAGATACGTGCAAATGTCGATCTGGCTTGCGAGGCGCGCGGCCTCATCGTTCAGCTCAGAGCACCACTGCTGGGCAAACAACGCCGCGAGGGCCTCGAAGTCCTTCTCGGTAAACGGTCGAAACACGACCTGGTTCTGGCCCTCCATGTGCTGCTCCTTCGCGCCCGGCGTTCGGTGCCCGGTGACCCAACGATTGCAATATAAGCTTCCGCCGAATTGGCGTTATGTCAATTGTTGGTGGAAAGAGACCGGCCGCAAGTGCGAAAACTTAGCCGGCGGCTAAGGCGTATTTGCGCAGGCGCGGCGCCGGCGGGGGCGCTTCGGTTCCCTATTAACTTTCTGCGGGGGGGGGGTCATTTCATGGCCAAAACTGACCAAAATCACCAACAAATGCAGTGTTGGAGGGGGTGCTTTGTGGAGAACTAACAAAACAATTTATATCGATGGCATCAAGAGAGAAACCACAAGCGATTGTATCAGCACATCTGTCGCCACGTTTAACTGGTGTTTATTTATCTTTTCGCTAGCTATTTGGGATGCGTCTCGCTAAATTAATTACTGGTCATCCTGAATTATTCGGGTAAATACTCTCGATATCAGATGTTATTTCGTTTATTTGGTCGCCTGGGTCCGGGGGAGTCCGCCACGGTTGCCGAATTTGGGGAGCACGTTGAGCAAGCAAGAGGAGAGCAAGATAGCTCGGCAGGAAAAGAGCGCGGCGCTGATTGTCCGCTTCGAGGAGGTCCTGCCCACGCTTGGGCACGTAAACGTCGGTTTTAGGCCGACCCCTGCGGCCAAGGCCATCGTCGTGTTCCTCTCCGAGCACGAGGGCGAGCCTCTGACCAAGTCAGCCATTGCCGCCGCTGTCGGGCGCAGCGAGAAGACCGTCGACAGGCTCATATCCAAGCTGCGCGTGAACGGCTATGTCGTCTCCGAGGAACGCTGGGCCCAGTCCGGCGCCCAGCTCGCCAACACTTATCGCCTCGACCGCGACTAACCCGTTGCACACGCGTGGGCCTGCG
>NZ_CAVKWG010000045.1:31831-117858 GCF_963660155.1 Paratractidigestivibacter sp. | reverse complement strand
CAGGCTCGGGAAGCTGGACTTCTCGGCGCAGACGTCGACGCTGTGCTACCCACCAGAAACGTCATAGAGCCAAAAAATCGGGGATGGCGGCAGTTTTCTGCAGAGCGTCCGAGTATCCCGCGCTCTATGCCCAACAAAACCGCAGGTAGACGAGCTGCCCGAAAATTGGATACTCGGGCGGTGCGCGAAAAACTGCCGCCATCCCGGTTTTTTGTGCGCGCGGAGCCGGCCAAGGCACCCGCCGAGGCCCCTCGACCGGTTATGGGCGTGCGGTGAACCCGCCCCGACCGCTCCTTAAGGGGCGCTCGCCCCTTCGACACAAGCCTCTCGGCGTCGTACGAGCCGTAACCCTCGAATCGATAGCTCGTGTCGAGACCCCTCACATAGACGAGTTGGCCTTCGGCCCGGTTCGTGAGCGCGGCTCTCAGCAGGGCCTTAATCGCGGCGCCGCGCACGCGGTCGCGCTTCATGGTGAACGGGCTGTCGCGCGTGTTGCCGCGGCCGGTTGCTGACTGCCCGGCCCGCCATTGGTGGCAGGCCTCTGTTGGCCGCACATCCTCCCGGGCGGCAGGTCGTCGGCTTTATGGTTCGCTGTCTTTCTCGCCGCGCTCCCGCGTATACTGCCCGAGCAAGTCACCACTGGGAGGCCTCCGTTGGCCGCAAAGATAACCGTTCGACTTGGTCCGTTATCTCTGCGCCGCGGCCCTTGCGGAGCCGACGAGACGCCCGAGTAGAACGGTCGCGCGCGGTATAGTTAGCCCTACCTAACAAAGTATTTGGCGCCTCGCCGCCCGCGCGTCCGGCCTCGCCGGCAGCCCGCACGGCTGCGGCGCCTCCCGCCCAAAGGAACCGCCATGCTCACCCCGCAGATCGATACCTCGCGCCACATGCTGCCGAGCCGCGCCGCCGCGCGGACGGTCCGCGCGTATCTTGCCGACAAATACGGCGCCGATGAGGGCGCCTCCCTCTTTGAGCAGGCCGTTTATCGCTTCGAGAGCTACTGCAACAACGACATCATCCCGTTCTGCGGCGGCAAGAAGAGCCCCTTCGGCGCGGGGCTCTACAACAACATGCTGCTCGTGGCCGCTTGGGAGGTCGAGCCGCGCAAGCCTTCCGGCGAGAAGTTCGAGGAGCTTGTTTACGAGGTGAGCTTCGGTCGCCGTGGGCGCATGCAGATGCCCGCTTGGTTCAGCGGCGACAACCCGCGCGTTATGCGGCTCTTCACCGCCGTGTACAAGCGCTTCGCAGCCACGGTGCACAGGCGCTTCGAGGCCGGTGAGCTGGGCGGATATTGGGACGTGCAGGTTAATGTGAGCCCCACTCCCGGCGGCGTCCAGATGGTCTCCGGCCGTTGCCCCGTAAAGGAAACGCTCGAGCGCCTGGGCCTGTTACGGCTGCTGCGCCCCATGTGCAACACGGACTATCCCAACATGGCGACCAAGAACCTCACGCTCGTCCGGCCGCTGCTCGTGGCTGCAGGCGACGACGTCTGCGACATGCGCATCGTCGGCCCCGGAAGCGAGCTCGCCCGCACCTGCCCTCCGTACGTTGACGCAGACGGCTATATCGTCAACGACATCCCTGAGAAGTACGCGTATCGGCGCCCTTGAGGCGGGCCGACGCGAGCGCTCTGCCCAAAAATTGAACTTGACGGTCGAATTTCGGCTTCAGCCAAAGTAGCCCAAATTGAGGCGATGCTCCTACCTGCGGTTTTTTATCCGTGGTATGGCGGGGTACTTGCGCCTCCGGTCGGAATCGACCGTCAAGTTCGATTTTTTGGCGCGCGGTGCCTATCGGCGAGTCGCGCCGGCGCCGAATTCGCCGGGACGGGGCTTTTTTTTGGCGTTGCGCGGGGTCGTTGCGCGCAGGCGGGGGCTGGCCCGTGGGTTAGGGTCGGGGACTAGTCCTCGTCGTCGGCCGTCTTGCAGACCGTGAAGACCAACGCGGCCGCGGCAACGCCGATCGAGGCAAGCCCGAAAGCGGGCGGGATGCTCGCTAGGCCCCCTGCCTTGGCGAGGCCCATGCTCTGCGCAAAGGCCCCGAAGGCGGCGGCGCCGGCGCCCACGGCCACGACGACCACGGCGACGAGGGCGAGGCAAAAAAGCGGTGGCGGCGACGATGACGGTGAGGTCCTTGCTGGTGCTCATGGTGTGCTCCTTTGGTTGGTTCGGGCTTGGCCCGTTTCGATGGCACGCACTGCCGAGCTGGGCGCACCGCTTGCGCACCAGGGGCGCCTTTCGTGCCAAAATACTTTTGAGCGGGGCGCCACCTTGCCCGAAACCTAGGCCTTTACCTGCGAAAAGAGCGGCAACCATGAATTTCAACACGCGCGACGAGGCAAGAAACCAGTGCATGCTCAGCGGCCCTTTGCGCCGGCGGGGCTACGACTGGTGGTGGCACTCGTTTTCCGCGCGCGACGTGCAGACGGGCGAGGAGCGGGCGTTCTTCGTCGAGTACTTCTTGGTGAACCCGGCGCTCGGCGGCGAGCGGCCCGTGTTCGGGCAGCTGCCGGAAAACAAGGTCGCCGGGCGGCGTCCGAGCTACGTTATGGTCAAGGCGGGTTGTTGGGGAAAGGGTGCCCGCCAGCTCCACCGTTTCTTTGGCTGGCAAGAGGCCCGCGTTCGCATGGGCGCGCCCTTCGAGGTCGAGGCGGGCGACTGCTTTGCGAGCGAGACGGAGCTGCGCGGGAGCGTCGAGGTCTCGGCTGCCGAGGCCGCGGCGCATCCCGAGTGGATGTGCGGCGCGGGCTCCATGCGCTGGGACCTCAAGCTGGACAAGAAGATTGCCTTCAACGTGGGCTACGGAACCTCGGCCCCTTTGCGCGCGATCAAGGCGTTCGAGATGTATTGGCACGCGCAGGGCATGAAAACACAGGTCAGCGGAACGGTTTGGCTCGACGGGCGCAGGTACGCGGTCGACGGCCCCTCAAGCTTCGGCTACGCGGACAAGAACTGGGGGCACGGCTTCACGACGCCGTGGGTATGGCTCTCGTCGTGCGACCTCACGAGCCGGATCACGGGCGAGCGGCTGGCCGACACGGCGTTCGACATCGGCGGCGGCCGTCCGAAGGTCTTCTTTGTGGGGTTGCCGCGCAAGCTGCTCGGCGCCATCTGGCACGAGGGCCGCGGCTTCGAGTTCAACTTCTCCAAGTTCTGGACGGGCTCGCGGACGCGCTTCGAGTGCCGCGAGGAGGACGAGCGAATCGTGTGGCACGTCGAGCAGGACACGTGGGCCGCGCGCCTCGTCACCGACGTCTGGTGCGAGAAGGCCGATATGCTGCTCGTCAATTACGAGGCACCCGACGGCTCGAAGCGCCATAACCGCTTGTGGAACGGCGGCAACGGGCACGGCCGGCTGCAGCTCTTCGAGAAGCGTGGGCGCGAGCTCGTGCTCGTCGACGACATGGACGCCGCGCACGTCGGCTGCGAGTACGGAGAGTATGATTAGCGCCCGATTGGACGGCGTTTTGCGTCCTGCGGCGGCCTAGCGGGCCTCGACGTTGGGATTCGCGGCCACGACGCGCTCGAGCTCGGCGATGTAGCGCCCGACCAGCTCGGTCGGCCGGCGCTCCTCGTGCATGATGTAGCCGACGCGCATCACCGGCGCATCCTCGAGCGGAATGCTCACGATGCCCGACTGCATCTCGTCGGTGAGCACGCCGGTCGACAAGGTATAGCCGTTATAGCTGGTCAAAAGGTTGGTCAACGTCGCGCGATCCGTGTAGCGGATGGTCTTTGAGCACGGGATGTAGGCCAGCGGCTCCTCGGAGTAATGGAAAGAGTTCACCGTGCCCTGCTCGAAGTTGTAGCGCGCGTACGGCGCGAGGTCGCCGAGGCGCACGGACGCCTTCGCCGCGAGCGGGTGGCCGGTGCCCACGAACACGTGGACGTCGGCCTCGAAGAGCTCGCAAAACGCGCACCGGGCGTCGGCGAGCGCCCGCCTGAGCACGCGCTTGTTGAAATCGTCGAGGTAGATCACGCCGACCTCGCTGCGGAACTGGCTCACGTCCTCGATGATCTGCGCCGTCGTGGTCTCCCGCAGCACGAAATCGAACTCCGCGCCGCGGAACTCCTCGACCACGTTGACGAAGGCCTGCAGGCTGAAGGCGTAGTGCTGCGTCGAGACGGCCAGCCGGGCGCCCGCGGCTTTCTTCTGCTTGAAGCGCTGCGAGAGGAGATCGGCCTGCTCGACGACCTGGCGCGCGTATCCGAGCAGCTCCGTGCCGTCGTTCGTCAGCGTGACGCCGCGGTTCGAGCGCGTGAACACCTCGACGCCGAGCTCGCGCTCGAGCTCGCTGATGGCCGCCGACACATTGGACTGCGACGTGTAGAGGTTGCCGGCGGCGGCGTTGATGGAGCCGTACTCGGCGACGGCGATGAGGTAGCGGAGCTGCTGGAGCGTCATGGTGTTCTCCCCGGCGTTGCGTGCGACGTCTTGTATTCGCTGCCAAGAATAACCGAGTTATCGACGCTCTCGATAACGAGTCACAATGACGCAACGCACGGCCATCGGCCCGGGCTCGCGCACCACAGCCCGCGCCCCGCGCGCACCGCCTAGTAGCGCACCTTGAACTGGGTCTCGCGGGCGTCGACCGGCTCGTCTTCACGGTCGGCCACGGTGTAGCGCGCGTAGCGCGCCATATTCTCGGCGAGCTTGGTCGCAAAGGCCCCGAGCTGCTCCTGGGTGCCCTGCAAGACGAGCGTGACCGAGCCGTCCTCCTCGTTGCGCACCCAGCCGGTGAGCCCGAGCGTCCCCGCGACGCGTTGCGACGTCCAGCGAAAGCCTACGCCCTGCACCTGCCCCACATAGCGGTACCTGCGGCGGATTAACGCCTCGCCGCTCTCGTTGAGCACGGGCACGTCGGGCGCGGGCTCGGGGTCGGGCGACCCGCCGCCGCGTGCCTCGTGGATCAGGTTGGCGATGGACTCCGCCGCCGCGGCCCCGCGGCGCTCCTCTCGTCTCCAGAACATGTTGAGGTCTCCTTCGTCTCGGCCCGATGCATGCTTCAGCTCTACAATACTATGGAGTTTATCGCCCTCACTTTATGGCCGAGAGGACCCAAATGTCCGCAATCTGCAACATCATGTGCGATTCCACCTGCGACTTCACCGCCGAGCAGGCGAAGGAGCGCAACGTCACCATCCTGCCGTTCCACTACGTCGAGGCGGGCAAGCCCGACGGCGGCCTGTGCGGCGACGACGACCTGTTCCAGTCCCGCAGCGCCCACGACTTCTACGAGGCCATCCGCAACGGCGCCGCCCCCATGACCTCGCAGCCCTCCCAGCTCGAGTACGACGAGGCGTTCCAGGCCGCCTACGAGTCCGGCGTGCCCACCGTCATGTTCTGCATCTCGAGCGGCATCTCCGGCGGCTACAACGGCGCCGTCGCGAGCCTCGACCGCCTGAAGGAGGCCCACCCCGGCGAGCAGATCCGCATCTACGTCGTGGACACCCTCATCGCCTCCACCGCGCTCACCTTGCTGCTCAACGAGGCGTGCAACAAGCGCGACGCCGGCATGAGCGCCGAGGACATCGTGGCTTGGGCGCAAGAGGCGCGCTTCCGCGTGCGCGTCATGTTCATGGTCGAGGACCTCGATGCCCTTCACCGCGGCGGCCGCGTGCCCAAGGGCGTGGCGGTCGTCGGCGACGCGCTGGGCGTCAAGCCCCTTCTGCACTTCAACCTCGACGGCACGCTCGGCATCCGCGGCGTCGCCCGCGGTCGCAAGAAGGGCCTGAAGAAGCTCGTCGAACACTACCAGAAGAACCACGAGCTCAACGGCGAGGCCAACGTGGTCGCCGTGGGTGACGCCGACGTCGCCGAGGACGGCTTCAGCGTGGCCACCAAGCTGCGCGAGCTCGACGACAGCCTCGAGGTCCTGCGCCCGACCATCGGCCCGACCATCGGGTCGCATGTTGGCCCTGGCATGATCTCGATGGTGTTCTGGGGTCCCGACCGCCGCAAGTAGCCGCCCGCTCGCGCACGGCGCCCGCCTGCGCCGCCCGCCCGCGGCGTCCCGCTCGGCGCCTGCTCGCGCGCCGCCGCGTTCCGTAAGCCTCGCGCACATTGGGTAGAAGGCCACATAACGGCCCGCCCGCAAAGGAGAAACCATGGGCTTCACCAGACGACAGTTCCTCGCGTTCGCCGGCCTCGCCGGCGCCTCCGGCCTCGCCGGCTGCTCTCGCCCGACCGATCAGAAGCAGCCGGACGACTCCGGCACCGACGCTGCCCCCGCCGACGTCGACCTCGAGGAGTTCAAGGACCTCGCCATCAACATGGAGTCCTGGAAGTACGACGAGGAGAACGACTGCTACTACCAGCTCGGGCTCAAGTACTGCACCAAGCCCGCGACCAAGACCTACGAGTCTCTCGCCATCTTCGTGCCCGGCAAGTTCTTCACAGGCGAGAAGAGCGGCTCCGCTTACAAGTGCTCCGTCAACGAGAAGGCCGTCGTCGGCAACTTCACGCCCGCCACGGCGCCCGTGGTCATGCCCGTCAACACGGGCACCCTGGCTGCGCAGCAGAGCCCCACGACCTACGAGTACACGGGCCTCGGAACCTATCTTGAGCAGGGCTGCGTTTACGTGTACGCGGGTTTTCGCGGCCGCTCCGCCGGTGTCGACACCACCTCCGGCTCCACCGACATGTACCCCGGCGGCGCCCCGTGGCCCGTCGTGGACCTCAAGGCAGCCGTGCGCTACCTTCGCTACAACGCCTCCGAGCTGCCCTTCGACGTGAGCCGCGTCTTTGTCTTCGGCTTTTCGGCCGGCGGCGGCGTGAGCGCCGTCATGGGCGCCTCGGGCGACGCCGAGGCCTATCGCCCCTACCTCGAGAGCATCGGCGCGGCCACTCACGACGCCAAGGGCGCCGAGCTCTCCGATGCCATCGCCGGAAGCGCCTCTTGGTGTCCGGTCACGAGCTTCGATGTGGCCGACGCGGCCTACGAGTGGGCCATGGGCCAGCACTCGAGCGCTGACCCCCGCGCCGAGGGCACCTGGCGCACCCAGCTCTCGCAGGGGCTCGCCGGCGCGTACGGCGCTTGGGTCAACGGTATGGACCTGCGCAACGCGGACGACGAGCACCTCACCTTGGACGAGTCCGAGGGCGGTCAGTACACGATGGGCAGCTACGCCGATGAGCTTCTCTCGCAGGTGAGCGACGCGGCCACGTATTTCGTGCAGAACACGCCCTTCCCGTACACGCACACGCCGCAGCACCTCGACGACCCGATGTTCCCGGGCGACCCGAACCTGCTCTCGACGCGCGCCTCGGCGCAGGCCGCTGGCGTGGGCGGCGCCGTCTCGGCTGCCGACACGGCCGCGAGCGCCGAGGCCGCCGCGAGCGTCGACGTCGCAGCGAGCGTCGACGCGGCCACGGGCGAGGTCGACGCGTCCGCGTCCGACGCCGCCGCTTCTCAGCCGGCTGGCACGACCACGGTCCAGTCGACCATCTACGACACCCCGAGCAACTACTTCGCGGCGCTTAACTCCGACTATCGCTGGATCAACTACAACATCAAGCGCAATGTCGTCACGGTCCAGAGCCTGGGCGACCTCTCCAAGCACGTCCGCCCGGCCGAGATGCCCTGCTCGCCCTACGATCGTCCCGACCGCTCGTCGAAGTCCAACCAGCTCTTCGGCATCGGCGAGGAGAGCACCCTGCACTTCGATGCCATGGCCGGCGAGCTCATCGAGAAGAACGCCTCGACCTACGCGACCTGCAGCGATTGGGACGCCTCTTACGAGAGCGCCTGGAGGCTCGACCTCGCCAAGCAGGATTCGCTCGAGACGACCATGGCGGCCCGCGTCGACATGATGAACCCGCTCTACTGGCTCTCCGGCGCCTATGCGGGCTACGGGCAGTCGGGCGTCGCTGCCCACTGGCGCATCAACGAGGGCGTCTTCGATACGTTTGTCTCGCCGTGCACGGCGGCCAACATGGCTCTTGCGCTGGGCAAGTACGACGGCGTGTCCGATGTGGCCTACACCCCGGTCTGGGGCCAGGGGCACGTCCTCGCCGAGCGCTCCGGCAGCCCCGCGGGCAACTTCGTCGCCTGGGTCGTGAGCTGCTGCTCGTAAGGTTGGCGCGTCCTTGGCGCCTCCGCGGGGCCTCGGGCTCAAGCAGGCGTTGAGCATCGCGTGTACGGCTGGCTTCAAAGCATTTACAATTTCGTGCGGTGGGCTTCGGCCCGCCGCGCGTTTTTCTTGCCAAGGAGAAGCCCCGAAAGGACCCGCTATGCGCCTGCCCGTCGCCGACCTCACGCTTACCCGCCGCCAGGCGCTCAAGGTGCTCGGTGCGGCCGGGGCCGTGGCGCTCGGCGGTTGCGCGGCGCAGCAGGGGAGCACCGCGGGCCAGGGCGCCGCCTCCGCTGCGGGCCAGGATGCGGGCCAGGGCGCCGACCAGGGCGACGCCTTGGCAGACGCCGATGCGGGCTCCGACGAGCCCGCGGCCGCCCCCGAGCCCGCCCCCACCACGGCCGAGAAGCTCCTTGCGTCCATGACGCTCGAGCAGAAGGTCGCGCAGATGCTCTTCGTCACGCCCGAGCAGCTCGCGGGCGTAGAGCTCGCCACCAAGGCGGGTCCTCTTACCCAAGCCGGCATGGCCGACCTGCCCGTCGGCGGCGTCATCTACTTCAGTCAGAACATCAAGGGTGACCAGCAGCTTCGCGACATGCTGAGCGGTACAGTCAAGTTCTCGCGCGCCTCGGGCGTTGGCATCCCGGTCTTCACCGCCACCGACGAGGAGGGCGGCAGTCTCGTCGCGCGCGTGGCCAACTCCGGCTTCTTCGACGTCGAGCACTTCTCCAACATGTGGTGGATCGGCCAAGAGGGCGATCCGACGCGCGCTGCATACGTGGGCAACTCCATCGGCTTCTACCTGCGCGACATTGGTTTTACCCTCGACTTCGCGCCCGTGGCCGATGTGCTCACCAACCCCTCGAACCCCGTGATCGGGCATCGCTCCTTCAGCTCGGACCCCCAGGTCTGCGCCGAGATGGTCGCGGCCGAGGTCCAGGCCATGCTCGCCACGGGCATGCTACCCTGCGCCAAGCACTTCCCTGGCCACGGCGACACCCGGGGCGACTCGCATACCGGCGCCGTTTATTCTTGCCGCACGGCCGATGAGCTGCACGAATGCGAGTATCTACCCTTCCAGGCTGCCGTTGAGGCTGGCTGCCCCTTCATCATGGTCGGCCACATCCAGACCCCCAACGCGGCCGGCGACGGCCTGCCCGCGACGCTCAGCCACATCATGATCGCCGAGGCGCTGCGCGGACGGCTCGGGTTCACGGGCGTCGTGATCAGCGACTCCATGAGCATGGGCGCCATCAGCCAGAACTTCGAGGTCGGCGACGCCGCGGCGCGCTTCGTCGAGGCAGGCGGCGACATGGTGCTCATGTCGCCGGACCCCTGGGCCGCGCGCGACGGTATCATTGAGGCCGTTACGTCCGGGCGCCTCACCGAGGACCGCATCAACGAGTCCGTGGCCCGCATCATCGCCGCCAAGCAGGCGGCCGGGCTGGTCGAGGCGTAGCACCCGCAAAGGAGCGCCCATGTCCTTTGGCCTCAAGACCGAGGCGTCCTTCGACGCCGCTCATTTTCTCGCCGACTACTACGGCAAGTGCGAGAACCTCCACGGCCACCGCTGGCGTGTCGTGGCCTACATCGAGCAAAACGAGCTGCAGGTAGAGGGCACCATGCGCGGCATGGTGCTCGACTTCGGGGTCTTTAAGAAGATCTTCCGCGCGCTTGTCGAGGAGTACGACCACACCTTCCTCGTGGAGGAGGGGACTTTGAAGCCGGCGACCATCGAGGCGCTCGAGGGCGAGGGCTTCAGCCTTACAATCGTGCCATTCCGTACCACGGCCGAGAATCTCGCGCGCCACTTCGCCGACGAGCTCATCGCGCGCGGGCTGCCTTGCTCGCAGATCGATGTGTATGAGACGCCGATGAACTGCGCGACGTATAGGCCGTAAGGAGGCGCCTGCATGAACTGGGTCCTCGCGGCCGCGGCTTCGGCGCTCTTCGCGGGCCTCACGTCGGTTCTGGCAAAGGTTGGCATCGCGCATACCGACTCCGACGTGGCCACGGCCGTGCGCTGTGCGGTGGTGCTCCTGTTCAGCTGGGTCATGGCGGCCATCTCGGTGGGGGACGTGCCGGCGGCGCTGGCGCAGATCTCGCCGCGATCGTATGCGTTCCTTGCGCTCTCGGGCCTGGCCACGGGCGGCAGCTGGATCTGCTACTTCGCCGCGCTCGCGGAGGGCGACGTGAACAAGGTCGTGCCCATCGACAAGTCGTCGACGGCGCTCTCGGCGCTTCTGGCCATCGTGTTCTTCGGCGAGACGGGGCATCTGGGCGTCAAGCTCGCGGCCATAGCCGCGATTCTTGCGGGCACGCTGATGATGGTCGAGAAGAGGCGGACGGCGGGCGCCCCGGCGGGGCAGGGGAGGCGCTGGGTCCTTCTTGCCGTCGCGGCGGCGGTCTTCGCGGCGCTCACGTCGGTGCTTGCCAAGGTGGGCGTCTCGGGCGTTGACTCGAACCTTGCCACGGCCGTGCGCACCTGCGTTGTGCTCGTGATGGCGTGGGCCATCGTCGCCGCGCGGGGCAAACTGTCGCTCGTGCGGAGGTGCGACCACCGTGAGCTGGGCTTTATTTGTGCATCCGGCGTGGCGACGGGCGCAAGCTGGCTCTTTTATTACTACGCGATCCAGGCGGGCCAGGTCAGCGTGGTGACCCAGATCGACAAGCTCTCGATCCTCGTGTCAATCGGCTTCGCGCGCGCCGTGTTCACCGAGCGGCTCGGTCGCCGCGCCGCGGCGGGCCTCGCGCTCATCGTCGCCGCGACCCTCGCCATGACCGTCTGGTCGTGAGCGCCGCCGCGCACCCCAAAAAACTCGAGCAATACCAATCCGCGGCGGACCTCCATTGGTATCGCTCGGGATTTTGGAACAGGCGCCGACTTTGCGGTACGGTGCGGCGTCGGCGACTGCGTCAACGGCGCGCAGATGGGCGAGGCCCCCATGGACCTCGTGGAATAGAAGCTCGCAGAGTAACATTCATGGGGGGACCATGCCTACATTCACTTTCAGAAGGGGGTCGACCAATGGACCTGGACAACAACCTGACCCGCCGCGGCTTCCTCGTCAGCGCGGGGACCGTGCTCGCGAGCCTTACCGTGCCCCTTGTCTCCGGTCCCGCGGCGGCTTTCGCGGATGAGGTCGTGCCCGCCGAGGAGGACGTGCCCGCCTCCGAGACCGCCGCTTCGAAAATCGTCGTCGTCCACACCAACGACGTGCACTGCAGCATGGTCAACGAGAAGACGAGCCTTGGCTACGCGGCCCTTCTGGACTATGTGACGCAGCAGCGCGCCGCCCACGGTGAGGCCAATGTCGTCCTCGTCGACGCCGGCGACAATCTCCAGGGGAGCTCGTCGGCTATGCTCACCGAGGGCGAGATGCCCGCTCGCGTCATCGGCGCGTGCGGCTATGACGTCATCACCTTGGGCAACCACGAGTTCGATTACGGCGCGGAGAAGCTCTTCCAGCTGCGCCAGACCGAGGGCAGCGTGCCCTTGGTCTGCTGTAACTTCGTCGATGAACGCACTGACGAGCGCATTTTTGACGCCTACCGGGTTTGCGACTACGAGGTCTCGGGCTCGACGGTCCGCGTCGGCTATGTGGGCGCCGTAACGCCGTCTACCCTCTCCTCGTCAAAACCCACCGCCTTTGCCGATAAGGACGGCAACCAGATCTGCGGCTTTTGCGGCGACGAGTCAGGAACCGGGCTTTACTCGGCCGTTCAGGCCGCCGTCGACGCAGCGAGAGACGACGGCGCCGATTACGTTGTGCTGCTTGGCCACCTTGGACGCAAAGGCGTGATGGAGCGCTGGAGTAGCAAGGCCGTCGTGGCCAATACCTCCGGGATCGACCTCGTCGTGGACGGCCACTCGCACGAGATGTACATCGAGAAGTTCAAGAACAAGAATGGCATCGACGTCGTTGTCTCGCAGACCGGTTGCCAGTTCTCGAGCTTCGGGCGCATCGAGATCGATCCTTTTGCCGGCACGGCGACGGTCGCCCTCGACTCCTCCGGCCTGCCCGCGGCAGCCGAGCTCATCAAGCAATGGGACGGCAAGGACGAGAAGATGGAAGGCCTTATCGCCGAGTTGGAGGCCGGGGTTGCCGAGCAGAAGAACAAGATATACGGGGAGTCCAAACACAAGCTCTGCGCCTTCGAGGTCGACGGTTCGTATGCTGTGCGAAAGCGGGAGACGAACCTCGGCGACTTTGTTGCCGACTCCATCTACTACTCCGCCGCGAACATGGGCGAGGACTGCGACATCGCCTTTATCAACGGTGGCGGTCTGCGGCACGACCTTGCCGCCGGCAAGATCACCTACGGGAACCTCATCGACGTGTGCCCGTTCGCGAACACAGTTGTGAGCCTCAAGGTGACGGGGCGGCACATTCTCAATATGCTCGAGGTCGCGGCGGCTAGTTATCCCGAGGCCTCTGGTGCCTTTTTGCAGGTATCCGAGGGATTCTCGTACACCATCCGCGAGGACGTGGCCTCGTCGGTCGTGTACTCGACAGACGGCACCAAGTTTGAGAGCATTTCGGGCGAGCGCCGGGTGAGGGACGTGAAGCTCCACGGTGAGGCGCTTCTTGAGGATAAGGAGTACACGATCTGCGGGCCTGACTTCGTGGTCCAGCTAGGCGGCAGCTGCATACCCAAACCCGAGAATTGGTCGTCGGCACGTATGCTCTTCGTGGACACGCAGGCGCTCATCAACTATTTCAGCGAGTCGCTCAAGGGCGTTGTCGGCGACGAGTACGCCGACGCCTTGGGGCAGGGGCGTATCCGGATTACCGATCACGATGAGGCCGCCGATGGCGGGAGCGGGTCGTCCAGCGGCGAGGAGCCTGCGGGCGGCGGGACGGCGGGCGGCGGCAAGACGACGGCCGGCAACGCGGCCGCATCCGGCTCCACGGCCACAAAGGCGACACCTGCTTACCGCAGCGTGCCGGCCACGGGCGACGCTTCTCTCGATGCGCTTTCCGGCGCTTTGGCGAGCGCGGCCCTTATCGGCGCCGCGGCATTCGGCTTTGTCGACGAGGAACGCTAGATGACCACGCCGTTGCAGTGGTCTATCTCGTGCTGGATAATCTCGGCGACGAAGCCAGTGAAGGTGATCGTGCGCTCGTTCCAGCTGTCGTCGAGGTAGCGGACCTTGATGCGGCGATAACGCGTGCACGGGCGGGTGCCTTCCAGCGAGAGGCACCCCTCCTCGGTCTCGTAGGTGCCTACGCCCTCGAGGATCTCGGGATTGTACATGAGCATGTTACGAGCGCCGTTGTTCACCACGATGATGCGGCGGCGCGCTCCGATCATGTTCGCGGCCATGCCCACGCAGCGCTCGGCGTTGGCGGCCAGCGTGTCGAGAAGGTCGTGCCCGATCTCGCGGTCCTCGGCCGAACCGAGGATGGCGGGCTCGCTGGGAACGCGGAGCAGCATGGGGGAGTGGACGATCTCGCGGATCATGGGATGGGTGCCTTTCGCCGTTGGTGTGCAACATTCAATTCTGCCACCGCCACCGGCGGTTGAAAAGTGCCATTCCCCCCAGAAAATGGACAGTCCACAAACCGCTGCAAAAAAGACAGTCTTCCGGACAGCCTCCAATCCGCCCTCCCCTCAAAGATCGGAAGCCTTCCAAACTTTGAGGAGAGGGGTTAGCGGTGGCCGCGGCGGTTGTTGGCGCCTTGGCGGCCCTGCGCGGCGCGGTTGCGGCCGGCGGTGTTCTGCGCGCGACTCATGCCGCCGGGCTTGTTGCCCTGGGGAGCGCCGCCCTTCTTGCCGCCCACGCCGGAGCCGCGGCTGGCATGCCCGCCGTTGTTGCCCATCTTGCCGCCTTTGCCCTTGCCGCCGGCGCCGCCCTTGGGCGGGTATGGCCGGATCAGGCACTTCGGCCCGAAGCCGATGAGGTCGGTGCGGCCCGCCTTGCGCAGCGCCTCGTTGACGAGCTGCCAGTTCTCGGGCTTGCGGTACTGGATCAGCGCGCGCTGCATGGCCTTCTCGTGGGGGTCGCGCGGCACGTAGATGGGCGACATGTCGCGCGGGTCGAGGCCCGTGTAGAACATGCAGGTGCTCATCGTGGAGGGCGTGGGGTAGAAGTCCTGCACCTGCTCGGGCATGTAGCCCATGTCGCGCACGGCCTCCGCCAGCTCCACGGCCTCCTTCATCGTGGAGCCGGGGTGGCTGCTGATGAGGTAGGGCACGACGTACTGCTCGAGCCCCGCGGCCTTCGTCGCTCGCTCGAAGCGGCGACAAAACGCCTCGTAGACGGCGCGCGATGGCTTGCCCATGGCCGAGAGCACCGTGTCGCTCACGTGCTCGGGCGCAAGGCGCAGCTGGCCCGAGACGTGGTGGCGCACGAGCTCGTTCAGGAACTTGTCGGACTTGTCGGCCAGCGTGTAGTCGAAGCGCACGCCGCTGCGCACGAAGACCTTCTTGACGCCCGGGAGCTGACGCAGGTCGGCGAGAAGGTCCGCGTAGGAGTCCTCCTCGACCACCATGTTGGGGCAGAGCTTGGGCCACATGCAGCGACGATTCGAGCACACGCCGTGCTTGGCCTGCTTGTCGCAGGCGGAGCGGCCGAAGTTCGCCGTGGGGCCGCCCACGTCGGTGATGTAGCCCTTGAAGTTCGGGTCGTGCGTGAGCGCCTCGGCCTCGCGCATCACGGAGTCGTGGCTGCGCACCTGCACAATGCGGCCCTGGTGGAAGGTGATGGCGCAGAAACTGCACTCGCCGAAGCAGCCGCGGTTTGCCGCGATGGAGAAGCGCACCTCGTCGAAGTCGAACGCGGGCACGCCGCCCGCCTCGTCGTAGTCAGGGTGCCAGCCGCGCGCATAGGGGAGCTCGTAGACGGCGTCGAGCTCCTCGGTGGTCAGCGGCGCCGTGGGCGGGTTCTGCACCACGTAGAGGTTGTCGGCAGGGTAGGGCTCCACGAGGCGCTTGGCCGTGATGGCGTCCATGTTCTCGTACTGCACGGCGAAGCTCTCGGCGTAGGCGCAGCGGTCGGCGGTGAGTTCGTCGAAGGTGGGCAGCAGCTCGTAGTCGTAGACGTCGTCGAGCGAGCGCGCCTTGTAGGCCGAGCCGGCGATCCAAGTGACATCGCTTATGGCCACGCCGCCGTCGAGCGCGTCGGCCATCTCGACGATCGAGCGCTCGCCCATGCCATAAAGCAGCAGGTCGGCACCCGAATCGAGCAGAATGGAGCGCTTGAGCGAATCGGACCAGTAATCGTAGTGGGCAAGGCGGCGCAGGCTCGCCTCGATGCCTCCGAGCACGATGGGGGTGTGCTTGTGCGTGCGGCGGATCAGGTTGGAGTACACCACGACCGCGTGGTCGGGACGGGCGCCCATGCAGCCGCCGGGGGTGTAGAAGTCCTTTGACCTGCGCTTCTTTGCCACGGTGTAGTGGTTGACCATGGAGTCCATGTTGCCTGCCGAGACAAGGAACGCCAGGCGCGGCTCGCCGAGTGCGTTCACGCTCTGCGGGTCGTGCCAATCGGGCTGGCAGATGATGCCCACCTTGTAGCCGTGGGCCTCGAGCTCGCGGCCGACGATGGCCATGCCGAAGCTCGGGTGGTCCACGTAGGCGTCGCCGCAGATGTAGACGAAGTCGCACTGGTCCCAGCCGCGGGCCTCCATGTCGGCGCGGCAGGTGGGAAGAAACGCCTCGCGCCCCGGGCGGCCCTTGGGCACCTTGGCGGTGGGCTTGGTGTTCTGGTCGTGCTTCTTTGGCGGCTTTGCGCTCATGGGGTCCCCTTAATCGCGTTGCCATCCATGGTAACAAGCGTCGATGGGTTTGGCGCCCCGGGCGATTTGTGGCGCATGCGTGTAGGCGAGGTGTTGGGATTGTGTACCTGACCTGCGAGTGATTGAGACTACGTCAGGCGGGAACAAAGTAAGTACCTTCTTTCCTTGTAGCCCCCGCCGCTCCCTTCCTCGGCGGGGGTTCTTTATTTGGCGCCGGCACCTAGCCCCCCAGGCGCGCCGTGGAGGAGCGGCGGATAATCTGGCCCGCGATCTCAAAGCGCCTGGGCGCGGCCTCGGGGTTCTCGATGCGGGATAGCGCCCTTTCGACAACGGTGCGGGCGATGCCCTCGATGTCCTGAGCCGCCGTGGTGACGCCGCCTGCGATCACGCGGTTCCAGGCAAAGTCGTCAAACGTGGCGATGCGTACGGGCGCCCCGTCAATACCAGCTGGCTGCGGCTCGTTTGCCTGGAGCGCCTCGACGAGCCGCAGGAACACGAGGCCGTTGATGGCGATGTACCCGCACTTCTCGCCCGCCTCCGCAAGCCAGCCGCACTTATCGCCCCTAAGCTCAACGACGCGCCCCTCGACGCCCAGGCGCCCCGTCTCCTCAAGGAAGCGCGCGGCGCGCTCGCGGCGGATGGAGCTTGTCTGATTGGTCTCGCTCACCAGGAAGAGCTTCTTGCACCCGCACCCCGCAAGCTCGCCCACAAGCCCTGCGACCAGGTCTTTGTTGTTTGAGGTCACAAGGTCCAGACCACCTCCGGTCACGTCTCTGTCCAGAAGCACCACGGGCAGGCTCAGGTTTGCCTCGCGCAGGGCCCGATCGTTTTCCCCGCAGGTGTTGACGACAAGGGCGTCGGCCCCGGCGGCAACCAGTCGGTCTACCGCGGCGGCCTCCGCCTCGGCGTCGTTTCCGGTGACAGCCGTCATGAGCGAGTATCCTTGCGCCGCTGCCTCGTGCGAGAGCGCCTCGAGCATGGCCGACGAGTAGGGGTTCGAGATGTCCGCGAGAGCGACGCCCAAGAGCTGCGAGCGGTCGGTGCGCAGGCTCCGCGCCGCGGCGAGCGGCCGGTACCCTGTGCGCGCCACCACCTCGGCGATGCGCGCGCGGGTCTCGTCGGTCATGGCGCCGGGCGTGTTGTTGAGGTAGCGGCTCACGGTGGCCGCGCTCACGCCCGCCTGCTCGGCTATGTCCTTGATCCTTACGCGCGCCACGCCGTCCCCCCGTCCCGCCGCCGAGGAATTTTGCCCTCGGGCGAATTTCCCATTGCCAATCGGTGCGCTTCGACTATACAATAGCTCGCGATGTAACGTAATCGATTTCGTAAATCGATTCCCCAAAGGTACGCACCAACGAAAGGCTGGAGGCAAGAATGGCGATCTCCCCCGATTCCCTCGTCCTCGCGTTCGGCGAGATCATGATGAGGCTCTCGCCCAAGGACCACCTGCGCATCGAGCAGGCCACCGAGTTCGACGTCCGCTACGGCGGCGCGGAAGCCAACACCGCGCTCTCCCTGGCCTACCAGGGCGACAAGTCCGCGTTCGTCTCCGTCGTGCCCGCCAACCGCATTGGCGACTGCGCCCTGCGCAGCCTCATCGCCTACGGCGTCGACACCTCCCGCGTCGTGCGCGGCGGCGACCGCCTGGGCTCCTACTTCTTCGAGCTCGGCGCCTCCCAGCGCGGCAACGGCTGCGTCTACGACCGCAAGTACTCCGCCATGAGCCTCGCCCCCCGCGGGGTCTTCGACTGGGGAGCCGCGCTCGAGGGCGTCGGCGTCTTCTACTTCAGCGGCGTCACCCCGGCCGTTTCCGACGAGATGGCGGCCGCCTGCAAGGACGCCCTCGAGGCCGCCCGCGCCCGCGGCATCCTCACCGTCTGCGACCTCAACTACCGCGGCAAGCTTTGGAGCCCCGAGAAGGCCCAGTCCGTCCTCAAGGGGCTCATGCCCCTCGTCGACGTGTGCGTCGCCAATGACGAGGACGCCCCGTCCGCCCTCGGCATGGACTGCGTCTCCGGCTCGCTCGCCCACGGCATCGAGGAGCGCGACTCCTACGTCGAGATGGCCCGCCGGATCTGCGCCGAGTACGGCTGCCGCGCCGTCGCCTCCGTTGTGCGCAACGTGTCCAACACCAACCGCTCCAAGTGGATGGGCATGCTCTACCAGGCAGAGGGCGACCAGCACTGGTTCAGCCCCGTCCACGACGTGCACGTCCTCGAGGGCGTGGCCGCCGGCGACGCCTTCAACGCCGGCCTGCTCCACGCCATGCTCAACGGCTTCGAGCCGCAGGAGGCCATCGACTACGCCATCGCCGCTAGCATCCTGAAGCTGACCATCCGCGGCGACTCCAACCTCGTGACCGAGGCCGAGATCAGCGCGACCGCCTCTTCCGGCGGCGCCACCCGCGTCGCCCGCTAGCCCGACCCACGCCAAAGAATGGACAAAGGGACAGTCCCTTTGTCCACAAAGAAAGGATCCGCCCATGTACGAGGATTTCTACGAGAGGCTCCACGAGCTCGCCATCGTCCCGGTCGTCGTGCTCGATAAGGTCGAGGACGCCGTGCCGATGGCCCGCGCCCTGGTCGCCGGCGGCATGCCCTCCGCCGAGGTCACCTTCCGCACCGCCTGCGCCGCTGAGTGCATCAAGGCCATGCACGACGAGGTCCCCGAGATCTGCGTCGGTGCCGGCACCGTGCTGTCCGTCGAGCAGGTCGATGAGGCCGTTGCCGCCGGTGCCTCCTTCATCGTGAGCCCGGGCTTTGACGCCGACGTCGTCGCCCACTGCATTGAGCTCGGCGTGCCCGTGCTTCCCGGCACCGTGACCCCCTCCGAGGTCACCGCCGCCCGCAAGCTCGGCCTCACCGTCACCAAGTTCTTCCCGGCCGCCCAGTACGGTGGCCTGAACACCATCGGGGCCCTGTGCGCGCCCTTCGTCGGCCACCGCTTCATGCCCACCGGCGGCGTGAGCACCGGCAACGTCGAGGAGTACCTTGGCAACCCCAACATCATCGCCTGCGGCGGCACCTGGATGGTCAAGCCCGCCCTCTTCGCCGACGGCGACTTCACCCCCGTGACCGAGGCCTGCAAGGGCGCCATGGAGGTCGTGGCCAAGGTCCGCGGCTAAGCCCCTAGCCCCAGAGCCAGATTGTGCGCGGTCGCAAGCAACTAAGCCTGCGGCCGCGTTTTCTGTTTGTTTGCGTGGCGGGTAAAAGCCGCGGGTCCCCTTTGTCAACGGCTGATATACTTCTCCAGTCAACCGCAGTATAGAGGGGGTGTCACATGGCCAAGGAGCCGGAGAGCCTGCAGAGCCAGGCATATGACCTGATCCGCGAGAGGATCGTCTACGCCGAGTACGCCCCCGGCGCCAAGCTCGGCATCAAGGAGCTCTGCGAGGACCTCGGCCTCGGCCGCACCCCGGTCCGAGAGTCGTTCCTGCGCCTGCAGCAGGAGGACCTCGTGGAGACGCGCCCCCAGAGCGGCACCTACGTCTCCAAGATCAACCTGGCCTTTGCCGAGGCCGCCCGCCTTTGCCGAGAGACGCTTGAGCGCGAGATGATCGTCGGGTGCTGCGTCAAGGCTGACGCTGCCGCGCTCACCCGCATCGACGCCGCCATCAGGACGCAGGAGGAGGCACTTGCCGCATCCGAGAAGCGCGCCTTCTTTGAGGCGGACAACCTCATGCACCGCGCGTTCTTCGAGGTGGCGGGTTACTCCGTGGTCTGGCAGTGGCTCAGCCTCACCAACACCCACTTCGAGCGCTACCGGTGGCTCTCGGCCAACACCTTGGGCATCGACCCCGAGGAGGTCATGGGCCAGCACCGCGCCATGCGCCGCGCTATTGCCGAGAAGGACGCCGGCTACGCGTCGTTTCTCGTCCGCGAGCACCTTCAGAAGTCCCGCTCCGACTACGCGAAGGTCGTGGCCGAGTACCCCGAGTACTTCGAGGGCGGGGCGGATTTCGCGCGCTAGCCGCTGGGGCTCGGGTACCCGCTTATATATCAGTGGTATTCAGCGCATTGCACAGCGCCCGAGATGATTGTTCGCAGGTCGGAGACGAGTTTCTGTCGGCTATCCCTTACGCTTACCGTGAATTCTTGACCGCTTGCGGCGACAAACGAAGACTTAACAAGCCAAAGTGATATACCAGTTAAAGTAATCAAAGTACGTAACTGGGAATTCGTGCGAGCATCACCTCGAGAAGGGACCTTACATGGCTTCGCTTTCGCTCAAGAACTGGCAGGACTGCAAAGAGGAGCTCGCCGCCGCAGGCGTCAAGCTCCCGGCATACGACGCGGGCGCCGTCAAGGCCGCGGGCATGGAGCAGCCGGTCTGGATGCACTTCGGCGGCGGCAACCTCTACCGCGCCTTCCACGCGCAGATTGCCAACGAGCTCGCAAACAAGGGCCTGCTCGACCGGGGCGTCGTGGTGGCCGAGACCTTCCGTCCCTTCACGCTCGACGAGGTCTACGCCCCCTACAACTACGACATTCTCCAGGTCGTCATGAACTCCGACGGTACCCTCGACGAGAACCTCATCGCCGTGACCGCCGGCGGTTGCTTCGCCAACTCCCAGCGCCCCGAGGACCTTGCGCGCGCCAAGCGCTACTTCGAGTCGAGCGAGCTGCAGCTCGTCACCTTCACCATCACCGAGAAGGGCTACAGCCTGCGCGACGCCGCCGGCGAGCTCATGGGCTACGTCAAGGCCGAGCTCGAGGCCGGCCCCGACGCCGCCGCCAGTTCCATGGGCATCGTCGCCTCGCTGCTGCTCGCCCGTTTCAACGCCGGCGCGGCCCCCATCGCCATGGTCTCCACCGATAATTTCTCCCAGAACGGCGCCCGCTTCCGCGAGGCCATCCTCACCGTCGCCCGCGGCTGGCAGGACAACGGTCACGTCGGCCAGGACTTCGTCGATTACGTCTCCGACGAGTCGCGCGTGAGCTTCCCGTGGTCCATGATCGA
This sequence comes from Paratractidigestivibacter sp., assembly GCF_963660155.1. GTDB lineage: Bacteria > Actinomycetota > Coriobacteriia > Coriobacteriales > Atopobiaceae > Paratractidigestivibacter. The sequence goes on along the minus strand of NZ_CAVKWG010000045.1, from coordinate 97,085 downwards.
CCGCATCACCCCGAACCCCTCGCCCGAGACCGAGGCCGCCCTCAAGGAGCAGGGCTGGTCCGACCTCGACCTCATCAGGACCTCCGGCCCGACCTTCGCCGGCTTCGCCAACACCGAGGCCTGCCACTACCTGGTCATCGAGGACTCCTTCCCCAACGGTCGCCCCGCGCTTGACGCGGGCGGCGTCATCCTCTGCGACCGCCAGACCGCCGAGCGCGCCGACACCATGAAGGTTACCGCCTGTCTGAACCCGCTGCACACCTGCTTGGCTGTCTTCGGTTGCCTGCTGGGCTACGACCGCATTTGGAAGGAGATGGAGAACGCCGACCTCGCGAGCCTGGTCCACCACCTCGGCTACGACGAGGACCTGCCCGTGGTCGTCGACCCTGAGGTCATCGACCCGCAGTCCTTCATAGACGAGCTCACGGGCGAGCGCCTGGTCAACAAGTCCCTGCCCGACGCTCCGCAGCGCATCGCCACCGATACCTCCCAGAAGGTCGCCATCCGCTACGGCCACACCCTCAACGCCTACCTGGCCGATGGTAAGGACGTCTCCGGCCTCACCTACATCCCGCTGACCATCGCCGGCTGGCTGCGCTACCTCATGGGCGTGGGCGACGACGGCAAGCCCTTCGAGTGCAGCCCCGATCCGCTGCTCTCCGAGCTCCAGGCCCACGTTTCCGGACTTGAGCTGGGCAGCGTTGACGCCGAGGCCATCCACGCGGCAGCCGAGCCCATCCTCTCCAACACCGAGATCTTCACCCTCGACCTTTATTCGGTCGGTCTCGGCGAGAAGATCGAGGGCTTCCTCGGCGAGATGCTCGCCGGCACCGGCGCCGTCGCCGCCACCATCCACAAGTACCTGTAAAGCGCCCTGCGCCTTTTGATAAAGGAGACTGCCATGCAGCTCAGCTTCCGTTGGTACGGACCCGAGTCCGAGAAGATCACCCTCGAGCAGATCGCCCAGATCCCCGGTTGCAAGGGCATCGTCGGCACGCTCTTCGACATCCCCGCGGGCGAGGTCTGGCCGCGCGAGCGCATCCACGCGCTGCGCGAGCAGGTCGAGGCGGCCGGTCTCAAGCTCGAGTGCATCGAGTCCGTCAACGTCTCCGACGACATCAAGATCGGCCTGCCCACCCGTGACGCCCACATCGAGGCCTACAAACAGACCATCGAGAACCTCGCCGCCGAGGGCATCAAGTGCATCTGCTACAACTTCATGCCCGTCTTCGACTGGGTGAAGTCCGACCTGGACTACACCTTGCCCGACGGCTCCAAGACCCTCGCCTTCGTGAAGGCGAACATCCCCGATGACCCCCAGGAGATCATCGACCGCGTGGCCGACGGCTCCGGCGACCTCACGCTTCCCGGCTGGGAGCCCGAGCGCCTGGCGCAGGTGCGCGCGCTTCTCGACGCCTACAAGGACGTCGATGAGGACAAGCTTCGCGAGAACCTCGTGTACTTCCTCGAGGCCATCATGCCGACCTGCGAGAAGTGCGACGTCAAGATGGCCATCCACCCCGACGATCCTCCGTACTCCATCTTCGGCCTGCCGCGCATCTGCAAGAACCGCGAGGACCTCGACTGGCTCTGCAACGTAGTGGACACCCCCTACAACGGCATCACCCTGTGCTGCGGCTCCATCGCCGAGGACCCTGCGAACAACGTCTACGACATCCTGGACGAGTTCTCCGCGCGCGGCCGCATCCACTTCGTGCACATGCGCAACATCAAGTACATCAGCCCGGAGGTCGCCGGCAACAAGGACTTCTACGAGGCGCCGCACCCCAGCGAGTACGGCTCGCTCGACCTCGTGCGCATGATGAGCGTCCTGCACAAGAACGGCTTCGACGGCTACATGCGCCCCGACCACGGCCGCATGATCTGGGGCGAGACGGGCCGCCCGGGCTATGGCCTTTATGACCGCGCCCTCGGCATTGCCTACATCAATGGCGTGTGGGAGGCCCTCGACAAGACCGGCGACGTCTTCAAGGCCGGCGAATAACATGCAGTTCAACGACGATTTTCTGCTGACGACCGAGTGGGCGCGCAAGCTCTTCCACCGCCATGCCGAGAAGATGCCGATTATTGATTACCACTGCCACCTCGTGCCGTCCGAGATCCACGAGAACAAGGGCTACGAGAACCTCGCCCAGGTCTGGCTCTACGACAACGGTTTCGGCGACCACTACAAGTGGCGTCTTATGCGCGCCAACGGCACGCCCGAGTCCGTGATCCGCGGCGACGACGACCACGCCAAGTACCTGGCCTTCGTTGACGCCGTGGAGCGCGCGGTGGGCAACCCCATCTACGACTGGAGCCACCTCGAGCTGCGCCGCTTCTTCGGCATCGAGGAGCGCATCTGTCGCAAGAACGCCGAGACAATTTGGGAGCGCGCGAACGCCCTCATCACGACCGACGACTTCCGCGCGAAGCGACTCATCCAGCGCATGAACGTGACCTGCGTCTGTACAACGGACGACCCCGCGAGCGACCTTGCCCACCACAAGCTGCTCGCTGCCGAGGAGGCCGGCAACGGCTTCAAGGTCCTGCCGACCTTCCGCCCGGACGGTCTCATGGGCATCGACGGCGAGGGATTCTCGGCCTACTGCGACCGACTTTCCGACGTCTCCGGCATCGACGTCGTGGACTGGGAGTCGCTCAAGGCCGCCGCAGCTCAGCGCATCGATTTCTTCCACGAGGCGGGTGGTCGCCTGGCTGACCACGGCATGAACTCCTTCGTGTTCTGCCCGGCTTCCGACGAGGTCGTGGACCAGATCGTGTGCCGCGCCCTGAACGACGAGGGCGCCACGGCTGCGGAGACCGCCGCCTACCAGAGTGCGCTCGCCCTCTTCCTGATGGGTGAGTACGCCACGCACGACTGGACCCTTCAGCTCCACATGAACTGCTTCCGCAATGACTCGAGCAAGAACTTCGGGCTCATCGGCGTCGACGCCGGCTTCGACACCGTGGGCGACCAGCCCGACATGGTCTACCAGGTCAAGTGCCTGCTGGATGCGGCCGAGTCCGCCGACGGCCTTCCCAAGTGCATTCTCTACAGCCTGAACGAGTCCGACTGGCTGGGCCTTGCTTCCCTGTGTGGCGCTTTCCAGTCCGCGCCCGCTCGCCCGCGCATCCAGTTCGGCAACGCCTGGTGGTTCAACGACACCTTCTCGGGCATGAAGAAGCAGCTCACCATGTGTGCCGAGCAGGGTCTTCTCGGCAACTTCACGGGCATGCTCACCGACTCCCGCAGCTTCATGAGCTACCCGCGCCACGAGTACTTCCGCCGCATCCTGTGCCACACCATCGGCGAGTGGGTCGAGATGGGCCGACTCCCCGAGGACGAGGAGTACCTTGGCGGCATCGTTGAAGACATCTGCTACAACAACGCCCACGACTACTTCGGCTTCTTCGAGTAGGCAGTCACCTTCGGCCTGTACGCACGCGAGGGCGTGCTTTTGAAAGGGGAGCTATGCGCACCTACACCAACCTCAACGAGGGCTGGCGCTTCACCGGCCCCGCGGGCGACGTCGAGACCGTCGACGTTCCCCACACCTGGAACGCCATCGACGGCCAGGACGGCGGCAACGACTACTGGCGCGGCGCCTGCACCTACGAGCGCACCTTTGGCGCGCCGGCTTACGACGCGACCTCTCAGGTCGTCTACCTGGAGTTCGAGGGCGTGAACGCCTCTGCCGACGTCCTTGTCAACGGCACCTCGCTCTGTCACCACGACGGCGGCTACTCGACCTTTCGCGTGAACGTGACCGACGCCCTTGTCGCCGGCGAGAACTCCCTCAAGGTCGTCGTGGACAACTCCAAGAACGATCGCGTCTACCCGCAGAAGGCCGACTTCACCTTCTACGGCGGCATCTACCGCGACGTCAAGCTGCTCGTGGCCTCCGCCACCCACTTTGACCTTGACTACTACGGCGGCAACGGCGTCCGCGTGACCCCGCAGATCGCGGACGGCGACACCGACGCACGGGTCGAGGTCACCTCGTGGATCAAGGGTCCCGCGGCCGATACGGCCAACGTCCAGGTAGTTCTCACCGACGGCGACGGCGCCGAGGTGGCGCGCGGGGAGGGCACGGATGCCACGCTGGCCATTGCAGGCGCCCACCGCTGGGACGGCGTCAGGGATCCGTATCTCTACACCGCGACGTTCACGCTTCTTGCCGCAGACGGCAGCACGCTCGACGAGGTTTCGGTCCGCTTCGGCGTCCGCAGCTTCCGTATCGACGCCGATAAGGGCTTCTTCCTGAACGGGCGCGCCTATCCGCTGCGCGGCGTCTCTCGCCACCAGGACCGCAAGGGTATCGGCAACGCGCTCGCGCCCGAGCAGCACCTCGAGGACATCGCCCTTATCAAGGAAATCGGCGCCAACACCGTGCGCCTGGCACACTACCAGCACAACCAGGTCTTCTATGACGCCTGCGACGAGGCCGGTTTCGTGGTCTGGGCCGAGATCCCCTACATCTCCGAGCACATGCCCAACGGCCGCCAGAACACCCTTGACCAGATGCACGAGCTTATCGTGCAGAACCACCACCATGCGAGCATCTGCGTCTGGGGCCTCTCCAACGAGATCACCATCTCGACTAAGGACAAGGCCGACATGCTGGACAACCACCGTGTGCTGAACGACCTCGTGCACGAGATGGACCCCACGCGCCCGACGACCCTTGCCTGCTACGCCATGTGCGGGCCCTTCAACAAGAGTGCTTTCGTCTCCGACGTGGTCGCCTGGAACCTCTACCTCGGCTGGTATGTGCCTGGTCTGTGGCTCAACAAGGCGTGGTTCGGCTTCTGGCGCCTCGTGCACAAGAACCGTGCCATCGGCATGAGCGAGTACGGCTGCGAGGCCATGCCCAACCTCCACTCCGAGAAGCCTCGCCGCAACGACCACACCGAGGAGTATCAGTGCGTGTACCACGAGTACATGCTCAAGTTCTTCGACAAGCGCCCCTACTTCTGGGCCACGCACGTGTGGAACATGTTCGACTTCGCGGCCGATGCGCGCGACCAGGGCGGCGAGCCCGGCATGAACCACAAGGGCCTCGTGACCTTCGACCGTAAGACCAAGAAGGACTCCTTCTTTATCTATAAGGCCTGGTGGAGCGATGAGCCGTTCGTCCACGTGTGCTCCAAGCGCTTCGAGAGCCGCTGCGCCAAGAGCATTACGGTGAAGGCCTACTCCAACCAGCCGTCCGTCACCTTCTACGTGAACGGCGAGAAGGTCGAAACTGTGGCCGAGAACCCGAAGGACCCGCATGTCTTCCGCCTCTTCATCCCTCTGCCCGAGGGCGAGTGCCACGTCGAGGTTGTGGCGGGGGAGTGCCGCGACGAGGCCACCTGGCGCCGCGTGAGTACGCCGAATCCCGCGTATAAGCTCGTAAAAAAGAAGGGCCAGCAGAAGAGCAACTGGGCCGACAACGAGTAGCGGCCAGATCCACCTGCGCAGACGCGGCCCCGCGTTTATCTCAGACTCAGTTTCGCCGTTCAGAAATCGTCTGAGACAAACGCGGGGCCGCCTTACGAACCCGTTCCACGACGCTCGATCAGTTTTCGATGGTTAAATTCAAATCCCCGAGTAGCGACCGTTCGTCAACTGGGCAAATGCGACCGAATTTGGGCCCCAATACCGGCGAGTTCCGATTTAACCATCGAAAAACTGAGCGAATGCGAAATCCCCCCTCCGTTTTGCCTCCGCTTCGGTTCCTCGTGCATTGCTTGCAATGAGATATCAGATTGCCACCTATTGCTGGTCTGAAATTTTGGGTACCACCGCGAATTCCCTGCTACCGTTCGCCGTTTACCTGATACCTCCTACTGAATTGAGGCTCGATACAGCATCAATCCCTTAAGTTAACCTTAATCTGATATATCAGAGAAGGCTTGGGGCGCCGCAGCGGTGCGTCCCGAACATACAAGGAAGGAAGGGAAGATGGCAGCTAATGTCGACCCCACCGATTACAAGGCACGAAAGAAGGCGTGGAAGAAGGCCAAGCGACGCGTGGCGCTGCCGGCCAAAATCTTGTGCTTCGTCTTACCCATCGTGTTTGTTGCCACCAGCATCGCGCTCTACTTCTTCAACTGGTTCCCTATGACGTTTGACCTGGTCATCGGCGCGAACCGCACGAAGATCACGAACGCCGACGAGTCGGCCCAGTACTACACGAGCGATTACGTGAGCGACGAGGAACGCGTCGCGGCAGGCAAAGAGCTCTCCGAGAAGGTCGAGGCCGAGGGCGCCACGCTGCTCAAGAACGACGACGCGGCGCTGCCCTTGGGCACCGGCGCCAAGGTAACGCTCTTCAGCCACTCGAGCGTCGATATCGTCTACGGCGGCACCGGCTCAGCGGGACTCGACACCTCCGAGGTCCCCAACCTCAAGGAGGCCATGGAGTCCGCCGGCTTCTCCGTCAACCCCACGATGTGGGACTTCTACACGACCGGCGCCGGCTCCGGCGAGCAGTACACGCGCCAGACTGTGAGCCTCACCGGCTCGGACAGCGTGACCGCCAACCAGGTGAACGAGGTCCCCTGGTCCGTTTATGACCAGGCGACCCTCGATTCCGTGGCTGATTACGGCGACGCCGCCATCGTCGTGCTCTCTCGCGTCGGCGGTGAGGGCTACGACCTCAACACCACCGACGAGCACTCCCGTTCCGGCGGCTACCTGGGCATCACCGACGAGGAGCGCGACCTTCTCGCCAACCTCAAGTCCATGAAGGAGGCGGGCACCGTCAAGAAGGTCGTCGTACTGCTCAACTCCTCGAACCCGATCCAGCTCGACTTCCTGAAGGACCCCGACTATGACGTCGACGCCGTCCTGTGGATCGGCGGCGTGGGTGCCCAGGGCATCAACGCCGTGGGCAAGATCCTAGCCGGCACCGTGAACCCGTCGGGCTCGCTCTCCGACACGTTCCTCTACGACAACCTCTCCGCCCCCTCCACGGTGAACTCCGGCAGCTTCACCTACACGAACGCCGAGCAAGCCGGCCTTACCAGCTCAAACAGCACCTATATGGTCTACCAGGAGGGCATCTACGTCGGCTATCGCTACTTTGAGACCCGCTATGAGGATGCCGTGATGGGCACCGCCGGCGTGGGCGACTTCTCCTATTCCGATGACGTGGCGTATGGCTTCGGCTACGGCCTGTCCTATACCACCTTTGAGACCTCGGACGTCCAGTCCGCCTACGACGCCTCGACCGATAAGTTCACCGTGACCGCTACGGTGACGAACACCGGCAGCGTGGCCGGCTCCAAGTCCGTCCAGGTCTACGCGCAGAGCCCCTACACCGACTACGACCGCGCCCATGGCATCGAGAAGCCCGCGGCCCAGCTCGTCGGCTTTGCTAAGACCAAGCAGCTCGAGCCCGGCGAGTCGCAGATTGTCGCCGTGAGTGTCGACCGTCGCGAGCTCGCGAGCTATGACGCCGACGGCGAGGGTACCTACATCCTCGAGTCCGGCGACTACCTGCTCACCGTTGCCGACGGCGCGCACGCCGCCGCTAACAACTTCTTGGCGTACAAGGGCTACACGCCCGTGTCCACTTCCGGCAAGATGGACGCCGCGGGCGACTCCTCCGCCGTGGCCGTCTATCCCAACGCCTCCTTCGACTCGACCACCTATGCCACGTCCACGACGGGCGCCGCCATCGAGAACCGCTTCGACGACGCCGACCTCAACCGCGCGGGCTATGTCGGTGACCAGAACGTGACCTACATCTCCCGCTCTGACTGGGAAAACACCGTCCCGACCGAGGCCGTCATCCTCAAGGCGACTGACGAGATGATCACCGAGCTCTCCGAGTCCCGCTACGACGCCGGCCTCTACAGCGGCAAGTACAGCGGCGCCGCCATGCCGACCACCGGTGCCAAGAACGGCCTTAAGCTCATCGACCTTATGGGCCTCGACTACGACGACCCCAAGTGGGACTCCCTGCTCGACCAGCTCAACACCTCCGACATGAGCTTCCTCATCGGCTCGGCCTTCCACTACACGCAGGCCATCGACTCCATCCAGCTGCCCGGCACGCGCGACGAGAACGGCCCGACCGGCCTCACCACCACGCTCTTCGGCGCGAGGTCGGACGTCAAGACCATGGGCCTGCCCTCCGAGGACGTCATGGGCGCCACCTTTAACACCGAGCTTCTCTCCGATGTGGGCCGCGTCATCGGCAACGACTGCATCGCCGCCAAGGTGAGCTACCTTTACGGTCCCGGCGCCAACATCCACCGCAACGCCTACTGCGGTCGCAACTTTGAGTACTTCTCCGAGGACGGCTTGCTCTCTGGCAAGCTTCTGGCCTCCGAGGTCGCTGGCATCGAGTCCAAGGGCTGCCACGTCATGATCAAGCACTTTGCCCTGAACGACCAGGAGACCAACCGCACCGGCGTCTGCACCTGGGCAAACGAGCAGGCCATCCGCGAGGTCTACCTGCGTAGCTTCGAGTACGCCTTCGCCGAGTCCGAGCTTGCGGGCGTCATGACGTCCTACAGCCGCGTGGGCTGCGCCTGGAACGGTGCCGACGAGGGCATGATCGAGGGCGTCCTTCGCGGCGAGTGGGGCTGCAACGGCGTGGCCATCTCCGACAACTCCGCCATCAGCTACACCTACATGAACGGCGCGGACGCGGTTCTCGCGGGCTCCGACCTCTTCGACTCCATGTGCCAGATCGAGTGGAGCCAGCTCCAGAACTACGAGAAGGACCCGGTCGTCGTGAGCGCCATGCGCGATGCTTGCCACCGCATCGCCTACGCGACCCTGAATTCCCTGGCCATGAACGGCATCGGCGCCGGCACCACGGTTGCCTACCGCACGCCGACCTATGTGGTGCTCGACACCGCCTGCTTCGTGGCCAGCGGCCTGGGCTTCCTGTTCTGCCTCGTGTTCAAGATCGTGAAGAACCGCAAGTTCAGGCAGGCCAACCCCAAGCCGAGGAGGGTCGCGTAAGCGCCTTCGCGAGCGGCATATACCCGCGCTAAAGACGCGCCGTCCCTCGTGGGCGGCGCGTTATTTGTTGCTATGCGGCGTAGACATGACAATTTAGCTGGGAATTTACCTCTGATAGCAGATATACCAGAGACCTTCGAGCCTCGAATCCTGTTAACGGAAAATCGATTCCGTAAACGGCGATTCATTGAAATGCAGGGGAATCGGGAACCGTTTACCTAGGAATCAACGCCATTTACCACTCTGATATACCAGTCATGCAGGCATAAGGCACATTATAAATTTGCTGATATACCAGTCCGGTCGAGGGAAGAGGAAGCTTCGCGCTTCGGTCGGGATGGCCTCCGCCCAAGCGCGGGGCCGCAAGAATTTCGTAGAAAGGAAGGAAGTCATGAGCAATTCTTCGAAGATGCGCATGGACGGGAAGGGGGCGCAGTCATGAGTAACGAGGCAAAGCCCAAGTCCATGCTGACCCGCCGCGGATTCGTAGGCATCGGTGCCCTTGGCCTTTCCGCCACCGTCGGCGCGGGTTCGGTCATGGAGCAGTTCAGCACCACGCTCGACACCAACCTCGGCACCACGAGTGAGGCCCTGAGCTCCACCAGCACCGATTCCGAACCGCTCTACCAGGCCTTTACGCCTTCCGAGGAGCTTCTCAACTCCGACGGCACCGGCAACTCCCACGCCATCATCCAGAAGGCCATCGACCTCAACCGCACGCAGGCTGCCGAGGGTTCGGTCCTGATGAAGAATGAGGTCTCCGAGGGCAACGGCCTGCCGCTCGCCGAGGGTTCCAAGGTCTCCCTCTTCGGCATCCGCTCCGAGGTCCCGATGCTGGGCTCGAGCTTTGGCCTCAAGCTCTTCGGACCCTGCATCACCCTGAAGCAGGCCCTGTCCGAGGACCGTACCGACTTCGCCAACACCATCATCACCAACGTGAACCGCTCGACCGGCGCCGTGGCTCCCACCATGGGCTCCTGGTCCGGCGACGAGTTCGACTTCGACGGCGCAGGCCTCTCCGTCAACCCGACGATGTCGGACGCCTACGCCAAGCTGAACGAGACCCTTCTGCACGCCAACTGCGAGATGACCGTCGATACCTACGACCCCAAGGAGCCCTCCGTCTCCGACATCGAGGGCGTCGCCGCGGACTTCCGCTCCAGCTTCGCCGACTACGGCGACGCGGCCATCGTCGTGATCTCCCGCCCGTCCGCGGAGTCTATCGACTACCTGCCGGGCGCTGTCGCCGAGGGCCTCGGCGCCGACGAGCCGCTCCAGCTCACTGACAACGAGCGCGCAGCCATCAGCCTGGCCAAGGAGTGCTCAAAGAACGTCATCGTGATCCTCAACACCTCCAACGCCGTTGAGATCAAGGAGCTCGCCGACGATCCCGACATCGCCTCCATCCTGTGGATCGGCTTCCCGGGTTGCTATGGCATGCTGGGCGTGGCGGATATCCTCGTGGGCAAGGCCAACCCCTCCGGAGCTCTCACCGACACCTATGCCACCCACAACATGAGCGCTCCTGCCATGCAGAACATGGGCGACTACACCTACGCCAACGCCGACGTGCTCACCCGTCCCGCCGGCATCTTCGGCGACGTGGCCTCCAAGTACATCATCGAGTCCGAGGGCATCTACATCGGCTACAAGTACTACGAGACCCGCTACGTCGACGCCGTGCTCGGCCAGGGCAACGCGTCCTCGTCCGCCGGCGCCACCGCGGGCGACACCTGGGCCTATGAGAACGAGGTCGTCTATCCCTTCGGTTACGGCCTGTCCTACACCACCTTCTCCCAGGCCTTCGAGGGCGACCCGACCCTTGAGGTCAAGACCGACTCCGCCAGCGGTGCCACCACGGCGTACCTGACCTTCAAGGTCAAGGTCACCAACACCGGTGACGTGGCGGGCAAGTCCATCGTCGAGATCTTCGGTCAGGCGCCCTACACCACCGGCGGCCTCGAGAAGGCTGCGGTCCAACTCGTCAACTTCGAGAAGACTGCCGAGCTCGCCCCCGGCGCCTCCGAGACCGTCGAGGTCAAGTGCGACCTGCAGTACATCGCCAGCTGGGACAGCTCCTGCGCCAACGCCGACGGCACCAAGGGCACCTGGGTTCTCGACCCCGGCGCGTACTACTTCGCCACCGGCAACGGCGCCCACGAGGCCGTGAACAACATTCTCGCCGCCCAGGGCGTCGTGTCCGACAAGCTCACCGGCGTGGGCGATGCCTCCCGCGCCTACAAGCTCGATGTGACCGAGGACGTCATCTCCAAGACCGCCCTGTCCGTCTCCAAGAACGGCTACCAGGTCTCCAACCACCTCGAGTACGCCGACTGGAACCACTTCCAGCCCGGTGAGGTCACCTACCTGTCCCGTGCGGACTGGCAGGGCACCTGGCCTGTCGAGTACAGCGACATGAAGGTCACCGACCAGGATCTCATCGACAAGCTCAACGGCAACTACTACGAGGTCAAGACCGACGACGATGTGTCCGGCATCAAGTGGGGCCAGAACTCCGACCTCATGTTCTGGGACATGAAGGGCAGGGAGTACGACGACCCGGCGTGGGCCGAGATCCTCGACAAGATCACCCTCGAGGAGGCCCTCTACATCGCCACCTTCGGCGGCCCCTCCATCCCGGGCATCGACTCCATCGGCCTGCAGGAGCACTATCTCACCGAGAACGCCGGCAACGGCATCGTCATCGCGCTGGGCGCCTCCAAGGACACCTCCGCCCCCTGGACCATCTCCGAGAATGACGCTAACGCCGCCTGGAACGGCGCCGTCTTCGGCAACGCGCCGCTGACCGCTGCCTCCTTCAACAACGGCCTCTACTTCCAGATGGGCGAGTTCATGGGCGAGGAGTCGCTCTTCACCGGCATCGCCATGCTCTGGGGCCCGGGCCTGAACGTCCACCGTCAGCAGTACAACGGCCGCACCGGCGAGTACTACTCCGAGGATCCGGTCGTCTGCGGCAACACCGCCATGGAGTACTCCATGGGTGCCCTCGAGTACGGCCTCATCGCCTCGCCGAAGCACTTCGCCTTTAACGATCAGGAGACCAACCGCGCCGGCGTCGCCCCGTACATGACCGAGCAGCAGGCCCGCGAGAACGAGCTGCGCGGCTGGCAGATCGCCTTCGAGGCCACCGACTACGACACCGAGACCCACAACGCCAACATGACCGGCCTCATGACCTCGTTCTCCAAGGTCGGCCCCGTGGAGTGCACCTGCTCCACCGGCCTCATGACCGACATCCTCAAGAACGAGTGGGGCTTCCGCGGCTACGCCGTCACCGACATCTATGACGACACCGACCTGTGGGCCTCCGTCCTGGTCTCCGGCGTCACCTGCTTCGACACCCGCGGCATTTCCGGCTTCTACAGCTCCACCACGCTCGAGAACTGCTCCACGTTCGCAAGCCAGAACGACGGCGTAAAGATCGGCGAGAAGAAGATCGCCGGCGACGCGACCGTCCAGAAGGCCGTCAAGGAGTCCGCGCACATGGTCTTGTACGCCATGACGCAGTCCAACCTGGTCAACCGTTACAACTCCACCACCAAGATGCAGAAGCAGATGACCTGGTGGCGCGGCGCGTACCTCGGCGCGGCCGCGGCCTTCGGTGTGGTCGCCGTCGCCGGCGCGGCTTCTGCGGTCATGAACTCCCGCAAGAGCGAGAAGAAGGAGGCTTAAGTCATGTCGTCCACCAACGCAAAGAAGGGCATCGGCCTCTACCTTGACGTCGTCGCCATGGTCCTTGCCGTCGCCGGCATCATTGCCATGGTCGTGAGCACCACCATGGGCGAGGGTTACGAGTTCGCTGGCCTCGGCATGTGCATCGCGCTTGCCGTCGTCGCCATCGCCCTCGTGGTCGTGGCCATCTACACGGACATGCAGGGCGTCGAGAAGGGCCCCGGCCTTGTCGCCCTTTTCGCCCTCGGCGTCGCCATCTTCCTGATGGTCTACGTCGGCGTCCAGGTCGTCTCCTCCCGTGCCCTGTCCATCTCCGGCCTGTTCTCCTGGAACTCCATGGACACCACCGGCTGGAGCATGTTCTACGCCGCCGTCGCCTCTGCCGGCTGCTTCCTGGTCGGCGCGATCCTTCTCGTCGTGGGCTGCTTCCTGCCCATCGCCAAGAAGGCCGAGGCCTAGGATTCAGGCTGACATCTGATATGCCAGCTCAGGCGTAAATCAGACACGGAGCCCCGTCCCCCGAGCAAGGCTTGCGGGGCGGGGCTCCTGTCTTTTTGCTGGGGTTAAGCGGCTTGATTCATCCGTTCGCCGCCAATTTGGTGCCGTAGGGCAGTACGCTCCATTACGGTCTGATTGCCCGCAACTAATATATTAGTGACGAATTTGCGGCGAACTTCTTAGCAGAAAGGAACGCGCATGGCCGATTCCACCGAAACCAAGGTCGAGGAGGGCGGGGCCTCCACCCTCAACCAGGCCAAGCTTTACCAATTGATCTTGTTCCCGTTCAACAACGGCGCGACGAACGTGTACTACGTGCTGCTGATGAACTACATTGCCTACTACGCCAACGGCGTGCTGGGCCTGGTGCTCGCCTTCGCGACCACCATGGTCACCGTGACCCGCGCCCTCGACGCCTTCATCGATCCCGTGGTCGGCATGATGATCGACCGCACCGAGACCAAGTTCGGCAAGTTCCGTCCGTTCATGGTCCTCGGCAACGTGGTCATGATCGTCTCATCGCTTTTACTCTTCTACGGCACCCGGCTGATCCCGGCCGACGCCACGGCGGTCAAGTATGTGGTCTACACCCTGTTCTACATCCTGCTCATGGTGGGCTATTCCATTCAGACCTCCTGTACCCGCTCGGGCCAGACCTGCCTCACCAACGACCCCAAGCAGCGCCCGACCTTCACGCTGTTCAACACCATCGCTTCTCTGGTGGGCATGGGCGTGACCATGGCCGTGGCCTCCATCGTCGGCGGCAACGTCGGCTTCGGCACCGAGGCCTTCTTCAACTTCCTGATCCCGCTCGTCATCATCCTCTCCGCCGCCCTCACCGCCCTTGCCGTCATCGGCATCGCCGGCAAGGACAAGAAGGAGTACTGGGGCCTCGGCGGCAAGGACGAGGGCGAGGAGGCCAACAAGCTTGGCATCAAGGACTACGTGCAGATCTTTAAGGCCAACAAGGAGCTCCAGCGCCTCATGGTCGCCGCTTCCGGCACCAAGTTCGCCTTCGCCGTGGCCACCAACACCTCCGTCGGCATCCTGCTCTACAGCTGCATGATGCACAACTACAACGGCCTGTATCTGCCGATGTACGTCATGGGCTACGTGTTCTCTGCGCCGTTCTTCATCGGCGGCCTCAAGATCAGCCAGAAGCACGGCCAGAAGAAGACCCTCGTCACGTTTACCTCGCTCGCGCTCGTGCTGTACTTGGGCGTCTGCGTCCTGCTCGCCCTGTGGGACCCGAACAACGCCGCGATGAACCTCTCGATCTTCTCCACTGAGGGCGGCTTCCACCTCACGCTCAACGCCTACACCATCATTTTCATCGTGCTCTACGGCCTGGGCTACGGCGCCTACTACTCCACCGCCGACATGGCTATCCCGATGATCGCCGACTGCTCCGACTACGAGATGTATCGCTCCGGCAACTACGCCCCGGGCGTTATCGGCACGCTGTTCTCCTTCGTGGATAAGCTCGTGAGCTCGCTTTCGACGACCGTCGTCGGCATCGCGCTTCTGGCCGTGGGCCTCACCGAGCTCCCCGACACCACGACCGCCTACGCCTCCGGCATGAACTGGCTCACCATCGTGCTGTTCTGCGTCATCCCGATGGTCGCTTGGGTGCTCACCCTCATCGCCATGAAGGGCTACACCTTGACTGGCGACCGCATGAAGGAGATCCAGGCCGTCAACGCCTGTCGCAAGGACGCCATCGCTGAGGGCATGAGCGTCGAGTGCGCGCTTGCGACCTACGAGACCATGGACCAGGTCCCCGAGAAGTACCGCGCATAGCGACCGTTTGAATTTGACTCTTCTTTTACGGGAAAGCCGCCCCTCTTCGCAAGGGGGCGGCTTTTCTTTGTGTGGAGGCGAGGGCAATCGCGGGCAGGTGCGCGTTGCGGAATCCGTGGTTGTGGCAAGAAAAGCACCCGTTAAGGGCCATTTTGTTGCGAAATCAGGGTCTGTGGCAAGGAATTATTGCCACAACCTCGGGTTCCGCAACGCGCGGTGGCCGGTTTCTGCCGCGACTCCCGTTTCCGCAACGCGCCGCGGCCCGCAATTGCCTCAACCCCGATTCTCGCAACATTGTGCGCCCGCGGGAAGAATTCTGCAAGATATCTGTAAGATTGCGACAAAAAACAAGTGGGACGATACAAACAATTATTTAATACGCCCTTGAATTCATTCCGAACACCGCTATTCTCGTCATATGGATATGGTCATCTCACATATGGGTGCGCTGGAGCTTCTCCGTTGCCGGTCGCTCGAGGGTTTATTGGCGGCGGCTGGGAGGACCTCGCTGAGCGTTCCCGCTGCTGTGCCGACGGCCGAGCAGCTCGCTACGGCGCGCCGCGGGCTCGCCACATTCGGATATGCCCCCGAGCGCCTCGAGCTTATGGTGGGCGACCTGTCCTCGCGCGTGCGACGCAAGAATGTCGTCACCCATCTGCAAAAAGGGGCTCTGCCTGCGTCGAGCTTCGTGCACATCCTTGACGGCATCCACGTCGTCTCGCCCGAGCACCTTTGCGTCCAGCTCGCGACCCGGCTTTCGCGCATGGAGCTCACCGTGCTCATGGCTGAGCTGCTCGGCACTTATGCGCTGCGGGAGGACGGCATGTTCTCCCGCGAGGCGCCGCTCATGACGCGCGAGTCAATGAAGGCGCACCTCGACGCGCTCGGGGAGTTCAAGGGGGCGCGCGTGGCAAGAGAGGTTTTGGGTCGTGCACCGTCGAATTCTGCCTCGCCCATGGAGACGAAGTTGTATTTGCGCGTGAGCCTGCCGCGGCGGCTCGGCGGGTATGCCCTGCCGGTTAAGGCGCTGAATGAAAAGCTCGAGGTTGGGCTGATCGGCATGGGCGGTCGCGCGGGCGAGCGCAGGCCCGATATCACCATGCTTCCAAAGGAAGGGGCCGACGCGCCGTATGCGTTTGTTGCGCTCGAATATGACGGCGAGGCCCATCTGACGCGCGCACGGCAGGCGGCAGACCAGCGGCGTTCCAACGAGATCCTCTCTTTTGGCGGGCGAGAGTACCACGTGAACAAGGAGCTCTACGACAATCTGTCGTATATGGATGACTTGATGGGTTGCGTCGCGGCCGACCTCGGTCGCACGCCGTGCCGCGTCACCCGTGCGCTTGGCGAGAAACGCCGGCTGCTGCGCTTGTCGCTGAAACGCGAGCTCGACCATATCGACGGCGTGAATTGGGATAGTAAGGCGCGCGAGAAGGCCCGTTCGGCTTCCAAAGGCCCTGCCGAGCCCGAGTACGTCCCTCTCGACGAGTATTGGTTCTGAGGGACGCTGCCGATTCGTTGCGGAACCTGTGGTTGTGGCAATTGAGCTCCGTGCTGCGTTGCGGAATCCGGGGTTGTGGCAAGAATAGCGCTCGTTAGGGCCCAATTTGTTGCGAAACCCGGAGCTGTGGCAAGTAAATATTGCCACGACCCCCGGTCCCGCAACGCGCGGAAGCCTATTCCCGCCACGACCCCCGGTCCCGCAACGCCTGGTGTGCACCTCTTGCCACAACCCCGGTTTACGCAACGCTTGGTTGTTGCGTGGCGCAAAGAGGCGCTAGCGGATCGCGTAAACGTGCGCGGCGTAGGGGGCGAGCGCCACGGTACGCGAAAGCTCGGCAGCGGCGTCGGGCTCGTTGGAGATCACGAGCCCGCTTGCATCCCACACGACCTCGGCGGACAGCTCGAACGAGACCTCTTCGTCGGAGAAGTTGCACAGCACCACGAGCGTCTCGTCCTCGGTTCGGCGAAGGTACGCGTAGACCTTCTCGTCGTCGGGCGCTAGCAGCTCGTAGCGGCCGTCCGTCACGCTGGCGCGATTGTGGCGCAGGGCAATGAGGCGCTGGTAGAAGTGCCAAACGGAATCCGGGTTCGCCATCGCGGCCTCAACGTTGACCTCGCCCTCATTGCCCGAGGCCTGGATCCACGGCTCGCCGGTGGTGAAGCCTGCGGCATGCCCGGACGTCCACTGCATCGGCGTGCGTGCATTGTCGCGCGACTTCAGCGCCAGAAGCTCCAGCGTGTCGGCCTCGGAGAAGCCCTTGCGTCCCGTGAAGTCGCGGAAGGTGTCCAACGCCTCCACGTCGCGGTACTGGTCGATGCTCGAGAAGTGGGCGTTGACCATGCCGATCTCCTCGCCCTCGTAGACGTACGGGGTGCCTTGCATGAGGTGCAGGCAGACGCCGAGCATCTTGGCGCTCTTCTCGCGCCACTCGGGCGACTCGTTGCCGAAACGGCTGACGGCGCGGGCTTGGTCGTGGTTCGACCAATACAGGCTGTTCCAACCGCCGCACGCGGCGATCTTTTCTTGCCATACGTTCATCACGCGCTTGAGGTCGGGCAGGTAGACGCGGGTCTTCGCGTACTTGCCGTTCTCGTCGTAGTCCAGGTGCATGTGGTCGAAGTGGAAGACCATGTCAAGCTCGCCGCGGTCGGCGCCCACGTAGAGCTGCGCCTGGTCGGCGCTCGTGTGCGGCGCCTCACCCACGGTCATCACATCATAACGGGAGAGGACCTCGTGCTCCATCTCCTGCAGGTACTCGTGCACGTGCGGGCCCGTGGCGCAGCCGGCATAGTAGCTGCCATAGGCCTTGTTCTGGATTACGGGGCCGTCCGGCAGGGCCGGGTCCTTGGAGATCAGCGTGATAACGTCCATGCGGAAGCCGTCGATGCCGCGGTCCAGCCAGAAGCGCATCTCGTCGTAGACGGCGGCGCGCACCTCGGGGTTGTCCCAGTTGAGGTCGCACTGCTCGGGCGCGAAACAGTGCAGGTAGTACTGACCCACGCTCTCCACGTACGTCCAGGCGGGGCCACCGAAGCTGGAGCCCCAGTTGTTGGGGATCTTGTCTCGCCAGATGTAGTAGTCATGGTAGGGGTTCTTACGGCTGCGGCACGCCTCCTGGAACCATCGGTGCTGGTCGGAGGTATGGTTGACCACGAGGTCGAGGATGATCTTGAGACCCTTGGCGTGCGCCTCGCGCAGAAGCGCGTCGAAGTCGGCCATGGTACCGAGCGTCGGCTCGATGGCTCGGTAGTCGCTGATGTCGTAGCCGTTGTCCACCTGCGGCGAGGCGAAGATCGGGTTCAGCCAGATGACGTCCGCGCCCAGCTCGACCAGATAATCGAGTTTGCTCCGGATGCCGTTGAGGTCTCCCACGCCGTCGCCGTTGGAGTCGCAAAAGCTTTTGGGATAGACCTGGTAGACGATGGCGCTCTTCCACCACTCGGGGTTACTCGTCGTCATCGTCCACCTCCGCGGCGAGGTCGTTGGCATACTTGATCTCGGATTTCGCGTCCCCCACGATCTCGCGAACGCGCTCGGCGGAAAGGTAGTCGTCGGCGGGTTCCAGCGCGAGGACGAGCGCGAGCGGCAGGTTCATGCCGCTCACCACGTGGGTGTGCGGCCGGGCGAGGTAGCGAAAGAACTGCTGGTTCACACTGCCGGAGTTGAGGTCGGTGAGGACAACGGCCTCGGTTTCGTCGTCGAGAGCGGCCATGGCGGCGTCGACCGCGGCCTCGCACGGCTCGTTGTCCATGTAGGCGGCCACGGCGACTACGTCGGCCGCCCCGCCCGAGATGAAGTCCAGCGTGTCCTTGAGGCCCTCGGCCATGGTGTGGTGCGAGGCGAGGATAAGGGTTCTCTTCATGACGTTTCTCCTTAAGACGCGGGAGTGGACAAAGGGACTGTCCCTTTGTCCACTCGAGGGGCGATTAGACGGCGAGGACGCCGAAGAAGGAGCCGACGAGGGCGATGGCGATGATGAGCAGGATGAGCTTCGTCGGGGTCCACTTCTTTTTGCCGAGGAGCTTATAGACGAGCACGGTGAGCAGCACCGGCAGAAGCGACGGCATGATGGCGTCGAAGATGTCGGTCTGCAGGTTCAGCGCGACCTCGCCCACCTGGAACGTGAGGCCGGTGGAGATCTTCACAGACGTGGCGATAAGCGCGCCCACGACCGAGAGGCCCATAATGGACGCGGCCTCGGTAAAGGTCGAGAGCTTCTCGCCGAGCTCGGTCACGAGCTTCGTGCCGGAGGTGTAGCCAACCTCGAAGAGCTTCTGCTTGACGAACCAGAAGGCGACGTTGCAGATAAACCACACGATGGCGCCGAGGGGGTTGCCCTGCTGGGCCATGTAGCCGGCGATGGAGCCCATGATTGTGGGCCAAAGTACCCACACGATGGTGTCGGCGACGCCGGAGAAGGGGCCCATGAGGGAGGTCTTGAGCGACTGGACGGCCTCCTTGGCGGCGATGCCGTCGCGGGCCTCGGTGGCGGTCGTGGCGCCCAGGATCATCGAGGACATACAGGTCGTGGCATTGAAGTAGTTGAAGTGGTTGTTGAGCGCCGCCTTGTACTCCTCGTCGTTGGGGTAGATCTTGCGCAGGACCGGGGCGAGCGCCCAGGCAACGGCTGCCCCCATCTGGGACTCGTAGTTGAAGATGTTGCAGGCCATGAAGTTGTAGCGGTCGGCGGCGCGCTTGAGGTCGGCCTTGGTGGGCTCGTAGCGGCCCTCGGCGCTCTGGGCGGCGGCGTTGGCGGCGTTGGTCATCTCGTTACTCATCGAAATCATCCCCCATATCGGAAGAGTCGGCGGCCACGGCCACGGCGACGTTGTCAGACTTGCGGATCTCGGAAGTGAAGTACCAGAAAGCGGCGGCGAAGCCGACGATTGCGATGCCCAGGACGGGGACGGAGAGGTAGGCGGACAAAACGAAGCCGATGAGAATCACGGGCAGGAACTTCTTGACGGGCATGTAGCGCATCAGCATGCCCACGCCGACGACAGGCAGCATGCCCGCGGCGATGGAGAGGCCGTTCGTGACCCACTCGGGGATGAACTCGAGCACGAAGTTGACCACGTCGGAGCCGAAGAGGATGACGATGAGGGTCGGCAGGATGGTCTGCATGGAGCAGATGACGGGCCCGAGCCAGGCGACGCGGCACATCTTGTCCCACTCACCGGCGTTGTTGAGGTCCTGCATCTTGTGGGCGACGAAGTTGTTGATGATGCGTGCGACAACCTCGAGCTGGATGGCGAGAAGGCCGACGGGCAGGCCCACGGCGATGGCGGCGTCGGTGCCGGTGCCGGTGCGCACGGCGATGAAGGTGCCGACGATGGTGGCCAGGCCGTAGTTGGGGGCGGATGCTCCGCCGAGGGCCGCGACGCCCAGGCTCATGAGCTGGAACGTGCCGCCGATGACCAGGCCGGTGTTGATATCGCCCATGATGGCGCCGGTAATGAGGCCGACGATGACGCCGAACCAGCTCATGACCACGGGGCCGTTCTGGTCGATGGTCATCCACCCGGCCACGATGAGCACGAGCACGTCTTGCAGGATCTCCATTGCGCTTCCTTTCCTTGTGTTGCGCATATAACGGCTGGTGAGGGCGGGCGAGGCCGGAGGCGGCCCGCCCGTGGGGTAGGGGAGGGCGACCCGGGCTAGAAGGGCTGTTCCTCGTCGGTTGGCACGTACTGGATCACAACCGGCACGCCGCGGGACTTGATGACCTCGAGGTCGGCGCGCTCCTTATCGTTCAAGGCGATGAACTTGGTCACGGGCTCGCGGCCCTGCTCGTTGAAGATGATGCCGAGGTCCACCTTGGGGATCTGGACGCCGCCGTCGATGAGGCGGATGAGGGTCTCGGGCTCCTTGACCAGCACAAGGACGTTCTGGCCGTCGTACTTGCCGGTGGCGAAGTTGGCAACCGCGGTGTCCACGCTGATCACGGAGACGCCGGTGCCGGCGGGCTTGGCCATGCGCATGCTGGCCTTGATGGCCTCGCTGTCGCAGAGTAGGTCGTCGACGACCATGAAGCGTTTGACCTTAAAGGCTGGGGCGACCTGGTTGACCACGATGCCGTGGATGAGGCGCTGGTCGATGCGTGCGAGAACTACCATGAGGGGCTCCTTCCTCTCGTGCGCGGCCGGTCGGCTGCGCGATTATTGACGTGCTTATCCGCAAATTGGTATCGATACCAATTTGTTGCAAAGAAAAAGCTTCGCCTGACGCACGGGCGCTAGGGGAGCAGGGGATGGGCTGTTAGGGGGTTATATATAGGCTCTTACGTGGAGGAGCGGACGATGAGCTCCAGGTTGAGCGTCTGCCTCACCGGCTCGGAAGGCTCGTCGGAGAGCTGGTGAACGATGTCTTGCGCCACGAGCGTGCCCATCTCACGGATAGGCTGGCGGATGGTGGTGAGGGGGACGGGCGCGACCTCGGCGATGGGCTGGTCGTCCACGCCGATGATGGCGATGTCGTCCGGCACTTTGAGGCGGCAGCGCATGGCCTCGAGCTCGAGGCCCACGGCCACCTCGTCGGATCCGGCGACGACGGCGTCGGGGCGCTCAGCCATGGCGAGGATACGGCGAAGGACGTTTCGGCCGTCCTCCAGGGTGCTCACGCCCTCGAAGCGCCAGGCGGGGTTGGGCGCAAGGCCGCGCGACTTGAGCGCATCAAAGTAACCCGTGTATCGATCGGAGTCCAGGTCAGAACCCTTGGGAAGAGGTTTCAGGTCCGAGAAGCCGGTGCAGTAGGCGATGCGCCTGTAGCCACAGCCGATGAGGTACTGGGTGGCGCCGAAGAAGCCGTCGTACTGGCGGCCGAGCACCTGGCTCACGGCGTCGGAGGCGTTGTACTCGTCGCAGACGGCCAGAGCGCCGTACTGAGCGTAGGAGCAGATGAGGTCCCACTTGTTCTCGATGGAGCACAGGATGAGGCCGTCGGCGTGCTGCATCTTGAGCAGGTTCATCGCGTCGAGCTCACCGGACTTCTCGCCCTCGGTCTGAGTGATGAGGCTGCGGTAACCGGCCTTTCGGCAGGTCTTCTCGATGGCGTCCACCAGCTGGGCGAAAAAGTTGTTGGTGATGGTGGGGATGGCGACGGCGATGTTGCCGGAGCCCGAGCCGCGCATTTGGCGGGCGGCCTGCAGGGGAGCGTAGCCGAGCTTATCCATGGCAGCCTGCACGCGCTCGCGCTTCTCGGCGCTGACGTGCGGCTTGTTGTTGATCACGCGGGAGACGGTGGCCACGGAGAGACCCGACAGCTTTGCCACGTCTGAAATCGTTGCCATTTCCATCTCCCCTCATGGGACCGTGTGTTAACGGTATTTAGAATACTCTGATTGAAAATGACGTCAATTGGAAATTGGTATCGTTTACAACTTTCACGTCAATCAACCGTTCGCCGGCGATATGCGACCGCTCAGCGACTCCGTCGGTATCGCTTCCGGCTCCGCCGCAGCGGCGCCGGCGCCGCTGCGGCTGCGCGATTGCGACCTGTTCATCTCCGGTGAGAAGGTCGGCTACATCTTGCTGGGTGCCGATGGGTTTGCCGAGCGCGAGCGCAATGTGGTGGGCGATGACATCGAGTTCATCGACGCGCCGGAGGACATGCCCGAGGACTTCTTCAAGATCTCGTTCCTCGCGGGACCCGAGCGCAAGCGGGAGATGGCGTAAAGCTTTACCGAGCGGTTCGACAACGCTCTGCACGTCAAGGTCTCGGGCCTTACATGGTTAGACGTCATGCCTGAGGGCGCGAATAAGGGCACGGCGATGGCGGTCCCAGGTGAGCATCTGGGCATCGATCCCGCGTAGACGATGGCCTTCGGCGACAACCTCAACGACGTCGAGATGCTGCAGCTCGTGGGCATGTTCGGCGCTTAGCGGCCCGGTCCGGGGCGAGTCGGGGCGTAGACGCGAGACCCTCATTATCTGTGCTGTTCGCTCCCGTCCGACTTTTCCGGGACTAAATTCAAAGTCCGGCGATACAGGTTCGACTGGCTCCGTGCGCCAACTGGGCAAATGCAGGCTTTCTTATAACCAATACACCTCGTTTGCGGTTTTAGTCCCGGAAAAGTCAGGTTTTCCCTCACGAACCTGTCCGCGCTGCGCTTCCGAGAGCCCCTTCAACAACGAAACCGCCCCTCTCACCCTCCCTTGCTATCAGGAGATTTCGCGCAAGCGAGCGTGCGCTGAGCCAGATGGCAAGGGAGGGTGAGAGGGGCGGAGCCAGCGGTTGACCAGCGGTTTATTTAACCCGCATAGCCCTCATGGCATTGAGGATCGCGATGATTGCCACACCCACGTCGCCGAAGACGGCGAGCCACATGTTGGCCATGCCGGTCGCTGCGAGCACGAGGATGATCAGCTTGACAGCCAGTGCGAAGACGATGTTCTGCCAGACGATGCCCATGGTCTTGCGGGCGACCTTCATGGCGCGCGCGATGTTGGAGGGCTTGTCGTCCATGAGCACGATGTCGGCGGCCTCGATGGCGGCATCCGACCCCATGGCGCCCATGGCGATACCCACGTCGGCGCGGGTGAGGACCGGCGCGTCGTTGATGCCGTCGCCCACGAAGGCCAGCTTGCGCTTGTCGCTCTCGGAGGCGAGCAGCCCCTCGACGCGCTCGACCTTATCGGCGGGCAAAAGCTGCGCATGGCATTCATCGAGCCCGAGGCGTCCCGCGACGTCGGCCGCGACTTCCTCGCGGTCGCCGGTGAGCATGACGCAGCGGCGGATGCCGGCGGCATGCAGGTCGGCGATGGTCTGGGCGGCGTCGTCTTTCACCGTGTCGGCGATCACGATGTGGCCCGCGTAGGCGCCGTCGACGGCGACGTGCAGGATGGTGCCCACGACATCGCAGGTGGGCGCATCAATGCCGTGCTTTCTCATCAGCTTGTTGTTGCCCACGAGGACCTCACGGCCGTCGACCTTTGCATGGACGCCGTGGCCCGATTCCTCGCCGGCTTCGACGACGCGCGCCTCGTTGAGGTCGGCGCCGTAGGCGCGCTTGACACTGACAGCGATGGGGTGGTCGGAGAAGGACTCGGCGTGGGCCGCGAGCTCGAGGAGCCCAGCCTCGGTCTGGCCGTCTGCGGGGTGCGTTGCCACGACTTCGAACGTGCCGTTGGTGAGAGTGCCCGTCTTGTCGAAGACCACGGTGTCGACCTCGGAGAGAGCCTCGAGGTAGTTCGAGCCCTTGACCAGCACGCCGATCTGAGAGGCACCGCCGATGCCGCCGAAGAAGCTGAGCGGCACGCTGATCACGAGCGCGCAGGGGCACGACACGACGAGAAACGTGAGGCCGCGCAGAATCCAGTCGCTCCAGGCGCCGGTGAGAAGCCCGCCGCCGAGGGCGAGCAGCACGGCCGCGCCGGTGACGGCCGGCGTGTAGACGCGCGCGAAGCGGGTGATGAAGTTCTCGGTCTTGGCCTTCTTCTCGCTTGCGTTCTCCACGAGCTTGAGGATGCGGCTGACCGTGGACTCGCCGAATGGCTTGGTCGTGCGGATGTGCAGGACGCCCGTCATGTTGATGCAGCCCGAGACCACGTCGGCGCCCTCCTCCACGTGGCGCGGGACAGACTCGCCGGTAAGGGCAGCGGTGTCGAGCTGGGAGGCGCCTTGCGTGACGACGCCGTCGATGGGCACGCGCTCGCCGGGCTTGACCACGATGAAGTCGCCCACGTTGACCTCGTCGGGGTCGACCTGGGTCAGTACGCCCTCGCGCTCGACGTTGGCGTAGTCGGGCGCGATGTCCATCATGTCGGCGATGGACTTGCGGCTCTTGCCCACGGCGTAGGCTTGGAAGAGCTCGCCTACCTGGTAGAACAGCATGACCGCGGCGCCCTCGGCCATGTGGGGGTCGGTGTCGGGGAAGAAGATCATCGCGAAGGCGCCGAGGGTGGCCACCGCCATGAGGAAGCTCTCATCGAAGGCCTTGCCGTGGCGGATGTTGTTCCATGCTTTCTGCAGTACGTCGTGGCCGGCGATGACGAAGGGGACGAGGTAGAGAACGAAGCTCGCGTAGAGCGCGCCCGGCTCGCCGAAGAGGGCAGCGAGAGCGCCGAACTCGTCTGCCGCATACACGACGGCGAAGATGGCGAGCGCGAGCAGGATGCGGCGCGTCTTATGCTGCTGCGACTCCTTCTTGCGGCGCTTCTTTTTCTTCTTGGCGTCCGCTTGCTTTGATGCGGCCATGGCCTCTCCCTAAAATGAACGTATGAGCAATCGCTCATATATTTGCAGGTAAAACGCCCGCCGGCGGCGGCGGGCGGGTAGGGTTTCCTAGCGGATGATCTCGCAGTCGGGCTCGGCCTCCGCGGTGAAGTCCACGACGCGCTCGAGCACTTCGTCGAACTCGGCGTCGTCTGCCTCGAGCGTGAGCTTCTGTGTCATGAAGTTTACGGAGACGGACTTGACGCCGTCGAGCTTGGCCAGCTCGTCCTGCAGCTCACGTGCGCAGTTGGCGCAGTCGATTTCGTCGAGCTTGAATGCCTTCTTCATGATGGATCCCTTCCTTCTCGGGGCCGCGGGAGCGACCCTGCTTTTATTCGCAGATGTGGCTCATGCCCTGGTTGAGCATGGTGTACACGTGGTCGTCGGCGAGCGAGTAGACGACGTTTCGGCCGTCGCGCTCGAAGCGGACGAGGTGGGCCTGCTTGAGCGTGCGCAGCTGGTGGGAGACGGCCGATTGGGTGGAGCCGGTCTCTTCGGCGATGTCGGCCACGCAGAGCTCGCGGCCCATGAGGGCGAAGAGAATCTTGATGCGCGTGGTGTCGCTGAACACCTTGAACAGGTCCGCCAGGTCGTAGAGCAGCTCCTCGTCGGGCAGCTCGCCTAAGGACTTGCCCACGGGGATGGGACCGTTGTGCTCGTCGCTCATGCTTCGGCTCCTTTCTCGTGACAAGTTTGATTATATGAACAGACGCTCATATGTCAACAGAGATTCCGACCGGTTATTCAAGCGATTCGATGAACGCGATTCGCGACGGGGCGATGTCGGTGAACAAACTCTGGCGAGTGCGCACCTTAATTCAGCATGTCGAGGTAGTAGGTGGCTTTTGCCCTATGTTTGCGCAGTTGAAGGGGAGGTTGGATGTGCAGATAGCCGTGCAGTTCGAATTAAGGTGCCCACTCGCCGGAGTTCGTGTTTCTCGAGGCACGAAAAAGCGCCCCGAAGGGCGCTCGAGGGTACTGCGGGTGTGTGGAGTCGCCTACGCGAAGGTAATCTCGCCGGTCTTGGCGTCCATGCCGTTGAGGATGGCGAGGCTCTCCACCTGATAGCCGCGCTTGCGCAGCTGTTCGCCGCCGGGCTGGAAGCCCTTCTCGATGGCGATACCGATGCCCTCAACGATGACGCCGGCTTCGTCGCAGATCTCGAGTAGGCCGTTCAGGGCGCAGCCCATGGCGAGAAAGTCGTCGATCACGATGACGTGCTCGCCGCGCTCGAGGAAGCGCTTTGCCACGATGACCTCATAGACGCGGCCCTTCGTATAGCTCTTGATCTGCGTGCGGTACTGGTCGCCGTCGAGGTTCTTGGACTCGGTCTTGCGCGCGAAGACCACGGGCACGTTGCCGAAGTGGCGCGACGCGGTGCAGGCGATGCCGATGCCGGAGCTTTCGATGGTCAAGATTTTGTCGACCTGCTTGCCGGCGAACAGGCGCGCCCACTCGGCGCCCATCTCGTCGTAGAGCGCGACGTCGCACTTGTGGTTGAGGAAGCTGTCGACCTTGAGGACGTTGCCCTCACGAACGATTCCGTCCTTGCGAATACGGTCCTCGAGCAGCTTCATGCGCAACCTCCCAGGCGGTCCATGTGTGGCTTAAGAAAAACGGTTGCACTCCATTATGGCCCCAAATGCGCCGCTGCCAACCCAAAAAGCTCCGTTCGCCGACAATTCATGCAACGCGTCGCGTGGCAGGCCCCAGGCGAGAGGGCTAGGCGAGAAGGTTCGCCTCGAGCCAGGTGGCAACGCCGTCCTCGGTCACGGGGTCGGCGATGGCGTCGGCCGCGGCCTTGACCTCGTCGGTGGCGTTGCCCATGGCCACGAAGGTGAGCTCGCGGCCGGCCATGCTGAGGTCGTTACCGGAGTCGCCGAAAGCGACGGTGCGTGAGACCTCGATGCCGAGGCGGCGGCAGAGGGCCTCGCAGGCCTCACCCTTCGAGGCGCCCTTCGCCGTGAGCTCGAGCTCGCAAGGCCCGAGGCGCGCGGCATCGACCCCGCCGAGCTCCTCGAGCCGGGCTTCGAGTGCGTTGGCGGCGTCGGCGGAGGGGAGGGTACAGTCGATCTTGTCGAGCTGGTCGTCCGTGCGCTCGGCAAAGGCCTCGACGCCGGACTCGACCGCCACGCCGCCGAACGTCGCGAGCAGGTTCTCGATGGGGTTGCCGGTGTAGCTGCCCTCGTCCCCTGCTTCCTCGGCGAAACGCTTGCTCATGCTTCTGAGCTGGGCATTTTCCATAAGAGAGGAGCGATTGGTGTGGATTGACATGGTGCCGCCGAACTCGTGGACCGCTTCGAGGACCTTGCAGGCGAGCGGTCGTGGGAAAGCTGCCGCGATGTCGTCGCCGACGGCATGGACGCCGCTCACGCGCGCGCCGTTGCAGGTGATGGCCCAGTCGAGCCAAGGGGCGCCGGGCAGCTCGTCGCCGAGCATCCACGTGGGCCGACCGGAGGCGACGGCGATGACGGCTCCGGCCTCGTGGGCGGCCCTAAGCGCGCGGACGACGCGCTCGGAGAGCACCTGGTTCGTGGGGGAATCGAAGACGGTTCCGTCGAGGTCGAAGGCAATGAGGTCGTAGTTTCTTTCGGCTGCGGGCAAAGCGGCTCCTTTTTTCGCGTTGTTTTCCATGCCTGATTATGTCGCAGTCTTGTTAGGCGGCGGTTTGCCCGCCGTCAACCTGAGGAAAGTTTTCAGATGCCGGCGGCGCCGGCCTCGCCCGCCGCCGCGTCGCCCGCCGCCGCGTGCCTGCTGTCTTAGAACTCGACGTGGTTTCTCAGCGGTTCCCCGGCCGCAAGGTGCGCGAGGTTCTCGGCCGCGATGGCCACGATGTTGTCGAGCGTGACCGGCAGGTGATAAAACCCACTGATGTGGGGCGTGAGCAGCAGGTTCGGTGCGTCCCAGAGCGCGTCGCCCTCGGGCAGGGGTTCCGGCGAGCACACGTCGAGAGCGGCGCCCGCGAGGTGCCCGGACTCGAGCGCGGCCACGAGTGCCGCCTGGTCGACGAGGTCGCCGCGACCTGCGTTGCAAAAGTACGCGCCCGGCTTCATCGCGCCGAAGAACTCCCCGCTCGCGAGGCCGCGGGTCGCGGGCGTGCTCGGCAAGACGGAGCAGACCACATCCGCACAAGCCAGGAGCCCCGGCAGCTCGTCCATAGTCGCCATGCGCTCAAACGGTGGCTCGGCCGCGACCCGCGCGCGCCGCACGCCGCACACGTGTGCGCCGACGCCCGAGAAGAGCCGCGCCACATGGGTGCCGATATCGCCCGCTCCGAGCACGAGGACGTTCGCGCCGGCAGGGGAGCGGACCTCGCCGAGGTCTCCCCAGGTGTGCTCGCGCTGCAGGTCGCGGTAGCTGGGGAGCTTCTTCATTAGGCACAGGGCGCTCGCGAAAAGGTGCTCGGAGACCGCCTGCCCGTAAGCCCCCGTCGCGCAGCAAAGGGCGCAGCCCGCGGGCACGGTTCCGCAGGCGACGTACTTGTCGTAGCCCGCGGAGTTGAGCTGCAGCAGGCGCAGCCGCGAAGCCGCCCCCAGAAGCGGCGGCCGGACGTTACCGAAGATCACGTCGACATCCTCCACCTGCGTCTCGTTTACCTCGGCAGGGGAGGAATACACGAATTCGGCGCCCGGCGCGGCCTCCTCCAGCGTCGCCTTGTGGCTATTGTTTACCGGCGGCAGCACCAAGATCCTCATCGTTTGCTCCCTTTCTTCGCAAAGGCCTAGGACCTCATGATAAACCTGCCGGAAATCCCGCCCGTACACGTAATCCGCACGCGCCTCGGGCACCATTGAGGAGACCCCGACCGAAAGGCCCCATGTCTTATGCGCGCTGCTCTGATCTCCTACTCCGACAGATCCGCCCTAGCCCTCGCGCTTTGGCCCCTCGCCTCGCTCGTCTTTACCGTGCCGATCCTCGCGTTTTTGTATCACCGCGACGGCCGCTTGCACCTCTCGTCGATTGTCGGCTGCTACATCGCCGTGTTCTACCTCATGGGCCTCGGCTGCTTCACGCTCTACCCGCTGCCCACGGGCGACTCGGGCCCCGGCATTACCTATGGGATCTCGCCGCAGCTCAACTTCTGGCAGTTCGTCACCGTCCTGCGCTCAAGAAACAAGGTCCTTATCTTCGAGCTTTTTGCCAACGTCGCGCTGTTCGTCCCCTTCGGCTTTATCGTCGCCCGCGGTCTCGGGTGGGGGCCCGCCAGGTCGGTCCTCGCCGGCTTTGCGGTGTCGCTTCTCGTCGAGACGACCCAGCTCACGGGCGATTGGGGAGTCTACGATTTCGCGTATCGAACCTTTGATGTCGACGACCTGCTCACGAACACCGTCGGCTCCTTTGTGGGTTGGATCTTGGCGGAGATCTATTCGTGCCTGGTGCCGCGCCACACGAACCCCATGGACCTCGAGCCGACGCGCCGCGCGGGCGTGCTGCGCCGTGCGGTAGCGCTCGCTGTCGACTCGATCCTCGTGTTTGTGCTCGCCGTCATCTTCGTAGTCGGAGCGCAGTACGTCTTGCGCCACAACCTTGTGGGGAGTGGCCGGCTCTCGCGCGCCATTGAGTGGCTGACCCATTGGTCGATGTTTGCCTTTATGGTCCTTTTGCAGCTCATCGTGCCCCTTGCATGGGGAGGCAAGACGATCGGTTCCTCATTCGTGCGCATGAACTACGAGACGAAGCCGCGCCGCGGGGTCCTGCGTGCCGCGTTCTTCGGCGTGCGCTTCGTGGCGCTGCTCTTGGCGGCCCGGTTCCCGCTCTGTGTCCTGGTCCCGCTCGCCGCTTTCGGCGCCGTCTTCAAGCAAATGCCCTACGACTTCCTCCCGGCGTCGAGCCAGCGCCGCGATTATTAGCGCACCGCTCCCAAAATCGCGAGCAATACCACGATTGCCGCGCCGGCGATTGGTATTCACCCCGTTTTTGAGAAAACGAGCCCTTTGAGTCTCAGAATCGCGAGCAATACCAATGCCGCCTCGAAAATCATTGGTATTGCTCGATTTTTTGGAGCCTCGCGGTGGTCCGGGTGGCTCTTGCGGCCCCGTGATTTGTACTCAGGGCGAAATACCATACATGTATGGTGGTGCGCCGCCCCCGGCTGGCCAAAACTCAGAGCCATGCCGAAGAAGAGAGACATAACGAAGGCCGAGGTCGAGCTCTCGCTCAGACTTGGGCTGCACCTCAGGGACTTGCGCCTGGAGCGTGGCCTCTCGCAGGAGCAGGTGGCCACGCGGGCGGGCATCTCAGCAAAGACCTACCAGAAGTACGAGCACGGCGAGAGCCGCCCGGGCACCCCCATGAATCTCGAGTTCTTCACGATGAGGGATCTGTGCGCCGCCTTCGGCATCGGCATTTCCGAGCTGCTCGACATCGACGGCCTCGAGGACGACGACCGCCCCTAAGGCTAGCCGCCGCAAGAAAAGGCCCCGAGACGCTCGGTCTATGCGTCTCGGGGCCTTTTCTTGAGCCGAGCGTCTCGGGGCCTTTATCTGCTTCGAGCTGCGCGTGCCTAGGCCTCCGCGCCGTCCTCGCGCTCCGGGACCTTGAGCATGAGCACGAAGCCGACGACGAAGAGAATCGCGATGCTCAGCACGCCTAGGCTCGAGTTGCCGGTGAGGGCGGTCAACGTGCCCACCAAAAACGTGCCGAGAATGGCCGCGTACTTGCCAAAGATGTCAAAGAAGCCAAAGTACTCGTTGGCGCGCTCCTTGGGGCAGAGCTTGCCAAACTCAGAGCGCGAGAGCGCCTGGATGCCGCCCTGGAACATGCCGACGAGAATGGCCAGCACCCAGAACTCGGCAGCCGAGCGCAGGAAGAACGACGCAAACAGCGTGATGCCAAAGTAGGCGGCGATGGCAATCAGCAGCATACGTCGCGTGCCGTACTTGGAGGACAGGCGGCCGTAGATGATGGCGGACGGAAACGCCACAAACTGCGTGACGAGAAGCGCCAGCACAAGCTGCGTGGAGCTGATGCCAAGGTCGGTGCCGTAGCTCGTGGAGAGCTTGATGATGGTGTGGACGCCGTCGATGTAGAAGAAGTACGCGATCATGTAGTACTTGATGGCCGCGTTGGACCACATCTCGCGCAGCGTGTTGCCGATCCCCTTGATTGCGTTGGAGAAGGCGTGCGCCTCGCGCGGCTTGAAGTGCTTCTGCTCGACGTTTTTGAGCATGGGGATGGTGAAGGCAAGCCACCATGCCGCGGTGATGAAGAAGGCGATTTTCATGGCGGTCTGCAGGCTCATGCCGAGAGCCTCATAGTTGAGCACTACGAGCAGGCACGCGATGAACGGAACGCAGCTGCCGATGTAGCCCCAGGCATAGCCCTGGCTCGAGACCTCATCCATGCGCTCGTCGGTCGTGGTGTCGACGAGCAGCGCGTCATAGAAGACCATCGAGGAGTTGAGCGCCACCGAGCTGATCACATAGATGACGAGAAACGCCGCAGCGCTCGTGGGGAAACCAAGGGCGATGGTGGCCACCACGCCCGTGCCCACGCAGCCCACGATGAACTTCTTCTTCATGCCCTGCATGTCGGCGATAGAGCCGAGGATGGGCATGAGCAGCGCGATGATGAGCGAGGCGATGGTCTCGGCGTAGCTCCACGCGACCACGACGCCGCCGTCCGGGGCGAGCGAGCTGAAGTAGATGGGGATGACGCTCGTGGCGAGAAGCACAAGGGCGGAGTTGCCCACGTCGTACATGATCCAGCTCTTCTCGGCGAGCGTAAGCTTCTGCTTTGTCATGGCGGCTCCGTTCTGCTACGGGCGTGCGACCATTCGTGACGCGTCCATTTGGATTACGGTACCCCTTTGCGACGCGAGCAACGGCGGCAAAGACCGCAATGGTCGCGTAATTGCCCGCGGAAGGCAAGCGCGGCGCAGGTTGAAGCCGCCGCCGCGCGCTTGGTGGGGCATAATCAAGGGCAGCGAAACCTTCGGAAGGAAACCCATGCCCGCGATCCTCACGCACGATTTCTTTGGAAAGAGCGTCGTCGACGACGTCTCCCGCCTCCGCTCATTTGCCACCGAGGACGAGAGGTGCGCCTTCTTGCTGGGCAACCAGGGCCCGGATCCCTTGTTCTATCTTTGCATCGACCCCTTGATGAGTAAGTGGGAGCCGCTCGGCAACGTGATGCACGCGGCGCGGCCCGCGCGCCTCATCTACGCGATGCGCGAGGCCGCCGAGCACCTGGAGGGCGCCGACCGCATCGTCGCGCGCGCCTACATGGCGGGCTTCGTGTGCCACTACCTGCTCGACCGCGCGGTGCACCCGCTCGTCTATCACTGGCAGCACGGCCTCACGGCCGCCGGCGTCGAGGGCCTGGGGCCTGAGTCTGGCCAGTTCGTGCATGCCGAGATCGAGCGCGACCTCGACGAGGCCGTGCTGTGGGGCGTCGAGCATAAGACAGTGCGCGATTACCGGCCTTTCGATGAGGTGCTCCAGGCCTCCCCGAAGGTTCTCTCCGCCGTCGACAAGGTCTACTTCTACGTGGCCCTCTGGACCTATGGGCGAGCCATCGACCCGAGGACCTTCTCGACGGCCGTCAAGGAGTTCCGCCTGGTGCAGCGCGCGTTCTACTCGCCGCGCGGTGCCAAGGCCAAGGCGTTTGCGGTGGTCGAGCGCGCGGCGAGGCGAGGCGACCACTCGCTTCTTGCCGCTATGTCTCACCGGGTGCGCGAGGGGGCCGTCTCGGACTTCGATAACCGCGACCGCGCCGCGTGGGAGAACCCCTTCACGCATGAGGCGACCCACGAGTCGTTCGAGGACCTCTTCGAGGACGCCCGCGCCTGCGTGCTGCCGGCGCTCGCCGAGGTCTTCTCGGCCGAGTTCGACGAGCAGGCCTCCCAGGACCTCACCGGCAACCTCAACTTCGAGGGCGAGCCGGTGGCGGTCGACGGGGACTTCGACTGGGAGCAGTAAGCAGGGGCGAAACGCTCGGCGCCATCGCGGAGCGTTTCGCCGATTCGTCAGCGACGGACACGGCGCTCGCATGCGCGATCGATGCCGTCTGCGGCAACTTACAAAGTTCTGGCCGCCACCGCGCGACCCTGCGTTTACAGTAACGAGCAATGTATCGACCGAGAGGGGGCTGAGGATGGCTACATATGTGTTCTCCGATGTGCACGGCCATGCGGCCCCGCTCAAGCGGGCCATCGAGCGCACGAACCCGAGCAAAGACGACGTCTATTATTGCCTGGGCGACATGATCGATCGCGGCCCCGACCCGCTGGGCGTCATCGAGCACGTGCGCTCGCTGCCGAACGCCCACGTCATTATGGGCAACCACGAGGACCTCATGCTAGCGTGCATGGAGCACCCCGAGAACCAGATGTGCACCCTCAACTGGGGCATGAACGGGGGCTGCGTCACGGCCGACGCGCTGGCGGAGCTCTCCGAGGAGGAGGCCGACGCGATCGTCGAGTGGGTGTCTGGCCTGCCTACCTTCGCGCATGTGAGGGTCGGCGAGCGCGACTATGTGCTGGTGCACGCAGGCATCGATTCCGCGCGCATCGGGGAGGGCCCTTGGGACACCGGCGAGAAGATCGGCCAGATGCTCTTGGCCCAAAAGGCCGAGGACCTGCTCTGGATTCGCGACGGGTTCTGGGGATGCCACACGGGGCTTATCGACGAGGACGGGCGCGGGCCCATCGTCATCGCGGGCCACACGCCCACGGTGTACCTGGCGCAGTTCGTTGACGACGAGGATGTTTGCGCCGCCGATGAGGAGGGGCGCGCCACGATGGTCCGAATGGGCGCTGACGAGTCGACCGGGGGCGTGTCCGATCGTTGGGACATCGACGCGGGCGCTGCGGGCGGCGCGGGCTTCGGCCGTGTGCTCGTCCTTAGGCTCGACGACGGCGAGGAGTTCTACGAGGACATCGCCGAGGGCGAATAAAGACTGGGTAGTCGGCTTGGGCAATCGGTAAAAGAGAAAGGCGCCGCGGGTGGTCCGCGGCGCCTTATTGGGCGTTTCGCGGGCTGCGGGCTCGCACCGCCGGCGCGGCGATGAAGTCCTCGGGGTTCGTGGCGCTCGCCGGTTCGAAGATGTCGACGAGCGAGAACCCGCGGGTGGCCTCGTCGAACTCGTAGGTATAGAGGCTGCAGTTGGCGAGGTGGCGCGGGGCCTCTACGCGGGCGTTTTCGGCCCAGTGGTTGCGGAAGATGCGCCCGCAGGTCCCGTGGGAAACGACGAGCACGTCATGGGCGTCGTCGGCTGCCATGAAGCGCTCGGCCGCCTCGCAGATGCGCACCTCGACGCGGGACTCGGAATCGCCGCCGATCTTTTCAAAGAGGTTGAAGTAGGGGCTTTTGGGGTCGTCGGCGGCGTGCAGCATGCCATCCGCCTCGCCGAACGACATCTCGAGCAGGCCGAGGTCGAACTCAAAGGCGCCGCGGGCGACGATTTCGGGCAATGCTGCTTGGAGCGTCTCGACCACGCGCCCGCGAGGAGAACAATAAATATGGTCGAATTCGAGCGCGGATTCGCGGATGTGGTCGCCGGCCTCCGCCGCCTGCCGGCGACCGAGCTCGGTCAGCGGGGAGTCGGCGCGCCCTTGCCATGCGTCCGCGACGTTCAGCTCGGTCGCGCCGTGCCGCATATAGCATAGATACTTGGTCAAAGTCGTCTCCTTTGGGCATATCCTGCGGCGGCTAGTATAGACTTGCGTGCGCGTACTCTATAAAAGGAGAAACACAGTGATAAACAAAGAGCAGGTCAAACTCGTGGTGACCGACGAGGACGGAACGTTTCTGGACCTTGGCGGCGAGGACTTCTCGCGTGAGAGGTTCGGCGCGGTGTTCGCGCGCATGCGTGAGGCGGGCTGTCGTTTTGCTGTGGCAACGAGCAACCAGAGCTTCCAGGTCGAGGAGATCTTCGGCGAGCTCGCGCCGCAGATCTCCATCATCGGCTCGAACGGGGCGTATGTGCATCCCGAAGGCAGTGATGCGCAGGTCAGCGTTGCGAGCGAGGTTGCGGTGGAGCGGGTGCTGGCGGCGCACGAAGCCTACCCAGCAATACCGCTGTGCGCCGTTTGCGCTGACGGCGCCTTCTGCGAGCGCGGGGCCGACGAGGACTTCGTTGCCGAGATGACCATGTACTCCCACAACATGCGCCTTGTGGACTCGCTCGCCGACGCCGAGGCGCGCAAGGACGTGCTTATGTATTGGTCGCGGGTGAACGAAGGCCGGCTCGCGGACTCGATTCTGAGCTTGCGCAGAAAGATCGGCGAGGCCATGGACGTGGTGGACTCGGGCGTGGGCGGCGGCTACGGGTATTTCGACGTCATTCAGCAAGGCGTGTCCAAGGCGTCGGGCATCCGCGTGCTTCTTGCCTCCTTCGACATCAACGAATCGCAGGTTATGGCCTTCGGCGATGCTGGCAACGACATCGAGATGCTGCGTCTCGCCGGCGTGGGCGTGGCCATGGGCAACGCGAGCGACGAGGTCAAAGCCGCGGCCGACGT
The DNA here is from genome assembly GCF_963660155.1 of Paratractidigestivibacter sp. GTDB lineage: Bacteria > Actinomycetota > Coriobacteriia > Coriobacteriales > Atopobiaceae > Paratractidigestivibacter. The sequence continues at coordinate 61,448 of NZ_CAVKWG010000045.1, read as the reverse complement.
GATTGCCGAGCCGTGCCTTGAGCAGGGAGTGCTCAAGGTCCTCGAGCAGGTCTTCGGGAGGTAGGGGAGTGGACATCTCGGTTCAGCGACCTGTCGCAGACTTGCTGCGTGGAGCTCTTGACCTGCGCATATATTGCGACGGCTTTGTTCGCCCGTCTCGCTTTACGCAGGCCCAGCTACGCGAGCTCACGGGGCTCGCCGCTTGGCACCCGAGGCTCTACCGCGAGATGGCCGGCTGCACATCGGGCATCTGCCTCGACGTAGTCACGGACTGCGCGCACCTCGCCCTTGAGGTCGCCGCAGACCCGTTTCCAGCGGGCTCCGTCGCTATGCTGCGCGACCTTATCGCGAACAACCCTGAGGTCAAGGTGCCGTTCGACGGCTTCTCCCTCGTGGTCGGCGACAAGCCCCTCGGGGTGCGTGTGCCCGGCGAGGACGGCTTCGTGCGCTTTGCCGCCGGGGCGTTTCCGGGCATGACGCGCCGTGTTCGGATCTGGCTGCCGTGCTTCGCCGGCTGTAAGCTGGGGCGTATTTACGGCGACGGCTCCTACATCGAGTCTGCGCCCGCGAACAAAGCCCTGCTCGTGCTGGGCGACTCCATCGCGCAGGGCTTCACGGCGCTCGACCCTGCCCTCACCTGGCCCGCGTTGCTCGCCTGCGACCTCGGCCTCACGCTCGTCAACCAGGGCGTCGGCGGGCAGGTGTTCCAGCCGGGGACTGTGGCCGACGTCGCCTCGGCCGTGGACGCCGCGGCCCTGGTCGTCGAGTTCGGCGCCAACTATCGCTTCGAGCCCTGCCGCGCCGATTCGGTCGAGCGAGACGTTAACACGTATCTGCGGGAGGTTTCCCGCGCCTTCCCGCACACCCCGACACTCGTTGTGACCCCCTTGTTTCATACCGAGGAAATCTATGCGACGCACGAGGAGAGCTGCTTTGCCGACGTGGGTTGCATCATCGCCTCGTGCGCAGCTCCTCACCCACAGATGCACGTGGTAGATGGCGATGGAATCCTTCCCAGAGATCCGTCTATTCTTGCCGATGGATCGGACCATCCCGGCGCCGATGGACAGCGAATTGTGTACGAACGGTTGAGGAATTCGTTTAGTTTCCCCGTGGTTAACCCGCAGGTCGACGCCACATAATTTGTTTTAGCTCCATGCTTTGCGCACAAAAATCAGAATAGGTTCCTGGCGGGATTGTGGACGTCCTGGAAAATTCGGCTACAATGCCCGTGTTTTAACGCTGAGCGACCGATATCTACCGCTCACCGAAAAGCTGATCCCTCAACCTCCAGGAGGAACCATGGCCAACGATTTCAGTGCTCTCGAGCGTGAGTTCGACGAGGGCGTGCGCGCCCTTTCCGCTGAAGACACCAGCATCCAGAAGGCCGAAACCTATCTCGCATCCGCCCACGCCGCCCACCGCCACGGCTCCATCGCATGGTCGGCGACGCCCCGAATCCTGAATGACGCGCAGATCCAGATTCTCTCCGCCGCGGCCGAGACCTGCGGCTCCATCATGGACAAGGTCGCCAAGCTCTACCTCAAGGACGCCTCGTTCCGCTCCCGCTTCGGCTTCACGCCCGAGGTCGAGGCCCTTACCCTCGTCCCCACCGGCTACGAGACCGTGGTGCCCCTGGCCCGCGTCGACGTCGATTTCTGCGGCCGCAGCGGCGCCCTGCAGGTGCGCGGCATCTCGGTCGACGGATTCACCGGCATGACCTCCACCGTCGAGGTCACCCGTGCCGAGCAGATGACCGATGCCTACCGCGCCTTCGCCGAGAAGCATGCCGACATCGAGGCCTTCGACTCTGTTGACGCCCTTGTCCAGACCCTGCGCGCGACCTATCGCACCTGGGCAAACGCCAACGCCGGCACCCACAACTGCGAGAGCCCCGCGCTCGGTATCGTGGGCTACCCTGAGGAGGCCGATCTCGACGAGGTGGCCGACATCTGCGAGCGCTTCGCCGAGTTCGGCGTCTTCGCCCGCTTCGTCGACATCTGCAACCTGCGCGTCGAGACCGCGGCGGGCGAGCCGCGACTCGTCGACGACGACGGCCCTATTGCCTGCGTCTACCGCCTGGCCACCTCCGAGGAAATCGCCATGCGCCCGTGCCCGGGCACGTCTGCCCTCGAGGAGGCTGCGCGTCGCGGCCTCGCCTGCGTCATCGGCGGCTTCTCCACCTGGTCTTGCGCCACGGACGCCCTCTTCGACGCCCTTCGCGCCCCCGAGGCCATGAACGAGCTTTCCGATGAGGAGATGGCCTTCATCGAGGAGCACGTGCCCGCGCCCGGCTCCGAGTCCTCCGTCGCCGGCGAGCGCCTCGGCCTCTTCGTCTTCGGCGGCAAGCTGGCCGGAGTCTTCCCCGAAAGCGCCGATAGGGACATAATGGGCGAGTGCCGCGACCACGTGTACCGCGGCTGCCTCGTCGTCCACGAGTAGCGCAGGGCGAGGGCCGCGCGAGAGGTCGCAGGTCATGCAACAGGTCAACAAGCTCGCCCCCGGTCTTTCGGGGGAGCTTTCTGCCGGGGCTGCCCGGGCGGTCGCAGATCGGCTCGCCTCGGGCGGCCTCTCGCCGTTCGCGTGCAAGGACACCTCGGCCATCCGCCGCAGCTCCGCCGAGCGCGACCGCGACACGCAGATTCGGCCCGCCTTTGTCCGCGACGCCGAGAAGATCGTCCATCTGCCGGCGTACAACCGCATGTCGGGAAAGACCCAGGTCTTCTCGTTCCGCGCGAACGACGACCTCTCGCGCCGCGGCCTGCACGTGCAGCTCGTGGCCCGCGTTGCCAGAGACATCGGCCGCGCCCTCGGGCTCAACCTCGACCTTATCGAGGCCATCGCACTCGGACACGACATCGGGCACACGCCCTTCGGCCACGCCGGCGAGCGCTTCTTGAACGACGTCTTCCACGAGAGGACTGGCCGGTGGTTTTTCCATAACGTGCAGTCCGTGCGCGTCATCGATGTGCTCGGCGGGCGCAACGTGAGCCTGCAGACGCTCGACGGCTGCCTTACCCATAACGGCGAGTTCGAGCAGCAGGTCTTCGAGACGAGCGGCCTGGCCGAGTTCGACACCTTCGACCGCGTGGTCGCCTCGTGCTGGGAGACGGGGGAGGGTGCCATCGGGCACCTGCGCCCGATGACCCTCGAGGGCTGCGTCGTGCGCATCTCCGACATCATCGCCTACGTGGGCAAGGATCGGCAGGACGCCGTGCGCGCGGGGCTGCTCTCCGAGGACGCCTTCGACGACGGCTTGGGCGGCGGCTACAACGCCTGGGCTCTCTCGGCGTTCGTGGCCGACGTGGTCGAGAACAGCGTCGGCAAGCCGTGCATCGCCATGAGCGAGGAAGGGTTTGCCGAGCTCAAGCGGGCTAAGCGAGAGAACTACGAGAAGATCTACGGCGCCGGCGAGGTGAGCTCAGGACTCGGCCGCGAGACGGCGCAGCTCTTCTGCGCGCTCTACGACCATGAGCTCGAGGCCTTGCGCGCGGGAGACGAGTCGAGCGCGATATTCTGCCAGCACATCCGCGGCTGTGAACGGCGCCTCGCGCATTACGGGCGTGAGTACGACTGGGAAGACGACCTCGACCAGACCATCGTCGACTTCATCTCGGCGATGACCGACGACTACTTCATGGCCACCTGCGAGGCTGTTTTTCCCGAGTCGGCGGGCCTCTTCCCGCTTCGCGGCTACTTCGGCGAGGGCGTGAGGCCGTAGCCGGGACCGCCTGCGGTTTGGGGACAGTCCCCAAACCGCTGCGGAAAGGGGACTGTCCCCAAATGGCAGGCTATCGCCAACTGGCGAATGTCGTACAATCGTTCCTATGGACACGCTATTCACCCGTATAGAGACCGCTCGGCGCAACGACAACGCGCCGCTCGCCGCGCGCATGCGCCCGCAGACCCTCGACGGCTACTTCGGCCAGGAGAAGGCCGTGGGGCCGGGCTCGTGGCTGCGGCGCGCCATCGAGCACGACACGCTCTCGTCAGTTATCCTCTACGGTCCGGCCGGCACGGGCAAGACCACGCTCGCGCGCATCATCGCGAACACCACCCATGCCGAGTTCGTCGAGGTCAGCGCCATCACCGGCACCGTAAAGGACCTACGGCGCGAGATCGAGGCCGCCGAGAGCCGCCTGCTCACCCAGGGCCGCCGCACCATCCTTTTTGTCGACGAGATCCACCGCTTCAACCGCAGTCAGCAAGACGCGCTGCTGCATGCCGTGGAGGACCGCGTCGTCGTGCTCATCGGCGCCACGACCGAGAACCCCTACTTCGAGGTGAACTCCGCCCTTATCAGCCGCAGCCGCGTGGTCGAGCTGCAGCCGCTGGACGACGATTCCCTTCGCAGGATGATCCGCCACGCCGTCGCGGCCCCCGAGGGCCTCGCCGGCGCCTTCGAACTCACTGAGGAGGCGGAGTCCGAGATCGTCAGGCTCGCCGGCGGCGACGGCCGCGCCGCGCTCACGTCGCTCGAGCTCGCGAGCCAGATGGCCGACCCCGAGCCGGGCTCGGACGCGCGCGCTCTCGTCACCGCCGAGCACGTGCTCGAGGCCAACCCCCGCCGCGGCCTTTCTTACGACAAGTCCGGCGACATGCACTACGACATCATCAGCGCCTTCATCAAGTCGATGCGCGGAAGCGACCCCGACGCCGCGCTCTACTGGCTCGCGCGCATGCTCGACGCCGGGGAGGACCCCAAGTTCATCGCCCGCCGCATCATGATCTCGGCCTCCGAGGACATCGGTAACGCCGACCCGCAGGCGCTGCTCGTGGCGGAGGCGGCCTTCCGCGCGGTCGAGGTCATCGGCCTACCGGAGTGCCGCATCAACCTGGCCCAGGCCGCCGTGTACAACGCTCTCGCGCCCAAGTCGAACGCCGCCGAGGCGGGCATCGACGCCGCCATGGACGAGGTGAGAAGCGGCCCGCGCCGCGAGGTCCCCAGCTACCTGCGCGACCGCCACCGCCCTGGCTCCGAGGAGTACGGCGCCTATCTGTACCCGCACAACTACCCCGGCGGTTGGGTTGAGCAGAGCTACTTGCCCGACGGCCTCGAGCGCGGCTGCTTCTACCAAGCGAGCCCGCGGGGCTGGGAGGCGTGGCGCCAAGAGGCCATCGGCCGCGACGTCGCCGACGCGCAGACCGACGCCTGACCTGCAAAAATGACCGTCCCTTTTGCATGTTCCATGAAAGGAGCCCCTACGGATCTCGAGCTAGCCACTACCATGCCCGTCATGGTCGCCCAGACCGTCGCCATGTTCCTCATGATGGCCGTCGGCGCCGTCGTCTTTCGCGCGGGCCTCGTCGACGAGGCGGGCTCGCGCTCCCTCACCAACTTCGCCGTCTACGTGTCGATGCCCTGCGTCATCCTCCGTACGCTCGCCGGCACCTTTGACGTGCAGAAACTCCAGGTGGCGGGCATCTCGGCCGTCGTCACGCTCATCCTCGTGGCGGTCTGCATGGCCTGCGCGCAGGTGGCTTACGGCGCCCACAGGGGCGGCATCGCCAAGGCGGGCGTCGTCATCTCGAACATGGGCTTCATCGGCGTGCCCCTCATCGAGGCGGTCGTGGGCGAGGAGTACGTCTTCTACATCTCGGTGAGCATGGCTGTCCAGACCATCGTGATCTGGACCTACTCGGCCTTTGAGGTCACGCGCGACCCCGCGGTCCTCGACGTTAAGAAGATCGTGACGAATCCGGCGATCATCGCCATCTTGCTCGGCTTCGTGCTCTTCCTGCTCTCCGTCGACCTCACGGGCGTTCCGGGTGTCCTCGTCGACGGGATGGCCAATATGAACACGGGCCTTGCCATGGTCGTTTTGGGCATCTACCTCGCGCAATCCGACGTCCGCGGCCTCGTGCGCGACCTCTCCATCTATAAGGCGTGCCTCTTGCGCCTCGTCGTGACGCCTTTGCTCTCCATTGCCGTCCTCATGGCGGTGCCCGCCTCGCCCGCCGTCAAGGTCACGCTGCTCATCGGGTTTATCTGCCCGTGCGGCACCACGTCGGCCACCTTGTGCCAGATCTTCGGCAAGGGCGACTACCGCTACGCCGCCGGGATGGTCGCAATGTCGACCTTGCTCTCGGTCGTCTCGATGCCGCTCATGCTCATGGTCGGCCTCGTGGCCTTCTAGGGTGCCCGTTGGCCGTCTCGTTTGGGTAGAATGAACAGGTCTGCGGCTTCGAATGCCGCGCGATTCTCATATCCGGTACCAGCAGAGCTCGGAGGCTCATCATGGATTACCTGACCATCGTCCTTATCGTCCTCGTCGTGGTGGCTGTCTGGGCCGTCGTCGAGCTCGCTCTCACCTTGCGCTCCGCGCGCAAGAACATCGAGAAGGTCTCGTCCTCGGCAAACGAGGTCATCGCGCAGACCCAGCCCATCGTGGCCAAGATCGACGGCATGGTCGACGAGCTCGAGCCCGCCGTCAAACAGGTGAGCCCCATCGTCGCCAAGGCAAACGTTGCCATGGACGGGGCCAATGCCTCTCTTACCAGCGTAAACGCAATTCTGACCGACGTCTCGACCGTCTCCGGCACCGCTGCCGGCGTGACCGAGACCGTCAACGGCGCGGTCCAGGGCGCCGCAAACAGCGTGGCCAAGGCCGTCAAGAAGGTCACCGGCCGCGGCACGGCAACGGCCGCCCCCGCCCTCAAGCAGGGCGACGCCGCGAAGCTCCCCGCCGAGGGCGCCGACGTCGAGAAGCCCTCCGCCGAGAAGGCCGCCGCGACCGATCGCCGCGCCGCTTCCTACGTCGTCTACGGCGAGGTCGCCAAGCCCGCCACCGACTCCGACGAGACCGCTGACGAGCAGTAGGGGAGACGCCATGACCTGTGCCGAGCCCATCAGCCTTACCGTTCCCGCCGCGCCCGAGTTCGCTCGCGTCGTCCGCATGTGCGCCGCCTCCGCGGCCGCCGTGGCCGATCTCTCGCTCGAGGACGTCGAGGACGTCCGCATGGCGGCGGAGGAAGGCTTCGTCTACGCGTGCGCCACCGGTCAGGCGAGCGTCGAGTGCGGCATCGCGTTCGGCGACGGCACCCTTGAGATCGTCTATTCCTTGGGCGAAGACCTCGAGGCGGCGGGCGACGATTCCCTCGACCTCGTCGAGGCCCTTCTGGCCGCCATATGCGAGGATTTCGGCGTCGCCGACGACGAATCGGGCAGCTTCCTTGTGCTGACGCTCCGAACGGGCGGTGCCCATGACGAGCACTAAGCCTCATCCCGAGGAGCAGCGCCCGAGCGCGGCCGAGCGCGCCGAGCAGCGTGCGGCGGCAAGTGCCGCCAGGCGCGGTCTGCGACGCTCGTCCAAGGGTAAGCCCGCCTGGGACAAGGAGCGCACCCGCGAGCTTTTCCGCCGCTACAAGCACGACGGCGACGAGGAGGCGCGCGAGCAGCTCATCGTGAGCCACCTCAACCTCGTGCGCTACATCGCCTCCAAGTTCAAGAACCGCGGCGAGCCTCTCGACGACCTCATCCAGGTCGGTACGGTCGGCCTCATCAAGGCCATCGACCGCTTCGATGTGGAGCGCGGTCTCGAGTTCACGACCTATGCCACGCCCACCATCATGGGCGAGATCAAGCGTCACTTCCGCGACAAGGGCTGGACGGTGCGCGTGCCGCGCCGCCTGCAGGAGCTCTCCGCCAAGGTGAACACCGCTACCGACGAGCTGACCCGCGAGCTGCAGCGCACGCCGACGATCGACGAGATCGCTGCTCACCTCGGCACGAGCGCCGACGAGGTGCTTGAGGCGATGGAGTCTTCTTCCGCCTACAGCTCCGTGCCGCTCGAGACGGGCGGCTCGTCCGAGGACGACGAGGTGCCCTCCGTCATCGACCGCTACGCGAGCGTGGACGCGGACCTCGCCGCCTCCGACGACCGCATGGTCCTCACAGACGCCATCGCCGAGTTCCCTGAGGTCGATCAGCAAGCGATCCGCATGCGCTACATCGAGGGCCTCACACAGGTCGAGATCGCCGAGAAGCTCGGCATCTCGCAGGTGCAGGTCTCGCGCATGCTCCGCCGCGCGCTCAAGCGCCTCCAGCAAAAAATCGATCCCGAGAGGTCGGCCCAATGATCGACAGGCACGAGGACTCGGAAGCCGAGGCCAGCAGCCGCGAGGAGAGGATCTTGCGTTGGCGGCCCCGCATGCTCGCCGTCTGGACCGTCGTCGGCGTCTTTATCGCCGCGTGGCTCGTGGTGGGTGCCCTCGGCTTCGTCGACCAGGCCATCAAGCTGGTGCTCGTCGGCGCCGTGGCGGGCTTTATCTGCAGCCCGCTTACGAACCGTCTCGAGAATGCGCACGTTCCGCGCGGCGTCGCGGCGCTCATCTCGCTCGTCGTGCTGCTCCTCGGCCTCTGCGCACTGCTTGCCGTCGTTGGCGGGCCGCTCCTCGAGCAGTTCACCGTGCTTTTGCGCAACGTTCCGGCCTACTTCGAGCAGGCTCAGAAGGCCTTCGCGACGTTCTGGGCGACCTACGGCGAGTCTGCCGACACCGACGTGAAGAGCGCGATTGAGTCGGTGCTCGCGACGCTCTCCAGCACGGGCACCTCGCTCGCCTCCGAGGCGGCCCGCCAGGTCTCGAGCGGCCTCATGACCAACCTCGCCGATATGGCCGAGTCCTTCACCACGGTTTTTCTGGGCCTTGTCCTCGCGTACTGGGTGACGAAGGACTACCCGCTCATGGCCCGCGAGCTCGCCAAGATCGTGGGGCCGCGCCACAGCCGCGACGTCATGCTGCTTCTCGCCGTACTCTCCCGCTCGACGGGCGGCTACATGTACGGCACGCTCATCACCTCGGTCGCCGACGGCCTCATGGTCGCCGCGGGCCTCGCCGTCGTCGGACACCCCTACGCCGGCCTTCTCGGCGCCCTCACCTTCATCATGCACTTCGTGCCCGTGATCGGCCCGGCCATCTCGGCTATCCTCGCCGTGCTCCTCGGCCTCTTCGTGAGCCCGGCTGTGGCCATCGCGGCGCTCGTCGTCGCCATGATCGCGCAGAACGTGGCTGACAACGTGCTCTCGCCGCTCGTCATGCAGCGAGCGGTTCAGATTCACCCGGCGCTCAGCCTCGTGGGCATCATCGTGGGCGGTTGCATTGACGGCGCCGTCGGCATGGTCCTCGCGATTCCGCTCACGGCTGCGCTGCGCGGCACGTTTGTGTACTTCTTCGAGACCCGCACGGGCCGCCAGGTCGTGTCGCCAGATGGCGCGCTGTTCCGCGGCACCGCTTATAAGGCTCCCGACGGCTCGCCTCTTCCCGAGCTTGACGCGCTGGACGACGCCACGTTCTTCGAGGGGTCGCGCCTGCGCGAGGCGCTTTCGGCCGAGGACCGCGAGATTGTTGAGGGCCGCGCTCTTGACGCCTTGTTCGAAGACGAGGTTACCGAGGGCGAGGAATAGGTTTTTTCGCCTGCGGCTTGAGGGACGCCTGCTATTTGGGGACAGTCCCCTTTTTACACACGAACCGTCGTTTCAAGCAATTCGCCCAAAGGTTCGGCGATGAGCTCGCGGCCCTTATTCGTGTGCAAAAAGGGGACTGTCCCCAAATAGCAGGCTATCCCCTTCGCGTGTGTGCGTTTTGCGCCCTGCGCCCTGCGCGTTATACTAAATTTTATGTATGTGAAGCCAGCACGCCCGAAGCAGGGGAGATATATGAGCACTGCCGACTACAAGACCATGACAACCGCCGAGATCCGCGAGGACTTCCTCAAGTTCTTCGAGTCCAAGGGCTGCAAGCTGTGCGCGTCCTCCTCGCTTGTCCCCGACGACCCCTCGCTGCTTCTTGCCAACGCCGGCATGAACCAGTTCAAGGAGTACTACCAGGGCTCCAAGACCATGAAAGAGATTGGCGCTTGCTCTTGCCAGAAGTGCCTGCGCACCAATGACATCGACAACATCGGCGATGCTCGCCACCTTTCGTTCTTCGAGATGCTGGGCAACTTCTCCTTCGGCGGCTACTCCAAGGCCGACGCCATCGCCTGGGCCTTCGAGTTCATCACCGGCCAGGAGCACCTGGGCCTTCCGGTCGATCGCCTCTACATGACCGTCTTTGAGGACGACGACGAGGCCATCGAGCTGTGGCATGCCCAGGGAGTGGCCTACGAGCACATCTCCCGCCTCGGCGAGGACGACAACTTCTGGGCCGCCGGCCCCACCGGCCCCTGCGGCCCCTGCTCCGAGATCTACTTCGACCAGGGCGAGGAGTACGGCTGCGGCAAGCCTGACTGCGCCCCCGGCTGCGACTGCGACCGCTTCCTGGAGTTCTGGAACCTCGTGTTCACGCAGTACGACCGCCAGGAGGACGGCTCCATGCCGGAGCTGCCGCACCGCAACATCGACACCGGCATGGGCCTCGAGCGCATCGCCGCCATCATGCAGCACAAGGGCACGAACTACGATGGCGACCTGCTGCAGTCCCTCATCGGCGTGGGCGAGAAGCTCTCCGGCCACACCTACGGCACCGACGCCGCCAAGGATCGCAGCCTGCGCATCCTGGCCGACCACTCCCGCGCCGTCACGTTCATGATCGGCGACGGCATCCTGCCTGGCAACGAGGGCCGCGGCTACATCCTGCGTCGTCTGCTTCGCCGCGCGGTCTATCACGCCCGTCTCATGGGCATCCAGAGCCCGTTCCTTTCCAACTACGTCGACGAGGTCACGCGCCTCATGGGCGGCAACTATCCCGCGCTCGTCGAGCAGAACGCCCTCATCCAGGGCATCGTCCGCGCAGAGGAGGAGCGCTTCGGCGCCACCTTGGACGCCGGCGAGACCATGCTCGAGGGCGAGTGCGCAAAGCTTGGCCAGGGCGCCACGCTTCCCGGCGGCGTGGCCTTCAAGCTGCACGACACCTACGGCTTCCCGATCGACCTCACCCGCGAGATCTGCGAGGCCGCCGGCCACGACGTGGACATGGAGGGCTTTGACGCCTGCATGACCGAGCAGAAGGAGCGCGCCCGCGCCGCCGCCAACCGCGACGCCTGGGGCACCTTCAACGACGTCTGGACCGCCCTTTCCGACAAGCTGGCCGCCACCGAGTTCTGCGGCTACGACGAGGACGCGGCCGAGGGCTGCGAGATCGTGGCCATCGTCTGCGGTGAGGCCGAGGCTAGCTCTGCCAAGGCCGGCGACGAGGTCTCCGTGGTCCTCTCCAAGACCCCGTTCTACGCCGAGATGGGCGGCCAGTGCGGCGACACCGGCTATCTGGTGAGCGCCTCTGGCGCCCGCGTCCGCGTGAGCGACACTAAGGGCAAAAACGGCCTCTACGCCCACGTGGGCGAGGTCGAGCAGGGCGAGCTCAACGTCGGCGACGTGGTGTCTGCCACCGTTGACCACGGCCGCCGCGAGCTCATTCGCCGCAACCACACCGCCACACACCTTCTGGACGCTGCCCTCAAGCAGGTCCTGGGCGAGCACGTCTCCCAGGCGGGCTCCCTTGTGACCCCCTCGCGCCTGCGCTTCGACTTCACCCACTTCGAGGCCATGACGGCAGATGAGCTCTCCCGCGTCGAGGGCCTCGTCAACGCGGAGATCTTTGCTGCCGAGGCTATTGTCACCCGCGTGATGGGCATCGACGAGGCCAAGGCCTCCGGCGCCATTGCCCTCTTCGGCGAGAAGTACGGCGACGTCGTGCGCGTGGTCTCCACGGGCGACTCCGATGCCCCGTTCTCCCGCGAGCTCTGCGGCGGCACCCACGCCCGCAACACCGCCGACCTCGGCCTGTTCAAGATCGTCTCCGAGAGCTCCGTGGGCTCCAACGCCCGCCGCATCGAGGCCGTGACCTCAATGGGCGCCATCGAGCACCTGGACGAGCAGCTCGAGCTTCTTTCCGGCGTTGCCCGCGAGCTCAAGTGCCGCCCGGCCGACGCCGCCGAGCGCGTGGCGAGCCTTGCCGCCGAGCTGCGCGACACCAAGAAGAGGCTCGAGGCCGCCACGACCGGCGCCGGCTCCAACCAGGTTGCCGACGCCTTCGAGAAGGCCGTGCAGCTCGACGGCTACAAGGTGGTCATCGCCCGTCTCGATGGCCTTTCCGGCAAGGACATGCGCTCGGCCTGGGACGGCATCCGCGACGCCGCCAAGGGCGAGCCCGTGGCCTGCGTGATCGCCTCTGCCACCCCCGACGGCAAGGTCGCCCTTCTCGCGGGCGGCACCGACGCGGCCGTGGCCTCAGGCTTTGCTGCCGGCGACATCGTCAAGAACATCGCCGGCCTCGTCGGCGGCCGCGGAGGCGGCCGTCCCAACATGGCCCAGGCCGGCGGCTCCGACGTCTCCGGCATCGACGCCGCCCTGGAGGCCGCCAAGAAGGAGCTTGGCCTCTAGTGCGCGCCCTCGCGCTCGACATCGGTGAGGTCCGCGTCGGGATCGCGGTGAGCGACCCCGCCGGGCGCGTGGCCTCGCCTGTCTGCGTGCTTCCCGCCTCCGAGGTCCTCTCGCACGCCGTCACGTTTCGCCACGTGCTCGAGGACTGGGAGCCGGATTTCCTCATCTGTGGTCGCCCCAAGACCATGGCGGGTGAGGACGGGCCGCAGGCCGAGCGCATCATGGCGCAGGCGCAAAGTATCGCCCGTGCCTGTGAACTTCCCCTTGAGTTTGTTGATGAGCGCCTGAGCTCTGCCGAGGCAAAGCGTATTCTACGGGAACAAGGTTTGAACGAACGCTCTATGCGTGGCAAGGTAGATATGGTTGCCGCCTCGCTCTTTTTGCAATCCTGGCTCGACTCACGCGTTGACGCCACCGACAAGAAAGCCCGCTCATGACCACTTCAAACTACCAGCAGCCACCGAGCCGCTCGGCTCATTTCTCGACGCCTGCGTCCAGCTCGTCTGCCTCGGAGTCCTCGCAGGCCTCCTCTTCCGGTCGCCTCGATTCGTCCGATTCTGGCCAGCAGCCCGCACAGCCCCAGGCTGATCAGACAGCGCAACCTCAGGCGGTTGCGGCCCAGGAGGCGCAACCCCAGGCTGATCAGGCAGCGCAACCTCAGGCGGTTGCGGCCCAGGAGGCGCAACCCCAGGCTGATCAGGCAGCGCAACCTCAGGCGGTTGCGGCCCAGGAGGCGCAACCCCAGGCTGATCAGGCAGCGCAACCTCAGGCGGTTGCGGCCCAGGAGGCGCAACCCCAGGCTGATCAGGCAGCGCAACCTCAGGCGGTTGCGGCCCAGGAGGCGCAACCCCAGGCTGATCAGGCAGCGCAACCTCAGGCGGTTGCGGCCCAGGAGGCGCAACCCCAGGCTGATCAGGCAGCGCAACCTCAGGCGGTTGCGGCCCAGGAGGCGCAACCCCAGGCTGATCAGGCAGCGCAACCTCAGGCGGTTGCGGCCCAGGAGGCGCAACCCCAGGCTGATCAGGCAGCGCAACCTCAGGCGGTTGCGGCCCAGGTCGCGCAGCCCCAGGTCTCGCAGCCCCGCGCCGTCGGTATGTCCTCGGCCGTGAGCAGGGTCACCGCCCGCAACGGCAGCGTCCTCACCACCAACCGCATGTCGGGCGCCGCTGCCCGCGCCACGCGCCGAGCCGGTAACCGCAACGTCCGCAGCGAGCATACAGAGAAGCACGGCGGCCTCGGCTCTATCATCGGCGGCATCGTGGCCGGCGTCACCGTGCTGTTCGCCATCATCCTTGTGGTCGTCCCCGCCATCTCCTCCTCAACGTCCGATACCCAGACCATTGAGGCGGGCCAGACCGTCTCGGTCACCATCCCAGAGGGCTCCGACGCCTCTTCCGTGGCCCAGGTGCTCTACGACGCGAAGGTCATCGCGAACAAGAGCGAGTTTCTTACCCAGGTGAGCCGCCTCAACGCCGGTTCGTCCCTCAAGAGCGGCGATTACCAGATCACCATCGGCAACGACCTGACTGTCCTCATCGATCAGCTCACCGCGGGCCCGAACCCCAGCGGCATCTCCATCACCATCCCCGAGGGATACACCGTCAAGCGCATCGCTGCCCTCGTCGAGCAGACCTACGGCATCTCCGCGGACGAGTTCACGGCCCAGGCCGTCGTCTCCAACTACAAATCGGAGTACTTCTTCCTCGAGGGCGCCTCCGATACCGATTCGCTCGAGGGCTTCCTCTTCCCCAAGACGTATTCTTTCAGCGAGGGGGCCACGGCTGACGGCATTATCCGCACCATGCTCACCCAGTTCTCGACCGAGCTCGCGACGCTCGACCTGAGCTACCCCGAGAGCCGTGGCCTTTCCGTCGCTGAGATGGTCAACCTCGCCTCTATCGTCGAGAAGGAGTCCACGCAGAGCACCGGCCCGCAGGTCGCGGCCGTTTTCTACAACCGCCTGGGCAACTTCGACGAGCCTAACAACGGCTACCTGCAGTCCGACGCGACGACCGCCTACACCGTGGGCCACGACCCGACGGCCGAGGAGGTCCATGACGAGAGCGACCCCTACAGCACCTATACGCACCAAGGCCTGCCGCCTACGCCGATTTGCTGCCCCGGACTGACGGCGCTGCAGGCTGTCTGCTCGCCTGACCAGACCGCGCTCGAAGAGGGCGACTTCTACTTCTACTTCTGGAACGACGCCGACGGCAACGTCCAGTACAAGTTCAGCAAGACCTACGAAGAGCACCAGCAGGCCATCCGAGATGCCCAGTAGGCGCCTTTCGGCCGCAGCCACGCGCTACGTCGCCGCGGTCGAGCTCATTGAGCCGGCATCGCTTCTGGACGCGGGCATCTCGCTGATGCTCATAGACCGCGACAACACTTGCGTGCCCCGCGACACGAGGAAGGCCCCGGCCGCGGTGCTCGCGTGGCTCGACGACATTCGGGCCGCGGGCATCATGGTCTGCCTCGTCTCGAACAACTTCCACACCGACCAGGTGAGGGCGTCGGCCGCCGAGCTTCGTTGCGACGCCGTCGACCATGCCATGAAGCCCGCTCCTTTCGCGCTCGAGCGGGCCATGCGCATGATGGGGGAGGTTCCTGAGCGCACCGTCATGGTGGGCGACCAAGTCTTCACCGATGTGCTCGCGGGCAACCTCGCCGGCGCCCGCACCATCCTCGTGCGCCCGCAGTGCCGCCGCGATCTCTGGTACACGCACATCTTCCGCATCTTCGAGCACCTGGCCCTGCGGGGCAAGAAGTTCGAGGGGGAATAGGGGCCGCGCTCGCGCGTGGCGTTACACCCCCGCCAACAGTTGGCTCCGCACAATCCCGCGCGCGTCGCCCAACGTGTAGAATCAGGACGATTAACTGATTCTTCTGGGGGTTTTCGTGGTTCCAAACGATTCGAGGTACGTCGTTCACGAGGGGTGTGACCACATCTTCTTCGTCGGATTTCTCGGCGCGGGCAAGTCGACGCTCGCCCGTAACCTCGGCTCTTTATTCCATCGCCCGAACGTGGACACCGATCGCATCGCCGAGCGCCTGCTCGGAAAGCCAATCGCCCGCGTCTTTGCGGAGGACGGCGAGGACGCTTTCCGCGCAGCCGAGACGCGCGGCCTCTCGACGCTCTTCGCAAAGAAGTCCCTGCTCGTGAGCTGCGGCGGCGGCATCGTCGAGTGCCAGCGCAACATCGAGCTCATGCACCAGATGGGCATCGTCGTCTACCTCGACGGCGATCTCGCGGACTCTATGCGCCAGATAAAGAACACCGTGAGGCGCCCCGATCTCGGCGACGCGCGGCAGGCCGAGGAGCTTTATTGCCACCGCCGCCCGCTCTACGAGGCGAGCGCCGACATCCGCATCGACATCCGAAACAAGTCCTTTGAGCAGGTGGCGCTCGAGAGCGGCCAGCTGCTCTGGGAGAAAGGCCTGCTATGAGTGAAGAGCTGACCGAAGAGAAAGGCGCGGCCGCTCCTGAGCCGGGCGCCGAGACCGAGGCCGCGCGGATGGATCCAGAACCCGGCCCCGAGCTGCCGCGCCGTCGCCAGTGGGTCACCCTGCGCGGCACGTCGCTCGACCTGCGCGTGGGCGCTGGCCTTTTGCAGAACATCGCCTCCGACTTCGCCTCGGCCATAGGCCGCCCGCGCGAGGCGGTTCTCGCCTCGACCCCCTCGGCCTCCGCTGACGCCGTCGAGACGCTGCGCCGCAGCCTCACCGACAAGGGCTTCCTCGTCAAGAAGATCGACCTTCCCGAGGCCGATGCCGCCCGCTCCTTCTCGGCGCTGACCGACCTCTACGCCGCCTTCGCGCAGGCGGGCATCACCGCGGACGACTTCGTGGTCGGCGTGGGCGACGGCTGCGCGCTCTCGCTTTGCGCCGCGGCCTGCGCTCATTGGTGCGGCCAGGTCATGTTCGCCGCCGTCCCTTGCGACCTCGCCTCGGCCCTCACCTGCGGGGTATGCCCGCGTCCGCTCGACGTGCCGGGTGCCCCTCGCATGGTCGCCTATGACGGCTCGGCCCGCTTCGAGGTGTGCGACCTCAACCTGCTTCTCCCCGCGAGCTCTGCCGAGAACCGCCTGCTCGGCCGCGCCCACATGGTCGCCGCGGCCATGGTCGACTGTGAGAAGTCCTTCGGTACCCTGTGGGACGCCGCCGACCTTATTGCCGCGGACGACCCCGCGACCCTTGTTGACGCCGTGACCGATTGTGTCCGCAGCATGGGCAAGGTCGCGTCCTCGACCTCCGTCGCCATCCGCCAGTCCGTCGAGTACGGCCAGACGATCCGCCGCGCGCTTCGCAGCGTCGTGCCCGCCGACGTGCCGGAGTCCACGCTCATGGCCGATGCGCTGCGCATCTCGGCGCGCCTCTCAGTTGCCCGCGAGGAACTCCCCATCGACGACATGTTCACCCAGGACGACCTGCTCGAGCGCCTGGGCCTGGGCACCGTCTCTTGCCCCGTGGGCGCCGACGCTCTCGTCGAGGCCATCAAGTCCGAGCGGTTCTCGCGCTCCAACCGCTTCGTCCTCAACCTGCCGCGCGCCCTGGGCCGCGTGCGCCTTGCCGCCGTGGACACCGATATGCTCTGCGAGCACATCGGTGCCTGGTGCGCCGCCCGATAGCCTAAAAGAGCCCGAGCGGCGGCGCCGTGCAGGGGGCTCGCCGGCGCCGTTCTTGCGGGCACAGAAGAAAGGAAGTACGTACTATGGCAGATGCAGCAGCCTGCGCCGGCCGCGTGACCCGTCTCCGTGAGCTCATGGAGGAGCGCGGCTACGATGCCGTGATCTTGCGCAACAACCCCGACCTGCGTTGGCTCACCGGCGCTGAGCGCGTCTTCGACGACGAGGTCGCGCACACGGCCTTTATCACCGCCGACGGCCAGTGGCTCCACACCGACTCCCGCTACGCGAACACGTTCCTCGAGCGCCTGGGCTCCGACACCGCCTGGGCCATCGACGAACAGGTCGTGCAGCCTGCCGCCTGGGCCGCCGCCCGCGCGCTCGAGACCCGCTCGCGTGTCGTTGCCGTCGAGGACACCTGCGACCTCGCCTTCTTCGATGCGTTCGGGGAGGAGTGCGCCCACGCCTCGATAGCCTGCATGACCCCGCGCCTGCACGGCGACATCTGCGACCTGCGCATGGTCAAGGACGCCGAGGAGGTCAAGCTCATGCGCCACGCGCAGAAGATCACCGACGCGGCCTTCGAGCACATCTGCGGATTCATCAAGGTCGGCATGACCGAGCAGCAGATCCGCGTCGAGCTCGAGAACTACATGCTTTCTCACGGCGCCGACGCCCTCAGCTTCGGTACCATCATCGCCGCCGGCCCCAACGGCGCGAATCCGCATGCCCAGCCCGGCGAGTACGTCGTCAAGAAGGGCGACATGATCGTCATGGACTACGGCGCGGGCTACCACGACTACCACTCCGACATGACCCGCACCGTCTGCATGGGCGAGCCCTCCGAGGAGCAGCGCCGCGTGTACGACATCGTGCGCCAGGCCCACGAGGCCTGCGCCGCCGCCGCCAAGCCCGGCTGCATCGGCGCCGACATCCACAACCTGGCCTGCAAGGTCATCGCCGACGCCGGGTACGGCGACTACTTCAAGCACGGCCTCGGCCACGGCGTGGGCATCGAGATCCACGAGAACCCGAACTTCGGCCGCCGCTGGGAGCGCGAGGTGCCCGAAGGATCCGTCGTCACCATCGAGCCCGGCATCTACCTGCCCGGCAATTTCGGTGTGCGCCTCGAGGACTTCGGCATCATGACCGCCGAGGGCTACGTGCCCTTCACCGAGTCGACCCACGACCTCGTCTGCATCGACTGCTAAGGGGTCCATAAAGCCGCGAGGCCCCTTGTCACGTAGCCCTGGCCCGTGGGCGCCCGCATGTGATGCTCGTCGCTAGAAAATAGGCACCAGCCTGCGAGAAACGCGGGCGGGTACCTTTGTGCGGCGCTGCCATTCGCGCGAAATCGCGCAATTATTTAATCAGCGTTGCCGGTTTTTCCCAAAATCTTCCGAACTCTTGCATCTGTAAGGCTGATGTCTTATAGTCCATGAAGAAGTTGTGTAGAGGAAGCGCAGAAATTATGATAGCTCCCGTATTTATGCAGCTCAAGGGGTGTAAGGAAGTGTTAGAGAAAGGAAAGGGAGGTAAGCGGTGGTTAGCATTGTTCTAGCCAGTCACGGAACTTTTTCCGAGGGCATCAAGATGTCCGGCCAGATGATTTTCGGCCCTCAGCAGGACGTCGAAGCCGTGACGCTCATGCCCGAGATGGGGCCTGATGACCTCAGGGCAAAGATCCTCGAGACCGTTGAGAGCTTCGAGGAGAAGGACCAGGTCCTCTTCCTGGTCGATCTCCAGGGCGGCACGCCTTGGAACCAGATCTCGCTTCTGCTCGACGAGCCGGGGCACGAGAACTGGGTCGCCGTCGGCGGTATGAACCTGCCGATGGTCATCTCCGCCTACGGCGAGCGTATGGGGGTCGACACGGCCGCCGAGGTCGCCAAGGCCATTTACCCGGAGGCCAAGGCAGGCGTCTGCATCAAGCCGGATTCCCTGGTCCCCGCCGAGGCCGCGCCCGCGGCCGCCGCGGCCCCTGCCCCGCAGGGCGCCATCCCCGAGGGCACCGTCCTCGGCGACGGCCACATCAAGATCGCGCACGTCCGCATCGACACGCGCCTTCTCCACGGCCAGGTCGCCACGGCCATCACCAAGTCGGTCGCACCCGACCGCATCATCGTCGTCTCCGACGGCGTCGCGCACGATCAGCTTCGCAAGACCATGATCGAGCAGGCGGCACCTCCGGGAGTTCCGGCCAACGTCGTCCCCATCTCCAAGATGATCGAGGTCTTTAAGGACCCGCGCTTCGGCGCCACCAAGGCAATGCTGCTGTTCGAGAAGCCCCAGGACCTGCTCCAGGCCATTCAGGGCGGCGCGGACATCAAGCAGGTCAACATCGGCTCCATGGCTCACTCCGTGGGCAAGGTCGTCGTGACCAACGCCATCGCCATGGACGAGGCCGACCTCGAGTGCGTCGAGGCCCTTCATGACGCGGGCCTCACCATCACCGCACAGAAGGTCCCGGCCGACAAGGCCCAGAGCTACGACGAGCTCGTTAACGCCGCCAAGGCCGCGCTCGCCGAGGCCAAGTAACACACGTAAGGAGGATGGGTCATGAACCCAATCACGATTCTGCTCATCATCGTCGTCGCCTTCTTTGCTGGCATGGAGGGCATCCTCGACGAGTTCGAGTTCCACCAGCCCCTGGTGGCCTGCACCCTGATCGGCCTTGTTTCCGGTCACCTCACCGAGGGCATCATGCTGGGCGGCTCGCTGCAGCTCATGGCGCTCGGCTGGGCCAACATCGGCGCGGCCGTCGCCCCTGACGCGGCGCTCGCCTCCGTGGCCTCGGCCATTCTGATGGTCCTCGGCCTCAACGGCGGCACCGACTCCACCACCTCGATCAACACCGCCATTGCGGTGGCCGTGCCGCTGTCCGTCGCCGGCCTCTTCCTCACGATGATCTGCCGCACGCTCGCCACCGGCATCGCCCACATCATGGACGGCGCCGCCGAGAAGGGCGACTTCGGCGCCATCGAGCGCTGGCAGTACATCGCCATCTTCATGCAGGGCATCCGTATCGCCGTCCCCGCGACGCTGCTCTGCTTCATCCCGTCCGACGCCGTGACGGCCGCGCTCAACGCTATGCCCGAATGGCTTTCCGGCGGTATGGCCGTCGGCGGCGGCATGGTCGCCGCGGTCGGCTACGCCATGGTCATCAACATGATGGCCACCAAGGAGGTCTGGCCGTTCTTCATCCTCGGCTTCGTCCTCGCCGCCATCTCCGACCTCACGCTGATTGCCCTCGGCGCCATCGGCATCTCGCTCGCCCTTATCTACCTCGGCCTTAAGGACATGGCCAAGCAGGGCGGCGGCTCGGGCGGCGGCTCGGGCGACCCGCTCGGCGACATCCTGAACGATTACGAGTAGGAAGGGAGTGATTCGAATGGCAGACAACAAGATCACGCTTTCCAAGTCCGACCGTCAGGCGGTTTGCTTCCGCCACCAGTTCCTCCAGGGCTCTTGGAACTACGAGCGCATGCAGAACGGCGGCTGGTGCTACTCGATGATCCCCGCGATCAAGAAGCTCTACAGCGATCCCGAGGACCAGAAGGCGGCCCTGAAGCGCCACCTCGAGTTCTACAACACCCACCCGTACGTTTCCGCCCCTGTCATCGGCGTTACCCTCGCCCTTGAGGAGGAGCGCGCCAACGGTGCTGCCGTCGACGACGTCGCCATCCAGGGCGTCAAGGTCGGCATGATGGGCCCGCTCGCCGGTGTCGGCGACCCGGTCTTCTGGTACACCCTGCGCCCGATCCTGGGTGCCCTGGGCGCCAGCCTCGCCCTTTCCGGCAACATCCTCGGCCCGATCCTCTTCTTCGTGCTGTGGAACGTCATCCGCGTCGCCTTCCTCTGGTACACCCAGGAATTCGGCTACAAGGTGGGCTCCTCCATCGCCAAGGACCTTTCCGGCGGCCTGATGGGCAAGGTCACCGAGGGTGCTTCCATCCTCGGCATGTTCATCATCGGCTCGCTGGTCGAGCGCTGGGTGTCCATCTCCTTCACCCCGGTTGTCTCCACCGTCGCGCAGTCCGAGGGCGCCTACATCGACTGGAACTCGCTGTCCGCGGGCGCCCAGGGCATCAAGGAGGCGCTGACCATGTATAGCTCCATCGGCGCCACCGCGCTCGATGTGAACAAGGTCACCACGCTCCAGAGCAACCTCGACTCGCTCATCCCGGGCTTTGCCGCCGTGCTCCTCACCCTGCTGTGCTGCAAGCTCCTCAAGAAGAACGTGAGCCCGATCGCCATCATCCTCGCGCTCTTCGCCGTGGGCATCATCGGCCGCGTCGTCGGTTTCATGTAAGATGCTCGCGTAACCCACGTTACGCGCTAGCGGGCCGTACCCCGACGCGGGTGCGGCCCGTTCTTTGTAAGCAGGAAACACCCGCGAATAGGAGCGCACCTATGGCTCAGTCCCAGAACACCAAAGTCGAGTACTCGGCCAAGGCCAGCTCGCTCAACGGCCTCACTTCCCGCGGAGACATCATGCTCGGCGACAAGGCGTTCGAGTACTACAACGAGCGCAACGTCGAGGACTATATTCAGATTCCCTGGGATAAGGTTGACTACGTAGCGGCCGAGGTCCTGCCCGGCAAGAAGATCTCGCGCTTCGCCGTCTTTACCACCGAGGGCTCGCATTTCTCCTTCAGCACCCGCGACAACAAGGCCGCCCTGCGCGCGATGCGCGCGCACGTGAGCGACGATCGCTTGCAGAAAAGCCCGAGCTTGGCCAAGGTCCTCGGCGCAGGTGTGCGGGGTTTGTTGCATTTGGGCCGCTAGTCCGCGCAGGTGTTATACTTTCGAGGTTGTATGCAAGGGGCCGGTAGCGGCCAAGACGAAAGAGAGTCATTCGATGCAGCAGATCAGCACCGCCGAGTTCAAGAACGGCATGGGCCTCAAGATCAAGGATAAGATCTACACCCTCGTCGAGTTCCAGCACGTCAAGCCCGGTAAGGGCGGCGCCTTCGTCCGTTACAAGATCAAGGATCTCCGCTCCGGCCGCGTCATCGGCGACCAGACCTGCAACGCCGGCACCAAGTTCGACTCCGTCATGCTCACCACCAAGGAGATGCAGTATCTCTACAACGACGGCGACCACTACTACTTCATGGACATGGAGACCTACGACCAGATCCCCGTGCCCGTGGACTTCATCGGCGACAACGCCAAGTGGCTCAAGGAGAACGACACCTGCCTGCTCATGTACGCCGATGAGGACCTCCTCACCGTCCAGCCCCCGATGTTCATCGAGGTCGAGATCACCGAGACCGACCCTGGCTTCAAGGGCGACACCGTCCAGGGCGGCTCCAAGCCCGCCACCATCGAGACCGGCGCCGTCGTGCAGGTCCCGCTGTACCTCAACCAGGGCGAGATGATCAAGGTCGACACCCGCGAGGGCAAGTTCGTCTCCCGCGTCTAGTTCTTCTTTATAACGAGCCGAAGCCGCCCCGCGCACACGGGGCGGCCAATCTAACGAGGGGGTATCCATGGCAGAGAGCGAGCTTTCCGTCTCTGGTATCGGCATCTCAAAGAGCGTTGTCTCCACCATCGTGACCATCGCCGCCAAGCGCGTCGAGGGCGTCGCGTCCGTGGGCGGCAACGACATCGCGTCGAGCTTGATCTCGGTCTTCACCAGCCGCACGGTCTCGCCCGAGGTCGCCGTCGAGTCCTTTGTGGAGAACGACGCGCTGCACGTCACCGTGCACCTCGCCGTCTTCTACGGCTATCCCTTCACCAAGCTCGCCGCCGACGTACGCGCCGCTGTGGCCGAGGCCGTCCGCGAGCAGATCGGTGTCGAGGCGTCTGCCGTGGACATCTGCATCGACAGCCTCGTCTTCCCGAAGGAGTAGCGTGGCGTATCGATTCGGTGGGCGTACCCGCGCCCGCAGCCAAGCGCTGCAGCTCATGTTCCAAGCCGAGGCCGCCGGCCGTACCGTGGCTGAGGTCCTCGACGGCGAGTACGCCCTCGACAACGGCCCCTTGCGCGAGTTCGGCCGCGAGCTCGCCCTTGGCTGCGACGGCGTGCGCCACGACCTGGACGCCATTATCGCCACGAGGTCCGAGTCGTGGTCCATCAACCGCATGCCGGCGGTGGACCGCAATCTCCTGCGCCTCTCGCTCTACGAGATGATCTACGTGCCCGAGGTCGACATCCCCGTCGCCATCAACGAGGTCGTCGAGCTCTCCAAGGCCTACGGCACCGACGAGACCGCGCGCTTCGTCAACGGTCTTCTTGGCCGCGTGGCCGACGACATGGAGGCCGGCATCGACGTCGTGGCCAAGGCGCATGATGCCCTGGCCGAGCGCGGCGAGACCTCGGCCGACGTCCAGTACGCCCTCGAGGGCGGCAAGAACGACGTCTGGGAGGAGCCCGAGGAGGAGGCCGAGCCCTACGTGTTCGGCTCCGACATGCTGGACGACCTCACCGGCGGCATCTGGTACGTCGAGGGCCCCGGCACCGTCGATTACGACGACGAGGAAGACTGGTAATGGCCCGCGTCGACACGTCGCAGTACCAGACGTTCCCGCAGATCACCGAGCGGCTCGACGCCATCGTCTCGGCGGTTCGCGACAAGGACGTCTCGCTCGAGCGCTCACTCGACCTCTTCGACGAGGCCATCGCGCTCGGCTCCAAGGCCGTCGACATGGTCGATACCATGGACTTCACGTCCGAGGAGGCCGCGCAGCTCGAGGACGAGGCCGCCAAGAAGGGCGCCGAGGGGGAGGGCGACGTGGCCGCCCAGGACGCCGTCGATCCGTCCTTCGCCGAGCAGGAAAACGCATAGTGACGAAGAGGCGCCGCCTCGACGAGGAGCTCGTCGAGCAGGGATTCTTCGCGAACAAGGACGAGGCCTTGCGCGCCATCATGGCGGGCGAGGTCTCGACTTCTGACCACCGCCTGACGTCGGCAGGGGAGCGCGTGGCCGCGGGCCTGCCGCTCCACGTCAAGGGCCAGCGCGCCTTTGTGAGCCGCGGCGGCCTCAAGCTCGAGCGCGGTCTCGACCACTTCGGCGTGGACCCCGCGGGGCTTCGCTGCGTGGACGTCGGCTGCTCCACGGGCGGCTTCACCGATTGTTTGCTGCGCCGGGGCGCCGCGGCCGTGACCTCGGTCGATGTGGGCTACGCGCAGTTCGACTGGGGCCTGCGGCAGGACGCGCGGGTGCGGTTGCTTGAGCGCACAAACATCGTGGATGTGCCGGGCATCGTAGGCACGGGCGCCTTCGAGCTGGCTGTCTGCGACGTGTCCTTTACGTCGGTCACCACGGTGTTGCCGGCGGTTCTCGAGCTTCTTCGTGTCGACGGCGCGTTCCTTACGCTGGTAAAGCCCCAGTTTGAGGCCGCGCGAGAGGACGTGGGGGAGGGCGGCGTCGTGCGCGACCAGGCGGTGCGCAACGCAGCCGTCGAGCGCGTGCGCGAGGCGTTCGTAGCTGGCGGCCTTAACGTGGCCGGCGTCTGCGAGAGCCCGATCCACGGGGCGAAGGGCAACGTCGAGTACCTCATGCTGGGGCATCGCGGGAACTGCGGCTTTATTGGGGGCAAGAGATGATGGAAGCTTTGGCGGTCGCCCTCGGGGGCGCCCTCGGCAGCCTTGGGCGCTGGGGCATCGGCAATGCGTTTCGCGTGGCTCTGCCCGGGCTCCCGGCCGGGACCTTCGCGGCTAATGTGCTCGCCGGGCTCATTATCGGCCTGGTGAGCGGCGCAAACGCGGCGTCGCCCCTGCAGCCCGAGGTCAAGGCGCTTCTCACCGTCGGGCTCTGCGGCGGCCTGTCCACCTTCTCCACGTTTTCGAACGAGACGTTTTCGCTCATCGAGTCCGGAAACGTCGCCGGGGCAGCCGCGAACATCGTGGCCAACGTGGCCGTGTGTCTGCTCGCCGTGTGGGCCGGCACACGCTTGGGCGCCGTTATCGCCTCATAGACCTGCTCGGTTACAGGCCTGCGATTTGGGGACAGTCCCCTTTCTGCAGCGGTTTGGGGACAGTCCCCTTTCTGCACACGCATGGATGCTGCGAGCTCGCCGCCGAATCGTTGGGCGAATTGCTTGAAACGTCGGCTTGTGTGCAAAAAGGGGACTGTCCCCAAATCGCAGGCACTGTTGCCGCGCCTGCTGCCCTACCCCTCCTTGGCCATGCGGCGACGGATGTTGAGGTACTCCATCACGAGCAGCAGCAAGAGGATCGCCATGACCACGAGCGAGCCCACGACGGCACCCGAGAGGCCGGCGAAGTTGACGAGCAGCATGCTCACCGGGATGCTGAACGCGAACGCGACGCCGTAGTACAGCGTGACCTCGCGCTGCGCGCGCAGCACCGTCACGATCTGGTAGAGGAAATCGATGCAGGCGCACAGGCCGCCCGTGGCCACCATCACGAAGACGAGGCTGCGGAACTGCTCGAAGTCGAGGCCGTACATGAGGTTGAGCAGCGGGATGCCGAGCGTCCCCATAAAGAGGGCCATGGCGCCCCCGGTGAGCGCGATGACGCCGATCATGGCAAGCACGAGCAGGTCGAAACGGCGGCGCTTCTCGGGGTCGTCCCAGATGCGCGCGAGGCGCACGAGCTGCGGCTTATAGATAAACGCGCTAATCATGAGGATGGTGTGCGCCGGGAAGTACATGGCGTTGTAGTAGAGCTGGTTGTCGTAGGAGAGCGCGCCTTCCATGGCGAACTTGGGCATGGAGTCGATCACGTTGTAGAGGAAGAGCGCGGCGAAGAGCGGCCAGCATGCGCAGAAGAGCTCGCCGATGCGCCGCAGCTTCGGGCGCTCGCCGCGGTCGGTCTCGAGTATGGCGAGCGGCGCGGAGATGAAGACGAGCGACGCTGCAGCGGCGATGGCCATGGCCCAGCTCGCCCATACGAGGTTGCGCGTGATGAGGAGCACGAGCGCGAAGAGGACGAAGCCCGCGCCGCAGCGCACCGCCTGCGAGAGGCCGGCGAGGTAGAGCTTGTCCTTCTGCTGCAGGCGCCCCTCGTAGACGTCGGCCATGCCGTCGACGGCGCGGAAGGCGAGGACGCCCATGCAGATGCTCATCATGGGCTCCGCGTAGCCGCGCGCGCGGCAATAGGCCCACCCGACGAAGATCATGGCCGCGCAGGTGATGACGCGGTGGACCTGATAGTCGGCGAAGGACTGCATCTCGTCGATGTCGGAGACCTGGTAGGTGCGGGTGCCGAAGTTCGCGAGGAACAGCAGCAGCGTGCCGATGGTGAAGGCCATTGAGAATAGGCCCGCCTGCTCGGCGCCCACGACCCAGGTGCACACCATGGTGAGCAGCGGGAAGAGCGCGCCCCATGCGGCCTGTCCCGCGGTGTTCAGCGCATAGTCGCGCGTGGTCTGGTGGGCAAGGTACTGCTCGGAGAGCGCGGACTCCTGGTGCCCGAAGACGGCGCCGATGAGGCGGTTCCACCATTGCTCGACGACGCGGCGAAGGAACCTCGGCTTATGCTCCTTGTCCGCGCCGGCCGTCTTGCCGCCGCCCGCCGCCTCGCCGCCAGCGGGCGCCGCGATCGCCTTCGCGCGCTTGCCCTCGACCTTGAGCGCGAGCTTCTTTATAGGGTTGCCCGTAGGGTTGTCCGCCATGTGCCGGTCGCCTCCCTGTGATTTGCTTTACAAGACAAGATTGTAGTCCCCGCGCGGGCGCCGTCTTGGAATCAGTCCAGCGCAATTGGTGAACTCATTGTTTCGCGAACGGTAGAATTTTGTCGGCGGACGGATGATTCCTTAAAGTAGATATCGTCAAACCACGCCGCGATGCGCTCGCGGCCCCACGGAGGGAGACGCGTTGACCAAGAAGCTCAGCGTTGAGGAGACCGCCGCGCTCGAGGCCCTGCAGGGCGTCGACGTCCCCGAGCAGATCCGCAACAACATGGCGCTGTTTCTGCGCCTCGTCCGCAAGGTCGTCGAGGAGTCCGACCAGGACCTGCGCGCCATCTTCGACGTCCTGCTCTATGACGCCATCTCGATGAACGACGACATGGACGAGTCCGAGGCCGAGCACCAGGCCTTCGAGGACATGGGCGACATCATCACCGAGCTCGACGAGAAGAGCGCCACGCTGCTCATGCGCGCGTTCGTCACGTTTTTCCACCTCGCCAACATCTGCGAGGAGAACTACCGCGTGAAGTCGCTGCGCAAGCGCGAGAGCGAGGTTAGCGTCGACGCCGCCGCCGACCCGATCAACGACCTCACCGTGGCCTACAGCCAGCTCGTCGACGAGTGCGGCCGCGGCAAGGCGAACGCCCTGCTCAACCGCCTCGAGTTCCACCCGGTCTTTACTGCTCACCCCACCGAGGCGCGCCGCAAGGCCGTCGAGGGCAAGATTCGCCGCATCGCCGAGCTGCTCGACGCCCACGAGGGCCTGGGCGGCGTCGCCGCGCTCGAGAACGAGCGGCGCCTGCTCCAGGAGATCGACGCCCTCTTCCGCACGAGCCCCATCGCCCACAAGAAGCCGACCCCCGTCGAGGAGGCCGACACCATCATCGACATCTTCGACAGCACCCTGTTCGAGATGGTGCCGGAGGTCTACCGCCGCTTCGACGACTGGCAGCTTGGTGAGAAGGCCGGCACCGTGCCGCCCGTCTGCCCCGCGTTCTTCCACCCCGGCAGCTGGATCGGCTCGGACCGCGACGGCAACCCGAACGTGACCGCCAAGGTGAGCCGCCAGGTGGCCGAGAAGTACCGCGTCCACATGCTGGAGACCTTGGCCGACGCCACCCACGCCATCGGCCGCAACCTCACCATGGACGGCATCTCCACCGAGCCCTCCAAGAAGCTCGTCAACCTCTGGAGCCACCAGTGCGAGATGAGCGAGAAGATCACCACACGCGCCATCGGCATCTCGGCCTCGGAGCTCCACCGCGCCTGCATGCTCGTCATCGCCGAGCGCCTGCGCGCCACCATCGAGCGCACCTCCGACGTTATGTACGCCGACTGCGACGAGTACATCGCCGACCTGCGCGTTGTTCAGGAGTCGCTGGCCTCGGCCGGCGCCGCCCGCACCGCTTACGGACCCGTCCAGAGGCTCATTTGGCAGGCCCAGTCTTTCGGCTTCCACATGGTCGAGATGGAGTTTCGTCAGCACTCCGTCGTCCACGCCCGCGCCCTCGAGGACATCAAGAAGCACGGTCGCTGGGGCGAGAGGGGAGAGCTCGACCCGATGACCCACGAGGTGCTCGACACCTTCCGCGCCATCGGCCAGATCCAGCGCAAGAACGGCGTCGACGCTGCTCGCCGCTACATCATCTCCTTTACCAAGTCAGCGCAGAACGTGGCCGACGTCTACGAGCTCGCCCGCCTCGCCTTCGCGCACGAGGACGACGTGCCCGTGCTCGACGTCATCCCGCTCTTCGAGCAGCTCGAGGACCTTCAGGGCGCCGTGGGCATCCTCGACGAGATGATCAAGCTCCCCGAGGTCCGTCGTCGCCTCTCGCAGACCGACGGCCGACTCGAGGTCATGCTCGGCTACTCCGACTCCTCCAAGGACGCGGGCCCCACCTCGGCCACGCTCACCCTGCACAAGACGCAGGAGGACATCGCCAAGTGGGCCGACGCCAACGGCATCGACCTGATCCTCATGCACGGCCGCGGCGGCGCCGTCGGCCGCGGCGGCGGCCCCGCCAACCGCGCGGTCCTCGCCCAGCCCAAGGGCTCCGTCAACTGCCGCTTCAAGCTCACCGAGCAGGGCGAGGTCATCTTCGCGCGCTACGGCGACCCGATTCTGGCCCGCCGCCACGTCGAGTCCGTCGCGGGCGCCACGCTGCTGCAGTCCGCCCCTTCCGTGGAGTGGACCAACACCGATTCCACCGAGAAGTACGCGGACCTCGCGAAGGTCCTCGACGACGCCTCGCACGAGCGTTACCTCGACCTGCTGAACACCGAGGACTTCGCACAGTGGTTCAGCACCGTGACGCCGCTCACCGAGGTCGGCCTCATGCCCATCGGCAGCCGCCCGGCAAAGCGCGGCCTGGGCGCCAAGAGCCTCGACGACCTGCGCACCATTCCCTGGATCTTCTCGTGGAGCCAGGCGCGCATCAACCTGGCTGCGTGGTACGGCCTGGGCACAGCCTGCGAGAAGTGCGGCGACCTCAAGAAGCTGCAGGCCGCCTACAAGGACTGGCCGCTCTTCACCACCTTCATCGACAACATCGAGATGTCGCTCTCCAAGACCGATGAGCGCATCGGCAAACTCTACCTGCGCCTGGGCGAGCGCGAGGACCTGAACGAGAAGGTCATCGGCGAGATGGAGCTCACCCGCAAGTGGGTGCTCGCCATCGTGGGCGACGAGTGGCCGCTGCAGCACCGCCGCATCCTCGGGCCCGTTATCCGCATGCGCCTGCCCTTCGTCAACGTCCTCTCCGTCACGCAGGCGCTCGTGCTGCGCACGCTTCGCACCAAGGGCGAGACGCTTACGCCGGAGGAGAAGGAGCGGTTCATCTACCTGATTCTGTGCACGGTTTCCGGCGTGGCGGCCGGCCTGCAGAACACGGGGTGATCGGGGGTCATAATGTGCGGCCCGCCCCCGCCGCGTTCCTTCTTGGGCTCAGCGCTCGCCGTGCTTCGCACGGCTCGCTCGCTGACGCGAAATCGCCCAAGAAGGAACGCGGCGGGGGCGGGCTTCGTTATATTCACCCGCTCCAGGCTCCCGTACAGCACAAGAACGGGGGCT
>NZ_CAVKWG010000045.1:0-31794 GCF_963660155.1 Paratractidigestivibacter sp. | reverse complement strand
CTGTCTCACTCGGGTCGGGGGTCCTCGCCTTGCTGAGGGGGCCGCGTCGCTGCGCTTGCTCGCCGGTTAGGGCTAGGCCGTTGCACTGGTGAGCCCCGCGCAGGCACGCGCCCCTGTGCGCCAGCAGAATCAAAGCTGGCATCCAATTCAGCCGAGTAGTTTCTGCCGTGAATGGACGGGGTGTTTCGTTATGCCGAAAAATGCCAATGAGATTGTTTTGTTCGAGTCCTCTGACGCTCAGATCTCGTTGCCTGTGAGCGTTGATGAAGAGACGGTTTGGCTGACCAAGGAGCAAATGGCTCTGCTCTTTGATCGCGATAGGACGGTGATTAGCCGCCACATCTCTAATGTGTATAAGGAGGGCGAGCTCGAGCGAGAGCCAACTTGTGCAAAATTTGCACAAGTCCAAGTCGAGGGCGACAGGGAGGTCTCTCGTACGTTCAATCGTTACAGCCTCGATGTCATCATCTCCGTGGGTTATCGCGTGAAGTCCCAGCGAGGCGTCGAGTTTCGTCGTTGGGCCACGAGCGTCCTGCGTGAGTACCTGTTGAAGGGGCATGCGGAGAATCGCCGCAGGCTCGAGCAGCTCGGGCAAATCGTGAGCGTCATGGACCGTGTGCCGGAGTCGCTCGGCGCCTCGGACATCCTGTCTGTGGTCAAGGCTTATACGGGCGCGCTCGACCTTCTCGACAATTACGACCATCAGCGAGTCAAAAAACCGCGAGGCGTCGCCCGGGCCACCTATGTGCTTGAGTATGACGAGTGCCGCAAGCTCATCGACTCCATGCGCTTCGCGGGCGAAAGCGACCTGTTCGGCGTCGAGAAGGATGGGTCCTTCAAGTCCAGCATTTCGGCTATTTATCAGGGATTTGGTGGGCGAGAGCTGTACCCGAGCCTGGAGGAAAAGGCCGCAAACCTGCTCTACTTTGTTACCAAGAACCACTCGTTTCTCGACGGTAATAAGCGCATCGCCGCGTCATTGTTCCCGTACTTCCTCGATGCGAACAGCGCCTTATGGGTGGAGGGAGCCAAGCGCGTGCCCGACAACGTGCTTGTTGCCGTGACCATCATGATCGCGGAGTCCAACCCTGCCGAGAAGGAGGTTATGGTCGCCTTGGTTATGAGCTTCCTTACTGCGGGATAATTGTCTGCTTCCGGTGGGCGCGGGGGGCGTCGTGCCACTTGTCCGCTCATTTTGTGAGGGACAGTTGTCTCTGGGTTAAGATACCTGCGCAGACCATGTTTCCGGTGCAGGTGGAGAACCCAGCGCCGGTGTAAGTCTAGGGCTCGCCTGCGCCCTGGGCATTTCTGGTCGGGGCGTGCGTATTCGTCTCGTCAGAAAGGGAGAGCATGGGCTCCACACCCAACACCAAGCAATCAAGCAGCACGGCGTTTCTCGTCGTCATGTACGCGGCGGCGTTTGTCGCCGCGTTCAACGAGAACATCATCAACGTCGCGCTGAACGACATCATGGGCGCGTTTGCCGTGAGCGCGACCACGGCGCAGTGGCTGGTTTCCGGCTACATGATCGTGACTTCCATCTTCACGGCTACCATGGCGTGGCTCTCCGGCCGCTTCAGCACCCGCAAGCTGCTGTTCGCTGCCTGCGCGTGCCTCATCGCCGGCGAGGCGCTCTGCCTCGTGGCACCCTCGTTTGCGATCCTTCTGCCCAGCCGAATCCTTCAGGCGGCGGGCTCGGGCATCCTGTTCCCGCTGATGATGAACGTGGTTCTGACCTGCGCCCCACGCGAGAAGCTCGGCCTGTTTCTGAGCCTGGGTGGCGCCTGCATCACGCTGGGCCCGGCGTTCGGCCCCGTCGTCTCCGGCCTCATGTGCACCCTCTTCGGCTGGCGCGCGATCTTCGTCGTGCCGCTGATCGGAGGCATCGTCGTCGCGGCTGCCGGCGCCCTGTTCGTGCGCAACATCGGCCAGCGCTCCGACGCCGCGCTCGACTCACTCTCCGTCGTGCTTCTCGCCGCGGGCATCACGGCCTTCGTCTTCTCGGTTGGCGAGTTCTCCGCAAACGTCATGGTCGGCGTGGTCGCGCTGGTGGCGGCCGTCATTCTTATCGCTATCTTTGCCAGGCGCCAGCTTGCCATCGAAAACCCCGTGCTCAACGTCCGGCCGATGGCGAACGGCAGCTTCTGGCCTGCCTGCGTGCTGGTGATCGTTGCCATGATGACCACGTTCTCGATGAGCGTGCTGCTCCCGCTGTACTTTGAGGGGGCCTTTGGCATGAGCGCGCTCACCGCCGGCCTGCTCATCCTGCCCGCCATCGCGGGCAACGCCGTGACGTCCGTCGTGGGCGGCCGCATCATGGACAAGCGCGGCTCCTGGCCGCTGCTGCCGGTGGGCTTTGCCCTTATCGCCGCAGGTCAGCTGGCCATCTCGCTTACTGCCGGCAGCCTTGAGCTGGGCGTCGTGGTGGCGCTGACCGTGGTGGTCTACGCGGGCGTGGGCCTGGTGCTGAGCCCGTCCCAGACGGCGGGCCTGGCCGCCCTTCCGCCCGAGCAGTACGCGCACGGCACGGCCCTCATCAACACGTGGAACATGATCGCGGCGTCCTTCGGACCGTCGCTCTTCATCGGCATCCTGTCTGCCGGCGCCGCCGAGGCCGGTGCCGCGGGCTCGGCGGCCGCTCTTGCCCAGGCGCTCGGCTTTGCCGGCGCGGTGCGCGTGGCGGCCCTCATCGCTGTGGCGGGTCTTGTCGTGGCACTCGCCTACGCCCTGCGGGAGCGCAAGGCGCGCTAGTGGCACAATGGCGGGCAGGGGCATTCTCTGCCCGCCATTCCATTCTCTGCCCACCGTCCGTTTGAGGGAGAGCCGCATGGCAACGCTTCGGGATTGTGTGTACGGTCAGGCCGTGGGCGACGCGCTGGGCGTGCCGTTTGAGTTCAGGGCGCGCGACAGCTTCTGCTGCTCCGACATGGTGGGCCACGGCACGCACGACCAGCCGGCAGGCACCTGGAGCGACGACACCTCGATGGCGCTTGCCATCTG
Organism: Paratractidigestivibacter sp.; assembly: GCF_963660155.1. Taxonomy (GTDB): domain Bacteria; phylum Actinomycetota; class Coriobacteriia; order Coriobacteriales; family Atopobiaceae; genus Paratractidigestivibacter. The sequence continues at coordinate 28,794 of NZ_CAVKWG010000045.1, read as the reverse complement.
CGACAGCTATCGCCAGCTGGGGCGCATTGACACGCAAGACATCCGCCGGAGGTTCTGCGATTGGTACGGGCACGACGCCTATACCTGCGACCACCTCTTTGACATCGGCAACGCCACGGCCACGGCTTTGCGTCTCGGCCATGGCCTTTCGGGCGAGAGGGACAACGGCAACGGGTCTCTCATGCGCACCATTCCCCTTGCCTTTGCGGACGCTACCGACGATGAGGTGGTCGCCGTCTCTGCCATCACCCACGCGCACCCGACGTCCACCGAGGTCTGCGTGCGCATGGTCCGCGCCGCCCGCGAGCTCATTGCCGGCGCTGCTCCGCGTAAGGTCGCGGCCGCATACGGCGTCGACGTCAAGAAGTCCCGTGAGGCCGTGCGCTCAGGCGGCTTCGTGCGCGACACCTTCGACGCCGCGCTGTGGTGTCTTGCCAATACGGACAACTACGCCGACTGCGTGCTTCTCGCCGTCAACCTGGGTGACGACACCGACACCACGGGCGCCGTGGCGGGTGCCCTTGCGGGCATCGTCTACGGCGAGGCCGGCATCCCGCAGGCCTGGCGCGACCGCCTGCGCGGCACCGGCATCATCGACGCCTGTCTCTTCTGACCAGCTGACGCAGAAATGACACGAAGGGACTGTCCCTTCGTATCATTTTGCTAGGATTAGCCCCGTCTAACTTTGTTTGATGGGGTGGTTTCGCTGTTTAACGTTCGCTTTCTCAAGATGCTTCCCGAGGCGACCAAGACGGTCGTCGTCTGTGTGGTCCTTAAGCTGCTTGCGCTTGTGGCACAGGTCGCGTCCTTTGTCGTGCTCGCCGGAGCGATCGGCGCGGGCTCGCTGCCCACCGGTGGGCTTCTCACCTGCGCGGCGTTTATCGTGGCGTACTTCCTGCTGTCCACTGCCGCCCGTTGCGCGGGCTCTGTCGCGGGTTCTCGCGCCGCGGCCACGCTCACTAAGGACCTCTTCTCTAAGGTGGTCGAGCTCGGCCCCGCCCGCGCCCGCGTGATCTCCGACGCCGAGTGCACGACCCTCATGGGGGAGGGCGTCTCCCGCCTGCGCCCCTACTTCGCGAGCTATCTCCCGCAGTTCTTCTTTGCGCTTCTCGCCCCGCTCGTGTCCTTCTGCGCGCTTGCCCCGACGTGTCTGCCGGCGGCCCTGGTCATGTTGCTCTGCGTGCCCCTGATCCCCGGCTCCATCATGATGTTCATGAAGCAGGCCAAGCGCTTCATGGGTGAGTACTGGGGCACCTACGTCGACCTTTCTGGGTCTTTCCTGGACGCCATCCGCGGCCTCACCATGCTCAAGGGCTACCGCGCGGACGGCCGATGGCACAGGCGCCTGGACGCTGAGGCCGAGGAATTCCGCCAAGTGACGATGCGTCTCTTAAATGTGCAGCTCGGAAACGTCACCCTCATGGACCTCTTTACCTACGGTGGCATGGCGGCGGGCATCGCCGTGGCCTGGGGCATCTATGCCGCGGGCGGCCTTGACCTCTCCGGTCTTGCGCTCGTGGTTCTTCTCGCACCGGGCTTCTTCACGCCCATGCGCTCCTTCGGCTCGCTCTTCCACACCGGCATGAACGCAAACGCCGTCATCGACCAGGCCCTGGCGCTGCTCGACGCTCCCTTGCCCGCGCGCGGTGAGAAGGACTGCGCGGAGGGGCTGCCCGCCATCGAGGTCGAGGGCGCAAGCTTCGCCTACTCCGACGGGATGCCCGCGCTCAAGGACGTCGCGCTGGAGGTCCCCTTCAACTCCCTCGTGGGCCTGACGGGGGCCTCGGGCGGCGGCAAGTCCACGATGGCGCGCCTTGTCGCGGGGCTTCTCGGTGCCGACTACCAGGGCTCCGTTCGCGTCTGCGGGATCGAGCTGCGAGAAATCGACCCGGCGTCGCTTCGCAGCGTGGTGACCTATGTGGGCCCCTCCACGCACGTCTTCAAGGGCAGCGTACGCTCCAACCTGCGTCTGGCCAAGCCCGAGGCCACCGAGTCCGAACTTTGGGGTGCCCTCAAGAACGCCCAGCTGGACAACTTCGTCCTCGCGCGCGGCGGCCTCGACATGGAGGTCGCCGAGGGCGGGCGCAACCTCTCCGGCGGTCAGCGCCAGCGCCTGTGCTTTGCGCGCGCCCTGCTGCGCGACACCCCCATCTACGTCTTTGACGAGGTGGCCTCCAACATCGACCAGGTGAGCGAGACCGCCATCAACGACGGCATCCAGCGCCTGAGCGTCCACAAGACCATCCTTCAGGTCTCCCACCGCCTGCTGCCGCTTGCCTGGGCGGACGAGATCTACGTGATGGGGGAGGGACAGGTCCTGGAGCACGGCGAGCACCAGGTGCTTCTCGCCCGGGGCGGGGCCTACCGCAGGCTCTGGGACCAGCTGGCCGAGCTCGAGTCCCTTGCCCGCGTGAGCGGCGTGGAGTACGACCAGGAGACCTACGTGCCCTCCGAGGCCGAGCTCAAGGTGGCCAAAATCGCCGCCCGCCGCGCCATCCCGCTCATGGGCGGCCGCGCCATGGAGGCGGCCCTCGAGGTCATGAGCTACCGCCGCTACTTCGAGGCGCCGACGGCCGACGTCCCGGACGGCCACCCCGCGTGGATCCCGCTGCCCGACTATGGCGAGAAGCCCGCAAAGGCGGGCTCGGATTCAAATGAGGCGCAGGTGAGCGACTCCGTTGAACCCGGGAACCCCGCCGATGGGGAGCCCGGTGCCGCCGCGCCGTCGCCCGTCTCGCGCGGCGCCCTTGCCACCATCCGCGGCCTCGTCGGCCTCACCTCCGACATGACCGGCGAGGTCGCGCTCGCAAGCGTCCTCGGCGCCCTCGGCATCGCGATGGCCGCGGCCGTCCCCACCCTTGGCGTCCTTGGCGCCGCGGGCGTCGTGCCGGCGCTTCTCGCCGCCGTGTGCCTTGCTGCCGCAGCCGTGGTCCGCGGTATTCTTCATTGCCGCGAGCGCCTGCTCACGCATGACCAGACCTTCCGCACGCTGGCCCTCATCCGCTCGCGCCTGTTCGGCAAGCTTCGCGAGCTTGCGCCCGCGCGTCTGGCCTCCCGCGACACCGGCGAGCTCATCGGGCTTCTGACCTCGGACGTCGAACTTCTCGAGGGCGTCTACTCAAGGAGCCTGGGGCCGTGCCTTTCCGCTTCGCTCGCCGCCGCGGCCACAACGGTCGCGCTGGCGTTTGTCGCGCCCGCGCTCGGGCTTGTGGCGCTTCTCGCCTTCGCGACCCTGGGCATCGCGCTGCCCGCCCTCTCGGCGCGCCTCACCTCGGCGCGCGCCCGCGAGATCTCCGGCTACGGCGCCCTCATGACCACCTTCCTGCTCGACTGCCTCTCCGGCATGGACGACCTCGCCCAGTGCGGCCGGGCCGATGAGTACGCCGCCGAGATGGATGCCCACGTGGACTCCCTCGATGGCGGCGAGAAGGACCTCTCGCTTGCCACGGCGGCGCTGGCCGCGGCAGGAGACGCCGGAGCCCTCGCGTTTACGTGCGCAGCCGTCGCGGCGGGTCTTTCTGCCGCCGGTCCCGTAGCCGCGCTTGCCGCCACGGCGGCCCTGCAGGCGGTTCTCTTCCCGGTCGTGGACTGCGGACGCCTGGGCTTCTCGCTGCAGGCGACCCTTGCCGCGGCCGAGCGCGTGCTGGACGTGCTGGACGAGAACCCCGAGACCCAAAACATTGCGGGCGAGTCGCCTGCGGGCCCGTTTGCCTGCGCGGGCCTCGAGTCCGCCTCCTTTGCCTACGCAGACGGCGACCCTGCGTTGAGCGATCTCTCCCTTCGCGTCGAGAAAGGCCAGGTCCTTCGTCTCATCGGCCCCTCGGGCGTCGGCAAGTCCACGGCCCTTCGCCTGCTCATGCGCTGGTGGGACCCGGACGCGGGCGCGGCCTATCTGAACGAGCGGCACCTCTTCGACGTGAACTCCGAGGACCTGCGCGCCGCTGAGGCCTTTATGGAGCAGGACACCTACCTGCTCGCCGGCACCCTGCGCGAGAACATCCTCGTGGCCGCGCCGGGCGCTACGGAGGCTGAGTTCGCCCGCGCTATAAAGGATGCCGCGCTCGCGGACGTCGCCGCCCGCCTGCCGCAGGGCCTCGAGACGCCGGTGGGGGAGGGCGGAAGCCCGCTTTCGGACGGCGAGCGCCAGCGCGTCGGCCTCGCCCGCGCCTTCATCTCCGGCGCCGAGCTGCTCCTTCTCGACGAACCAACGAGCAACCTCGACGCCCTCTCGGAGGCCGCGGTGCTGGGCGCCCTTGCCAAGAACCGCGGGCAGCGCACCGTCGTCGTGGCCACTCACCGCCGCGCCGTCGCCTCCGTCGCGACCGACACCCTCGTGCTCCAAGGCGACCGCCGCTCATAGGAATCCGTCCGATTGGGCTACTTTTCCGATGCGTGTTGCGAAAAAAGTATCGCATGGTTAACATCCTGTACCGCTTCTGAAAGTTAACCATGGGTGATTTACGTCACCTGTTGCGAGGTACATCGATGCAGCTCATCCTTCCGAACTTCCTCATCGCCCTGCGCGAGGGCGTCGAGGCCGCGCTCGTCGTCGGCATCATCGTGGCCTACATCAACAAGGTCGGCCGCAGGGACGTCCTGGCGCGCTTCTGGATCGGCGTCGTTTTGGCCGCGGCCATCCCGCTCGGCCTCGGCATCTACTGGACCTGGGGCCCCATGACCATCACCTTCCAGGCGCAGGAGATCCTGGGCGGCGTCTTCTCCATCGTGGCCGCGCTCTTCGTCACCTGGATGATCTTCTGGATGGGCAAGAATTCCCGCCAGCTCACGGCGAACATCCACGCCGAGGCCGACCAGGCCCTGGAGTCCGGTAACGTCCACGGCCTCATCTGGATGGGCATCGTCTCCGTCGCCCGCGAGGGCGCCGAGACCGCCGTCATGGTCTGGGGCGTCGTGAAGTCCTCCGGCACCACGCAGGTCTGGGAGCCCACCATCGGCGTCGTGCTCGGCCTTGTTGCCGCCATCGTCATCGGCTACCTGATCTATCGCGGCTCGCTCCACATGAACATCCACACGTTCTTTACCTTCACGGGCTACCTGCTCATCTTCGTGGCCGCCGGCATCTTCCTCTACGGCTTCCACGACCTGCAGGAGGCAAGCGTGCTTCCCGGCTGGGGCATCTTCCTCTGGGACCACACCGCCGTCATCACCCCGCTTCTGCAGCAGTGGTGGTTCGTCATCCTGAACGCCTTCTTCAACCTGCAGTACCTCTTCCAGCCCACGGCGCTTCAGCTTGGCGCCTGGATCGCCTACCTTGTCGTGGTCCTGCCCCTGTTCACCCTTCAAATCCAGGGCAAGATCTTCGTCGACAAGCGCACCCGCGAGGAGGTCGACGCGGCCGCCCGTGCCAAGGTCGCCGATAAGGCCGAGGGCGAGAAGTCCGAGGGCGAGAAGGCCGACGCCTAGCACCACCCGCACCACCCGCGCCACCTGCACCACTTGGTAAAGTGCGCGCTCCGGCGCGCTGAGTTTATGGGAAGAAAGGTTCCACAGCATGAATCTCGATCAGAACTGGGTCCGCAGGGCCGCCGTCGTCGCCATTGCCGGCGCTCTTGTCGTCACCCCGCTCGCTGGCTGCCAGTCCAACAGCACCAGCTCCACCAGCTCCGACTCCAGCGCCTCCCAGGCCTCCGAGAGCACCTCTGACGTCATCACCGTCACCATCGACGACACCTCCTGCAAGGTGTCCGCCGCCGGCGCCAAGTCCGGCGTCGTGACCTTCTCCGTCACCAACAACGGCACCGCCGTCAACGAGTTCGAGATCCTCGCCGAGGACAAGCTCCAGATCGTCACCGAGCGCGAGAACCTGACCCCGGGCACCACCACCGAGGTCACCGCCATCCTCGAGCCGGGCACCTACTACACCGCCTCCAAGACCAACATGGTCGGCGCCCTTGTCGACGCCACCGAGTTCGTGGTCGAGGACTCCGGCGAGGCCGTGACCGTCTCCGCCGACGAGCAGGAGCTGCGTGACAACGCCCTGACCATGTACACCGCCTACATCCGCGACCAGGCCGGCCAGCTCGTTGAGGCCACCAACAACTTCGTCGAGGCCTACCGCTCCGGCGACACCGAGAAGGCCAAGGAGCTCTACCCGCTGGCCCGCATGTACTACGAGCGCGTCGAGCCGACCGCCGAGGCCTTCGGTGACATCGACCCCAACCTCGACCTGCGCGAGGCTGACGCCAAGGCCGGCGACGTCGAGGACATGGCCGACTGGAAGGGTTGGCACGCCATCGAGAAGGACCTCTGGACCCCCGAGGACGCCAACTACACCGCCGAGCAGAAGACCGCCCTGGCCGACGCCCTTGTCGCCGACACCAAGGCCTTCTACGACCTCGTCTACTCCAATGACTTCTCCATCAAGATCGACGACGTGACCAACGGCGCCATCTCGCTGCTCGAGGAGGTTGCCACCTCCAAGATCACCGGCGAGGAGGAGGCCTTCTCGCACACCGACCTCTATGACTTCCAGGCCAACGTCGAGGGCGCCAAGGTTGCCTACGGCAACGTCAAGTCCATCGTCGAGAAGAAGGACCCCGACCTGGCCAAGGAGATCGACGAGGCCTTCGACACCCTCGAGACCTACCTGTCCAAGTACAACACCGGCACCTCCGAGGCCCCGGTCTACCCGTCCTACACCGAGATCGACTCCAACGCCGGTGCCGAGCAGGACGAGGACAACCTCTCCACCGGTGCCCGCGAGCTCTCCGACGCCGTCAACGCCCTGCGCTCGGCCCTCGGTGACCTTACTGCTGTTGTCCTGAGCTAAGCCCTAGCCTCTTAGCGAAGGATCGGCCGGGGTCGACGGTTCCTGCACCGTCGGCCCCTTAGTGCTAAAGAAGCCCCGCGCCGGGCAACGCCCGTCGCAAAACCACGAGAGGAGACGGTATGAGCGAGATTCGCGAAGGCCAAATCCAAGAAGAGAACGAGCGCGCCGGCGTCACCCGCCGCGGTGCCCTGAGGGGGCTGGCCGGCCTCGCCGCCGGCGCCGCGGCGACCGTCCTCGTGGGCGGCTGCTCGAACAGCGCCGCGGCTACCGGCACCAAGTCGGCCTCCGTCATCCCTGACGGCGAGCGCTGGAGCGAGGACGGCGACGTCGTCACCAACGTGCAGCGCATCGTGAGCCCCATGCGCGGCTGCGAGGACGGCCACCAGCCCGGCGTCATGGGCAGCCAGCAAAACGTCCAGGCCGTCGCCTTCAACATGATCACCGAGGACCGCGACAAGGTCATCAAGCTCCTGAAGGAGTGGACCACCGCCGCCGAGAACATGTGTGCCGGCTACCCCGTCAAGGAGCCCGATGCCAAGAAGTACAGCGCCCCCAAGGACACCGGCGAGGCCTACGACCTCGGCGCCGCCGGCCTGACCATCAGCTTCGGCCTGGGAGCCACCTTCTTCCAGACCTCCGACGGCAAGGACCGCTACGGCTTGGCCTCCATCAAGCCCGAGAAGCTCGACGCCGCCATGCGCAAGTTCCCCGGCGACTACCTCGAGGACGCCGAGTGCGGCGGCGACTTGTTCCTGCTCATCGCCGCCGAGGATCCCAAGGTCTGCTTTCACGCCATGCGCAACATGGTCCGCATCGCCTACGGCAAGGCCTCCATCAAGTGGAACAAGGTGGGCTACTACCACACCATCAGCCCGGAGGGCTACGCCCACGCCGACCGCGACCTCTTCGGCTTCCGCGACGGCACCACCGCCCCCGACCCCGGCACCGAGGAAGGCGCCAAGATCTGGGACGAGTGCGCCTGGATCGCCGCTGACGACGACCCCAACGGCAAGCTCTACGCGGGTGGCACCTACATGATGTGGCGCGCCTTCAATATGAAGTTCGAGTCCTGGGACGAGCAGACCCTTCAGGAGCAGGAGCGCGTCATCGGCCGCACCAAGCTCGAGGGCATCCCGCTGTCCGGCGGCGACGACGAGTCGGCCGAGCCCGACCTCAAGGCCACCGACGCCGACGGCAACGCCCTTATCGACCCGCGCTCGCACATCGCCTGCTTCCGCAGCTACCTCAACGAGTCCGGCCACTACATGTGCCGCTGGGGCTGGAACTGGTCCAACGGCATCGACAACCTCGGCCAGCTCCAGGGCGGCATGTACACCGGCGGCATGGCGCGCGACCCCGAGAAGGACTTCTACCAGTACATGGACCGCTGGCGAGACTGCGACCTCACCGACTACTTCAAGTTCACCGGCTCCGCCGTCTGGCTCATGCTGCCGGGCCTGAAGTCCGATCAGGAGTACATCGGCCAGCAGCTCTTCGAGGCCACGGCGTAGCTGCCTAAGCCTCACCTCTTGCTCACACTGAATCCGGGGGCGTCCCTGCACAGGGGCGCCCTCGATCAGGTTCGGGCAAAAAAGTTCGCCTAGCCTTACTATTGGGGCAACAGTCCTGAGGAGCCCAAGCTATGGAAGACGCAAAGAACAAGACCGCGCGGATCGTCGTGCGCGCCACGTGCGCGGCGCTGATCGTCGGCGCCGTGGCGGGGTACAGCGCCGTCGTCTCGGCGCAGGAGCAGCGTGCGGCCGAGGCCGTCACCGCTGCCCGGGAGGCGGGCCAGCGCGGGCCCTTCCTCAAGGACGGCGTGTTCGAGGGCACGGCGCGCGGCTACGGCGGCCCCACGACGGTCTCGGTCACGGTCGAGAACGGCTACGTTAGCAAAATCGAGGCTGTCAAGGAATACGACGACAGCCCCTACTTCGACCTTGCCTCGACCAACCTCTTCACGGCGGTCGTGGCCCAGCAGACGCTCGACCTCGACACCGTGTCGAGCGCCACATTCTCGAGCCGCGGCATCATCAACGCCATCAATAACGCGCTGGTCGCAGGCGGTGCCATTGAGGGCGAGAAGGTCGGTGCCTCCACGTCTTCCTCCACGGGCGCCCACTCAACCTCCGAGCTGAAGAAGCTCGCCGCCGACCGCGCGCAGCAGGAGGCGCCCGAGTGGTACGAGCTCACGATCTCGGACCTTCTCGGCGCGGGCGAAGACGCCTCCGCGAGCGCCTCGAGCACGGGTAAGTCCTCCGGCAACGCCGGTTTCGCGGGAGGCCGCTGATGGATAAGAAGAAACTGCCGGGCGGCCTTACCCGCGGCCGCGTCGCTCGTTTGTGCTCGCAGGCGGCCTTCTTGCTGCTCGCGCCCCAGGCCTTCTCGGGCGCCTTCTCGGGGGCGAAGTCCGTGCTCGTCTCCATCGGGGCCGGCAAGGCGGCCGAGATGACGAGCTTCGTCGCGCTGCTTCTGGGCCTGTGCGCCTATACCTTCGTGTTCGGCCGCTTCTTCTGCGGCTACGCATGCGCCTTCGGGACCTTGGGCGACGCGGTGTTCCTTGTTGCCGAGTCCGTTCGCAAGAAGATCGCCGGCGGCAAGGCCCGCGCTCGAAAGCCCCTCGACGAGAAACTCGAGGGGCGCCTGCGCCTCGTCAAGTACGCGGTGCTGCTGGCGGTGCTTCTCGCCTGCGCCCTCGGGGCCTCCGCGGCGATCTCTGGCGCGAGCCCCTGGACCGCGTTCGGGCGCCTGTGTAACCTGCAGCCGGACCAGATCGGCGTCGTGGGCGGCGCGCTGCTTTTGGCCGTCGTCGTCGGTATGGCCCTGCGCGAGCGCTTCTTCTGCGAGTTCGCCTGCCCCATGGGGGCCATCTTCTCGCTTTTGCCGCAGCTTCCGTGGGCAAGCCCCGCGCGCGACATGTCCGTCTGCAACGGCTGCGGCAAGTGCCGCCGCGGCTGCCCCGTGGGCATCTGGCCTCCCGCCGGCGACGCCCAGGTGGGGGAGTGCATCCGCTGCGGCCGCTGCGAGGAGGGCTGCCCGCTTTCCTGCATTTCCTCGGGCAAGCTTCCTGGCGCGGGCGAGAAGCCCAAGGGCGCGCGCGACCTCGCCGTGGCCGTCATGGCAATTATCTTGCTCGCGCTGCTGTGGGCCTGCGGCGCGGTCCACTTCCTGCCGGAGGCCCCGTGGGTGTAGCGCCCGGCGGCGCGCACGGGATGGCCGTTGTGCGGACGCTTGCGTGCGACACTCTCCTTACTTGCAAGGGCCTCTGCGAGCCGGGGCTTCTCGAGGCCGCGGTCGACCGCGGCCTCGCGCTGGAGGCGACGCTCTCCCGCACCGCGGGCGGAAGCGACGTGAGCCGCATGAACGAAGCGAGGGGGGAGTGGGTGGAGATCTCGGCCCACACCGAGCGCCTGCTTAAGGCCGCCGTTGCGCTCAGCTGCGCCACCGGCGGCGCATTCGACGTCGCGGTGGGCCCGGCGAGCGCGCTGTGGGACTTCCGTGAGGGCGCGACTGTGCCCGACGGCGCCGCTCTCGAGGAGGCCTCGCGCCACGTGGACGCGGGCCTCATCGAGGTCCATGAGGGGCTGGCGCGCCTGCTCGACCCCGAGGCCCGCGTCGACCTCGGCGGAATCGCCAAGGGTTATATGGTGGACGAGCTCGTGGGCTATCTTCGCGAGGGCGGTTGCGAGCAGGGCATCGTCGACCTCGGCGGCAACGTCAGCGCCTTCGGCGAGGTGCCCTCCGGCGGCGCCTGGTCGGCCGGTGTCGCCGATCCACTCGCGGCGGGGAGCCTCGCGGCCACAATCGAGCTCACCGACGGGGCCCTGGCCACGAGCGGCGTCACCGAGCGCGCCTTTAGGCGGGACGGTCAAGCGTATTGGCACATCCTCGACGCCAGGACCTGCCGCCCCGCGAGCACGGACATCGCGAGCGTCTCGGTCGCGGCGCCGAGCGCGTTTCTTGCCGAGTGCTGGTCGACGCCGCTTTTGATGATGGGCGCCGAGGCCGCGCTTGCCTTTGCCGAGAGCAAGCCCCTGCTCGAGTGCCTTATCGTCATGCTTTCCGGTGAGCGGCTCCAGACATCCGGCGGGCGCTCCGAGCTTTTCTAGCCGAGGCGGGGCCCCGGGGGCTTCGGCGATGACGGCCGTGCGCGCCGACTCTTCGCCACGCGCGTCTCTCAATGGGTTGTTGCCTAAACCTAACTTGTGGCGTTCAGCCTATTGCGTCCGTTTGGAGTTAGCGGTACCTTACTCCTTGATTATTGAGTTTACGCTAGCCAACTTCTCGTCGGTAAGCGGTGTCAAAACGCCTGCCGACGAAAGAACACAAGGAGGCAATCATGTCCGATGAGGCAATCATGAGCGGCGTGGCCGCCAACGCGGGCGCGCCCGTCAGCATGGCCGGCGCCCTTCCCCTCGCCATGCTCGGCGAGGACGAGTGCGCCAAGGTCGTCAAGATCAAGGGCGGCGCGGAGCTCAAGAAGCACCTCACCGACCTGGGCCTCGTCGAGGGCGCCGAGGTCACCGTGATCTCGCGCGTCAGCGGCGACGTCATCGTCAACGTCAAGGGCGCACGCCTCGCGCTCAACCGCACCATGTCGTCCCACGTCATGGTCTCTCTCTAGGTTCGTCTCCCGCCTTGGGCGCCCTCGCGGCGGCCCAGGACGGGGTCGTGCGTTTTTTGCAGGTGCCGGCTGCAGGAGGCCGGCAAAGAGGAAAGGGTTTTGATGGCAACTCTTAAGGATGTGAAGGTGGGGCAGAGCGCCAACGTGGCAAAGCTCACCGGCACGGGCGCCCTCAAGCGCCGCATCATGGATATGGGTCTCACTAAGGGCGCCCACGTCTACGTCAACAAGGTGGCTCCCCTCGGCGACCCCATCGAGGTCACCGTCCGCGGCTACGAGCTCTCCATCCGTTTGGACGAGGCCGCATTCGTCGAGGTCACCGACATCGCCGACGGGCAGTAGGCGAGGGTTCGCGGGTTCTTTGTCGCGAACCTCTTTTTAAGGTCAGTGAGTTACCTATTTCTAACTTCTGACCTCGGGTTTTATCCCCAAACGTGCCAAATTGCAAGATTCCAGAAAGGCTAGGAATGGCAGAAACGTTCATCGGTCTCGCAGGAAACCCCAACTGCGGCAAGACCACCCTCTTCAACGAGCTCACCGGCTCCAACGGCTACGTGGGCAACTGGCCGGGCGTCACCGTCGAGAAGAAGCAGGCGAAGTACCGTGCCGACAAGGACGTCACCTTCGTCGACCTCCCCGGCATCTACTCGCTCTCCCCGTACACGCCCGAGGAGATCGTCTCGCGCGATTACATCGTCAACGAGCGCCCCGACGCCATCATCGACCTTATCGACGTGACCAACCTCGAGCGCAACCTCTACCTCGCCACCCAGATCCTCGAGGCCGGCCGACCGGTCGTCGTGGGCCTGAACATGTGCGACCTGCTCAAGGAGCGCGGCGACAAGGTCGACGTGGCCAAGCTCTCCGAGCGCCTGGGCTGCCCCGCCATCGAGGTCTCGGCGCTGCACAACACCAACATCGACGCGCTGGTCAAGGCCGCCCGCGAGGCCAAGACCCCGGCCACCGGCACCAAGTGCTTCTCCGCCGAGGTCGAGGAGGCCCTGGGCAAGATCGCTGAGAAGATCTCCGGTAACTGCGCGCCCGAGCTCGTCCGCTGGTACTCCGTCAAGGTCTTTGAGCGCGACGCCGAGGCCATCAAGCCGCTGAACCTCACCTCCGAGCAGAACGCGACCATCGAGCCCCTTATCGAGGCCGTCGAGACCGCCCGCGACGACGACTCCGAGTCCATCATCACCTCGGACCGCTACGACTGGATCTCCGAGACGATGGCCGAGTGCGTGGTCAAGGCCCCCAAGAAGCTCACCACCTCCGAGAAGATCGACAAGGTCGTGACCAACCGCTTCCTCGGCCTGCCCATCTTCGTGCTCATCATGTTCCTCGTGTACTACATCGCCATCTCCACGGTGGGCACCGCCGGTACCGACTGGGTCAACGACAACCTGTTCGGCGACGGTTTCTTCGTGAACGGCGCCTCCCAGGAGCAGTATGAGGCCGACACCGAGACTTGGGGCGAGAACCACTACGCCGACCAAGTCGCCGGCTTCGTCAGCGCCGCCGAGGCCGACGGCGTCGTGACCGCCGACTCCGCGGCCGAGGTCACCTCCGCCGTCGACGCCCTCAAGGAGGACCCCGACGACGTCGTGTCCGGCGTCATCGTCGAGGACTTCGCCGCCGGCACCGCCAAGGCCAACGTTGTGGCCACCGACGTCACCATCACCGACGAGGACGGCAACCCGACGGACGAGACCATCGACTCGGTCGACACCACCGCGTTCCTCAACGCCGTCGAGGGCGTGCAGTCGGAGCCCGCTATGGCCGATTACGACGGCTACGTGCCCTCCGTGCCCATCGCCGTCGAGGGCTGGCTCGACAACATCGGCGCCTCTCCCATGGTGAAGTCCCTCGTCATCGACGGCGTCATCGGCGGCGTCGGCTCCGTGCTCGGCTTCATCCCGCAGATGTTCGTCCTGTTCGTCCTGCTGTGCTTCCTCGAGGACTGCGGCTACATGTCCCGCGTCGCCTTCGTCATGGACCGCGTCTTCCGCCGCTTCGGCCTCTCCGGCAAGTCCTTCATCCCGATGCTCATCTCCACCGGCTGCGGCGTCCCGGGCGTCCTCGCCACCAAGACCATCGAGAACGAGAAGGACCGCCGCATGACGGCCATGCTCACCACGATGATCCCCTGCGGCGCCAAGACCCCGATTATCGCGCTCGTTATGGGCGTCCTCATCGGCGGCTCCGACGCCTGGTGGGTCGCCCCGATGTTCTACTTCCTCGGCATCGCCGCCATTATCATCTCGGCCATCATGCTGAAGAAGACCAAGCCCTTCGCCGGCGAGCCCACCCCGTTCGTCATGGAGCTCCCCAACTACCACTTCCCGACGCTCAAGTCCTGGTGGCTGCACGTCTGGGAGCGCGTCTCTTCCTACATCAAGAAGGCCGCGACGATCATCTTCGCCGCCTCCGTTGTGGTGTGGTTCCTCTCCAACTTCGGCTTCGCCAACTGGGACGGCGGCAACGGCGCCTTCGGTTACCTGCCTGAGCTCGAGGGCGCGGGCGACGAGGCCAACAACTACTCGCTGCTCGCCATCATCGGCGGCGCGCTCGGCTTCATCTTCGCCCCGCTCGGCGCCGACCACTGGCAGGCCGTCGCCGCCTCCATCAGCGCCCTGATCGCCAAGGAGAACCTGGTCTCCACCTTCGGCACGCTGTACGGTCTCGGCGAGGTCAGCGAGAACTCGCTCTCGCTGTGGACCGGCTTCGCGGCCATGTTCACCGACGCCTCCGGTGTCCTGCACGTCGGCGCCATGCTCGGCTTCGTTGCCTTCAACATGCTCGACGCCCCGTGCTTCGCCGCCATGGGCACCATCCGTCGCCAGATGGACGACTCCAAGTGGTTCTGGTTCGCCATTGCCTACCAGTGCGTCTTCGGCTGGATCGTGGGCATGATCATCAACCAGCTCTGGGAGCTCTTCGTGCTCGGCAACTTCGGCGTCTGGACCGTCATCGCCTTCGCGTGCCTGGCCGCCATGCTCTTCCAGCTCTTCCGCCCGACGCCCAAGTTCGAGGAGACCAAGGCCAAGATTCTGACTGACCTCAACCAGGCGTAAGACCCCCACGTTTTCCCGCAGCCTGCTTAAGCGCGAGCCCTCCTCTCCCTCGCGCACATAGCAAGCGAACAGCGCGCCGCCGACGTTCCCCCTTGATTGCGCCGGCGGCGCGCGCCTTATGCCTATGCCTTGCGCCCACGTCAGATTTGGAGCTCCTACTCGATGATCAGCCTGACCGACATTCATGAGTCGCGCGGCGGCGCGCCTGTGCCCGAGTTCGCTGGCGTGCGTGTCTGCGCCGTCGGCACCGGCGAGAAGCACTCCCTCGCCCGTGTGGTCGACGACGCGACCGGGCAGGGCCTGAGCGTGCTCATCCGTTGCTGTCGCGGCTCTTTGGCCGCGGGCTCGGGGCATGTGGGTGTCGGCATGTGCCTCGAGTGGGACGCCGCCGACCCCGCCCGCGTCGAGGAGTCGCCGATGCAGGCCATCGCCGTTGTCACTGCGCTGCCTGGCGAGAGGACCTCCGCCGGAGTGTACAGGCGCGGCTCGCTGGTCTGCCGCGCGTTCGACGACGTCGCCGTCGCGTGGCTCTCGGGCGACGACGCCGCGCTGGCCTCGCGTGTGGCGGAGCTCGTGGGATGCCTCTCCGATGAGTCCGTGCGGTCTGTGCAGCACGCGCGGCAAAAAATCGCCTACGGCGCCCGAGGCGCCATGGACGACCATATGGCCGCCCCGCTCACCATTCCGCAGCTCGCCGAGATCTGCGCGACCTCGCCTACGGTGCTCAAGGAGTCGTTCCGCGGCGAGTTCGGCCTGCCCGTCTACGAGTGGTACCGGCGCCTGAGGATGCTTCGCGCCTCCGAGCTTCTGTGCGAGGGCGCGGCGGCGGTGGGGGAGGTGGCGGCCAAGGTCGGATACTCGAACCCCTCCAAGTTCGCCCGCGCCTTCTGTGATTGCATGGGGGCGGCCCCTTCCGTCTTCAAGCAGATGTGAAGTGCGGGGTGCCCATGCAGCAAATGCCGAAGCATTTAGTTAACTTCTTGAGTTAGCTTCGGTTGATGTTAGCTGCGGTTCGTCTAAATGGAGCATTGCTAATTATTCGCCGTAAACAAGGACATAATTGGCTTTGGCAATCCGTCAAGCCATACGTTGTTAAGGAGAACATCATGAAGACTGGTTGGTTTGTTGCTGCCGGCGCCGCCGCTGCCGGCGCCGTCGCGGGCCTCGCTTCCTCCGGCCTGCTCCACAAGGCCGCCGTGGCCACCACCTGCGTCGGCATGAAGGTCGCCGACGCCGTGACCGCCGAGACCCAGCGCGTCGTCGACGATGCCAACGATGTCGCCGCCGAGGCCCGTCGCCAGGCCAAGATCGACGCCGGCGTGGCCGATCGCCTGGCCGCCCTCGAGGCCGAGATCCGCGCCGAGGTCACTGCCAAGGTTGACGCCGAGGGTGCCGAGGCCTAAAGCATGGTCTTCGACATCGCCTCGGAGCTTCCCGGGAGGCTTCGCCTGCGGTGTGGCCGCAACCTCTTCGACGACGAAGAGGCGCGCGGCGTCGCATACGAGTTGATGGGCCTCGACGGCGTCCGCACCGCCGAGGTCCACGCTTCTGCGGGCTCCATTCTCGTCACATTTGAGCCCGAGCGCCGCGACGCCGTCCTGGCGGCCGTGCGGGCGCTCGACCCGCTCGACCTGCCTCGCGCCGAGGTCGGCCTGGGCACGCGCGAGGGCGCGCTCGAGATCAGCCTCGAGAACAACCGCTTCCAGGTCGAGGTGAGCAAGCTTTTGCTCTGGCGCGTGGCGAAGCGCGTGCTGCTCCCCATGCCGCTGCGGGCCGCCATCACGAGCGCGCGGGCCGTGGGCTACGTGCTCGAGGGGTTGCGCCACCTTCTTCGCGGTGAGGTCAGCGTCGAGGTGCTCGACGCCTGCGCCATCGCGACCTCTTGCATGCGCGGCCAGTTCGCTGAGGCCGGGACCATCAGCTTCTTGTTGCAGCTCTCGGGCCTTATGGAGGAGCACGTTCAGTCGCGCGCCCACCTGGCGCTGCGCGACGGTATGGTCGTGCGCTCCGAGTCCGTGTGGGCCGTCGTCGACGGGCAGGACGTGCTCGTGCGCACCGAGGACATTCGCCGCGGCATGGTGCTTCACCTGGGCGCGGGGCAGGTCCTTCCCGTGGACGGCACCGTCGTCGAGGGCGCGGGCGAGATCGACCAGTCCTCGATGACGGGCGAGAGCGCCCTTGTCCGCAAGGGGGCGGGCTCCACCGTCTACGCCGGCACCGCGCTCGAGCACGGCGACCTCAAGGTGAGCGTCACGGCGCCCCCGGGCACCGCGCGCATCGACAACATCGTGAGCATGGTCGAGGAGTCCAGTGAGCTCAAGGCGAGCGCCCAGTCGCGCGCAGAGCGCCTGGCGGACGGTCTCGTGCCCTATAGCTTCCTCGCTTTCTTCGGTATCTGGGCCCTTACGCGCAACATCAACAAGGCCATGGCCGTCCTCATGGTCGACTACTCGTGCGCCATCAAGCTCTCGACGCCCATCGCCGTCATGAGCGCGATGGACGAGGCCACGCGCCACGGTGTTACCGTGCGCGGCGGCAAGTACCTCGAAGCGCTTGCTGCGGCCGATACCGTCGTCTTCGACAAGACAGGCACGCTCACCAACGCCACGCCCGCCGTGAGCCGCATCATCAGCTGCTCGGACGCGACCGAGGACGACCTGCTTCGCCTCTCGGCCTGCATCGAGGAGCACTTCCCGCACAGCATGGCGCGCGCCATCGTGGGGGAGGCCAGGTCCCGCGGCCTTGCGCACGAGCGCGAGCTCCACGCCGAGGTCCGCTACGTTGTCGCACACGGGATCGCCACGCGCGTCGACGGCGACAACGTCTGCATCGGGTCCGCCCACTTCCTCTTCGAGGACGAGGGGGTCGAGAAGCCCGAGGGGCTCGACGACCTTCTTGCTGGCGAGGCGGGGGCGTCGTCCACGATTTTCGTGGCAAAGAACCAGGTGCTGTTGGGCTGCATCTGTATCAGCGACCCTCCGCGCTCCGAGGCCAAGCAGGTCCTGCGCGACCTGCGCGCGCTCGGCTTCTCGAACCTCGTGATGATCACGGGCGACTCGGAGGGGTGCGCCAAGCACGTGTCCGAGGAGCTTGGGCTGGACGGCTACTTCGCCCAGGTCCTGCCCGAGGACAAGGCCTCCCATGTGCAGCGCCTTAAGGACGAGGGCCACACCGTCGTCATGGTCGGCGACGGCATCAACGACTCGCCGGCGCTCGCCGCGGCCGACGTCTCGGTCGCCATGTCCGACGCGAGCGACATCGCCCGCGCCGTGGCCGACGTGCTCGTGCACGACTCGTCGCTCGAGTCCCTCGTCACCATGAGGCTGCTCGCGCAGCGGCTCATGGGGCGCATCCACGGCGATTACCGCTTCATCGTCGGGTTCAACACGGCGCTCATCGCCTTTGGCGTGGCCTCGGTCATGCCCATCACCACCGCGGCCTACCTGCACAACGTGTCCACGCTGGGCATCGCGGCGCTGAACACGACGCCTCTGCTCGCAGGGCCGCACCTCGAGGCCGCAGACGAGCCTCACGGCTGCGGCCGCGCCGCGCTCCCGGCCCCCGCAGCGGCGTAGCGACGTAGCGGCGCTTTTTCGGCCGCCTGCAAGCAGCCCCATTTAACCCCGCCGCCAGCACCCTCCCAAAGTTCGGAAGGCTTCCAAACTTTGGGGGGCTTCTTGTCAAGAAACGCACAAGCGATTTACCTGCGGATATACAACTCTTAACCGAAGTTCGGAAGGCTTCCGAAGTTTGGAAGCCTTCCGAACTTTGAGGGAGCGGTCTTGCTCGCGGCGGCGGACCGGGTCTTTCTTGCGGCTACAGGCCGAGCAGGAGCGCGGCATCCAGGGCCGTCACGACGACGCCTATGGCGACCAGCAGCGCCTTGAGTGCCGGTGAGTTCGCGTGTTTGCCCATGACGCGCGGCGAGCTCGTGAGCCGGATCTGCACGAAGATGGTAATGGGCAGCTGGAGGCTCAGCAGTGCCTGGCTCCACACGAGGCCCTCGAACGCGTCGGTCACGGCGAGGCACCCGCCGATGCCGACGGCAAAGGCGAGCACGACCCCGAGCGACGAGTGGCGGTCGTGGATGTCGTACTCCTCCCCGAACATGCCCGCGCTGATGGTGCCGGCCGCCATACCGGCGGTGACGCTGCTCGAGAGCCCCGCAAAGAGCAGCGCCGCGGCGAAGATCGCCGAGCTCGCGGGCCCAAGGATGGGGGAGAGCGTGACCGCCGCCTTAGCGAGGTCGTCCACGACGACGCCGCGCGTAAAGAACGTGGCCGCCGCGAGTATCACCATCGCCGAGTTGATGGCCCAGCCGACGCCCATCGAGAAGAGCGTGTCGAAGAGCTCGTAGCGAAGGCGCTCGGCCACGATCTTGTCTCCCTGGGCCTCATAGTGGTTGGCCTGGACGACCTCGGAGTGGAGAAACAGGTTGTGCGGCATGACGACCGAGCCGAGGATGCTCACGATGACGGTCACGGACCCCGCGGGCATGCTCGGGACGACCCAGCTCGCGGCCGCCTCTTGCCAGCTTACGTCCACGAGTGCGATCTCTGCCAAAAACGAGAGCCCGACGATGCTCACGAAGGCGACGATCCATCGCTCGATTCGCTTATATGAGCTGGTAAAGAGCATGGCGATCGAAGCCGCGGCCACGAGCGCTGCGCCTGTGCGCAAAGGAAGGCCAAAGAGCATCTGGAGCGCGACGGCCCCGCCCAGCACCTCCGCCATAAGGGTCGCCGCGGTGGCGGCATAGGCGCTGCCGAGAACCGCGCGGGCGAGCGGCCGCGGCAGATGGGCCATCGTCGCCTCCGCGAGGCAGGCCCCGGTGGCGATCCCCAGGTGCGCCGCGTTGTGCTGCAAGACGATGAGCATGGCGGTCGAGAGGGTGACGACCCACAGCAGGCTGTAGCCGAATTGCGATCCCGCGGCCATGTTGGACGCCCAGTTGCCGGGGTCTATGAATCCGACGGTCACGAGGAGCCCAGGGCCGATATGGCGCAGGATCTCGAGGCCGCCGTGCGCGCCGGTTCGCTCGGCGCTGAAGTGTTCGCGCAGGTAATCAAGCATTTAAAGGCTCCAAAAAAAGAGGAGTGAAGGCTTAGAAGTTAACCAAGGCTAACATTAACACCTCGCCACACCGCGTCGCCGCGCGCCGCGCCTTCGCCTTAATTCCTACTCAAAAAGAGGGAATTGTGTGCATTATGTGTTAGCCGAGGTTTACACTTCAAGTTAACCCAAGTGAACTTATTCTAATAACAGCAACACGATGCACCGCACAGCGTCCCCCTCACGCCGGCGGTTGACCGGGCGGGAAGTGCCCCCACACGACCCGCGCTCGATTCCGGGCATCATGATGTTAACTTCGCCACGAGCGGAAGCGGACCCTCTCCCCGCACCGGCTCAAGGCCAAGGCAGCGCCGCCGATCTCCCAGGGTCGGCGGCGTTTTTGCGTCGCGGGCCGGCCGGGATGCGCCTGCGAGCTGCTGCGCGTTTTATGGTTGCGCACAAGTTAGCCATGGTGTACTCTCTTGGTCGGAAGAAGTAAGTCAAAGTTAACTAGCGTCGGAAGGCCGATGGGAGGCGCAAAATGGGGCAAGGGATCGACGGCATCGTCATCGACCCGCGCGAGGCTTCCTCCATGGAGGAGTGCGTCGAGTCCGAGTTCGTGCGCACCCTGGTCGCGCAGGCCGGGCTCGTCATCTTCGGCCAAAAGCCCGCCGCCGTCTTCGGTTTCACGCCGCGCGCGTGGAAGCGGGGAGATGCGCGCGCCAAGCGCTCCCTTTCGGCCAGGCTCTTCTCAATCTACGCGCGCGAGACCGAGCGCTATGGCGTGAGCCTCGTCTGGCTCGCGAATCGCCGCGACGCCGGTACGATGCTTCTCGCGTGGCGCCCGACGGAGGTCGAGACCGTCCTTGCCGACAAGGCCACCCGCGCGCTTCTCGCCGAGGTGGGCCTGCCCGTGGACTCGGCGCATGGCCTCATGTCCGCGCTCGTCGCCCGGCTTCGTTCCTATTACGCCGGCCGCTCGGATTTTCCCCATGAGCTGGGGCTTGTTCTCGGCTACCCGGTCGAGGACGTCCGCGGCTTCATGGCCGACGGCGGCCGCGGCGCCAAGGTCGTCGGGCGGTGGCGCTGCTACGGCGACGTCGACTCGGCCGAGCGCCGCTTCAGCGAGCTCTCGCGGGCCGAGCGCGCTTGCAAACGTCTTTATTCCGAGGGGGTTCCCATGAGGGAGCTCTTGCGGATGGGTGCCGCCTGATTCAAATAAATCGCAGGTGGTAGAGGGTGCCCGCAAGGGCCATACATAGAAGGAGTTACGCATGAGCAAGATTGCAGTCGTTTATTGGACCGATTCGGGCAACACCGAGGCCATGGCCAACGCCATCGTCGACGGGGCCGCCGCCGCGGGCGCCGACGCCAAGGCGGTCCTCGTCTCTGAGTTCTCTGCCGACGACGTCGCCGCCTTTGACGCCCTTGCCTTCGGCTGCCCCGCCATGGGCGCCGAGGAGCTCGAGTCCGACGAGTTCGAGCCTGTTTGGGAGGCCTGCAAGGAGGTCCTCGGCGACAAGCCCGTGGCGCTCTTCGGCTCTTACGGCTGGGGCAGCGGCGAGTGGATGGACACCTGGAAGGACGACGCCGAGTCTGCCGGCGTCAAGGTCATCGACGCGCTTATCGCCAACGACGCCCCCGACGACGAGGCCACGAGCGCCTGCGAGGCCCTCGGCAAGTCCCTTGCTGAGGCGTAAATAGAGCCTCCGAGCTGCACTTCGTTTAATCCTGCCCCATGTCGAGGAACCCTCTCCTCCTCAGACTAGGGCCATCTTCGCGCCGCCTGCAACCCCTCAGCAGGCGGCGCCTTTTCTTGCCGCGACCTTGCGCCGGGCCACGCCTTTTCCTCGCCTCGCCGCCCCTTGGTGCGCAAGTGATGCACGACACGCGTATCTTGTGCCTTATAAACAAGAACCGGCCGCGAGGCCAGCAAATACAGGAGAGAACCATGAACGACCAGACCCTCGAGAACGATCGCCCCCGCCACGGCCTGGCGCTTATCGCCGCCGCGTTAGTCTTCGCCCTCGTGCCGGCGCTCGTCCTCGGCCTCCTCTTCCCCTCGATGGCCCGCGCCGACGAGGCCTCCGCGGCCGAGGCGCCTCGCTACCTCGCCCTCGGCGACAGCATCACCTGGGGCTATGAGCCGGGCGACGTGCAGCTCAAGGATTGTTTCGCCAACCTGCTCGCCCAGAAGAAGGGCTACGCCGTCGAGAACCGCGGCATCGTCGGCAACACCGCGGCCAAGATGAAGAAGCAGCTCGCAACCGGCGAGCTCGACGAGTCCATCAAGTCCGCCAAGGTCATCACCATCACCTGCGGCGGCAACGACCTCCTGGGGGTCGTCTACAACAAGGCGGCCGCGCTCTACAACAAGCAGAACAAGAAGGCCGAGCCCCTCACCGGCGAGGACGTCATCGACATAATGGTCGCGGGTCCCGGCTCCGATAGCCGCTACATGTCCGTCCAGCTCGCCGTCTACTGCGCCGTCGCGACCGGCAAGATCGAGACCTCGCCCGAGTTCCGCTCCGCCCTTAACGCCTTCATCTCCGACCTGAACGACGTCACCGCCCGCATCAAGGAGCTGAACCCCGACGTCAAGATCTACCTGTCCACCCAGTACAACCCCTATGCTCACTTCTGCGGCACCTATAAGGCCATCGCCCCGCGCCTCGATGTCTGCGCAAGCCGGCTCCGCGACGCCGTCGTCGCCAACGCCCGGACCGGCGGCTACACTGTGGCGGACGTCTACGCAGCCTTCGGCGGCCGCACGGCCGAGCTCTGCAACGCGAGCGAGAACCCGATGCAGCTCGACTTCCATCCCTCCGCGGCCGGCCACGTCGTCATCGCAGACGTGTTCGCCGAGGTTATGCCCGACGCCTCGGAGCTGGCCTAACGTCGCCAGGACGCAAACCAGCGCAAAGAGTTCCCACGGCTCAAGAGAAGAGCGGCCGGCGATGGCGCGATGCCTTCGCCGGCCGCTTCACGCGACGCGCATATATGCCCGGGCGAGCCCTACTTCTTGGCCTTGCCCTGGTTGGCCACGGCGTCGATCTTTGCCGCGATGGTGGCCGCATCGCCGATGTAGCGCTTGTCGACCACGTTGAAGTCGGCGTCGAAGGTATAGACCAGGGGCACGCCCGTGGGGATGTTGACCTCGAGGATCTCGGCGGGCGTCATCTTCTCGAACTTCATGACGAGCGCGCGCAGCGAGTTTCCGTGGGCGGCGATAAGCACGCGCTTGCCCGCCAGCATCTGCGGGCGGACCTCGTCTTCGAAGTAGGGCCAGGCGCGCGCGATCGTGTCCTTCAGGCACTCGGTCAGCGGCAGCTGGTCGGGCGCGACGTCGCGGTACTGCTCCTGCGTGTGCGGGTCGCGGTCGTCGCCGGGCTTGAGCTCAGGCGGGCAGATGTCGAACGAACGGCGCCAGATCTTGACCTGCTCGTCTCCGTGCTCGGCAGCGGCGTCGGCCTTGTTGAGCCCCTGCAGGGCGCCGTAGTGGCGCTCGTTCAGTTTCCAGGACTTCACGACGGGCAGCCACTCGCGGTCCATCTCGCCGAGCACCAGGTTCAGCGTGTGGATCGCGCGCTTGAGGCGGGAGGTGTAGCAGACGTCGAAGTCAAAACCGGTCTCGGCAAGGGCGCGCCCGCCCGCGGCCGCCTCGGCGCGGCCCGTCTCGGTCAGGTCGACGTCGGTCCAGCCCGTGAACAGGTTCAGCTTGTTCCACTCCGACTCGCCGTGGCGAATGAGCACCAGCTGCATGGTCCTGTCTTCCATAAAGTTCCTCCTTTGGATCGTATGCAGATGGCATAAGTTTACCTAGGCTAACACTGTCTTATCAAGCCTATTGCGCTCGTAGTTATTTCTCGCCGTCGAGAAGGGTATAGTTGCCGTGAGCTAACTATCGTGAGGGGCAATCCATGAACATCGCCGACATCGCCGTTGTTGCCGTGATCGCGGCCATCATCTTTTTCTCGGTCCGCTCGCTGCTTCGTGCGAACAAGAACGGCTGCTCCGACTGCGGCGGCTCGTGCTCCGGCCACGACTCGGGCCATTGCTCCAAGGCCGACCAGATGCTCGCCGACGCGAGCCGCGCCCTGCGCAAGTAGGGGAGGCGCAGCTGAGCGCAAAGCCCGCGGCCGCCTGCGGTTTGGGGACAGTCCGCTTTATTAGTTTGCGCTGCCGTCCTGCCTGCGGTTTGGGGACAGTCCCCTTTTTGCACACGAACCGTCGCTTCGAGCAGTTTGCCCAATGGTTCGGCGACGAGGCCGCAGCGACCATGCGCGTGCAAAAAGGGGACTGTCCCCAAACCGCAGGCAGGACGCCTTGCGGCGCTATCACCGCTCGCCGGACTGCCGTGGCCGCTCCCGTATTTGGGTAACAAGGGCGTAACACGCGTGTGGCAACGTATCAGGCGTTTATTTGAATCTACGGCCGACCCCGAGGAGGAGTCTGCATGAGCACTGAGAGCGACATCGATTTCGTCCTGCGCACCGTCGAGAAGCGCGACATCCGCTTCGTCCGCCTTTGGTTCACCGACGTTTTGGGCAACCTCAAGTCGTTCGCCATCTCGCCCGAGGAGCTCGAGGAGTCCTTCGAGGAGGGCATCGGCTTCGACGGCTCGTCCGTCGACGGCTTCGCCTCCCTCGAGGAGTCCGATATGCTCGCGTTCCCGGACCCCGACACCTTCAGCATGCTGCCCTGGCGTCCGAGCGACGAAGCCGCCGTGGCCCGCGTCTTCTGCGACGTCTACACCCCCGACCGCAAGCCTTTCGAGGGCGACCCGCGCGCCTGCCTCAACAAGGTCTTCACCGAGGCCGACAAGAAGGGTTTCATCCCCAACGTGGGCCCCAAGCTCGAGTACTTCTATTCCGAGAGCCAGATCGAGCTCGTCCCTAGGGACGACGCCGGCTACTTCGACCTCACGCCCATGGACAACGCCAACGACCTGCGTCGCCAGACGACGCTCATGCTCGAGAAGATGTCCATCCCGGTGCAGTATTCCTACCACGCCAACGGCCGCTCCCAGAACGGCGTCGAGCTTCGCTACACCGAGGCCGTGAGCTGCGCGGACAACATCATGACTGCCCGCCTTGTCATCAAGCAGCTCGCTGCTCAGCAGGGAATGTACGCCTCGTTCATGCCCAAGCCTCTGGCCAGCCAGCCCGGCAGCGCCATGTTCCTCTACCAGTCGCTGTTCGACCACGACGGCGAGAACCTCTTCTGGGCTCCCAAGGAGGAGAACGACGCGCACCTCTCGCCGATCGCGCGGCACTACATCGCCGGTATCCTCAAGTACGCGCCCGAGTTCACGCTCATCACGAACCCGACCGTCAACTCCTACAAGCGCTTCATCTCGACCGGCGAGGTCCCCAACTACGCCACCTGGGGCCGCAAGAACCGCTCCGCGCTCGTGCGCATCCCGGCCCACAAGCCCGGCAAGCACTCCGCGACCCGCATCGAGCTGCGCAGCCCCGACCCCACGGCCAACCCCTATCTGGCTCTTGCGGTGACCATCGCCGCCGGCCTCAAGGGCATCGAGGACAAGCTGGAGCTTCCGGCTGAGTCCACCTGCGACACCTTCCTTCAGACCGAGGAGGAGCTCGCCGCCCAGGGCATCGAGCGCCTGCCGCGCACCCTCGGCGAGGCCATCGAGAAGTTCCGCTCCTCCAAAGTCATGCGTGAGGTCCTCGGCGATCACATCTTCGACTACATCGTGCGCGAGAAGAAGCTCGAGTGGAACGATTACTGCACCGCCGTCACCGACTGGGAGCGTGACCACTACTACGGAGGCTATTAGCGACTAGCTCCCTGACCTGCGGGAACGTCTGCTGCGCGTCTCAAATAGTCTCAATCGGACACGACTAGCCGCGCCACGGGCGCGCCGAGAAGGCCCAGGACATGGCCTGGGTTGGCGTGACCATGGAGACGTGGGAGATCGGCGCAAGTGGTACGGCAAGGACGAGCGTGCGGCCAAGGAGCGTGCGCGGGGGCTGGGCAGCGCGGATGCGGCAAGCGGGGGTTCCGCGGCGGAAAATACTACCGCATGATTCTTTATGCAACGTAGGGGGTACTTATGTTCTCCCATTTCATCGTGCTGATATACTCGTCCCATTAGGCCGGTTATGAGATGGAGCGCGAATGGCTGCGGAGGTCAACATCTATTGCGACGAGAGTCGCTACTCTAACCCAGAAGACCCTTATTTGGTCATAGGTGCCGTCAAATGCCTGCGCGGCAAGAAGCGCGAGATTGTGGGCGAGCTGAACGCGATAAAGCGGCAATACGGCATCGGAGGGGAGTTCGGCTGGAAGTCGGTCTCGAAGAACAAAAGGGACTTCTATAAGGCGGTTATCGACTGGTTCATCGGTTGCGACGACCTCTTATTTCGCTGCGTGGTCGTAAACAAAAAGAACCTATGGTCGGCTGACGATGAAGACGGGTTCTACGTCGCATATCACCAGCTCCTTTATCACTGGCTTGCGACTAACAGCACATATCACATCTACCTCGACAAGAAAAAGAACTCTGCTAAGCGAAGGGTTGAGACGTTGCGCGGGAAAACCGAGCTGCGCATGCCCGATGGCTGCTGCCTCGCCTGCATGGAGGAGGTTGAGTCGCATGAGTGCGCTCTGGTACAAGTGGCCGACCTTCTGATCGGATGCATGGGGTATGAATGGAACGAACACACCGAGCCAATGCGGTTCCCGGACGCCAGTCCTTTCAAGGCGGAGCTGTGTGCCCATCTGGCCCATCGGTTGGGAAGGCCGTCTCTGCACTTCTCTACATGGGCATCCGAATCAAAGTTCAACGTCTTCGCCTTTGGGGAGTAGCCGATGGGCTACAAGATGGGGGCAGACGGTCTTCTTGACTTCTCCGATTGCGAGAACGACGGGGAGAAGCTCGATCAGTGCTGGGATTATTTCGTCGAAAACCTGAGCAACGTAGAGGTGGTCGCTTTCGACGACAAGCTTGTCCGGGGCTTCACCGAGGTGAGTTTTGAGCATATAGTCTCGGGGAGCTCGAACAAGTTCGACGCCGCGCTAGACCACGACATTCCGTTTGTCGAGTGTCGCGCCGCGAGGCTTCCTTTGATTGCAAAGGTGATCAAAGGAGAGCTTAAGTCGCAGGTGTATCGCATGAGCTACCGTCGCGGCAAGAAGACTACTGTTCGCCGTGTGCTTACGGTAATAGAGATCGAGCATGAGTACTATGTTGTAGTGCTTGACGAGGCGAAGGACATCTATAGGATTCGTACGGCCTTCCCAGCAAGCAAGGGATACTATGATCGGTGCATCCGCGGACAAGGGACCAACGCGGGAATATGGCACAAAGCATGAAAAAAGCCCCGGATTTCGGGCTCCGAGGCAGGCCGTATCATAAACCATCGGTAAATGATTGCTTCCATACTACCCCACGGCGGGGCGGCCATTCAAGAGGTGGAGGTGAATCGTCGCCGTTTTCGAGCAATGGCTTTTGAGTCCCCTGGCTGTTAAAAACCGGGAGCGCTACATCCTAAAGCCGAGAACTCTTGTCATGGCATGTTCTGATCAAAAGTACGGCATTTTGGGTCGAGCTCTTTTACTCACAGAGAATCATGATGGCATGTTTGGCAGCGACCATCTGCTGAGAATTTATCCCAACGCCGCAAAGATCCGGACCGGCTACCTCTTGGCTTTCTTGAATAACCTAACCGTTGGCAGGCCGTCTGTCGTCCGTTGTGCATACGGAACGTCGGTGCCTCAGCTCAGCCCTGTCGACATCAAGAAGATTCGTGTTCCCCGTCTTGATGTGGACATCGAGTCCGCAACCGCTGACCTTATGGACAAGAGCGTAAACACCTCGGCCAAGGCTGACCGACTTGAGAACGAGGCGACGAAGCTGGCGCAGGAGCAGATCGACCTTGCCATTGGAAAGGTCGCCTCTAACAGTTAGACGAGCAGCCTTGTGGCTCATCCATACCCTCACTTTGTAACGGCCCTTTAACCTGAAATCCCTGGTTAATGGGCCGGTTTGTTTCTCGGCTCACACAAGAGAAAGGACTGCCCTGATAGCAGGCGGCGCGCATCCCAACGCAGGTGTCGCAACCGACGGCGAGCATCTCGGCCGTGCTGAACAGCGGCCGTCGCATGGGGCGCGCGGGGCGCAGCGCCAAAAAGGCCATGATTCCCAAGATTCAAGTCTTGGGCCTAGGCTATTAGGCCAAAGGGCCGCAGGAAGGCACGGCGCCTAGCTGTGCATGCCGCCGCTCTACACCATGCGTTTCGCAACACGCGCTGCGTAAACACCGACCTAAATATTTCGAATGCGCCCCAGTTCAGACGTATTGCGGCGCAATTTGTATTTTGCTGTGTAATTCAGTTAATGTGCCGGCAATGTGCTAACCTTAGTTTTAGTTTTTGCTGTTTACGTGAGGGGGCCAAGGGTGCACCACAAGAACATCCTGCTCATTTCTGCCACGACCCGCTTGCACGATCGCATGCGTGAGCTCTCTCACGCAATCGACGTCTCCATCGCGCTCGCCAACGAGTCCACGTTCTCGCAGGCCGTCAGCTCCGGTCACGAGTTCGACCTCGTTATTCTCGACTCCGAGGGCATCGGTCAGGACACGCTGAACGCCGTCGACTCGTTCGTCGCGGACAACGGCTTCATCCCCATGCTGCTGGTCCAGGACGCCGATAAGCTGGCCACGCTGCGCATGCCCACCCAGGGCAAGAACGACTTCATCGTATCGTCAGCCAATGCCCCCGAGTTCGAGATGCGCTGCACCCTGCTTCTGTGGCCCGGCGAGGAGAGCGCTCCCGCCGACATCGTCAGCGTCGACAACATGACCATCAACCTGGCTACCTACCAGGTCTACATCGACGAGAAGCCTGTCGACCTCACCCTCATGGAGTACTCGCTGCTCAGCTTCCTCGCCACGCACCCCTCGCGCGCCTACTCGCGCGAGACCCTGCTGCACCGCGTGTGGGGCTTCGAGTACTGCGGCGGCACCCGTACGGTCGACGTCCACATCCGACGTGTCCGCTCCAAGGTAGGCCCGCAGGTGGCGAGCCACATCGTCACCATCCGCGGCGTCGGTTACCTGTTCCGCGTCTAAGATCGGACATCTGCGGCCCTCCGGGGCCGCTTTTTTCTTGTGGTTGGGGAAGGCTGCATTTTGAGGCAGATGCCTTTGCGCTCATGAACCTCAATGTCTGCAAGATGGCCCAACGATTCGGCGACCAACTCGCCGCCACGACTCGTGTGTGCAAAGGTG
>NZ_CAVKWG010000044.1:0-11159 GCF_963660155.1 Paratractidigestivibacter sp. | reverse complement strand
CGCGATGATGCGGGTGGACACGGCCGGGGCTGCGGGGTACTTGACGGCGGGGTGAGAAAATGGGGGCAGTCTCCTGCTGAGACTGCCCCCATTCACTTTTTCAGATGGGACAGATTGCCCTGCCGCTTTTAGTCATTGTGCGCGTTACGAAAATCTTCCTCGGAATCATAGATATTGGAAGATGAAATGCTGTTCTTGTGCCCGCACTCGGTGCATACCCAGGTGTACTTATGGTCATCGAAGCCGGGCTGGTCGTTCAGATATGCGTTGCAACGGTCGCACCACCAGTCGACGTCTGGAAACCTACTGCTCATCCAAACCATCTCCTTCACTGCTCGCTTGCTTCTCCACAACCGGACCATCCGGATGTTCGCAATCATAGGCTTTTATGCCCGCAATCAACTCTTCTTTTGCAGCGGTTACTTCCGCAGGTGAAACGTTGGGCTGCGGCACGAAGACTCCCTTGATCTTTTTAACTGCAGTTGGGATGGCAGCGCCTAGCAATAGCGCGGCTCCAACGACTGGAAGCATCTGCTTTCTGCCTGTCAGGACACCGCCCATTTCAATTTTCTGGACCAACGCCTCCGGCCCGCCGCTAATCTTTGCCAAGTGCGTGAGCTCTGCATAATCCCATGCCATCGATAGCTCCTTTCGTAGTGCCTATTTCTTTATTGACTTGCCTAGTTCCTTCGCGATAGTTGCCAAGACAGGTACCAAGGCAGCGGAGGTTGGAGCGAGGGCGGCTGTTAGCGCCGCGGCACCGACCAACGCGCTTTGCCGGGCGAGAGTAGCCTGCCGAGAGCTTTTTCCTTTCTCGGGCGCTTCGGCCGGATCTTCCTGGAGCTTTTCGAGCTTGGAGGCCACCGGCTGGTCGACGAAAAGCTGGATGATCTTAGCCAGGTCCTCGTTGCCGCTCACTGCTATTTCGTTGTTGAAGACAGATCGAATGGCAAGATAGTGCATCTTGGTCATCTGGGTTTTGCCAGTCTCGAGGCTGCTGACAGTCTGCTTCGTCACACCAAGTTCGTTTGCAAGACGCTCGCCGGTCCAGCCTGCGGCCTTGCGTATCGTCCCCAGATGCTCTTGAAGCCTCTCTATGAGTTCCTCGTCTGTTGGCGACATTCGAAGACCTTTCATCAAGAATCATTGTTCCTGTCAGATATTTTATACAGCGTAAAAGAGACGTCAATAGGTCAAGTTAAAAATATCTCTGTCGTGCCACTTAGACGTGGTTTGCGACCAGCTTGTGACCACGCGGGAGACTGGTAGGCGTAAAGCTTGCCGGTCTCTTTTTAGTTGGGGTTGATGCGGATGGAATCGGTTCTGGTGGCGTTGATCGGCGGTGCGGTGACTTTAGCCGGCGTCGTCGTTTCGAACTCCCGGTCACGGGCCGTGCTCGAGCAGAAGGTCGACGAGCTGAGCCGCCGGGTCGAGAAACACAACTGCCTAGTCGAGAGGACGTACCGGCTCGAGCGGGACATGGCGCTTGTAAGACGCGACGTTGAGTCGCTGGAAGAAAGGGCTGGGAAATGAACGACTTCTTGACGAGCAACGAGTGGCAGTGGCGATTGCTTCGCACGATCGCCCAGGGCGTGCTGGGCGTGGTGGTGGCCAACATCGACCTGCTGGTGGGCGTGGCAGTGCTTGAGCCCACGTGGCGCGCGCTGGTCGTGGCGCTGGTGATGGCGGTGCTGTCTCCGCTGATGGCGGAGATCGGCAAGGGCAACGAGCTTAAGGGGGCCGGCAATGAGTAAGTTCGAACTGACGGAGGAGCAGATCGCGGCCATCGAGGCGCGCCAGGCCGAGGGGTGCCCGGACGACTGGGCACCGGAGCCCGAGGAGGTCGAGCAGGATGGCTAACGTCGCGGAGTTCATCCAGTGCGATTCACGCAACTACACCGCCGGGCGCCAAGGGAACCGCATCTCGAAGATCGTGGTGCACTACACGGGCACCGAGGCGTCGGCCCACAACAACCTGCTGTACTTCTCGCGCTCATCTGCCGGGGCATCTGCCCATTACTTCATCGACAAGGACGGAACACTGCGCCAGTCGGTGAGCGAGGGCGATACTGCCTGGCACGCCGGACATTGGGGCACCAACCTCTGCTCGGTGGGCATCGAGGTTGTCTCGGGCGGTGCGGACTTCACCGAGGCGCAGATCAACGCGCTGGCCGCGCTGGTGGCCGATATTCGCTCGCGCTGCGGTGTCTCGGCCGACAACGTGATCAGGCACTTCGACGTGACGGGCAAGCTGTGCCCGGCGCCGTACGTGAACGGCTCGAAGTGGGCGGCGCTTCATGCGAGGATCTGCGGCGGCGCGGCTTCCGCTGGATCCGGTTCCTCGGGCGGCGGGGCGTCCGTCTCCGGCGACGTGAGCGACCTTGCCCGCCGCGTCATCAACGGGGAGTTCGGCAACGGAGACGCTCGCAAGGCGGCGCTGGGTGACCGCTATGCTGAGGTGCAGGCCGAGGTGAACCGCATCCTGGGCGGCGGCGGTTCCGGCGGCTCTGCGGGCTCCACGGGTGGCGGCTCCTCCTCCGTTGACGTGGACGACCTGGCGCGTCGCGTGATCGCCGGCGAGTTCGGCAATGGGGACGCGCGAAAGGCAGCGCTCGGCTCCAACTACTCCGCCGTCCAGGCCCGCGTCAACGAGATGCCGTCGTGACGCGGCAGAAGCTCAAGGAGGAGGTCGCCTGGTGGCTGGCCGTCATCGCGGCCGCGTTGCTGCGCCTGATCCTACTCCCGCTGTACCCGCTCTGCTGGGTGGTCGATAGGTTCGAGAACGAGTTCAGGGACTAGCGAGGACGGTTGTTCGAGCGTGGGCGACAGGCGTTGCGGCAGCTCACGAGCTCCTTGCCCCGAAGCCCAGCCCTTGTCCGATCAGGTCGGTCACGTTCTCGTGGATGATCCCGTTTCGGCGCTGTATGGGGTCGGCTCGGGTAATCACGAACTTGGGATAGTTGTCGCGGATCTGCTCCAACGGGCGGTACTCGCGGTCCTCGGTCTTCTCGCTTCCCATAATCGTCATGGCCACCTGCACGTAGGAGTAGCCCATGTCGCGGCCGCGCATGATGAAGTCGCACTCGAGCTTGCCGATGCGCCCCACGCTCACCTCGTAGCCCAGGCTCCTGGCGTACCTGTACACAACGTTCTCGAGCACGGGGCCGTAGTTGATCCTGTTGTCGGTGTTGAGCGCGAAGTAGAAGCTCAGGTCGGCGAGGTAGTACTTCTGCTCGCCTGCGAGCGACTTGCGCGATTTCATGTCGAACCTTGTGCACTTGCTTATGATCTTGGCGTCCTCGAGTATCTGCAGGTAGCGGTTGAGGGTCTCGCGGTTCATCTGCACGCCCTGCTTCGACTTTAGGTCAGAGAGGATGTTTGTGAGCGACGTCGTCGCGCCGAAGTTGTTTATGACGTAGTCGCGCACGGCGTTGAAGACCGAGACGTTCTTGATCTTGACGCGCCGTTTGATGTCCTTCTCGAATATCTCCTGGATGACGGACTTCACATAAGCACGCTTGTCGGCCAGGTCCGTGTAGTCCAGGGCCTTCGGGAACCCGCCGGCGAGGATGTACTCATCGAGCTCGGCTGCGGGGTTCGGATCGGCAGCCATCCCCAGAAAGCCCTTCATCTCGCGGTACTCGCGGTAGTTCAGCGTTTGCATCTCGAACTCGACGTAGCGGCCCGTGAGCTTGGTGGAGAGTTCGCCGGACAGTAGGTAGGAGCTCGATCCCGTGATGAAGATCGAGAACCCGCCCTCGGCGCGGAACTCGTTGACGACTTCCTCGAAACCCTTGACGTTCTGGACCTCGTCGATGAAGAGATACTTGAGCCCCTCCACCTCGAGCAGGGGCTCGATCAGGCGCTCCAGCTGGTCTGCCGTCTTCACAGACCTGAACCCGTACCTGTCCAGGTCGAAAAACGCGATGCGCTCGGCGGGGACGCCGCTGCCCCTGAGCTCTTCCTCGATCGTGCGCATGAGGCACGACTTGCCGCATCGGCGCACGCCCGTAATGACCTTGATCATCCCGTCGTCGTTGTAGAAGCCGCGGATTTTCTCCAGGTAGCTTTCCCGCTTGAAATAACGCATGATGCCCCCAATCTAAGGCGAGGGCATCATACAAAAATCAAGATTTATCGATATATCTATCGCTAAATCTAGCTAGATACATCAATAACGGCAGAATTTGTCGCTCCCACTCAACAATCGAGAAAGTCCGAGGTTTGAGCCTGCGTATGCAGGGCGAGTCGAATTCCGGGCGCTGCCAGATCCTCCTCCTTGTGCTAGCTGAGCAGCCGGCTACCAACGCCGGAGACGATCGCGCCCTTCGCCACCTGGTAGGTGCAGACGAGGTAGAGCAGGTAGACGCCCATGACGAGCCCCGCCGCTCCCGCGAGCACCATCGGGTCGACGCCCGCGAACGAGAGCGCGCTCGTGTACATGACGCCCACCGCGCAGGTCGCGTGGCAGAGCGCGACCACGAGCGGCGCCGCGAAGTAGGCTGCCATCTGCGAGCGCAGGCTTGCCATCAGCGCGCGCCGGTCGCAGCCGAGCCGCGCGAGCATCCGGTAGCGCCCGATGCTCTCGGCAACCTCGGAGAGCTGCTGCACCGAGAGCACGGCCGCGGTGGTCACGAGGAAAACGAAGCTGATGTAGAGGCCCAGGTACGTGATGGCGAGCTTCAGCGCCAGGGTGTCGCTGCGGATCGTCTCGGGGTCGATCGCGTACGAATAGGGCCAGAGGGACCCGCTTTCTCTCGCCTGCTCGCATTCCTCACTGAGCTGCGCGGTGGCCACGGCCTGCGAAAACCCGTCGCGGTACATGACGTCCACGGTGCACTGGCTCGGGCACAGGCCCTCCGCGCGCGCCGTTCGCACGATACCATCAGGCACGACGAGGACGGCGGTCGAGTAGGCGATATCCTCGTCTACGAGCTGCGCCGTAACGAGCGTGCCGGAAGCCTTGAGATGCGAGCCCAGCATGTCGATGCCCTTCTCGCTCGAGGCGAGCGCTTCGGAAAACGCGGAAAGGCTGTCCACGTTGTTGCAGACGGCGTACTCGTCGTCTGCCATGACGATCTCCTGCGCGCCGATGAGGCGGGCAACCCCGTTGTACTGCGAGACGCCCACGAACTGCACGGGGTTGCTCGCGAAGGAGGAGTCGACGTTGGAGCCCGACGATATGCCGAGGGCCTTCTCGAGTTCCCCGTAGGCCATGCGTTCGGCATTCCAATGTTCGATCTGGGCAGCGGTTTTTACGAGCTCGCTCCAGCTGGGACAGTTCTCCTCCATCCAGGCAAGGGAGTCGCCGTCGTTTTCTTGATAGGCTTCGCGACTTGGGGAGTCCTCGGACGTGGCGTACCCGATGAACGAGGCGTCGTATGGGGCAGACTCGCTCATGTCGTCCGAGTAGAGGCTCGCGAGGCCGGAGCCGCAGGCGAACGTGGTGATGGCGATGAAGAGCAGCACGCATACGGCCCACAGCGAGACGAAGGCGGTGTTCGCCTTATGGGCGACCTGACGCACCGTGAACATGCGAAGGCCCCGCAGGTAAACGCTGTCGGAGCGCGAGAGCACGAGGACGACGAAGCCCGAGCCCGACCAGAACAGGAGGAGGGTGCCTACAAGCATAAGGGCCGTGCCCCGGAGGAACTCGTCACTCATGAAGTTCATGCCGAATGCGGCGAGCGTGCAGTAGGCGAGGGCGAGAATCGCTATGGCCAGCGCGAACCCGACCACGCAAAAGACGGGGCGGCGCAGCGCCATGCGCTCGCCTGTCGAGCGGGAATTGAGCAGGGTGATGATTCGGCAGCGGCCGATCTGCAGCGCATTGAAGGCGGCGGTGACCAGGAAGATCGCCGCGAAGGTTGCCAGCGTGGCCGCGGCCGAGCCCGCGCTGAAGATGATCTGGTAGTTGGCGACGCTCATCTTGAGCAGCGCGGCCGCCGCGAACGAGAGCCCCTGGCTCACGCCGATGCCCAGGGCAAGCCCGCAGGCGAGCGAGATGGCGCCGACCGAGAGCGTCTCCATGAGGACGACGGCGCAGACCTGCGGCGCCGTCATACCAAGTAGGAGATAGGTGCCGAACTCGTGCTTCCTGGCGCGCACGACGAAGCGGTTGGCGTATAGGACGAGCAGCCCCAGCACCACGGCCACGGCCACGCTGAGCATGGAGATGAGCCGCGAGATGTGGCCGAAGACGTCGGGGCCGCCGCTGGTCAGCACCCCTTCACCGGTCTCCTTGGCTTCGAAGAGCGCAGACGAGTCGCCGACGGCGTTGAAAGCATAGAAGACGGCGACGCCCAGGACGAGCGTGACGAAATAGATGGCGTATTCGCGCGCGCTGCGGCGCACGTTGCGCAAGGCGAGCTTCACAAGCATGGCAGCCCCCTAACGCGCGTGGCGGGGCGCAACCGAGCCGGCGCGCCCGCCGAGAAACGCTTGGACCTCGAGGATGCGCGTGTAGAAGTCCTCGCGCGAGCCGCTGCCGCGTCGCACCTCGCTGAAGAGCTTGCCGTCCTTTATGAAGAGCGCGCGCCCCGCATGCGAGGCGGCGAAGGCGTCGTGCGTGACCATGACGATGGTGCTGCCGAGCTTTGCGTTGAGGACTTCGAGGGTCTCGAGCAGGACCGCGGTGTTGCGGGAGTCGAGCGCGCCCGTTGGCTCGTCGGCGAGCACGAGCCTGGGATTGCCGACGATGGCTCGCGCGGCGGCCACGCGCTGGCGCTGGCCGCCCGACATCTGGTTAGGGTGCTTGTCCAGCACGTCCTCGACGCCAAGGAGCTTTGAGACGCGGCCGACCCTCTCGCGAACTTGGCCTGCGGATACGCCCTTGATGGTGAGGGCGAGGGCGATGTTCTCGAACCCTGTGAGGGTGTCGAGCAGGTTTGCGTCCTGGAAGATGAAGCCCAGGCTCTCGCGGCGGAAGCGGGAAAGCTCGCGACCGCGCAGCTTGGTGATATCGCGTCCATTGAGGACGATGTGTCCGCCGCTGACCTGGTCGATCGTCGAGATGCAGTTGAGCAGCGTGCTCTTGCCGGAGCCCGAAGGCCCCATGACGGCCACGAACTCGCCGGCTTCGATTGCAAAGCTCACGCCTGCGAGGGCATGCGTCACGGCTCCGCGCGAGCCGTAGGCCTTCTCGACGTCGGTCACGCGCAGAAGCGCGCCGCCCTGCGCGTCGGCGGGTGCGGGCGTTGCAAGGGGATTGATGCGAACAGCATTCATGCCCGGGTCCTTTCGTTGCGGTGGATGTTGCCCCCATCGTCCAGCTTTCGCGCGCCGTCATCCATCGATTTGCCTTACCCGAGCCTTACGTTTGCGTAAGGTTCGCCGCCGGTTCCGCCTGCGCAGGCGAGCCTGTTGCGGCCCGCGTCGCGGCGGCAAGCTCTAATCGCCGCCGATCCTGCGGAAAGCCGATGCTGATCGCAGTGCCCGCCCCTTCCTCGCTTTCAAGCTCGATGCCGAGCCCCAGGTCGCGGCAGGCGCAGGCCACCAGGTAGAGACCCATGCCCGTGGCGGGGTGGTGCGTGCGTCCGGCCTTCCCCGTGAAGCCTCGCTCGAACACGCGCGGCGCATCGGCGGCGGGGATGCCGTCGCCGTCGTCTGAAACGCGCAGCCAGGTGCATCCGTCCGCGGTGTTCGCATCGCTGGTCTCCAGCGAGAACGCTATGCGTCGCGCGCCGTACTTGATGGAGTTGTCCATGATCTGGCCCAGGATGAACACCAGCCACTTCTCGTCGGTAAGGACGCTGGCCTGCCCATCGATTTCAACCTGGGGCGCAACCCCTGCGCGGATCATGCGTCGCGCCTGCTTTCGCACCGCGGCGTTGACGACGTCGATGAGCTTGACCTCGCGGATAAGGTAGTCGTTGCTCACGGTTTGGGCGCGAGAGCAGTACAGGGCCTGCTCGATCTGCGCCTCGATGCGCGCGAGCTCGGCCCGCGCGGAATCGGCATCGGCGCCGTGCAGCGGAGCAAGCTCAAGTTGCAGCGCGGCCACGGCCGCCTTGGTTTGGTGCACCCAGAGCTCGGTGTAGTGCCGATGGGCGCTCGCATCGTCGCGAATGGCGTCGACCTCGTCCGTGGCGGCGGCGCCCTGCGCCTGCAACGCTTCGCAAGCGAGCCGGGCTTCGAGTGTGCGGGCTTCGCAGAGGAGCGACGAGATGAAGCGCGCGGAGGCGGGGTCGTCCGAGAGATCGGCGAGTTGGCGCCAGAAGCGCGCGTCGCGGTGATAGGCGAGCAAGAGCGCGGCGGCGAGGCCCGCAAGCAGCAGGACGGTCACGAGCGCGATAGTCCCCGTTGTCGCTCGCGTCATGTCGAGCACGAACGCCGCGGCCCCGATGCAGAGAAGGGCGACGGCGGCCAACGGGGCGCGGTCGCGGGCGAAGGCCGCGAAGCTCCATCTTGGCCTGCTCATGGGCGCACCAAGTAGCCTTGTCCGCGCTTGGTCTCGACAAAGCCACCCGGCACGCCGATTTTCTCGAGGCTGCGACGCAGGCGGTTGACGTTCACCGTGAGCGTGTTGTCGTCCACGAAGGAGTCGGTCTGCCAAAGCTCCTCCATGAGCTCAGCGCGCGTGATGACCTCGCCCGCGCTTTGCATGAGCACATGAAGGATGCGCAGCTCGTTGCGCGCGAGCTCGCAGGTTTCGTTTCCAAACGAAACCTCGCCGCGCGAAGGGTCAAGCGAGACGCCGCCGACTTCGAGGGCCTTCGGGCTCGTAGCTCCCGCATCCTGCCTGCGCGCAAGCGCTCGCTCGATGCGGGCAAGCAGCACGGCGGGGCGGTAAGGCTTGGTCACGTAATCGTCGGCTCCCACATCAAGGCTCAGGACCTCGTCGAACTCGCTGTCGGAGGACGTGACCACGATCACGGGGACGTCGCTATCGCGACGTATATCGCGGCAGATTTGGTGCCCGAAGGCGCCGGGGAGCGAGAGGTCGAGCAGGACGCAGTCGGCATCGGCCGCCAGCGCCTCTTCTGCGGCATCGGGAAACGATTCGCAGCAAACGCATTCATGGCCGTGCAGATCCAACAGGCGCACGAGCCCCTCGCGCAAAGGCGTATCGTCCTCGATGATGAAAATCCGTGCCACAGGCCCCTCCCTCCTTTCGTTTGCCAGATTCTACTCCCGGGCAAAGCCATCGTGCGCCCATCGGCGTTCTTTCACGCACATCAAATGATGCGGCAATAAATAACGCGGGAGGCGGTAGTGTCGGAAAAGTTGGTGTAAGCGCCCGGCCGAAGGCCGGCGCGGCCCCGTCCAGGGCCTGAAACCTATTCACACATGTTAATTGCCCTCGACCCTGTCGGCAAGCTCGACGGCGGGCGCCAGCGGCGGTATCGGCTCGCATGCGGCAGCCGCGACTTCTCAAAAAAGGCGTCCATTTCGTTTGAAATGGACGCCTTATCTGCTAGTATATCGCAAATACGTACAGGCGTTCTATTCCTACTCAATGATTGAGAGAGTCCGAGGCTTGAGCCTGCGTATGCAGGGTGCGTTCATTTTCGAGTGCCGCCGAGTGCCGGAATCCCGCGACCTGGGCTTTCAGTGAATCTCAGGGACAATTCAAGCCG
This sequence comes from Paratractidigestivibacter sp., assembly GCF_963660155.1. GTDB lineage: Bacteria > Actinomycetota > Coriobacteriia > Coriobacteriales > Atopobiaceae > Paratractidigestivibacter. The sequence goes on along the minus strand of NZ_CAVKWG010000044.1, from coordinate 1,581 downwards.
TGGTTGGCGGCCACGAACCGTATGATGTCGCGCAAGTCCCTGTTCGGGATCCCGCCCTTGTTGTGCGCCAGCTTACAACCGCCCGAACTCGTGAGCCGGATTTTCGTCGCGCCCTTCGCCGGGCGTTTAACGGCGACGTGCGCATGCACCGGCCCGCCGTTCTCCCCTGTCCAAAAGAAAAGCAGGTAGGGGCCAATGCGAAAGAGGCTAGGCATAGACGCGCCCGCCCTCGTACGCGAAACGCATGATGAGCGATGAGTTGTTTCTCACGAAGGCGTCGAGGTCGGCTGCCTCCCTCTCCGAGAACCCGTCGAGCCTTAGCCAGTTGTAAGCGGGAAGCAGACACTCGGCGGTGTCAAAGCCCCAGTCGCGCGGGCGCTCGACGACGAGAACGGTGTTGTCGTCGCGCACCTCAGAGTACGAGACCCGCGTGTCGTCCTCAAAGCGAGCGTATTCCCACATCATCGGCGTGCCTCCCTGGGTTTTGCGACATGAGCGGAGTGTACCTTCGGCCCCGCGCTTCGCCGCAACCGTGGTGGGCGGACGCATTGAGTTAGTATACAAATTGGGTATACTATCCAAGAAAGAAAGGAGCGCGGCGGTGGTCAGAGTGCACGGGAACGTCCTTAAGCACGGGCTTGCCAGCGAGGAGGTCGCATATGCGTGGGAGAACCCGATCAGGTGCCGCCAGAGGAACGGCACGGATGACCCGCCGCTTTGGATCTCGGTCGGCTCGCTTCCCGACGGGAGGTTCGCCGAGTTGATCGGGTTCATGGACATCGACGGCGTCTGGTGCGTCTTCCACGCAATGACGCCGCCGACGAAGAAGTTCAAGCGTGAGCTGGGATGGAGGTAGACATGAACGGAATCGTCGCCGAGAACGGCAAGGTCGTTACCGACGAGATGATCGCCGCCTGGGAGAGCGCGCTCGAGCGCGACGAGTGGCCCAGCGGGTGGGTCAACGTCGGCGAGGTCGTCGAGGGCAGGCTCCCGAAGGCGGCGCCGGACACCGTGACGCTGTCGCTCAAGGTTCCCGCCGCCATGAAGCGAGCCCTTGAGAAGGAAGCCAAGGCCGAGGGCAAGTCCACAGGCGCGTACGCCCGCGGAATCCTCGCGGACGGCCTCATGGCCATAGCGTAAGCGGGCGGGACCGGCGCGGCGTCCCTCCCGCGCCCGATGTGCGGGGCCGGTCGGCCGCGGGCGCCGCGCAGAGGGACCGAGGTGCCAGTTTCAAGCGCGTCGGGAAAGAATAACCGTCGTCGCAGGTAGGCGGGCGCGAAAACGCTCCGTGACTCCATTTTGACCCCGGAACGGAAATTTTCTTGATGCGCCGCACGCCTCGGCAAAGGCGTGCGGCGCAGACGATGTTTTATGCGTCTAGCTGCGCCCGATTACATTCCTGTGAGGTTTTTCGGGGCACCAAATATCAGTTTCCCCAGCTATTCGCCGCCTCGCCGTTGCCGCCGGCTTGCGTATATCACATATACGTAAGGTTATTAGCTGAGCCAGAAAACACGTTAACAAAAAGAGGGGACCGTTTTCGGCCCCCTCTAGCAGCGCATCTTGTTACTCCCACTCGAT
>NZ_CAVKWG010000043.1:0-4407 GCF_963660155.1 Paratractidigestivibacter sp. | reverse complement strand
CGCTGGAACCTCCAGCGCGGCGTCGTGGTGATCCCCAAGTCCGTCCATCGCGAGCGCATGGAGCAGAACCTCGACGTCTTCGACTTCGAGCTCACGGCCGAAGAGATGGCTCAGATTGCCCTTCTCGACACCAAGACCTCGAGCTTCTTTAGCCACAGCGACCCGGCCATGATCCAGTGGTTCGCCAACATCGTCGAGGAGCGCAAGTCCAACCACGACTGCCGCCAGGACAAGAAGAACTGGTAAGGGGGCAAGACATGACCGGAGCAAACATCACGAGGAGGGGCTTTATGAAGATGGGCATCGCGGCCGCGGGGATTTTCGCCGCAGGCGGCACGCTCTCGGCATGCTCCTCGAACAACGGGAATGACACTCAGGCAAGCACGGCCAACAACGATGAGCAGCAGGTCCAGGGTTCCGGCGCCGCATCGAACGCCACTAGCAGCGGCAAGGTCCTTGTGGCCTACTACTCGGCCCAAGGCCACACCAAGCGCGTGGCCGAGGCCGCGGCCGACGAGCTGGGCGCCGACCTCTTCGAGATCGTGCCCGCCGAGGTCTACACCGACGACGACCTCAACTGGACCAACGACCAGAGCCGCGTGACCCGCGAGTACGAGGACGAGAGCCTGCGCGACACGCCCCTGGCGCAGACCACCCCGGACAACTGGGCGGATTACGACACCGTGCTTCTTGGCTACCCCATCTGGTGGGCCATCGCGGCCTGGCCGTGCAACCACTTTGCCACCGACAACGATTTTACCGGCAAGAAGGTCATCCCCTTCTGCACCTCCGCGTCCTCGGGCCTGGGGCAGAGCGGCAAGCTGCTGGCCGAGGCGGCCGGCACCGGCGACTGGCAGGACGGCCAGCGCTTCTCGTCCGGCGCGTCCGACAGCGAGGTGCGCACCTGGACCGCGGGGATTTGAAGCGAGTTTGGCCTTTCTGGCGTTGACCCCACGGCAGAATCCGAGGTAACCCGCGGCACCGAGGAATACCAAGGCTTTGTGCTGGACAACGTACTGCACACGGCCGATGAGGGCGACATCCACTTCAACCTTTATGTACCGGAGGGCTACGACGGGTCACAAAGGGTCGCGCTCTTTGTGACCCTGCCCGGCTACCAAGGCCTCTACTTCCAGGGCGTGGGCATGAACGTGCGTACCGAGGACTTCGGGTTCACAGCGCGCGACTACGACCGGCAGATGATCGTGCTCGCGCCGCAGCTCATGGACTGGGGCGAGACCTCTGCGAGACAGACAATCGCGCTCGTTGCGTGGATACTGCGGGCCTATGCCGTCGACCAGCAGCGCGTTTACCTTGAGGGTTACTCCGGCGGCGGAGAAACGCTTTCGATTGTGATGGGAATGGAGCCCGGGTTGTTCCGCCGAGCGCTCTTCTGCGCCTCAAGATGGGACGGCGACCTGGACGTCCTGGCGGATGCTCGCGTACCCGTCTACCTCGTCGTGGGCGAGTCGGACGAGTACTACGGGTCGGGACCGGCGACGCAGGCGGCGCACGAGCTTGAGGGTCTCTACCGGTCGCGCGGGCTGGCGGAAGACGAGATAGCCCACCTCGTCACGCTCGACGTCAAGCCCGCAAGTTACTTCGCCGCAGGCAACGTTACGAACCAGCACGGGCATGGCGGCGCCCTCTTTTGTCGCGACCCGCAGATCATGGGCTGGCTGTTTGAGGATTGAGGCAGGACGAAATGACCATGGCGCAGGCGCGCGGCGAGAAGAGCAAGATGCGGCTGTTCGTCGACGCCGCGATGACGGCCGCGATGCCTCTGCTTATGGCCTATGCACTCGTGGGCGAGCTCGCGCACGAGTGCATAGGCGTGGCGGCGGGCATGCTGTTTGTCGCGCACCTGTGGCTCAACCGCAGGTGGATCGCAGCCTTGCCAAAAGGCCGGTGGACTGCGAGCCGGGCGCTGGGCGCGGCCGTCACGCTTGGTCTGGCACTGGCTATCGTCGTGACGATGGCGACGGGCATCGCGACTTCGCGCTACCTGTTTGCCGCGCTGGCAGCGCACGCAAACACCACACTCTTTGAGTTCGTACACCTGGTGGGCGCCTACTGGGCCTTCACGCTCTCGGGCATTCACCTGGGGCTCAACTGGAAACGTGTCATCGCGGCCTCGCGGCGAGCGCGCGGGGTAGGCGCAGGCGGCGGTACGGGCACGGGGCGCATGTCCCAAGCGGCGGCCGCAATCGCCACGGTCGCGATCGCTCACCCCGGCCTTCTCACCTTCTTCAAGCGGGGAGCCTGGCGATACCTCTTGGGCCTTGCTCACTACGCCCCAATGGACTACGCCGAACCCGCCTGGCTTTACATCGCCGATTACCTGCTGATCGGCGCCTTGTTTGTTGTCATCGGCCACATTGCCGGCGCAGTTGCCACAAGGCTTACAAAGAAGAGGATGCAAGGAAATGGAACCGCTGCTAAATGATCGCCAACAACTAAAGGTCCTGCTCGTCAACGCGGGACCCCACAAGGCCGGGTGCACCAACCGAGCGCTTGAAGAGGTCGCATGCGCTTTGCGCGAGGAGGGCCTGGCCACAGAGATGTTCTGGGTTGGCAACAAGCCCATGGCAAGCTGCCTGGCGTGCCGTCAGTGCGACAAGCTGGGGCGCTGCGTGATGAACGACCGCGTGAACGATTTCGTCGCCCTGGCGCCCGAGTTCGACGGTATCGTTTTGGGCTCGCCGGTGCACTTTGGCGCCGCGACCGGAGCCGCCACGGCGTTTTACGACCGCGCGTTTTATGCCCTCTTGCGAAGCTCGGCGGGGAACGCCCTGCGCATGAAGGTCGGCGCCGCCGTGACGAGCTGCCGACGAGCGGGAAACACCACGACGATTGACCAGCTCAACCGCTATTTTCAGCTCATGCAAATGCCTATCGCCACCTCAAGCTACTGGAACATCGTCCACGGCGCCACGCCCGCCGATGTCGAGCAGGACGCCGAGGGCCTTCGGACGATGCGCACCCTTGGGCACAACATGGCCTTTCTCATCAAGGCAATCCACCAAGCCGAGCAGGCAGGGGTCCAGCTCGCCCAGCCCGAGCCGCGCGTCTACACCAACTTCGTCAGGTAATGAGATAAGGCCGTCTATCTCATCTCCCTAATCGCAAGCTCAGAACAACTCTCCCGCCTCCAGCTGCAGCAGCTTGCTGACCTCCATCGCGATGTCGTTGAGCGAGCAGTCCAAGTCGCCACGGAACCACTGCTTGTACAGGTTCACGATCCCCCCGGCAAAATAGCAGACGCGAAGTCTGACCATCTTGGAATGGCGCATGTCCTCGGGGATGTCGCTGTCGTTGAGCATGTAATCGGTAAAGCACTTCTTGAGCTTTTCCATAAAAATCTCGGAGCCGTTAGCCTTGATCAGGATTCGGTAGAACTCCGCGTCCTCTTCAAGGCTACGACTAAGCTCCAGCAGCAGCGGCGCCGGGTTTCTAAAGAAGTCCGTGAACTCGAACTCTTTGAGCATGCCCAGCATCTTTGCGATGATCTCGTTCTCGATCTCCTCGGTGACGCCCCGCACGTCGGGGTAATGGGCATAGAAGGTCGCCCGGTTTATGTCCGCCCGCTTGACGATGTCGGTGACAGTGATCTTAGAGAGGTCCTTCTCCCTTAGCATGGCCGTGTATGCCTCGCGAATCAAGCGCCGGGAGCGAATCGCACTCCGGTATTCCGCTTTTCCGCCGATCTTCTCCCTCATAGATGCTCCCAAAGTCCGCTAATCCTAATACAAGTGTCGGATTTTATACACTCCGCATGAATTTGATGGTTGTACTGCGTAGCTCGCAATAGCATCCTGCAACCATGGTCAAAGTTCAACACCTGTATGACTTTAGACGGATGCCGAATGAGAGGAGCATGCATTATGAGGAACTACGATCGCGTTCACCCCCGCAAGCCCGAAGGCATCGAGGAGAGAAAGGCTCACATCGTCGGCGGCGGCATCGCCGGCCTTTCTGCGGCGGCGTTCCTCGTCCGTGACGCGCAGATGCCAGGCGAAAACATCACCGTATATGACCAGCTCCCCGTGTTTGGCGGCTCGATGGACGCCGCGGGAACGCACGAGACCGGCTATGTCTCGCGCGGCGAGCGTGAGCTGGAGCCGTATATGGAGTGCCTGTGGGACCTGTTCGGCAGCATCCCCTCCCTCTATGAGGAAGGCCGCACTGTGCTGGACGAGACCCGCGAGTGCAACAAGAACTGGGAGATTAACTCCAAGCACCGCCTGTGGGAGCAGGGCTTCAAGGCACATGATGAATCAACCATGGGCGTCACGCCTGAGATTCAAGAGCAGATGATCAAAATGATGCTCACACCCGAAGACCAGTTGGAGGATGTGACCATCGAGCAGTGGTTCAGCCCGGCGTTCTTCCAGAGCCAGCTTTGGT
>NZ_CAVKWG010000042.1:0-52860 GCF_963660155.1 Paratractidigestivibacter sp. | reverse complement strand
GCCGTCGACGTCGAAAAACGCGGCCTTGATCATGTTGCCTCCCCCGAACAGGCGCTTCTTGCGCCCTCGATTCTAAACGTTTGCGCCCTGCGCCGTTAGGCGACGCCCCTGATGCGCAAAAAAGCCCGCAGGTACAGATACCTGCGGGCCGCGATTCTTGCCACTTGCACAAAGAGTTGCACCAAGCGCTATGCCAGGGCCTCCACGACCTTGTCGCCCATCTCGGCGGTGCCGAGGATGTGGTCGGCCGGGGTGCTGGCGTCGGCGATGTCGCGGGTGCGCCAGCCGTCGTTGAGCACGCGCTCCACGGCGTCCTCGATCCGGCCGGCCTCCTCGACCATGTCGAGCGCGTAGGTCAGAAGCATGCCCGCGGAGAGGATCTGCGCGAGCGGGTTGGCGATGCCCTGGCCCGCGATGTCGGGGGCGGAGCCGGCGCTCGGCTCAAAGAGGCTCACGCCGTCGCCGAGGGAGGCGGACGCCAGCATGCCGAGCGAGCCCGTGATCTGGGCGGCCTCGTCGGAGAGGATGTCGCCGAACATGTTCTCGGTCACCACGACGTCGAAGTCTGCCGGGCGGTTGATGAGCTGCATGGCGGTGTTGTCGACGAGAAGGTCCTCGAGCTCCACGTCGGCGTACTCCTCGTCGTGGACGCGGTGCACGACCTCGCGCCACATGCGGGAGGTCTCCAGGACGTTTCTCTTGTCGACGCTCGTCACCTTGTTCTTGCGCTTGCGGGCGGCCTCGAAGGCCTGGCGGGCGATGCGCTCGACCTCGTACTCGCGGTACTCCAGGGTGTCGTAGGCGCGCTGGCCGGGGGCACCGTTGGCGCCGGCGCCCTCCTCGTCGTAGAAGCGCTCGCGACGGCCGAAGTACAGGCCGCCCGTGAGCTCGCGCACGAGGACCATGTCCACGCCCTTGATGACCTCGGGGCGCAGGGTGGAGGCGCCGGCCAGGGCGTCGTAGATCTTGACGGGGCGCAGGTTGGTGTAGAGGCCAAGAGCCTTGCGGATGCCCAGAAGGCCCTGCTCCGGACGCGGGGCGTTCGGGTCGGTGGAGTCCCACTTGGGGCCGCCGACGCTGGCGAGAAGCACGGCGTCGCTGCTGAGGGCCGCGTCCAGGGTCTCCTGCGGCAGCGGGTTGCCGCACGCGTCGATGGCGGCGCCGCCGATCAGGTGGTCCTCGAAGACGAACTCGACATCGGCCTTGGCGCCCACGGCAGCCAGGACCTTCTTGCCCTCGGCGATGATCTCCGGGCCGATGCCGTCGCCCGGCAGGCTGCAGATGCGATAGGTCTTGGAAGCCATGGTTACTCGCCCTTCTTCTCGGAAAGCACGCGCTTGGTGCGCTCCACCAGGCCGCCGTTGTTAATAATCTCCTGGATGAACGGCGGGAACGGCTGCGCATGGAACTCGGCGCCGGTGGTCTCGTCGGTGATGGTGCCGGTGTCGGCGTCGATGCTCACGACGTCGCCCTCGGAGATGGCGTCGACGGCCTCGGGGCACTCCAGGATGGGCAGGCCCATGTTGATGGAGTTGCGGTAGAAGATGCGCGCGAAGCTCTTGGCAACGACGCAGGAGACGCCGGCGGCCTTGATGGCCACGGGGGCGTGCTCGCGGGAGGAGCCGCAGCCGAAGTTCTCGTCCGCGACGATGATGTCGCCGGACTTGACGCGGCTGGTGAAGGTGGTGTCCAGGTCCTCGAGGCAGTGCTTGGCGAGCTCTGCGGGGTCGGAGGTGTTGAGGTAGCGGGCCGGGATGATGACGTCGGTGTCGATGTCGCGGCCGTAGCGGAAGACGGTTCCCTTGAACTGCACGGCGTTTCCTTTCGTTGGCGCGGTTTCGGGCCAGATGTTCTTATTGTAGCGAAGCGGGGGCCGTCCGCGCGGCGAGGGCGGCTCTTGATGCGACACGCTTTCATCTTCCCGAGTTCGGAAGGCTTCCGAACTCGCAGGCGCTTCTCAGCGCGGCAGCAGCAAGTCGTTTACCTGCGGTTATATAATCTTAAACCGAAGTTCGGAAGGCTTCCGAAGTTTGGAAGCCTTCCGAACTCCAAAGGGGCAAGAGGGGCGGGAAGCGCTGCGGGGAGCGACTAGCGTTCGAAGGGGTTCTCGGTGGGGTACGGCAGGCTCGCGGGCTGGTTGTACGCGATGTCATCGATGCCTAGGTAGCGCAGCACATCGAAGAGCGTCTTGCCGGCGTGGCTGAAGGCGACGGCGCCGTGGTGCGGGTAGCGCTTCTGGATGAGGACGTGGCGATAGAAGCGACCCATCTCCGGAATGGCGAAGACGCCGATGCCACCGAAGGAGCGGGTGGCCACGGGCAGGATCTGGCCCTCGGCCACGTAGCTGCGAAGGTTGCCCTCGGAGTCGCACTGCAGGCGGTAGAAGGTCACGTCGGAGGCGGCGATGTCGCCCTCGAGGGTGCCGCGGGTGAAGTCGGGGTCGGAGCCCTCGGGCTCAAGCAGGCGGTGCTGGATCAGCTGGTACTTCACGGCGCGGTCGGCGCACATCTTGCAGCTGGGGGTGTTGCCGCAGTGGAAGCCCATGAAGGTGTCGGTGAGGCTGTAGTCGAAGTTGCCCTTGATGTCCTCGTCGTAGATGTAGCGGGGCACGGAGTTGTTGATGTCCAGCAGGGTCACGGTGTCGTCCGTGGCGCACATGCCGATGTACTCGGAAAGCGCGCCGTAGATGTCGACCTCGCAGGCCACGGGGATGCCGCGGCTGACCAAGCGGGAGTTGACGTAGCAGGGCTCGAAGCCGAACTCGGACGGGAAGGCCGGCCAGCACTTGTCGGCAAACGCGACGTACTTGCGGGCGCCCTTGTGGGCCTCTGCCCAGTCAAGAAGGGTGAGCTCGAACTGCGCCATGCGCTCGAGGAGGTCGGGGTAGTAGTGGCCCTCCCCCATCTCGGAGGCCATGTCGGCGCAGACGTCGGCGATTCTGGGGTCGCCCTCGTGCTCGCGATAGGAGACGAGAAGGTCGAGCTCGGAGTTCTCCTCGACCTCGACGCCCAGCTCGTAGAGGCCCTTGATCGGGGCGTTGCAGGCGAAGAAGTCCTGCGGGCGCGGGCCGAAGGTGATGATCTTGAGGTTCTTGACGCCGATGACGGCGCGGGCCACGGGCACGAAGTCGTCCATCATCTTGGCGATGTCGGTGGCGGTACCCACGGGATAGCTCGGGATATGCGCGTTCACATGGCGCATGCCCAGGTTGTAGCTGCAGTTGAGCATGCCGCAGTAGGCGTCGCCGCGGCCGTTGATCATGTCGCCATCGCCCTCGGCAGCGGCCACGTACATCACGGGGCCCTCGAAGCGCTGGGCGATGAGGGTCTCGGGGGTCTCCGGGCCGAAGTTGCCGAGGAAGACCGTGAGGGCGTTGACGCCTGCGGCCTCGGCCTCGGCGAGAGCGGCCAGCATGTCGGCCTCGGACTCCACGGCCTGCTTGATCTCCACGACGGGCAGGCCGGCGCGCTCGCACTCGGCCACGATGGCCTCGCGGCGGCTCACGGCGAGCTTGATCGGGAAGCAGTCGCGCGAGACCGCGATGATGCCCAGCTTGACGTTCGGGATGTTGCTCGATTTCAATGCCATGTTCTTTCCTCTCCTGCTACCTGCAAAAGGGACTGTCCCTTTTGCAGGTGATTTGCCATTTACATGCTGATGTTGACGCCGGTCAGGCGGACGGGGGCGCCAGAGGTGGCCTCGGCGCTCTCGGGGTGTGCGAGCAGCCATTTGTTGGATGCCCAGAGCAAGTCCGAATCGCCGGCGGCGGCGGGGAGCTCCGGCGCGTTGAGGTTCGTGCCGGCAGGAAGCGCCACGAGAACCTTGAAGCCGTCGTCTTCCGCGTTGCAGGGCGCGTAGTGAAGCGTGGTGGCATAGACCTCCACGAGCACGCCGGCGGGCACGCGGAAGGCCTTGACGCAGGTGGTGTCGAGCTTGCCGTCAACGATGTCGGACTGCTTGGCCAGAAGGAGCACGAAGTCGCGAGACCCCAGGTTGAACTCGCTCGTGCGGTGGTACTCCAGGCAGTTGAGTTTGAGGTTGTGGCCATTGCACCAGCCGAACTCGACCGGCAGGCCGCCGAAGAGCGCGGGAGCGAGCTTAGTCGCGGCCTCGAGGCCCTGGATCGCAGGGTCCTCGGGCACGTAGTCGGTGGCCTCGGGCAGGGGCGTGGCGGCCTCGAGCGCATCGGCGATGGCGCCGATAAGGCTCGCGTCCACGTTGGACCAGACGGCGCCGTACTCAGCGAACGCCGGGTCGCTCACAGGAAGAATCTCGGTCATTCTTTATGCTCCAATCTGCGCAAAGCAAGGCTTAAGGGCGGGATACATCTGGCGCCACGCCTGGTAGCGGGCCTCGTAAGCGACAACAACGGCCGGATCGGGCGCAACCGTGGCGCGCACGCTGATCACGGCGTCGCAGGCAGCGGCAACGTCCGGATAGACGCCCGCGGCCACCGCGGCGAGAAGCGCGCCGCCGTAGCCCGGGCCCTGCTCGGTGGTGGGCAGGCGAAGCTCGATGCCCAGGACGTTGACAAGCATCTGCAGCCAAAGCGGGCTCTTGGCGCCGCCGCCGCAGACAGTGGAGGCCGCCACGTCCACGCCGAGCGAGCGGGCGATCTCCACGGAGTCGCGGATGGCGAAGGCCACGCCCTCGAGCACGGCGCGCGTGAAGTCCGCGCGCGTGGTGGACATGCTCATGCCCACGAAGGCGCCGCGGGCCAGCGTGTCGTTATGCGGGGTGCGCTCACCCATGAGGTAGGGCAAAAAGTACGGGAGGTCGAGGCTCGCGTCCGCGGCGTCGATGCCCGCCTGCTCGCCGGCGAAGTCGTCGGTGCCCAGGACGTCGCCCATCCACCAGGCGTTGCAGCTCGCGGCCGAGAGGATGCAGCCCATGAGATGCCAGTTGCCGTCGGCATGGCAGAAGGAGTGGATGCGGTCGCCCACCGGCGAGAAGCCCGCCGTGGGGATGAAGACGGTGCCGGAGGTGCCCAGGCTCACGTTCATGGAGCCGGCGCCCACGCAGCCCGTGCCCACGGCGGCCGCGGCGTTGTCGCCCGCGCCGGCGCAGACCACGACGCCCTCGGGCAGGCCGAGCTCGGAGGCCACCTCGGGCAGCAGCGTGCCGATCTTCTCGTAGCTCTCGAAGACGTGGGGCAGCTGCTCGGCGGTGAGGCCGCAGAGCTCAAGCATGGGCGCTGACCAGCTGCGCGTTGCCACGTCGAGCAGCAGCATGCCGGAGGCATCGGAGACGTCGGTGGCGTAGGCGCCGGTGAGGAGATGGTTCAGATAGTCCTTCGGCAGCATCACATGGGCGATGCGCGCGTAGTTGTCGGGCTCCTCGTCGCGCATCCACATGATCTTGGGCGCGGTGAAGCCGGCATAGGCGATGTTGCCCGTCCACTCCAGGAGCTTCGCGGTACCAACCTCCTCGTTGAGGTAGCGGACCTGCTCGACCGTGCGGCCGTCGTTCCAGAGGATGGCGGGGCGGATGACCTCGTCGTCGGCATCGAGCGCCACGAGGCCGTGCATCTGGCCGCCGCAGCCGATGCCCGCGACCTGCGAGGCGTCGCGTCCCTCGAGCAGCGCCGGGATGCCGCGGCGAACGGCCTCCCACCAGTCGGCCGGGTTCTGCTGGCTCCAGCCGGGACGCGGGTACTCGACGTCATAGCTCTCGCTGACGACGTTGGCGATGACGCCATCCTCGTCCATAAGCAGAAATTTGCACGCAGAGGTGCCCAAGTCAATACCAATGAAGTACATGGCCTCTCCTTAGCTTTCGCGGCGCCCGCGGTGTGCCCCTCGGAGTCGCCGCGCAATGTTCTATAAAGCCGTTTTATAAAAGCATTTGCTAGAATACTACCAGAAGAGTCATCGGCCGTGAACGACCTATTTCCGCGATTATTTGCGGCCAGCCCCGAGCCCCGAGGAAGACCCCATGCCCGCAAAGGACACCAGCGCAATAACCAAGAGCACGCCCGCCACGTCTGTCATCTTCCGCTGCCTCTACGACGCGCGCCGAGCCATGACCAAGCAAGAGGTCGCCGACGCGTGCGGGCTCAGCCTCCCCACCGTCTATCAGGGCTTCGCCACCCTCGATGAGCAGGGGCTCATCGAGGTCGGCGGCGATCGCAGCTCCACCGGCGGCCGGCGCGCGCAGACCTTCGCCGTAGCGAGCGAGGGCTCGGCGGCCGTAGGCATCTCGCTCACCGGCCACAGCGCGCGCTGCATCGCGTGCGACCTCTACGGCGAGAGAATCGCCGGCCTCTACATCAAGCAGCCGCTGCCCGGCGAGCGCACGGCCGAGAGCCTCACCGCGGCCATCGAGGACATCGCAGGCGCCATGGAGGTCGAGCTCAAGCAGAGGAAGATCCGCCCCATCGGCATCGGCATCGCCGTCCCGTCGGCCCTCGACCCGCAGATGGGCAAGCTCCTCAACACCTCGGTTCTCAGGCTCGGGGACGCGGAGCTCTATGCCCACGACCTCACGCGTCGCCTCGCCTTCCCCGCCGGCGTCTTCAACGACGCCAACTGCGGCGGGTTCAGCCAGGTCTTCCCCAACTCCGAGGACACGAGCCTCGCCTACCTCTCGCTCGAGCGCGGCGTCGGCGGCGCGCTGATCATCAACGGCAAGCCGTTCGAGGGCCCTCGCGGCACGAGCGGCGAGTTCGGCCACATCTGCATCGTCCCCGGCGGCAAGAAGTGCGCCTGCGGGCAAAACGGCTGCTTAGAGGCCTATTGCTCGAGCAACGTGCTCTCCGAGGAACAGGGCATGACACTCGACGAGTTCTTCGCGGACGCGGAGCGCGGCGTCGAGCCCGCCAAGTCCGTGCTCGACGAGTACATCGGCCACCTGGCCCGCGGCATCCAGGCCATCCACACCACCCTCGGCTGCGACGTCTGCCTAGGCGGCGAGCTCTCGGGCTACCTCGTACCTTTCTTCGGCGAGATCCAGGCAGCGGTCGAGGCCATCAACCCCTTCCCCGACGGCGAGCCCTGCGCCGTCCACGCGCGCCACCCGTTCCACGGCGTGCCCATCGGCGCCGCCCAGCTCATGATCCAGCGCTTCATCGAGAGCGTGTAGGGGCAAAGTCGCGCCGCCGACATCGGGCTGATATGTGTACATAGATCTAAACAACAGACCGGAAATCGATGATTATTAGCCCATTTATTATTTTCTTGTACACTAACGCGCCGGCTAGCAGCGCCCAGCTGAGCCGAGGACAAGGACGTCGCCCCAGATTATTCGCGACGAAATAACGCTGCCGACGCGGGTACGTCGGCAGCGTTATTGATGCGATGACGAACAGCGATTCTACGACTCGACGATTGCGACGCCCCAGGCGCCGAGCTTCAGCGCCTCGCCGACCGCGACGCTCGCCTCGCCGAGCAGCTCATGGCCGCCCTTCTCGCAAACCGCGCTCTGCTCAGACGCCGAGAAGTTGAGATAGTACGTCACGTCCTTGCCCGCGGCGTTCTTGCCGTGCTTGGTCACGACCGGGAACGCGTTCGGGCCGCACTCGACGCCGGACGCCTCGAGCACGTGGGCCACGAGCTCGTGCATCTTCTCGCCCGTGGGCAGCGTGCCGAAGTAGAAGCCCTTACCCCCACCGAAGTCGTTCTCGGTCACGGCAGCGTACTCGCTCCACGCCGGGTTATCGTAACTCATGAGGACCTTCGCGCCCTTGGGCTCGACAAGCTCCATGAACCACTTGCAGCTCGACTCCATCTGGGGCTCGACATAGCTGAACTCCTGGTAAGTGGCTCCGAGGCACTCGCAAATAACGTGCGGCTGCGCGTCGTGATACACCTTGACGTCCTCGTTGCAGAAACCGGTCTTGAAGGTGGCGAGCAGATGACCGCCCTCGCGCACGTAGTCGTTCAGGGCCACGAGCTGCGCCTCGGGCACGCAGAAGTCGCACGGCACGACGACAAGGTCGTAGTCACCGAAGTTCATGCTCGAAGGGTTGAGGATGTCGACCTCGCAGTTCTGACGATAGAACTCGTCATAGAACGCGCGGAAAACGTCGTTGTACACCACGGAGCCGGGCGCGAAGCCGTGGGTGTCGAGCGGGAACCGGTCCATGGCGGTGAGCGACTCGTTGCTCACGAGGAACGCCACGCGGTTCTTCTTGGCAAGGCCGACGACGCTGCCGCCGATGCGCTTGAGCTCGGCGCCAATCTGGGACGCCTCTCGATAACAGGCATTCGGCTGCAGGTCGTGAGAGAGTATGCCCTTCCAAAACGTCTCGAAGCTGTTGTGGATGGAGTGCCAGTGCCAGTACTCGACGCAGTCGGCGCCGCTCGCATAGTGCGCATAGGCCTGCAGGCGAAGCTGCCCCGGGTACGGGGTCCAACCGGGATTGCCCTGGGCCTCGGTCTCGAGCACGAGGTAGTTCTCGCCGCCCTTGAGACTACGGGAGATGTCGCCGCTGAAGGAGATTTCAGCGCCGGTGAGCGCGGATTGCGTAGGGTGGTAGATGTCCACGCCCGCGACGTCGAGGCACGCGGAGGCCTGGAAGTGGTCGACGTCACGCTGCACGCCGAAGGAATAACCACGCCACTCGTAGTCGAAGTTGTGCGTAACAAACTGGTCGTTGCGCGCATACTCGCGCACGATGGCCGCCTGCCAGGCCAGATACTCCGTGACCATGCCGCGGCGGAACTTCTCGAACTCCCCCGCCACGCTCGCGTTGATGGTGTTGCGCACGTCGGGGAAGTCGGCCCAGTCGCTGACGCGGTTGGACCAGTAATCCAGGCCGAACTCCTGGTTCATGGCCTCGATGTCGCCATCGAAGCGCTGCTTGAGGTACTCGACAAAGGCGGCCTGCACGTTCGGACCGAGGGCGTCGTAATGCTTGGTCTCGTTATCGACCTGAAAGCCGATGACGCAGTCATAGCCCTGCACGGCCTCCATGAGCTTGCGAATCACGCGCTCGGCGTGGAGGCGGTAGTGCTCGTTGGAGATGTCCATGATCTGGCGCGGGCCGTAGTGGCCGGGCCCGTTGTGGGTCTCGGCGAGGACATCGGGGTACTTGCGAACAAGCCAAGAAGGAACGGCGTAGGTCGGCGTGCCGACGATGACCTTGAGGCCGTGGGCCGTCGCCGCGTCGAGCACGCGCGTGACGTGGGAGAAGTCGAAGACGCCATCGGAGGGCTCCTCGGTCGCCCAGGTGGATTCGGCGATGCGGATAAGGTTCATGCCCGCGTCGCAAATCATCTGCATGTCCTTCTCGAGGCGCTCCTCTGGCATGTACTCGTCGTAATAGGCGACGCCGAAAAGCGGCTCATTGGTGATGCTCATATCGGGTCCTTTCGGAAGTTTCGTGAACATGATAGGGGGCGCGGCCGCCGCGAGGGGAACGCGGCCGCCGCCGGAAAGGGGTTCGCGGCTACTCGACGCTCTTAATCTTGAGGATGAAGACACAGGCGAGAAGTGCGGCGACGACGGAAGTGGCGAACACGGAGCCGTAGCCACCGGTAACGGAAACGAGCAGAGAGGCGGCGATAGGGCCGACCATCTGGCCGAGCGTCGTGGCCATGTTGAGGATACCGAGGTCCTTGCCGGCAGCCTCGGGATCAGGCAGAACGTCGACGTTCAGGGCCTGGTCGACGGCGCTGTACACGCCGTAGCCGAACCCGCCGACGGCAACGTAGAGCACCATGGAGAACGGGGTGTGGATGAACCACGGGAGCGCGGTGCCGATGGCGAGGAGCACGGAAGCGATGACCACAGGCGGCTTGCGGCGACCAATCATGTCGGAGATGCGGCCGGCGGACAGCGACGAGATAAGCGAGGCAACCATGAGCACAATCGACATGACAGAGATGGTGGCCGCGGACTCCTCGGCGCTCTGGCCCATATAGTCCTGCAGGATGTAGAGCTGGTAGACGCTGATCATCTGGTAAGCGAAGAGGATGAGCGTGCGGCCGGCGAACGCCAGATAGAAGTCGGGCGCGTTCTTGGGCGGGCGGAAGGAGACGAGCAGCTCGGAGAGGCCGCCCTCGAGCTTAGGCATATCCTTGGAGGAAGCCTCCTTGGGCCAGACGAGCACGGCGACGAGGCCGGAGATACCCATGAGGACGCCGGAGAGCACGAAGCCCGGAACCATAACGGTGATGAAATACGCGCCGATGAGGGTGCCGAGCGAGTTGCCCATGAGGTTGCCGGCGGCGATGAAGCCCGAGACGGTGCCACGCATGTCATCGGGCACGCGGTCGGCAAGGGCAGCCATGATGGGGGCGATCATGGCGTTGAGTCCCACCATGGCAAGCGAGTACATGACGCCGATGAGAACCACATTGGGGACGACGCCCATGAGAAACATGGAGACGCCGGCCAGCACACCGCCGCCGACGATCCACGGGCTGCGACGACCGAAGATGGAGCGCGTGCGGTCGGAGAGGTTGCCGACCACGAGGTTGGAGGCGAGCGAGACGAACGCGGTGACGGCGTTGAGAACGCCTGTCGCAGCGACCTTGGTGGCCGGGTCAATATCGGTCAGGCGCTGCGGGAGCAGGACGACCGACACGATGCACAGGCCGACCATCCAAAGCAACGAGAACAGGAAGTACGAGGCTCCGAAGCGAATTTTCTGAGAGGACGTTGTGGTCTTTGCGGACTTTTCACCTGCAGAAACGTTCGAGTTCGTAGCCGTGGTTTCGTTCGATGACATACATGGGCTCCCTTCGTGAATGCTATGGCTCTACGTGGGACGGGCTGCCGGCAAGCTCGTCTTTGTACGTATTTATCTTATATCTGTAAGTTAGTAGTTAGAATAGACGGGGCACCGTCAGCGGCACCGTTCATGACGACGAGCGGTAGATTTTGGAGTCTGATATCTTATAAACAGCTGATAAACGCCGAGGAGGAGCCGTGGCCGCTAGCAAGCAGAGCAATGCGAGAGGAGCCGCCCGCGGGCAGCGAACGCGCATGAAGCCCGAGGAGCGTCGCGAGATGATCGCGCGCGAGGGCGCCTCGCTCGTCGCGCGCTATGGCATGTACGGCTTCTCGATGAACGCGCTGGCGGACGCCGTTGGTCTCACCGTACCTGGCCTCACCCACTACGTGAAGGACCGCGAGGAACTCTGCACGCTCATCATCGAGACCTGTTACGACAAACCGACCGACGCAGGTTTCATCTCCAGCGTCCTACTCGAGAACGCCCAGATCGAGGGCACGGACGAGTTCTCGCTCCCCCGCTACCTGCTCAACATGATTGAGGAGAACGGCGAGCGCGTCGAGATGTACCGCCTCTTCATGGAGCTGCAGATCGAGGCGCACGACGAGGACCACCCCGCCCATGGCTACTTCCGCGAACGCCATGCGGAAATCTTGCAGAGCATGCTCGATCAGCCCTGGCGCCTGCCGGAGCGCTATCAGGGCGACCGGGAGCTGCTCATCCATCTCATCAAGACATGCTTCATGGCCATGGACGGCGCGCAGCTCCACTCCCTCACCAGCCCAGACGAGTCCCTGAGCGACTTCTGGGCGCACGCCGAGGCGATTCTCTTCCCGTCGCCCGAGTGGGATGGATACCGATAGGAAAAACCACGCGCTCGCATATAGCCGGCGATCGCCTATGCGGCGCAAGCGGCCGGGCTCGCCAAGGTAGACCGCGGAGTTCGGGTTGCCCATCGGCGCCGCCCAGCTCATGATCCAGCGCTTCATCGAGAGCGTGTAGGCGGCGCCTGCGGTTTGGGGACCGTCCCCCAACCGCAGGCCCATCAAACCCTGCAGTTGGGGTCAAAATCGCGGCCGAAAATGACCCTAAATGCAGGGTTTGACAAATGTCTGTTTCGGGACCACTCCTTTTTGGCACGCTGGGGTACGCTGTTGTCCGTTGATTTCGTACCGAGTCGCGGCGGGGCGCCCCCGCAACGCGCCGGCGATGTCTAGGAGAGGAATATGACAAAGCAGCTGGTTATGGGTAACCAGGCCTTTGCCTACGCCGCGCTTCAGGCGGGCGTTCGCGTGGTGGCCGGCTACCCGGGCACGCCCTCGACGGAGCTCGTCGAGACGGTGGCCAAACTCAAGAAGCAGGGCGTGGCCCACGGCGTCCACGTCGAGTGGTCCACCAACGAGAAGGCCGCCCTCGAGGTGCTGGCAGGCGCCTCCTACGCAGGCGCGCGATGCCTCTTTACCTGCAAGCAGGTGGGCTTGAACGTTGCCTCCGACCCGCTCATGAGCCTGAACTACGTGGGCATCAAGGGCGGCCTCGTCCTCTTTGTGACGGACGACCCCGGCCCCATCTCGTCCCAGACCGAGCAGGACACGCGTCGCTTTGCCGCCTTCGCAAAGATCCCGGTCCTCGACCCCGAGAACCTCGAGCAGGGCTACGCCATGATGCAGGAGGCCTTCGAGATCTCCGAGCGCTACCACACCCCCGTCATCGTGCGCCCCACCACCCGCGTCTGCCACGCCTCCACCTACATCGACGTGCCCGAGAGCACCGAGGCGCGCCCGGCCGGAACCTTCGAGAAGGACCCCAAGTGGGTCATCTTCCCGCGCCGCTCCTTCCAGGCCCACGGCGAGGTGAACGAGCGCCTGCCGAGAATCGCCGACGAGTTCTCCGACGGCGAGCGTGGCGGCACCTTCAACCCCATCGAGGACCACGGCGAGAATCCGCGCCTGGGCATCATGGCCGGCGGCGTCTCTGCCGCCTACGCCCGCGAGGCGCTTGCCATCATCGAGCGCCGCGCGAAGGCCGCGGGCGCCAAGGTACCCGCCTACCGCTTCATGCAAGTGGGCCTTCCCTACCCGTTCCCGAAGGCAGCGGCCGAGCGCTTTGCCGACGGCCTTGAGCAGGTCGTCGTTGCCGAGGAGCTCGACTTCGTGCTCGAGGACGAGATGCTTCGCCTCGCCGGCCGCACCCACGCCGCGTGGGCAGTGCGCGGCAAGCTCGACGACACCATGCCCGGCCGCGGCGAGAACACCGTGGACGCCTTCGTGGTCCGTCTCGCCAAGTTCCTGGGCGTGGACGAGAAGGCCATGGCCGTCGCAGGCACCGACCGACCCGAGCCGCCCGCGCTTCCCGTGCGCCCGCCCGTGCTCTGCCCCGGCTGCCCGCACCGCGGCAGCTTCTATGCCGTCAAGCAGGCGCTGAAGAAGCTCGGCTGCACCGACGCCGTCCTCTCCGGCGACATCGGTTGCTACACGCTGGGCAACGCCGCCCCGCTCGACGCCGTGGACACGTGCCTGTGCATGGGCGCGGGCATCACCATGGCGCAGGGCCTGGGCATCGCCGAGCCCGAGCGCAAGCAGATCGCCTTCGTGGGCGACTCGACGTTTTTTGCCAGCGCCATGACCGGCATCGCCAACGCCGTGTACAACGGCCACGACATCACCGTCTTTGTGCTGGACAACGCCATCACCGCCATGACCGGCGGCCAGCCCCACCCGGGCACGGGCCTGCGCCTCTCCGGCGAGCGCTCGCAGCCCATCAGCATCGAGGCCGTGCTTCGCGCCCTGGGCGTGACCTGCATCGAACACGCGCACTCCTTCGACCTGGGCGAGACCGTCGAGGCCGCGAGCCGCGCCATCGCGCACGAGGGCCCCTCGGCCGTCATCTGCGAGGGCCTGTGCGTCAGCCTCTCCAAGCCCAAGCCGGCGCTGCACGTCGACAACGACCTCTGCCGCGGCTGCAAGCGCTGCATCACGCAGATCGGCTGCCCGGCCATCGGCTGGGACGCCGAGGGCAGGCGCGCCTTTGTGAACCCGGCGCTGTGCAACGGCTGCGGCCTGTGCACGCAGGTCTGCGGCTTCGGCGCCATCGTGCGCCCGGACGACGCCGCGAGCGGCGACGGCGCCGCAACCGCCGCGCCCACCGAAGCCACGAAGGGAGGCGAGGCCTCATGCTGAACATCATGATCACCGGCGTGGGCGGCCAGGGAACCGTCCTTGCCGCCAAGCTCCTGGCCCAGGCCGCCGAGGCCCGCAACTGGCGCGTGCGCACCGCCGAGACTATCGGCATGGCGCAGCGCGGCGGCTCCGTTGTCTCCCACGTGCGCCTGGGCAACGACGGCGAGAAGCGCATCGACTCGCCGCTCATCGCCCACGGCGAGGCCGACCTCATCATCGCCTTCGAGCCCGCCGAGGCCGTGCGCGTCCTGCCGTACCTGCGCGAGGGCGGTTGCGTGGTCACGGCCACAAGCGCCGTTCAGCCCGTGACGGCCGCGCTCTCCAAGGAGCCCTACACCGCCGGCCCCGTTCTGGACTACCTGGCCCAGGCCGTCCCCGGCACCGTGCTCGTGGACGACCGTGCCCTTATCGAGAAGATCGGCTCCCCGAAGGCGCTGAACGTGGCGCTTCTCGCCTGCGCGCTCGCCTGCGCCAACGTCGGCATCTCCGTGGACGAGCTTCGCGAGGCCGTCGTTGCCGCCGTGCGCCCGCAGTTCCACGAGCTCAACCTGCGCGCCGTCGACGCCGCTCTGGCGTCGCTCGGCCGCTAGCCGCCCGCACCTCTCCCCCGCACCTCTCGCCTATCGCAAAGGATCTCTTTCATGCCCGCCATGACGCCCGAGCAGCTGCAGCTCATAACCGACCAGTTCAAGACCCTCAAGGACCGCTCGCCCTTCTACGCAAAGAAGTTCGACGGCATCGACATCGCTAGCATCACCTCCCAGGAGGAGTTCGAGCAGCTGCCGTTCTCCGAGAAGGCCGACCTGCGCGAGGCCTACCCCCTGGGGATTCAGGCCGTGCCCGACGAGGAGGTCGTGCGCATCCACAGCTCCTCGGGCACCACGGGTACGCCCGTGATCATTCCCTACACCGCGCAGGACGTGAGCGACTGGGCCGACATGTTCGCCCGCTGCTACAGGACCGCCGGCATCACCGAGACCGACCGCATCCAGATCACGCCGGGCTACGGCCTGTGGACGGCCGGCATCGGCTTCCAGCTGGGCTGCGAGCGCCTGGGCGCCATGGCCATCCCCATGGGCCCCGGCAACACCGACAAGCAGCTCAAGATGATGCAGGACCTGGGCAGCACCGTCATCACCGCCACCTCGAGCTACGCGCTGCTGCTGGCCGAGGAGATCAGCAAGCGCGGCCTGCGCGACAAGATCAAGCTCAAGCGCGGCGTCATCGGCTCCGAGCGCTGGGGCGACAAGATGCGCCGCCGCATCCAGGACGAGATGGGCATCGAGATCTTCGACATCTACGGCCTGACAGAGATCTATGGCCCGGGCATCGGCATCTCCTGCAGCGAGCACCACGGCATGCACGTGTGGGCCGACTACGTGTACTGCGAGATCGTGGACCCTAAGACCGGCGAGGCACTGCCCGACGGCGAGGTCGGCGAGCTCGTGCTCACCACGCTGCGCAAGCAGGGCGCGCCGCTCATCCGCTACCGCACGCACGACCTCACGCGCATCATCCCCGAGCCCTGCCCGTGCGGCCTCAACCACCCGCGCATCGACACGCTGACGGGCCGCACCGACGACATGATCAAGGTCAAGGGCTGCAACATGTTCCCGGCGCAGATCGAGGAGGTCCTCAGGTTCGTGGACGGCGCGAGCTCCGAGTACCAGGTCATGATCGAGGCCGTGAACGGCCGCGACGTGCTCGAGCTGCTCTTTGAGTGCGAGTACGAGGGAGAGGCGCGCGAGGCCTGCGAGCGCGAGGTGGCCGCGGTCTTCAAGGCCAAGATCGGCTGCACGCCCAAGGCCACTGCCGTCCCCATGGGCGAGCTGCCGCGCTCCGAGAAGAAGACCCGCCGCATCTTCGACAGCCGCTACTAGGCCGTTCGCGGGCGGTGCCGCACGCCGCACACAACAAACCCTGCAGTTGGGGTCAAAATCGATGCCGAAATTGACCCTAACTGCAGGGTTTTCTTTGTAGCGGCGCGGAAGTCATAATCGCTTCAGCCAAAAAACTAGGCGGAGACGCTTTCCGCGGCTCCGCCTTACAAAACCAAAGGTTTTTTTATCTGTCCTAATTATCGGGCCTCAGAACCATTTGTCAATCAAGTCCGCCAAAAACAGCAAGGGCGCCCGCGCCGAGTTATCAATGCCGGCGATACCCGTGACCTTGTCAATCTTTGCTCTGAGCTCGTGCATATCCCTCGCCGCCCTTCTCTTTCCAGCTCCATCGGGCACCATTCGAGCATGGAGGTAAAGCAGTGTGGCTATCTGCTGAACTTGGGCAGACCGCATTCTCGACGTCCTTACCCTGTGGGAGAATCCGGCCTCGGATAGCGCGCGCTGGACTTCTGAGTCGGTCTCGACAGTCGCGTCCATTCTCGCGAAGCCGTTAAGCACATCGGAGGAGTGCGCGCATGCGTTGCGCACCGACTGCGCCTGCCTGAGCATGTAATGCTCGCCGACCATGGCGCGATCGCCCCATCGCTCTGCGCAAAAGAGATACAGATCCCTGAAGCCACCGAACGAGAACAGCTCCAATAGCACCCATACCGGGATTGTTGCAGGGTCGGAGCCGTATTTCGCCACGAGTTCGCCGCAGTAGGCATCCTTCGCAAGGGCAGCAACCTCGCCTTTACGGCGATTCTTCTCCTTGTGGTTCAAAGACTCGAAGTAGTCCAACGAGAGCGAGTAACCATCCTCATCCTCCCGCTCGGTCACGATGCGCATGAGCTTCGTCCTCGCAGCGTGCTCAACGTCGAGCGTCAACTGCAGCAGCGCGTACCTCATGTCGCGATCAAGAGCGGCCAGCCGACGGAGATACTCAAAATCCAGCCTTAACGTACTGACCGTCGCGCGCACCGCCGACGCGGCGCTCGAACAGCGCGCGGAAAGCAGTCAACTTGAAGAAGTAAGTATGCTCGGCAAGATAGCTCCTTGCCTCTTCCTTAGAGCACAGCTCGAACGCGACGCCTCGGCGCTCAAGGTCTTCCACCTGCTCTTCGAGGGTGAGCAGAGGCTTCGCGCATATCGAAGGGCCAACGGCAGCCTCGGTCATCGGAGCTCCTTGGTTGGTGATAAGTGGTCGCTGATTATAGCGTGATGAGCAGCTCCCGCCCCTCTCGGCATTCTGACAAACGCGACCATAGATATTCCCCGAAGGTTGCGCTCGTGCCAGTGCTGGCACGAGCGTCAGAAGCACTTTGCCGTTCGCGGGCGGTGCCGCGCGCCGCACACAACAAACCCTGCAATTGGAGTCAAAATCGATGCCGAAATTGACCCTAACTGCAGGGTTTTCTTTGTAGCGGCGCAAACGCGGGCAACAACCGCGCCCGTAATGCCTAGAGCTTCGTCACCTCGACGGCCTCGTAGACGTCGTTCCACTTGTCCATGGGCAAGTGGCCCGTCTTGGGATCCATGGCGTTCAGGGTTCCGCACGTGTTGCCCAGGCGCAAAACCTCGGCAGGCTCGGCGGCGGCGGCGATGCCGTGCGCGAAGCCTGCGATGGTCGAGTCGCCCGACCCCGTGGCGTTCACGCACTCGATGCGCGGCGCCTTCGCGCGGTACACCTCGTCGCCGACAAACGCGACGGACCCCGCGTCCCCCATCGAGACGACCACCCAGACCACACCGTCGAAGCGCCCGTCTTCGTCAATAGCGGCCTTGAGGGCCTCGATGTCGTCTGGGTCGAATGTGCGGCCGAGCAGCGCGCCGAGCTCGCTCAGGTTGGGCTTTACCAGGTACGGCTTCTCCTTAGCCGCCAGCGCGGCGTCGAGCGACGCGCCCGAGGTGTCGAGCAGCACCTTGGCCCCGGCCTCCGAGGCGATCTGCGCGAGCCTGGCGTAGCAGCCCGCATCGACCCCGCGCGGCAGGCTGCCGGACATCGTTACGACGTCGGCCTTCTCCGCAAGCTCGCGGAACTTCTCGACGAACCCCTCGAGCTCATCAGCGCCCACCTCGGGGCCCGACTCCAAAAACTCGGTCTGGTTGCCCTCGTGGAGCACCGCGATGCACACGCGGCTCTCGCCCGCGATGCGCGCGAAGTCGTGCTTAACCCCGTCCTCGTCCATACGGTCGGCGAGAAACTCGCCCATCTTGCCGCCGAGAAGACCCGTCGCCATAACGTCGTCGCCCAGCTGCCCGAGCACGCGCGTGACGTTCAGGCCTTTGCCGCCGGCGGTCTTTATCGGCGCAACACGGTTGACGTCGTCGATGACGAGCGGCCCGTCCAGGTGGTAGGCCGTGTCGATCGATGGGTTCATGGTCACGGTCAGAATCATCTTCGCTCCCTAGAAAGAAGGCCCCCTGCCCCGCCATGCTGGGACAAGGGGCCGACGCGCCGATTAGTCGTGGTAGTAGCCCTGGTCCCACTTCTCGATGATCTCGTCGAAGAAGTGAGGGTCGGCCTGCGCCTCGGCATCGGCCTTGTTGACCGCGTCGATCTTCGCGACGAGCGCGTCGTGCTCGGGCGTGGCCTCGTAGCTCTCCTTGAGGAAGGCGAGCATGATGTCGGCCATGAGGAACTCACCGGTGATCTTGCCGCCGAAGCCGACGACGTTGGCGTTCAGGCAACGGCGGGCGTAAAGGGCGCTCGTCATGTCGCGGACGAGGGCGCAGCGGGCGCCGGGGACCTTGTTCACGGAGTTGGTGATGCCGATGCCGGTGCCGCAAAGAATAACGCCCAGGTCAGCCTTGCCGGAAGCCACAGCCTCGCCGACGGCCTTGCCAAAGATCGGGTAGTGCGTGCGGGTGTGGCTATAAGTGCCGACGTCGAGGACCTCGTAGCCGGCTTCCTCCAGGCGGTCGTGCAGGTAGGTCTTCTCGTCGGTGACGATGTGGTCGCAGCCAAGCGCGATGATCATGGTCTGTCTCCTTTGGATGGTGTGTTCAAATTCGATGTGAGGGTCCCGTTAGGCCATCTTGTCGAGCATGTCGACGCGGACCTGGTGGCGGCCGGCGGCGTAGTCGGCGGCGAGAAACTCGCGGGCGATCTTCTTGGCGACCTCGGGACCGACGACGTTCGGGCCCATGCAGACGATGCGGGAGTTGTTGTGCTCGCGGGTCATGTAGGCGCTGCGCTCGTCGGAGATGTTGGCGCAGACCATGCCCTTGACGCGGGTGCAGACCATGTAGCTGCCCACGCCGAAACCGTCGAAGCAGAAGCCGAGCGAGCCCTCGTTGGCCTTCACATCCTGGGCGACGGCGAGCGCGGAGTCGACGAAGTCGGCGGCGGGCTCTTCGGAGAGGTCCACGACCTCGTGGCCGTCCTCGACAAGCGTCTCCTTGATGATGTTCTTGAGGGACATGCCCTCGGCGTCGGAACCGATAACAACTCTCATGTTTCCTCCTTTTGGGCAAGACGGTCCCTAGGTCACGTCGCCGAGCCTCATTTGACAAGGCTGCGCCAAGGGCGGGGTCTGCCGCGTTTGTTATTCACTTGGTTGCGGGTTTTATGATGCGTAGTTCAAAAGACGTGCTATGAACCCTCGCGCGGCGCCGGGCACACCGCTCGCTGGTAACGAAGGGATTATGCGGGCCGGATCACCCGCGTGAACTCACCGATGGCCGCCGCCTGCTCGGGCGTGATCGCGCCGTCGCAGACCAAGGCATCGATGTCGGAGAGCTTATAGAACGAATAGAAGTCGCGGACGGCGATTTTGCTTGCATCAGCGACCACGTAGCGAGAATCGGCCTGGTCGAAGGCGGCTTTCTGGAAATGCCCCTCCTCCATGTTGGAGGTGTATACGTCGTTTCCGACGATACCGTTGACGCCGACGAACGCAGTATCGATGCCGACCTGGGCAATCGCGGACTCAGCCATAGGACCGACGAAGGCGCCGGTCCGCTCACGGAAATTGCCACCGGTAAGAAAGAGCTCGCAGCCGGCGCGCCCACAGAGCAGGTTGAAGACGTTGATGGAATTGGTGATAACGCGCAGCTCGCCGGACGGCAGGTAAGAAACCATCTGCTCAACGGTGGTGCCGGTGCCGAGGAAGATGGTCGAGCCCTCTTCCACGAGGCCCGCGGCAAGGCAGGCCGCCTCGGCTTTCTCGGCGGCGTTCTTGTCGCGCTTCTCGGTATGGGTGTACTCGCGGCGAAGCATGGAGTGCACGGGCGAGTTGCAGCGACGGGCACCGCCATGGACGCGCTCGATGTCGCCGGAGGAGCTCAGCTCCTCGAGGTCGCGGCGGATCGTCATCTCCGAGACGTCGAGGGCCTCGGAGATCTCCTTGACGGAAACGGTTCCCCGAGCATCGAGAAGGGCGCGGATCTGCTCGTGCCGCTCTGCTTTGATCATGAGTGCCGCTCCCTTCGTCGCGTCGTTGTTTGTCTCCTACATTTGAACACTTTCGAACAGTTGCGAACGCGAGAATCGAAAATTCTTTGCAAATAACCGCTCACGGGCTGTTTGATACCGTTCGTAGTTGTTCGTTTTGTTTATCGATGTTCTTTATTGTTTGAGATGTATCGTAGTTACAGCAACACGCTCGGCAGCGGATGCCCGGACGCCGGCGAGCACACGCGATCCATCGAACAAGAGAAAGGTGACTCATATGGCCACCAAAGAAGAAATCTCGATGATCGGCTTCGAGATCGTCGCTTACGCGGGCGACGCCATGACCGACCTGCTCCACGGCCTCGACGCTGCCCGCGAGGGCGACTTCGACAAGGCCGAGGAGCTGCGCAAGAGCGCCTACGACTCCTTGATCGAGGCGCACAACATCCAGACCAACATCCTCTCCAAGGAGTGCGGCGGCAACGAGATGGACGTGACCTTCATCATGATCCACGCCCAGGACACCCTCATGACCACCATGATGCTCGAGAAGCAGTTCAAGTTCATCGTCGACCAGTACAAGCGCATCGCCGAGCTCGAGGCAAAGAACGCCTAAGCCTGCCGCGCCACATCCCGGCCAAAGACAGCGCGCCCCGCATAACCAAGTGTGCGGGGCGCGCTTCTATTTGTGAATTCTCTAACATGGCCCTTGAACTGGTATTTTTAGTTGTAATAAGAACGCATGTTTTGTAGAATATGACTTGAAGGACACCCTTGGCCGGTGGTATAAATTAACCAGGTCCTCCCGAAAGGGTCGGCCTCCAAGAGCCGGGGTCTTACCCCCGGCATTTTTTATGATTGGAGGCCGCGCATGCGAGAGCTATCCGTCTTCATCGATGAATCGGGCGATCTCGGAGAGGTTTCCGAATACTACCTGGTATCTCTCGTCCTGCACGACCAATCCGTTGACATTTCCAAGCGTGTAGGTCGCTACGTCGATTCTCTCAACAGGCGAGACCTGCCCGATATACCGATGCATGCCGGTCCGCTTCTCAACGGCAACGACAGCTATAGGCACCTCGACAAGGAGACTCGACGCCACATGCTCAGCACTTTCAGGGCGTTTGTGCAGCACCTCCCATTCGACTACCTTTGCTTCTCGTACAGAAAATCCCAGTTCGGAAATAACAGCGACAGGCTGGCGGCGGCCATGAAGCGCGACGTCACTTACGCGCTGTTCGAGAAGCTCGAATCCCTTCAGGTGTTCGATCGGGTCAAGATGTACTACGACAACGGCCAGGGAATTGTCACCGAGGTTATCCACGACGCCTTCGAGTATGTGTTGGCCAAGGAAGCAATTTTTTATAGAGACGCTAAGCCTGCCGACTACCGATTGCTGCAGGTCGTCGATTACGTCTGCACAATCGAGTTGACGGCCATCAAGTTCGAAACCGGCAAAAACACTGCTACTGATTCTCTCTTCTTTGGTACGCGCAGGGATTTCAAGAAGGGGTTTCTTGCACACCTGCGCAAGCACCGGTTGGGCTAGGCACCCATAGCTCTCTTAACGCAGCGGCATACCGATGCTCGCGCGCTCGATGAGAGTGGGCTGCACCAGGATGCGACGAGGATCGGTGTCGGCGAGCAAAGCCTCTTCAAGTGCACGGGCGCCCAGTTCAGCATGGTTGAAGCGGATGGACGAGAGCTGAGCGTTCGGCACGACACCCTCGAGCGAGTCGTCGAAGCCGATAACGCTCACGTCCACGGGGATTTGCTTCCCGGCGTCTCGCAGCGCCTGCATGGCGCCGAGGGCCATGTGGTCGTTGCCGGCGAGAACGGCCGTGCAATTCGCGTCCTGAGCCAAACGCGCACCAGCCTCGTAGCCGGAGTCCGCCCCCCAATCGCCGCGCTCCGGCTCAACAACGCGCAGGCCAGTTACCTGAAGCGCTTCTCGCCAGCCGGACTCGCGGTTGCGGCTGGCGAGCGACTCGTCGGGGCCCGCGATAAAGCGAATCTCTCGGTGACCAAGCTCTATCAGACGCTCGACCGCCACCTTGGAAGCACCTGTCTGGTCGTCGGAGACCGTCGTGCACGCAGCGTGCTCAAACGGCGTTACGATCACGGTCTTGAGGCCCGTAGGCGGACGGTACGTCTCAAAATCCTCGACCATCTGACCCAAGTTGAAAATCATGGCGTCGACCGCGAGCGTCGACATGCGGCGTGACGCCTCTCCCAAGGTAAGCTGCTCGCCTTCCCTGCCCGTGAGCAGCGTAATGGCGTAATCGTTATCGGCGGCAGCAGAGGTGATGCCGCGAAGGACACTCATCTCGCCACCCTTGAGCTCAAAGAACACGAGGCCGACGGTCTTGTAGCTGCCGAGCTTGAGAGAACGGGCGGCATAATTCGTCCTGAAGCCCAGACGGCTCATCGCCGCCTCTACCGCCTCGCGTGTCGAGGTTCGCACCGTACCGGGCTCATTGACCACGCGAGAAACGGTCTTCAGCGAGACACCCGCCTCGCGCGCGACATCGACCATCGAGGGACCGCTCGTGTTCTTTCTTGTCATTCGAAACCTTTCGCACAATCTCGAACAAAACCGCTCACGCTAAGAATCTAACCGTTCACCGCATTAGCTCGATTTTACGACCTCGGTGCAGCAAGAAATGTCTTACGTTGTCATCAAGCCAAATGACAACGTTGTCATTCTCAAATCCACACAGGATTGAGAGGTCAGCAAGGGGCAACCGGGCTGCCCCGAGCGAACCGGCGCCACCGGGCAGGCGCCGGAGCACCAGGCGCGTAAACGCCCTATCCAATAAGCATCCAACGCAAAGGAGCGCTATGGACGCAATCATCAAGATGCTCGAGAAGCATCAGCCCCTTTTCGAGAAAATCGGAAAGAACCCCTTCCTGCAGGCAATTAAGGACGGCTTCCTCGGCTGCATGCCGATTGTCCTCACCTCGTCGATCTTCCTGCTCATCGCGACGCTTCCCGGCGTCGTCGGCATCACCTTGCCCCAGGAGATCATCGACTGGTGCAACAAGCTCTACAACTTCACCATGGGCGTCATGGGCATCATGTGCGCTGGCACCACCGCCAAGAACTTCACGGCTTCCATGAACCGCAGGATGCCGGACGGCAAGGTGCTGAACGACTCCTCCACCATGATCGCCGCCCAGTGCAGCATGCTGCTGCTCGCCGTCACGCAGCTCTCTGTCACCGTCGACGGCTCCGAGCTCTCCGTCATGGACTGCACGAGCATGGGCACCCGCGGACTGTACTCCGCCTTCATCGCGGCGTTCATCACCGTCGGCGTGTACATGTTCTGCGTGAAGCGTGACCTCACCATCCAGCTGCCCAAGGAGGTCCCCGGCGCCATTGCCCAGAACTTCCGCGACATCATCCCGTTCGGCGGCGCCGTCATCATCTGCGCCCTCATCGACGCGGCCGTTCGCGCCCTCTCCGGCGTGCCCTTCTCTGAGATTCTGATCAAGCTCCTCTCGCCGCTCTTCGCCGCGGCCGAGACCTACCCCGGCCTGATCATCATCCAGTTCTTCACCGCGTTCTTCTGGTTCATCGGCATCCACGGCCCCTCGATCGTCCAGCCTGGCATCGACCCGATCCGTCTTGCCAACCAGGCCGAGAACCTGCAGGTGCTCCTGGCCGGCGGCCACCCTGCGCACTCTCTGTGCTTCAACCTCAGCCTCGTCGGCGAGTTCGGCGGCACCGGCGCCACCTTCATCGTGCCCCTTCTGCTCATCCTCTTCATGAAGTCCAAGCAGCTCAAGGCCGTGGGCAAGGCCTCCATCGTGCCCGTCGCCTTCGCTGTGAACGAGCCGTTGCTCTTCGGCGCCCCGATGGTCCTCAACCCCTACATGTTCATCCCCTTCACCGTTACCGGCTGCGTCAACGTCTGCCTGGCCAAGTTCTTCATCGACGTCGTGGGCATGAACGGCTTCAGCTTCGTCGTGCCTTGGGCAACCCCCGGCCCCATCGGCATCTTCATCTCGACGAACTTCCAGCTGATCTCGCTGGTGTTCATCGTGCTGCTGCTGGTCATCGATGCAGTCATCTACCTGCCGTTCCTTAAGGCATACGACAAGATGCTCTGCGACCAGGAGGCCGAGCGCGCCGGCGAGGTCGCCGTCGAGGCCGCCGTGGCCGAGGCTCCCGCCGCCGCCATCGCCGAGACCAGCACCGAGCCCGTCGCTGCTCCCGAGGCTGCCGCCCCCTCCGCCGCAGGCAAGTCCGTCGACGGCCTGAAGGTCCTCGTGCTCTGCGCCGGCGCCGGCACCTCCGCGCTTCTCGCCAACGCCATCAAGGAGGGCGCCGCAAAGACCGGTGAGAACATCGCCTCCTCCGCCGGCGCCTACGGCCAGCACACCGCGATCATGGACCAGTACGACGTGATCGTCCTCGCCCCGCAGGTCCGCACCTATTACGACGACATCAAGGTGGACACCGACCGCCTCGGCATCAAGCTCCTCTCGCCGCGCGGCCAGGAGTACATCGCCCTCACCCGCGATCCCGAGGGCGCCGTCAAGTGGCTCCGCGAGAACGTCTCCAAGTAAGCACCACCCTTCTTTCCTTGTGCTCCCCGGGCCGTCCCCCTGGCCCGGGGAGGCCTTCGCAAAGCAAAGCCCGGATGCCGGCGACTCGGCACCCGGGCCCACTAGAAAGGAACCAATATGACCAGGCAGTTCCCCGAGGGATTCGTCTACGGCGGCGCCACAGCGGCCTACCAGGTTGAGGGTGAGACCCGTACCCACGGCAAAGGTAAGGTGCCCTGGGACGACTTCCTCGCCGCCCAGGGACGCTTCTCCCCCGACCCCGCATCCGACTTCTACAACAGCTACCCCGTCGATCTCGAGCTCTGCGAGCGCTTCGGCGTGAACGGAATCCGCGTTTCCATCGCCTGGACGCGAATCTTCCCTGCCGGCACGGGCGAACTCAACCCTGAGGGCGTGGCGTATTACCACGAGCTCTTCGCCGAGTGCGAGCGCCGCCACGTGACCCCTTACGTGACGCTCGATCACTTCGATACGCCCGAGGCGTTCTACGAGAATGGCGGCGAGGGTTTCCTCACCCGCTCGACCATCGACGCCTTTGAGGCCTACGCCAAGTTCTGCTTCGGCGAGTTCACCGAGGTCAAGCACTGGTTCACCTTCAACGAGATCCCCGCGACGGCCGAGGGTATGTACATCGTGGGCAACTGGCCGCACGGCGAGAAGTATCGTCTGGACAAGGCCTTCCAGGTCATGCACAACATGATGGTCGCACACGCCCGCG
Source organism: Paratractidigestivibacter sp. (assembly GCF_963660155.1). Taxonomy (GTDB): domain Bacteria; phylum Actinomycetota; class Coriobacteriia; order Coriobacteriales; family Atopobiaceae; genus Paratractidigestivibacter. Next base: position 27,437 of record NZ_CAVKWG010000042.1, on the reverse strand, counting down.
CCGCCGTCGCTTTCCACGAGGGCGGCTACGAGGGCGAGATCGGCATCGTGCAGAACCTTGAGCCCAAGTACCCGCTCGATCCGAACTCGGCAGAGGACGCCGAGGCCGCACGCATGGCCGACGTAATCAACAACCGCTGGGTGCTCGACGCCACATTCCGCGGACACTACGCGGCCGATACCTGGGAAGCCGCGAGCAAGCTCGCGCAGATCGCCGGCGGTGAGCTCGATGTGACCGATCAGGACATCGCCGACCTGACCGCCGCTCTCCCTTACTGCGACTGCTTGGGCGTCAACACCTACAAGTGCCAGTTCCTGCGCGCCGCCGAGGGCGAGAACGACATCCACCACAACGGCACGGGCGACAAGGGATCGAGCCGTTGGTTCCTCAAGGGCGTGGGCGAGTCCAGCGTGCGTGAGGGTATCCCCACGACTGACTGGGACTGGATCATCTACCCCGAGGGCCTCTACGACCTGCTGTGCCGCATCAAGAACGACTACCCCAACTACAAGAAGATCTACGTGACCGAGAACGGCATGGGGTACAAGGATGATTTCGTCGGCGGCTTCATCGACGACGCGCCGCGCATCGACTATCTGCGCCAGCACCTCACGTGGATTCACCACGCCATCGAGGGCGGCGTGAACGTAGAAGGCTACTTCGTTTGGTCGCTGCAGGACCAGTTCAGCTGGACCAACGGATACAACAAGCGCTACGGCCTGTTCTACGTGGACTTCGAAACCCAGAAGCGCTACCCCAAGGCCAGCGCCTACTGGTTCAAAAACCTGGCCGAGACCGGGCGCCTCGAAGACTAAGGGCTAAAGCTCGATTTGACAACATTTGCTTACCCCCTTCCCGCTGAGAGCGACGGCCCTCAGCGGGTTTTTTGAAAGGAGCAGATATGATCAAAACGCTTCGCTACATGCGCCATGGCCAAACCGTTTTCAACGAGCGCGGCATCTGGCAGGGCCGCGCCGATTCGCCGCTGAGTGCTATGGGCATTGCCCAGGCACGAGCAACGCGGGCATACTTTGCCGGGCTCCCGACGCCGATCGACCACGTGTATTGCTCGCCGCTTGGGCGTGTGATCCAAACGTTGGAGGAGGCGCTGCCTGAAATCGGTAAGAATTACGTCGTGGACCCGAAGCTTATAGAGATGAGCTTCGGCGAGGTTGACGGAACCCCGATTGCTGGCGAGGCGACCGACTACGAACGGTACGACTTTTCGCAAATCGGCGGCGAGCGAGAAGAAACAGCTGGCGAGCGCACATGCCGGGCACTCGAGCGGATTATGAACCGGACCGGCAACGTCAACGTCCTTGCCGTGGGGCACGGCGGGACGGGCCGCTACTTTTACAAGCGCTGGCGCGAGCTGTCGCAGGTGGCATTCGATGAGGCGTTGCCCAACTGCTCGGTGGCCACGTACACCTACGACACGAATACGCGCACCTTTAGCTGCATCGACATCTGGATTCCCAAGGTTTAGCGCGAGGCGTGGCACAATTTGGCCACGCTTTCTAGGGAGGGCGTCATGGCGGTTTGCGTGCCGATAAGGGACCTAAAGGACACGGCCAAGTTTACCGAGACGGTCAATTCGGCCGCCGGGCCCGTGTTCGTGACCAAAAACGGACGCGAGAGCTATGTTTCCACGTCCATGGCCGAGTACGAGGGGCTTCGCATGGAAGCGGCGCGCGCCAAGCTGTACGAAAAGGTCGCATTTGCCGAAAAGGACGTTGCCGAGGGGCGCGTTTCTGACGCGGTCGATACGGTCGCGCAGCTAAAGGCCCGCTATGACCTATAAGGTCCTAGAGACGGCCACGATCAAAAGGGAGCCGCTCGAAACCCTGCACTACATCGAGGGCGCTCCTTGCGAGCCGTCCGCAGCGGTCGAGCTTGCCGGGCGCTACATTGAGTTCGCCGAAAATGTCGGCGCGTTTCCCGAGGTGTACCCGCAGATGCGCGAAGCGGCACTTCAGTCTAAGGGCTATCGCAAGGCGGCGCTTAAGAACTATCTGGTGCTCTATCGGATCGACGGCGGCATCGCGTATGTGATACACCTGTTCCATCAATCACGGGATTACGCACGTCTGGTATAGACCTCGCCTTGCAGCAGGCGCTTGCTTCCAAGATGCGATTGGACGCCGAAGCAGCCGCAGCGCCCCCTACCGCAGGTCGCGGACCGTGTCGCGCTCCACGAGCTCGCCGGGAAACAGCACGTGCTCGACGGCAGCGCCGCCTTCGCCGGCGTTGACGATCTTCTCGACGGCCCACTCGCCCACGCGCTTGTTGTCGAAGCGCATGGTGGTAAGGCCCAGGTCGGGCACCACGTCGCCCAGCGAGTCGTCGACGCCCACCACGCTCACGTCGGCCGGCACGCTCTTGCCGCGCGACTGCAAGCCGAGGATGCATCCGTAGGCCATAGCGTCGTTGCTGGCATACACGGCAGTGCAAGTCGGGTCATCGGCAAGGGCCTGGCCTGCGGCGTAGCCGCTCTTCGCGGTCCAGTCGCCGCGAATAAGGCGCGGCGGCTCGATCCCTCGCCCTTGCAGCGCGGCGCACCAGCCCTCCTCACGTTGCATGCCCGACAGCGAGCGCTCGGGGCAGCTTATGAAGTGGACGGTCTTGTGCCCGCGCGCAAGCAGGTGCTCCACGATGGTGCGCGACGCGGCGAACTGGTCGTTGTCCACCGTTGAGCACGTGGGATGCTCCAGCATGGTTACCAGCACCGTCTCCAAACCGGGCAGCGGCTTAAACGAGCCGAAGTCGGCCGTCATGCGGTTCATGACGATGACCATGCCATCCACCGGCAGACCGCCCATGCGCCGCGCCGCCGCCTCCAACGTAAACGGCGGCTGCGAGCCCATCTTTACCAGCGTGAGCGCATGGTCGTTCTTGTCGGCGGCGGTGGTAAAGCCCTCAAGACGGTCGAGGTTACCCGTGCCGGCCATGTTGAACATGGCCACGCCCACGGTCTTGAACTTGCCGCGTCTGAGCGAGCGGCCGGCGAAGTTGGGGCGATACCCCAGCTCGCGCATAGCGGCGCGCACGCGTTTCTTGGTTTCGGGGCGCACGCTCGGCGAATCGTGCACGGTGCGCGACACGGTCTGCTCGGACACGCCGGCCAGACGCGCCACGTCCTTAACAGATACCGATTTAGAGATGCGCGAAGACATGCGGCACCCGTCCCCTATCTATGGCGACGCTAACAATTGCTAAACCAACAGTATAAGAAACTCACCAAAATACGACGCTCGCGACCCGTTTTGTACCGTTCGCCGACACTGGGCAACGCAATATCACGCTCCTTTCTTGTCAATGTTAACGTTGCCATTGTTAGTAAGACGGCCACCGGGCGGCCGAATATTTCGCAGCAGGAACCATCGCATGCAACGTCACAGGTGCGAAAGAGGTTCGAATCTATTTGTGCAATTTTATGGCAACGTTCACATTCTAGAGAATCAACCGCTGCGTACGATCGTTGCCGAATGCACCGCATACGTTAGGAGAAAACATGGAGCAGCTCATCGCTACCATCGAGAAGGGCCAGCCCTTCTTCAACGCGATCGCCCGCAACAAGTACCTCAAGGCGATCCGTGACGGCTTCATTTCCGTCATCCCCATCATCATCTTCTCGTCCATCTTCTGCCTGGTCTCGGCAGTGCCGAACATCTGGGGCTTCTACTGGCCCGAGGACATCGACGGCATGCTGTGGAAGGCCTACAACTACTCGATGGGCATCCTCGCCGTCGCCTGCGCCGCCACCACGGCCAAGCACTTCTGCGACGCCCAGAACCGCGACCTGCCCAAGAACAACCAGATCAACTTCATCTCGTGCATGTGCGCCGCGATCGTCGGCTTCCTGCTGCTCTCCAGCGACATGATCTCCGACGCCACCGGCGAGCTTTCCGGCCTGAACGTCGCCTACCTCGGCTCCAAGGGCCTTCTCACCGCGTTCATCTCGGCCTTCGTCGTGGGCATCGTGTACAAGTTCTTCATTAGCCGCAACATCACCATCAAGATGCCCGAGCAGGTCCCGCCCAACATCTCGCAGACCTTCAAGGACATCATCCCGTTCTCCGTGTCCTGCGCCATCTTCTGGATCGTGAGCATCGCCTTCACCTCCACGTTCGGCTACTGCTTCGCCCAGGGCGTCATCACCGTCTTCCAGCCGCTCTTTACCGCGGCCGACGGCTACATCGGCCTTGCCGTGATCTACGGCGCCATGAGCCTCTTCTGGTTCGTCGGCGTCCACGGCCCCTCGATCGTCGAGCCCGCCATCGCCGCTGCGCTCGTGTCCAACATGACCGACAACATGGCCGCCTACCAGGCCGGCCAGCACGCCTCCGCCGTCCTCACCCAGGGCGCCCAGTACTTCGTCGTCTGCATGGGCGGCACCGGCGCCACGCTCGTCCTCGTCTTCATGTTCGCCTTCATGGCCAAGTCCAAGGAGATGCGCGCCGTGGGCAAGGCGGCCGTCGTCCCCGTGTGCTTCGCCGTCAACGAGCCGCTGCTCTTCGCCGCTCCGATTGTGCTGAACCCCGTCTTCTTCGTCCCGTTCGTCCTCGCCCCCATCGCCAACATCTGGATCCTCAAGCTCTTCATCGACCTGCTCGGCATGAACGGCTTCATGTACACCCTGCCCTGGACCACCCCGGGCCCCATCGGCACCATCCTGGGCCTCGGCTTCCAGCCGCTCGCCTTCGTGTTCCTGGCGTTGATCCTGCTCGTTGACTTCGCTCTGTACTACCCGTTCTTCCGCGTCTACGACACCCAGAAGTGCGCGGAGGAGGCCGAGGTCTCCGAGGAGGAGCTCGCCGCGAAGAACGCCGAGAAGGCCGCTAAGCTCACCGACGCCTTCCAGGGCCGTGCCGATGCCAAGTCCGTGGCCGACGGTGCCGCGGCAAGCCTGAACTCCGCGGCTGCCGCCGCCAAGGCCCCCGCTGCCAGCGCCGGCGTCGTCAACGGCGTCGACCTCAACGGCAAGCGCGTCCTGGTCCTGTGCCAGGGCGGTGGGACCTCCGGTCTTCTCGCCAACGGCCTGGCCAAGGCCGCCCGCGAGGCCGGCATCGACCTCACCACGGCCGCCGAGGCCTACGGCAACCACGTCGACATGCTGCCCGACTTCGATCTCGTGGTCCTCGCGCCCCAGGCCGCAAGCTACCTCACCGACCTCGAGAAGGACTGTGCCCGTGTTGGCAACAAGTGCGTGGCCTGCCGCGGCAAGCAGTACATCGAGCTGTCACAGAACGGCGAGAAATCGCTGGCCTTCGTGAGCGAGCAGCTCTCCAAATAACCAGCTGCTAAAGCCAGTTTCCCCTGGGCGCGGGCCCCCCTACGGCCCGCGCCCAAATTCTTAGCGCTCCGGCGCCCAACCCCCCGATTGGACATGTCATGTCTTTGAACCCCGAAAACATCAATAACCCCGAGGCCCAGTTTCCCGAGGACTTCGTCTTTGGCGGTGCCACCGCGGCCTACCAGGTAGAAGGCGAAACCCGCACCCACGGCAAGGGCAAGGTGGCCTGGGACGACTTCCTGGAGGCCCAGGGCCGCTTCTCTCCCGACCCGGCCTCGGACTTCTACAACCAGTACTCCGTGGACCTCGAGCTTTGTGAGCAGTTCCACATCAACGGCATTCGCCTGTCCATCGCCTGGAGCCGCATCTTCCCCAACGGCACCGGCGAGATCAACCCCGAGGGAGTGCAGTTCTACCACGACCTGTTCGCCGAGTGCCGCAAGCACCACGTTGAGCCCTATGTGACGCTGCACCACTTCGACACGCCGCTGGCGCTGTTCGAGAAGGGCGACTTCCTCAACCGCGAGACCATCGACGCCTTCGTCGAGTACGCCGAGTTCTGCTTTAAGGAGTACGCCGACGACGTCACCTACTGGTTCACCTTCAACGAGATCTGGGCGGACGCGAGCAACACCTTTATCGAAGGCACCTTCCCCGGCGGTGAGAAGGCCAACCTGGCCCGTGCATTCCAGTGCGAGCACAACATGATGCTGGCCCACGCCAAGGCCGTGCTGGCGTTCCACAACGGCGGCTACAAGGGCAAGATCGGCGTCATTCAGTCGCTGGAGTTCAAGTACCCGCTGGACGAGAACGACTTCGGCGACATTGAGGCAGCCAACAACGAGCATGTGCTGCAGAACCAGTTCCTTCTGGACGCCACCTTCCGCGGCGACTACGCGGCCGACACGCTCGAGATAGCCAACCGCCTGGCCGCCATCTCGGGCGGCACGCTCGAGATTCTGGACGACGACCTGACCGTTATGCGCGAGGCGGCAAAGCACAACGACTACCTGGGCGTAAACAACTACCAGTGCCGCTTCCTCAAGGCCTACGACGGCGAGAACGACCTGCACCACAACGGCACGGGCGAGAAGGGCACCGGTCGCTGGCGCGTGAAGGGCATCGGCGAGCACGTGAACAAGCCCGGCATCCCCACCACCGACTGGGACTGGATCATCTACCCCCAGGGCCTGTTTGACCTCCTGGTGTACATCAAGCACCGCTACCCCAACTACAAGCAGATCTTCATCACCGAGAACGGCATGGGCTACAAGGACCCCTACAAGGACGGCTTCGTGGACGACCAGCCGCGCATCGCCTACATCGAGCAGCACCTGCGCTGGCTGCTCGAGGCCATGAAGGTGGGCGTGAACGTGGGCGGCTATTTCCTGTGGAGCCTGCAGGACCAGTTCAGCTGGACCAACGGCTACAACAAGCGCTACGGTTTCTTCTACGTGGACTTCGAGACCCAGAAGCGCACGCCCAAGGCAAGCGCCTACTGGTACAAGCACGTGGCCGAGACGAGGCGCCTCGACTCGTAAGCGCATAACCAGGGGCGGTGCCGCGCGCCGCACACAAAAAACCCTGCAGTTGGAGTCAAAATCGATGTCGAAAATGACCCTAACTGCAGGGTTTTCTTTGTAGCGGGCGATAACCGCGGCGATGCGGCCTGTGGAGCCCTAATCCAGGTCGCTCGGGAGGGCGATGTGGCCTACGACGGCGCTGGCGGCGCAGACGGCCGGGCTCGCCAGATAGACCTCGGAGGTCGGGTCGCCCATGCGGCCGACGAAGTTGCGGTTGGTGGAGCTCACGCAGCGCTCGCCGGCGGCGAGAATGCCCATATAGCCGCCCAGGCACGGGCCGCAGGTGGGCGTGGAGACCACACAGTGGGCGTTGATGAAGACGTCCATGAGACCCTCGTGCACGCACTGCAGCCAGACGCCCTGGGTGGCGGGAATCACGATGCAGCGGACGCCCGGGTCCACCACACGGCCGCGCAGGACCTCGGCGGCGGCGCGCATGTCCTCGATGCGGCCGTTGGTGCAGGAGCCGATGACGGCCTGGTCGATTCTGATGTCGCGGCTCTCGGCCACGGGGTGGGTGTTGCTCGGCAGGTGCGGCCAGGAGACGCATGGCACGATGTCGGTGGCGTCGATGTGGATGACCTGCTTGTAGCTGGCGTCGGCGTCCGGGTGGTACTCGCGGATGCGGCGCTTGGCGCGGCGCTCGACGTACTCGCGGCACTTGTCGTCCACCTCGAAGAGGCCCGCCTTGCCGCCGGCCTCGATGGCCATGTTGGCAATGGTCAGACGCCCCTCGACGGAGAGGTTCTCGATGGTGGAGCCGGCGAACTCCATGGCGCAGTAGAGCGCGCCGTCCACGCCGATCATGCCGATGATGTGCAGGATGACGTCCTTGGCGGAGGCACCCTCGGGCAGCTCGCCGTCGATGACAAAGCGGATGGTCTCGGGCACCTTGAACCAGGCGCGGCCGGTGGCCATGCCCACGCCGGCGTCGGTGGAGCCCACGCCCGTGGAGAAGGCGCCGATGCCGCCGTAGGTGCAGGTGTGGGAGTCCGCGCCGATCATGAGGTCGCCGGGGACGACGACGCCCTGCTCGGGCAGAAGGGCGTGCTCGATGCCCATGCAGCCCTGCTCGAAGTAGTTGGTGATCTGGTGCTCGTGGGCAAAGTCACGCGTGACCTTGGTCTGCTCGGCGCTCTTGATGTCCTTGTTGGGGCTGTAGTGGTCGGGCACGAGGCAGATGCGGTCGCGGTCGAAGACGCCGGCGCCGATCTCGCGCACGGTCTTGATGGCGATGGGGGCCGTGATGTCGTTGGCAAGCACGAGGTCGAGGTCGCACTCGACGAGCTGGCCGGAGACGACCTCGTCAAGGCCTGCGTGGTCGGCCAGGATCTTCTCGGCCATGGTCATGGGACGTGCCATGTTGGTTCCTCTCCTAGGGGCTGTTTTGCAGCAATGGTTTAATGATACTCTCCCCCGGCGAATGCCGCGCGGGGCGACGAGGAGCCGCGCGGACCCGGCGCGGTCAAACGATGCAGCGTTGGTGGCGGCGCATCAAGTAAGTTGGTTTTTCAACACAGGCGACGTCGGCGAATACCCCGCCAACTTCCGCTTCTACGAGACATGGCGCATGGCTAGGCCTTGCTTGGCAAGCAAGAGGAGCTCAACCCAACTCGACGCCGTTCTCGTCGCAATATGCACGACACGCCTCGAGCAGCGGGCCCAGATCTCGCTCGACGACTTCCCAGATGATCTCCCTATCGACCTCGCCATAGGCATGCGCAAGGCGGTTCCTCACGCCGCTGGCCGCGGCGCAGTCGAAGCCAAACCTCTCCGCGACGGCATCGCTGATTTTCCCTGCCTCCTCGGTAATTCGCAGGACGCGGTTCATTAATCCCTCTGCGATTGAATCGTCCGAATCGTCCGCCGGGTCCAGAAAACGCTGCTTAGTAATCCCAAGGGCGGTGATCTGGCGCCTGGTCTGCGTAGCGACGTCCCAAATCTCCTGCACCTTGGCTAGGTCGCTACTCTTGGCGCTCATAGATCAGCTCCTTGTCGCGCTCGACGGCGGCCTTCAGTGCCTCGTTTTTTATCACCCTAGCGGAGACGACATCCGCCTCGCGCCCTGTGCGTTGCTCTATCTCTTTTGCGAAGTGGCTCAGCTCCCGTAAGCCGAAAGGCTCGGCATCATCAAGAACAACCCGCAGGTCAACGTCGCTCTCCTTGCCATAGGTACCTCGTGCGAACGACCCGAACAGATAGACCTTCTCGATGCCCGAATAGCGCGCCGCAACTTCACGAACCGACGCAACGACGCCATCCTTATCGGTCCTGCCCGCAGGCGTGCCCGTATCGTCCATTCGCGCGAGCACGGCATCGAGCTTTACGGAAATCTCCCGGAGCGCCACCGTGTCTGGCCGCGCCGCCTCCGCATTTATGCCAAGTCGAAGAAACCGCACGTAAGCATCGGTCTTGCTCAGGTGTTTCTCGCTGGCGTAGCGCTCAATAGCATCGGCGAGGTCGTTCGGAAGGCGCAGAGAGACTCTGGCCTTCTCCTCTCTCGCAGGCGTAACGATAATCATGCTGGCCCCTCTCTGTATGACGTTTGTCATACATCATAGCTATTGAGCGGCCATAAGACAAGAGGTGGCCGGAAGCGCTCGGCTGCCGGCCACCCCTTGCCCCTTCCCTACGGAAAAGTGCTTGTCGCTACTTCCCCGCCTTGGAACGGGCGGTCTGGATCATGCGGTTGATGGCGTTCACGTAGGCCTTGGCGGACGAGACGATGATGTCGGTGTCCGCGCCGCGGCCGGAGTAGATGGTGCCATCCTCGGCGGTCACGCGCACCGTGACCTCGCCGATGGCGTCGATGCCGCGCGTAATGGCCTTGACGTTGAACTCGGAGAGGTCGCCGTGGACGGCAACCACCTGGTCGACGGCCTTGTACGCGGCGTCGACGGGGCCGGTGCCGGTGGCGCAGACCACGTGCTTGACGCCCAGCTCGTCGGTGATGGTGGCCGTGGCGGTGGGCACCAGCGGGTCGCCGCAGGAGACCTGCAGGGCCTCCAGGGTGTAGATGGCCTTCACCTCGCGGTAGCGCTCCTGGACCATGGACTCCAGGTCCTCGTCGTAGACCTCCTTCTTCTGGTCCGCGATCTCGAGGAAGCGGTTGTAGATGTCGTCGAACTCCTCGTCCTTGAAGGTGTAGCCCAGCTCGCCCAGGCGGTGGCGCAGGGCGGCGTGGCCGGAGCGGGCCGAAAGGATGATCTCGGAGCCGGCGGCGCCCACGTCCGCGGGGTCGATAATCTCGTAGGTGTTGCGGGCCTTCAGCACGCCGTCCTGGTGGATGCCGGAGCTGTGCGCAAAGGCGTTTGCGCCAACGATGGCCTTGTTGGCCTGCACGTTCATGCCTGTGATGCGGCTCACCAGGTGAGAGGCGCGCGTGAGCTCGGGGGTCACCACGTCGGTGTGGGCGTTCAGCTCCTCGCCGTGCATCTTGATTGCCATCACGACCTCCTCGAGCGCGGTGTTGCCGGCGCGCTCGCCCAGGCCGTTGATGGTGCACTCGATCTGGCGGGCGCCGTTCTTGACGCCCTGCAGGGCAAGCGCGGTGGCCATGCCCAGGTCGTTGTGGGTGTGGACCGAGATGATGACGTTCTCGATGCCGATGACGTTGTCGGAGAGGCTCTTGATGCGGGCGCCGAACTGCTCGGGCAAGCTGTAGCCGGTGGTGTCCGGTATGTTGACCACGGTGGCGCCGGCGTCGACGGCGGCCTGGATCACGCGGATGAGGAACTCCTGGTCGGAGCGGCCGGCGTCCTCGGCGTAGAACTCGACATCCTCGACGTACTTCTTGGCGTAGGACACGCAGTGGCGGGCGCGCTCGATGCACTCCTCCTCGGTGATGTGGAGCTTGTCGCGCAGGTGAGAGGGGCTGACGCCCAGGCCCGTGTGGATGCGGGGGCGCTTGGCGGTCTTCAGGGCCTCGGCCGCGCGGTCGATATCTTTGTCGACGGCGCGGGTGAGTCCGCAGACGGTGCAGGCATCCCCGGCCAGGCGGCCAATCTCCTGCACGGAGCGGAAGTCGCCCGGGGAGGAGATGGGAAAGCCCGCCTCGATGACGTCGACGCCCATGCGGATGAGCTGCTGGGCCACGACGAGCTTCTCCTCGGTGTTCATGGAGGCGCCGGGCGACTGCTCGCCGTCGCGCAGGGTGGTATCGAAGATGTGGATCTTCCTGGTCATGATGCTTCCCAATCGTTTGGGCGCCCGGTCGCGGGCGCAGCTTGTGGCGGGATTCGCGTCGCAGCAAATGAGCTGCAGAAAAAAGCGGCCGCGGCTAGCGGGTAGCCGTCGGCTCAGGTCGCGCGCGCAGGTGTGAGCATTGCCCCTAGCGCGCGGACGTAAGTAGCAGGAGATCTAGGCCGGCAAGAAGCTCAGCGCCCGCGAGTCGGCCGCGCGAAATCTCGCGCTCGCTCACAAAGACGACTGCAGCCTTCTGACGTGCCATTGCCTGGACCCCCTTGGAATCTCGCGCCCCGTGTGGGCACGGTGACTTGAACTATGCCACAACTGCGGTTTATATGCTTGCGCGAATAGGCGAGCGGGGCATCGGCGCCGCGTGGGGGCCGGCGGTTAGGAAGCGCTGGACGGGACGGCGACGCGCACGGAGCCGGGGAAGACCTCGCGAAGGCGGGTCCACGCGGCCGTAACCTCGGCGGGCACGTCGACGTGGGCGATAAACCCGGCGCCTGCGGGGCCGTAGCCGTTCTCGTCGTCGGTCAGGCGCGCGACCTCGCCCATAAGGAGCGTGAGGTAGTGGCCCATGTCCCACATGCCGAGCGGCTCGTAGTCGAAGGCGAGGCGCGAAAGCGTCGACCCATCGGTCGCGGGCGCATCGCGCAACTCAACGCACACCTGGTAAGCGGCGTAATTCACGCGCAAGACGTCGGGCATCTCCTTCTCGATCTGCGCGGACATCCGCCGTTGCATCGAGACGTCGTGGATATACGCCATGCTGCCGCACACCACTCTCCTCTTTGCTAGGAGCGCGCGCAGGTTGATCACGTTCGCGCCGCAGTTCGTGGACTCGCATTCGAGCAGGTCGGCCGAAAGGCCGTGGCGCGCCCGCAGGTAAGCATCGAAGACCTCGGCCTCGGACGCGTCGTCGGCGAACTCGACCTCCGGGCGGAGGGCGCGGGTCTTCGCTCGAAACGCCGGCGTCGTGTGGCCGACGCCGCCCACGATGGCGTAGGTCTTCGCCACGCCCGCACGCATCGCGCAGGCAAACGCGTCCGCCCCGGCAAGGGGCGCCCCGCCAAAGAGCGTGAGCACGTCCACCTGCGGCGCTCCGACAACGCGCCGCAGCTCATCGGCGTTGAGCGATGCCACGTCGCGCACGCCCTCGAACGCAGCTAGCGTATTCATGTCGTGCGCGATCTGCGCGTAATCCTTCTCCGCCACCGAATCCTCCTCGCCCAGCGATCTGCAAAAGGGACAGTCCCTTTTTGCAGGTTCATACCTCTTGAATCTATTTACGTCAGCTTGCTCGCGTCGATCTTTCGAACCTCGGGGACCGTACGGTCGACCACCAGGCCAGGGATGTTCATGGGCTCCTCGTCGGTCAGGGCAGTCACGATGCTAATAGCGGGACCGAGCAGGTCGACGGACGGCACGCCGCGCTCCTCGAGCTCCTCACGGATACTCGCGCGAAGCTCGCGGTCGAGCACCGTGTGGAACACGGCGGTTTTCTCGCCAGCCGGAACGTAACGGTCCAGGTAAGCGCGCACCTGTGCCAAGCTCTGGACATGGCTGAGCGTGCTCACGGCGACGCTGCCGCGACGGATCTGGACCACCGCAGAGGCGACGACGCCGCGCGCGGTCGTGCCGAGCGAATCCGAGATGATATGGACGGTGATGGTCTGGGGGTCGTGCTCGAGCTCGTCGCTCATGGCCGTTTCCTTTCTTGATCGCATCTAAACACCGGGCGCCGCGGGCCGCGGGCGACCGCGGGCAAAAGACACAAGGCGGGGCCGGGCCGCTTTCGCGAGCTCGGCCCCTGGGCTCAAAGCAAGGGTAAAGCTATGACTTCAGGCAATGCGCCGCAGGTAGGCGTGGGGGGTCTCGGACCTGGGCTTCTTGCCATAAAGACCGTAGCTTAGAGGTTCTTGGCCTCTTCGGGGATGCGGTCGAGCACGACCGGGGTGGAGCGGTAGCCGACGCCCATGCGGTCGATGCCCATGTCGATGAGCTGCAGGAAGTGCTCGCGGGTGCGGATGCAGCCGGAGCCCTTGACAGCGATCTCGCCGTTGGCGGCGTCCATCATCAGCTTGACGACGCGCGGGGAAGCGCCCTCGGACTCGTGACCGGTGAGGAAGCCGGTGGAAGACTTGATGAAGTCGGCGCCGGCCTCGACGGCACAACGGGTGCCGTCGGCGATCTGCTCGTCGTTGAGGGACTCGGTCTCGATGATGACCTTGACCTTGGTGCCGTGCTTGTGGCAGACCTCGACGAGCGGCTTGAGGTCGGCGACGACCTTGTCGTGGAGGCCGGAGCGCAGCCAACCGTAGTTGGCGACGATGTCGAGATCCTCGATGTCGTACTTGGAGCAATACTCCTCGGCGAGCATTGCCTTGGCCTCGGTGGTGGCCAGGCCGAACGGGAAGTCGCAGACGACGCACAGGCCGGTGTCCGTGCCCTCGACCATGGGAGCGACGACCTCGAGGCTGGCGGGGTTGATGCAGATGGTCTTGCAGCCGAAGTCGATGCCCTCCTGGGTGTACTTCTTGATTTCCTCGACGGTGAACTCGGGCTTCAGGACGGACTGGTCGATGTAGCGGGCGAGCTCCTTGACGGTCATCTCGGCGGCGGGCTTGGTGGGCTTCATTGCGGTTCCTTTCCTTCGTGCTCCTGCTTGACTTCTAATGTTCGGCTTGTACAGTGGTTACTGTACGTGCTGCATCTATAGAATACGGGCCACCGAGGCAGGACCAGCCGAGAAGCCCATAGCGCGCTTCATGTACAGGACATACCAAACCTAAAGCGGGGGAACGACCATGGACATGCTTCAGACGCTCGCGAGCGAGCCGCTCGACCCGGAGGGAAGCGCCCCCTTATACCAGCAGCTCAAGGACCGTGTCCTGCAGCTCATAGCCACGCGCGCCTTCGACGACTCGACGCCGCTGCCGCGCGAGCAGGACATCGCCGACACGCTGGGGCTCTCGCGCGGGACGGTCCGGCGCTGCTTCCAGGACCTGGTCGACGACGGCACCATCATTCGCCGTCGCGGGCGCGGCACCTTCGTCAACTACCGGCGAGACGCGCACACGCTGGGCGCGGCGTTCAACTTCACGGCCGAGATAAGCGCGCTTGGCAAGGTCCCCTCTTCGCGCGTAATCAGCCTCCGTAAACGCGCCGCGAAAGGCGGCGTGGCCAAGCGGCTCTCGATCCCCGAGGGCACCGAGGTCTGGGAGATCCGCCGCGTGCGCTACGCCGACGAGAACCCCATGCAGTACGTGACCGCCTTCGTGCCCGTGACCGTTTGCCCCGAGCTCACCAAAGAAGCGCTCACGGCGTCCCTGTACACCATAATCGCGACCGCGTCGGGCCGCATGCCCGCGCGCGCGACCGAGGTCTACGAGGCCGTGAACCTCGACGGCGCCGAGGCCCGCGCGCTGGGGCTTGAGCCGGGATGCGCCGCGCTTCGCGTGCTGCGCACCACCTTCGACCAGCACATGCGCCCCTTCGAGGCGAGCGTCATCGTCATGCGCGGCGACCGCGACCGCTTCATGCTCACCCTCGACACCGCCGGCACCACCTTCTCCAAGGTCACCAGCTGACGAGGGTTGGCGGGCAGTCGCGTGAACTGCGCCGTGGTCGGCGCGGGCTGCGTTGCGGACGGCGGCGCGTTGCGGAATCCGGCCTGATGGCAAGAAAACCCTGCCATCAGACCGGTTTCCGCAACGCAACGGCCCCCATCCCTGCCATCAAGCCGATTTTCGCAACGCGCCTTGGCGCCCGCCATGGGCTGCCGCTTACAGCGGCTCGCACACCCAGGCACCAACGTTGTGCGTCTCGCAGTCGAAGGCGACGCCGAGAAGCGCCACCTCGTCGCCCGAGGCGCGATAGAGGTCGGCGTAGCCGCGCTCGCGGATCTGCGCGATCGCGTCGCGGGCCGCGGCCTCGCCGGCGCGCTCGCCGGAGGCCACCTTCATCTCCATGACGTAGACGCGCCCCGTGGCGCGCATGACGAGATCGATGCACCCTCGCGAGGTCGTGACCTCGGCGTCGAGGTAAATGCCCACAAAGCGCAGGATCGCCACGGCCACGCACTGGTAGGTCTGCTCGGTAAGGCGGTCGGTGAGGTCATAGCCGATCGAGGCGAAGAAGCTCTCCAGCGACCCCATGAAGCCTGCCGCGTCGCCCGCGTCGAGGGCACGGCGGCACGCGAGCGCCCAGCCCGAGGTATGCCCCTGGGCAGCATCCGTGTAGGCGTCCGCGAGCCACTCGGAGAAGCCGTCCTCGACCTCCTGGTTGGGGAAGCCGAGCCGGTATGTCCGCGAGCGGCCGACCTGCTCGAATCCCTTGACGGTGAGGTAGCCCGTCTGGAAGAGGACGGCCGGCATGTAGGGCTCGGCCGGCTCGAAGGTGCCGAGCGCCGCCTCCCCCACCTCGAGGCCGTCGGGATCGATCGGGGCCTTCTTTGCATAGGACATGAGCCAGCCGGGCGTGCCGGTCTCGAACCAGTAAGAAGAAAGCCTCAGGTCCCTCAGCGCGCTGCCGAGCGAGACCGGGTTGAAGACGGGAACCATCCGCTCGTCGAAGAAATAGCCGTCGTACATGCGGACAAGCTCCTCGAAGGCGCCATCCACGTCAGTGTGGAGCGAGTCCGCAAGAGCGGCCAGACGCCCGGGGAAATTGGCTCGGACCTCGTCGTGGGTGTAGCCAAGAATCTCCGTGGCGTAGGGGCTCATCGTGAGGTCCGTCAGGTTGTTCAGATCTGAGAAGATCGAGACCCTCGAGAACTTGGACACGCCCGTCATGAGGCAGAAGCGCTGCTTGGACTCGGTGAGCTTGACGATGGAGTAGAACGACTTGAGGAACGCCTGGAACGGAGCGACCTCCGGGGTGCCCACCCAACGGGTAAGCGGCTTGTCGTACTCGTCAATAAGAAGGACGATCTGGCCGGACGGCGTCGTGTCGGCGAGGTCCTCGATGAGCCATGCGAAACGGTCGCTCAGGTTCTCGGCGTCGCGCAGGGGGACGCCGAGCCTCTCGGACTCGCGCTGGAGGGTCGACGTAACCGCGGCCTCCACCTCCCCGAGCAACTCGCCGGAACAGAGGCTCATGTCGAGCCGCAGCACCGGGTACGTCTACTCCCAGTCCCACGGCAGCGAGTCGATGGCCAGCCCCTCGAAGAGGTCGCGGCGGCCCTCAAAGAGCTTCTGGATGGTGGAGATAAGCAGCGACTTGCCGAAGCGCCGCGGGCGCGAGAGGAAGAACTGGTTGCCGATCGAGCCGTCGACCAGCGGGTACATCAGCCCCGTCTTGTCCACGTAGACGTAGCGGTTCCTGCGCACGTTCTCGAAGTCGTACGTGTTCGTCGCGATCCGCTCAAGCTCCATGGCGCGGGCCTCCCTCCGGCAAAGTCGTTTTGCTCCATGGTAGCCGACGGCAAGGACTCCACCCACGCGACGCGCACCGGACCGGCGGGCACGCCGCCTCGCCGCCCATCAAATAGAATGGTCATGGGCCCGCGCCCGCAACCCGCCGTCAAAGGAGCCATATGTACAAGCTGATCGCCTGTGACCTCGACGAGACCCTGCTGGACTCCGACCACAAGATCCCTGCCCGCGTCCGCGACGCCATCACAGCCGCCGGAAAGAAGGGCGTCAAGTTCGTCCCCGCGACCGGCCGCCCCTACGGTACCGTGACCGACGTGCTCGAGAAGCTCGGCCTTGACGGGCGCGACGACGAGTACGTGATCAGCTTCAACGGCGGCGCGCTCACCCGCAACTCCGACCCCGAGCCCCTGCGCAAGTCGGAGCTCCCCTTTGAGGTGGCCGAGCGCCTGTGGCGCTTTGGCATCGAGCACGAGCTCTGCATCCACCTCTACACGCTCGACCCGGTCTACGTGTGGAACTACTACGACTGGGAGCGCGTCTACATCGAGGGCCGCATGAACATCGTCGAGACGCACGAGCCCACCCTCGATTTCCTGCGCGGCACGCCCCTGACGAAGATCCTCTTCGCCGACACCGACCTCGACCGCCTGCGCGCCTACGAGGACGAGCTCGCGCGCGCTGGCGCGACCGAAGGCCTCGACGTCGTCTACTCCAGCAACCGCTACCTCGAGTTCAACCCCCACGGCGTCAACAAGGGCGCAGGCCTGGCCGCCCTCGCCGAGCTTCTCGGCATCGAGGTCGCGGACACCATCGCCATCGGCGACAACACCAACGACCTGGCCATGATTCGCGCCGCCGGCCTCGGCTGCGCCGTTGCCAACGCCAGCGACGACGCCGTGGACGCCGCCGACTACGTGTGCGCCGACGACAACAACGCCGGCGGGGTCGCCGAGGTCATCGAGAAGTTCGTGCTTTAAGCTGTTGCCTAGCGCGGCCGCGCCCGAGGCGTCGTCGAATTCGGCCGGCGCAGCTTCGCCGGCAGCTGCAACCAGATCAAGGCCCTGGACCTCTCGAGCGCCGAGGTGATCGGCGAGGAGGCCTTCAAGGACATCTCGTATCTTGCCTGCCCGGCCATGCCCAAGGTAAGAAGCATCGGGAAATTCGCCTTCGGCGGCAGCACCTCGGCCGACAACACGTCCAAGCTCGTGCTGCCCGCCTGCCTGGAGGCCCTCGAGGAGGGCGCGCTCGCCAACATGGGCGGGGGCATCGTCTCCATCGAGGTCGAGGACGGCTGCGCGGCCTACAAGAGCGTAGGCGGCGTCGTCTATTCGAAGGACGGGTCGACCCTCGTGGCGGCTCCGGCCGCCCTGAGCTGCGAGAACGACGTCTTCGCCGTTGCGCAAGGAACGATCGCCGTCGCCGCCTACGCCTTCTCCGGAATCGGCACGGGAGACTCGAGCGCCATCACGGTGGTTCTCCCCGAAAGCGCGTGCGAGCTCGGGGAGGCCAGCTTTACCTGCGCGAGCGTGGCCCAAATCAACCTGCCCGCCGGAATCTCCGAGATTCCGCGCCGGTGCTTCAGCGAGACCCAGCTCAAGGACGTGACCATCCCGGGCACGGTGAAGGTCATCGGCAACGAGGCCTTTACCAACTCGTCCGTCGTGAACGTCATCCTCGAGTCCGACGTGCAGTCCGTGGGAAAGTGCGCGTTCTTCAATTGCAGTATCCTCGCGTCCTTTACCCTGCCAAGCACGGTCACCTCCCTTCACGCCACCTCCCTGGCCAACACCGACGAGCTTAGGGACGTGACCATCGTGCAGGGCAGCCCCTACTCGATCTCCGCAAACGGCTGCCTGCTCACGGACGGCGGCAAGACCCTCATCGGCACCGTCGAGAAGGACCTCTGGCAGAGCTATGAGTACGTGGTCCCCGACGGCGTCGAGGCCCTGGCCGACAACGCGCTTTGCCAGGTCGAGTCCGTCGTGAGGCTCCCGTCCACCGTCGCGCAGGTCGGCGAGAAGGCCATCGGCTACAGCTGCAGCAACGCCGCGTCGACATCCCCCATCGAGGGGACCGTCGTCATCTGTCCCTCCCCCAGCGAGGGGCTCGTCAAGTACGCGAAGGCCAACCGCGTGCCCTCTACACCGAGACGTCCTACTGCTCGGTAGCCAAGACGGCGCTCGCGCCCGGCGAGACGACGAGCACCTCTCGCCCGCGGAGGCGAAACTGTTCGATCATCTCGCCGGTAAGGCTCACGCGATCGTCGGCGCGCTCGAGGGTCATCTCGTCGCGGGTAAACCAGCGGGCCTCCTTGAGTTCCTCGTGGTCCACGCGGATGGTGGGGTCGCCGTCGACCTCGGCCCAGAACCCGACGAGCAGCGTGTCCGAGAAGCTCCACGGCTGGCTCTTGTAGAAGCGCAGGTTCTTTACCTTGAGGCCGATCTCCTCCATGACCTCGCGGCGCACGGTGTCCTCGAGCGGCTCGCCGATCTCGGTGAAGCCGGCGACGAGCGCCCAGAGCGCCGTCGTGCGGCCGTTGTAGCGGGTAAGGGCGATGCGCTCCGTCTCGCCCTCGCAGTCCACGACGCCGCAGATGATGCCCGGGCAGATCTTCGGGTAGGTGATCTTGGCGCACTCGGGGCACACGACCTCGCGGCTGCGGGGGCCGAGCTCCGTCGCGTGGCCGCAGCGCGGGCAGAAGCGGTTGTCGCGATACCAGCGGTCGAGCTGGCTTCCCGTGACGGAGGCAAACAGCAGGTGGGCGGGCTCGGCGTAGCGCAGCCAGCTGATGGCCTCGTAGGTGAAGCCCTCGGGCATGGCAACCTCGTCGTCAAGAGCAAGGAAGAAGCGCTCGCCGCCAACGGCAAACAGGTAGGTCACCTGCGAGGGCGCCTTCTTGTAGTCGCAGACGCGCGGCAGGTCAAAGGCGTTGCCCTCGGCCCAGGCGTCGGCGCCGCCGCGCGAGATCACGCGAGACAGGCACAGGCGGTCGCGGTAGTGCAGCAGGTAGTCTCCGGCCTCAGGCTCCAAGACCTCAAACTCGTTGCAAAAAACGTGCTCGCCGATCTCTTGGATCATTGGTTGTCGCCGGTCCTTCCGAAGCCGTTGAACAAGCAGAATATTGTCCAGGCAATAAGCACGACCGCGGCCACGAGGACACCTATGGCGGCGTGTTCGGAGAGCCGGTCGAAATGCAGGAACATCTCGATGCCCAGGCGCCCCTCCTCAGCCGAGTCGACAAGCGCCGCCGCGAGAAGAACCGCCATGACCGCCCAGTACGCGACTGCGAGCTGCCTCACGCGGATGTTCTTTGTGCTGGGGACGACGAGCACGGCGCCGGTCGAGACGATGGCCGCGCAAAGGAGGACGAGAAGGGCCATTTACGCGTCGGCCTCCTCGACCGCGGCTTTGCGCACCGGGCTCGCGGACGCCTTGTCCGCAAGGCGCGAGCGCACCCACGAAAACGCGGGCGCCCCGACCTCACTCACCAGCACGGCGGCAAAAATCGTGGCGAAACCGCAGGCCAGGCGCGGCGTCACGACCTCGCCGTAGAACACGACGCTCGCCGCGACGGCAAACACGCTCTCGAGGCTGAGGATGAGCGACGCCGGTGCGGGCGGCACGTGCGCCTGCCCCAGGTTCTGGATGACCATGCAGAGCGCCGACGATAGAAGAACCAGGTAGAACAGGGCGCCCCACATGCCGGGCGCGCAGAAGAGCGAGAGATCGACCGCGCCCTCGAACGCGACGGCGCACACAAACGAGACCACGGAGCTCATCACCAGCTGGCCCACGGTCATCGTCATGACGTCGTGGCCCGAGTCCGAGAAGCGAGCGACGGCCACGATGTGGAACGCATAGAGCACGGCCGAGACCAGCGTGAGCGCGTCTCCGTAGCCGAGGCCGAGCGAGAGGTCGTCGCCCAGCGAGAGAAGCCCCACGCCCACGACGGCCAAGGCGGCCGCGACGACGCTCGCCGCGCCCGGGCGGCGGCGCGCCGCGACCCAGTTGACGAACGGCACCATCACGCAGTACGTGGCGGTAAGAAACGCGTTGCGCCCCGGCGTCGTCTGCGCCAGGCCGATGTTCTGCACGACGAACGCCGTGCCAGAGAGAAGCCCCAGCACAGCGCCGCAGCGCAGGTGGCTCGTGTCGATGTGCGGGCGCACCCGCTTCCAGAAGATGGCACCCACGATGAGCGCCGAGAGGATGAAGCGCACGAACATGAGCCAGCACGGCGGCACCACATCCAGCGCGCCCTTGATCACGACGAACGAGCCGCCCCAGATGGCGGCGGCCCCTGCCAGGGCGAGCTTCCAAGCTCCGACCGGTATGTCCTTCTCAGTAATCACGGGACGAATTATACGGCAGACGGTAAGTTTTTGCCGCCGAGCGTCACATTCGAGCAAGTTCTGCCGTAAACTACTAAAAGGATTGGCCGCGGTGCGGCCATACCGCAAGCTCTGACCGGTCTGAGGGGACCGGTAGGTTCGTGCCGGGCGCATGGGCCCGCACGGGATTATACGGAGAGGAGCATTACATGCAGTATTCCGCTGAAGTCGAGAATATGTGCCCTGTTACCAAGGGCGCATATCACGGCCCCGCACCCATCCCCGAGGAGGGCAAGTGGGTTCAGGCCAAGGAGATCTCCGACATCTCCGGCCTCACGCACGGTGTGGGTTGGTGCGCCCCCCAGCAGGGCGCCTGCAAGCTGACGCTTAACGTCAAGGAGGGCATCATCGAGGAGGCCCTCGTCGAGACCATCGGCTGCTCGGGCATGACCCACTCCGCCGCCATGGCCGCCGAGATTCTCCCCGGCAAGACCATCCTCGAGGCGCTCAACACCGACCTCGTCTGCGACGCCATCAACGTGGCTATGCGCGAGATCTTCCTCCAGATCGTCTACGGCCGCACCCAGACCGCGTTCTCCGAGGGCGGCCTGCCCGTCGGCGCGTCCCTCGACGACCTCGGCAAGGGCCTGCGCTCGCAGGTCGGCACCATGTTCGGCACCAAGGCCAAGGGCGCCCGTTACCTCGAGCTCGCCCAGGGCTACGTGACCCGCATGGCGCTCAACGCCAACGACGAGATCATCGCCTTCGAGTTCTTCAACCTCGGCAAGTTCACCGACGCCCTCAAGGCCGGCAAGACCCCCGAGGAGGCCATCGCCGGCTCCATGGGCCACTACGGCCAGTGGGAGAACGCCGCCAAGTACATCGACCCGCGTACCGACGAGGAGACCCACTCCGTCGCCAGCACGTTCCCGGTTCACGAGTAGAAAGGGAGGGATATAACCATGGCTGTTACTTTCGAAGGCTACGAGCGTCGCGCCGACAAGATCAACAAGTGCCTCGCCGACAACGGCATCGCCTCCCTCGAGGAGGCCCTGCAGCTCTGCACCGATAAGGGCTTCAACCCCCGCGAGATCGTCCACGGCACCCAGTCCATCGCTTTCCAGAACGCCGAGTGGGCCTACACCCTCGGCTGCGCCCTCGCTGTCAAGCGCGGCGTGAAGTCCGCCTCTGAGGCTGCCACCGTCATCGGCGAGGGCATCCAGGCCTTCACCGTTCCCGGCTCCGTCGCCGAGGACCGCAAAGTCGGCCTGGGCCACGGCAACCTTGGCGCCATGCTGCTCTCCGACGACACCGAGTGCTTCGCGTTCCTCGCCGGCCACGAGTCCTTCGCCGCCGCTGAGGGCGCCATCGGTCTGGCCCTCAACGCCAACAAGGCCCGCCAGAAGCCGCTGCGCGTCATCCTGAACGGCCTCGGCAAGGACGCCGCCCAGATCATCGCCCGCATCAACGGCTTCACCTACGTGAAGACCCAGTTCGACTACTTCACCGGCGAGCTCAAGGTCGTCGAGACCATCCCCTACTCCGATGGTCCCCGCGCCGCCGTCAACTGCTACGGCGCCGACGACGTCCGCGAGGGCGTTGCCATCATGTGGCACGAGAACGTCGACATCTCCATCACCGGCAACTCCACCAACCCGACGCGCTTCCAGCACCCCACCGCTGGCACCTACAAGAAGGAGCGCCTCGAGGCCGGCAAGAAGTACTTCTCCGTCGCTTCCGGCGGCGGCACCGGCCGCACCCTGCACCCGGACAACATGGGCGCCGGCCCCGCCTCCTACGGCATGACCGACACCATGGGCCGCATGCACTCCGACGCCCAGTTCGCCGGCTCCTCCTCGGTGCCCGCGCACGTCGACATGATGGGCCTCATCGGCATGGGCAACAACCCCATGGTCGGCGCCACCGTTGCCTGCGCCGTTGCCGTCAACGCCGCTCTGAACGCCTAAGTCCCCCTCGCCTCGCGCGAACCTGGACTTGCAAGGCCGTCGCCTTCGGGCGGCGGCCTTTTTGCTGCGCCGGGAGCTTCTTGCTTGGCAAGAAAATCACATAAGGCATCCATCCCGCCTACTGCCTCGGAACGGACGCCTTCTCTATGCTTGCGAGCCCACAACTCCTGCGGCTACGACTTCGCGCAGCTCAAACGAGCCTCCCATGGCTCATCCTGAGCACGCGGTCGCACTTAGCCGCCATGGCCATGTCGTGCGTCACCACCACGAGCGTCTTTCCCGCGTCCCGCGCGGCAGCGATAAGCGAATCCATGACGGCGCCCGCCATCCTCACGTCCAGGGAGCCCGTCGGCTCATCGGCAAGAATCAGGCCACCCGGCTTGAGCATCGCGCGGCAAATCGCAACGCGTTGTTTCTCTCCGCCCGAGAGCTCGTTCACGGCCGAGTCGAGCTTGTCTAGAATCGAGAACTTCTCAAGTTCTTGCCGAATCGCGGCTTCCTTCGCCCTCTTGTCCGCCTTCGTGTAATGCAGGGCGAGCATAAGATTGTCCCGCACCGTTCTCGAGTCGATAAGGGCAAACGACTGGAAGAGACAGTTGATCTCGTTTCGGCGCAGGAGCATCGCCTGCCTGGTCTCAATCTCGGGATAGGGCTCCCCCGCCAGATAGATTGCCCCCGAATCGTACGTCTCGAGCAGTCCAAGGATGTTCAGCAGCGTTGTCTTCCCGCAACCGGAAGGCCCGGTGACGGCAACGGCCTCTCCACCACCTATCGCGAGACTGAGGTTAAAGAGGACGCGATGCTCGCCATAGGACTTCGACAGAGACTCAACCTTAATATACGGCCGCATTGCTACTCCTTAGAAACGGTTTCCAGCACGACGGCCGCGGATCTCCTGCGCGACGCGATGGCGATGGCAAGGTTCGAGATGACGAGCAACGCCACGCCGACGATCATGCCGGCGTTGCACTTTGCGATGGTGCACACAACGATGCCCGCAAGCGAGACGATGGTCACGAACAGGATTTCCCTCCGATAGAGCCCCCATGTCCCAAAACCCAAGACATACTTCACGGAAATCTCCCGAGCGCTCACCCGGTTGACCACCTCGACAAGGCACATAACCATAACGACAATGGTCGCAGCCAAAACCGCCAGAACAATCCCGAAGAGGGCAAACAGCTCCTTGAGGGACTTCTGCAACCCGTCGATGTAATTGCCTACCGTCGCGAACCGGACACTGACCGAACCGCATATTCCCACTTTGCCTTCTTCGTCGAGCAGGCTTGACGCCGCGCGTTCGTCAAGCTTGATCTGCGAGCTCTCCAGGCCCGTGGCCGTAAGGCTCTCGGACTCGAAGTAGACCATGTTGTTCGCTGTTATCAATGCTATGACGAAACCATCCGAGGTGACTGGGGCCTCCGCGTCCGTTGGCCAGGTAAAGAGTTCTTTGCCGGCATCGTAGCTGGCGAACTCGTACGTCGGATTCTCCATAAACCTCGTAACTATATTCGAGTCGAGCGGCTTTCTGGCGGCAACGAGCAGGTCTTTCATCTGTTCAGTCTCGGAAGCACTGAGCGACTCCGGCAAAAGATACACGCGTGTTCCCTGCTCGGCCTCCTGAACGAGTTCGTCAGGGATATCCACCCCGATTTGCTCGAGGTATGACGGGGATGCCGCAAGGTACCAGAACGGCTTGATCGTCATATCGGGTCCGCCGTATGCCTTGATGGTCGTCTCCTTAAACAGTTTGGTATTTATGAAGTAGACCCCTTCATCATGCTCGTGCTCGGCATACCACGCATACATATCCTCGGAATAGACCCCAGGTTGCCCGTATACCGGCCGTCCTCAAGCCAGAAATCCCGCACCACATACCAGTCCTCGTACTCCTGCCAGGCCGAGCGCGTGTGGGCAAGCTCCTTATACATGCAGAGCGGTTGGTCCATATAGATGCAACCAGCAAAAGCGGCCGCCACACATACCAGATAGACCGCGACGGCCAGAACATAGAATCCGCGTCGCGAGTACCGACCGTGAATTGCCTCCACCGGCTTTACCAAAAGGAGCGGTATGACGGCGATGACCGCGGCCACAAGAACCGCCAGTACCGCGGGCAGCACGGAACCGAGGGCATACCCCACGAAAGCAGAGTTCACCGTAAAGCCATCCAAGGCGACGAATGCACCGATTATCCCAACCGGAACGAGCGCAAGGACCTCGAACGCCTGAGGCGAAACCATGTCGTTCACGAAATCGAGCTTGCTCCAGCCGAGCATGAGGTGGGTCCCCAGCGTCTTGAGCTCAAGCAGGGACCGGGTCACCATAAGCAGGCAGAGCACGAGGGAGAGAAGGGCGAACGACCCGGCGCAAAACAAATAGAGCAGGCCGAGTTCCGTGGCCGAGCCGGACATCTTTGTGGTGAGCGTCTCGGGCGAGACCCCGACGGCAGAAGACAGGTCTTCCACCAAGACCCGAAAGTCATCGTCATCCAGCCCGAAGAACACATAGGCATCCCCCAGGCCATCCCCGGAATTCATCTGGTCAACGCGAAAATACAGGCCGGAGCGGATGCTCGGGAGCTCCGATACCCGCTGGAAAACATCGTCTCCGTAACCGGCGTAGCCATTGGGATCGCCGGAACACACACCCTTAACAAGGGCATCGTCCACAATTACGGTGCCCAGCAGAGCAAATTCGTCGACAGGTGCCTGCTCGTCCGCCGCCGCCGAGAGCACGCTGAGCTCGCAGACAAGAGCGCCTGACTGCAAGCGCTCGTTATTCCGAGTCATCGCGACAAACCCCTCTTCGCTCGTAAGGCTCCGGAGCTCAGAGTACAGAGCATCCTTCTGTGAGTCGGTTAGTTGCGAGGTGTATATAGCCGGTCGGTTATAAAGCCATCCGTCAACCTGCCTAGACGCAAATATTTCAAAAATGCCTTTGACGAAGACAACCGAGGAAATCCCAAGCAGGGCGACAATAAGCAAGCTAACAGCAGACCACATCCGTTTCATAGAGCACCGCCATTGTTGATGTGTTGCACGTTCGACGAGCATACGGAACGTAAGGTCAATAACTAAGAAGTACTAGCCCCTGCAGCTCCAGTACGCTTCAAGCGTATCCGTTCCGATGTAACCCCAGGCTTGAGCAAGATCGTCAGGTTCCATCCATCCAGACTCATAGCCATTGCAAGAGGAATGATGCTCATAAATAGCTGAATTGCAGTCCGAGAACCCCCAGACACCGGCATTACGCCCATAATGCCAATACACTGCGGCCCCCTTGTAATAGACGGTATCTGCCAGCGCAGCCACAGGCGCCGCTGCACAGATAGAAACGCACAACAGAGCAGCAATCGATTTCTTTCCCTTCATTTCATTCTCTCCATCCTCTGGCAATGGCGGTGCTTAAGCGCAAGCATGTCATGCCAGCGGCAAAAAGCCTCCGAAATCAATAGTTACCGGTGGGTAACTGGTATTCAATCGTCGACAAACGTGCGGTCGGGGGTACTTTCGCGTAAGGAAAAGGTTCGATGGCGGGGCGCCTGGTGAAGAGCCCCGCGCAACTAAATAACGTTTGTGCGGCAACTTTCGTGCCCTAAGCACGCTCCAACCAGGAGAATTGTCGCTTCTTGACCCGAAGCAGCACTTCGAGGCGCCCTTGGGCCCCATAATCTGCCGCAGAGCCGTAAATTTGTTGCAGGCAAGGCGACACCGGAGGTCAACACCTAGCCCTCACGATACAGAAAGCACCCCTTGTCGTGCGAATAGATGACGCCGACGGCTTGCAGATACGCATAGGCCACCGTCGTCCCGACGAACTTCATGCCGCGCCCCTTCAGATCCTTCGACACCGCGTCGGATTTATGTAAACAACGATGGGCCCAGCCTAAGCAAGCCTTACCCATGCAAGGCAACGCTGGCTACTGCGGTTCTCATAAAAGGTCAGCAGACGACGACAAGAATGCCTATGTTTATTCGAGAGGTTCACGACAGAAACGAATCCCTGGTAGATGAGCTGCTTGTGATTTGGGAACGCTCGGTGCGGGCGACGCACGCGTTTCTTTCCGACGCCGAGGTGCGGCGCATCAAAGGTTATGTGCCGCAGGCGATAGAGGCCGTCGAGCACCTGGTAATCGCCGAGAGCGACGGGCCCGACGGAGAGAAACCCGTTGCCTTTATGGGCATCCAGAGCGACCGTCTGGAGATGCTGTTTGTCTCGCCAGAGTATCGAGGCGGCGGCATAGGCAAGTGGCTGCTTCAACACGGCATCGAAGGCTACGGCGTCGCCGAGCTCACGGTCAACGAGCAGAACCCGCAGGCCATCGGCTTCTACGAACACATAGGCTTTGTGGCCTACAAACGCAGCAACCGCGACGAAGAAGGCGGCCCTTACCCGATTTTGTACATGCACCGCGCCGGACAATGCCTAGGTCTAGGCTAATGCGAAAGGGGCTTTTAACAAACCCGAACATCATCCGCGAGCGCCTGTTTGTGGGGGGCACCTTTCATTTTAGTTAGCATGCGTTAGCTTTTTTAGCATGCGTTAGCTATGGTTAGCTCGTGTTAGCCAGCGTTAGCTTTTCTCACCTTGTCCGCCGCTGGGCAGCAGATTGCTGTAGTACCCAATACGGCCGGCTAGGACATCGTCGTAGAAGCCCTGCTTCCAGTCGATGTAGTCGATGCTGGCCTGGACCTCGG
>NZ_CAVKWG010000041.1:0-5677 GCF_963660155.1 Paratractidigestivibacter sp. | reverse complement strand
TGTTGCCGTGAACGCAACTCTACTCCATTTGGGCCGCGACGGGCGCTCGCCGGCGACGGCATGGGGGCGGCGCGGAGGCAAATGTTCGCAAGTATGCAATCAAAATCCGGTTTGCCGAGTAGACTGGGGTTCGTCTGTAGCAAAACCGCAGGTAGACGAAGTGGCGATTTTCTGGCTACTCAGCAAACCCGAATTTGATTGCATACTTAGCGCAGCGAGGGCGTCGCGGGGCAAAAAACGGCCCGCGAAACGTGTCCGCGGGCCGTCGGAGTGGACGAAGGGACTGTCCCTTTGTCTTATTCCTCAGTCTGTATCTCGGCGAGAATCCTGGCTATGGCGGCGGCGTCTCGCTCGGACAGGCGACCCAGGCGGCCAGCGGTTCCAAGGTAGCTGGCCGGAATCTCGGCAATTCGGTCCGCGCGAGCAATCGAGGGCTTCACCAGGCCGGCGCTCTGCCAGTCCTGAATCAGGTAGTCATGCTTCATATGGAGCTTGTTCGTCGAGCTCGTGACCATCATCACAAGCGTGCCGTCATCGCGAGCTCCGACCACGATAACCGGCCGGAACTTGTAGCCCCTGCCCTCCTGGTAGTCAAAGCGGGCATGCCACACCTCCCAGATCTGGGGAGCGGCGTCAGTCGTCATCGTCGTCCCAGTCAGCAGGAAGAACAGGCACGCCCTCATCGTTCAGCGGGGCCTTGTAAGCCCGAGTAGCAAGGCTGTCATAGGACGGCGCGTCGGGCCTCATCGAGAAGGGCAAGCCCCCGACCTCGACAGACTTAACGAGAAAGACGTTGATTGCGTCGGACAGGCTTAGGCCCCAGCGCGCATAGACCTCGGCCGCACGGTCCTTGGTCTCGCCGCTGGTGCGGTACTTGCCCTCTACGTTTCTCACAAGCGCTGTTGCCATGGTCCCTCCTTGAACGGGTACCCACACTGTACCCTATTCGGGCTTGAGGTAGCGCTCGAGTTCCTAGCGCTCCCAGGTGGGAGGCACGGGGGCGTCGGGGGTGGACCAGGTGCCCAGAGGCGCGTTGGGGGCCGCGTCCAGGGTGAGCGGCGCCGTGTTACCGGCGAGGTAGCTGCGCAAGGCCGGGATGCCGATCATGGCCGCGTTGTCGCCGCAGGCGCGCATGGGCGGCACGGTCACGCGGACGCCCATCTTGGAGAAGGTCTTCTCGTAGGCCGCGCGCAGGGCGGGGTTTGCCGCCACGCCGCCGCCGATGCAGATGTCCCCCACGCCGGTCTGCTCGACGGCCGTCTTGGCCTTGGCCACCTGCACGTCGACGACGGCGGCCTGGAAGCTCGCAGCGAGGTCGGGCAGGTTGATGGGGCGCCCGGCGCGGTTCTCGCCCTCGATGTAGGTGATGACGGCGGTCTTGAGGCCACTCAGGCTGAAGCTGTAGTCGCCGGAGTGCATCATGGCGCGCGGGAAGTGGATGGCGCACGGGTTTCCGCTGGCAGCGAGCTTGCTGATCACGGGGCCGCCGGGGTATCCCAAGCCGAGCGCCTTGGCCACCTTGTCGAAGGCCTCCCCCACCGCGTCGTCGATGGTGGCGCCGAGAACCTCGTAGTCGCCCCACGCGCGCACGTGCACGAGCATGGTGTTGCCGCCGGAGACGAGGCTCGCCACGAAGGGCGGCTCCAGGCCGGGCGTCTCGAAGAGGTTGGCCATGAGGTGGCCCTCAAGGTGGTGCACGGCAATAAGCGGCAGGTCAGCGGCCGCGCAGAGGCCCTTGACAAAGGCGACGCCCACCACGAGCGCACCCACGAGGCCCGGCCCCGCCGTCACGCCGACGGCCGCGAGGTCGGAAGGCGTCAGCGTGTCGACGCCGAAGTGGGCGCCCGCCTGCGCGAGCGTCTCCTCAAAGACGCCGACGATGGCCTCGGTGTGCTTGCGGCTGGCGATCTCGGGCACGACGCCGCCGAAGCGCGCGTGGAAGTCGATCTGGGTGGCCACGACGCTTGCGCACACGACGCCGTGGGAGTCGGTCACGGCCATGGCCGTCTCGTCGCAGGAGGACTCGATGGAGAGGATGAGCGGGCCGGCGGCGGCGATGGCCTCGGCGGCCTCGGCGGTGCGCGGCGCCGCCTCGATGGGCCACGGGCGGATGGAAGCGCGCGGCGCCGGGTCGTGGTCGACGTCGGAGGAAAGGTCGGCGAGCGGCAGGTCGGCGCGCATGATGCGAGCGTCGTGGCCGGCGCCGTAGTAGTTGGGGCGTATGCCGGCCTCGGTAAAGCCGAGCTTCTCGTAGAGGCGCTCGGCAGGGGCGTTGCCCACCTCGACCTCCAATGAAGCCCAGGTAGCGCCTAGCATCTGGGCATCGTAGGCCACGCGCGAGAGCAGGCGGGCGGCCGCGCCCTCGCGGCGGCGGCCGGCTGCGGTGGCAACGTTTGCGACCTGCAGCTCGTCGGCCACGACGGTGCCGCCGGCGTAGCCGATGATCTGGCCGCGGTCGTGCGCGACCCACCAGATGTGGCCGCGCTCGTTGAGGTCGTCGTAGAAGACGTGCTCGGGCCAGGGCTCATGGTTCGCGCCCGCGAAGACCTCGGCCTCGAGCTCGGCCACGGCGTGCACGTCGTTGACGGTCATGGGGCGAAGCTGCAGGTGAATGCCCGCGAGCGCGTCGTCGCAGCCGGTGAGCTCGACCGTTGCGGGGACCTTGAGGCCGAGGCGGGTGCGCTCGGTCTCCTCGGCGTCCGAAAGGCGCGTGTAGATGGGCAGCACGAGGGCGGGGTCGCCGAGGGCGCCGCCGGCAGGGGCCGTGTGGAAGGCGTCGGCCTCCGCGGCTGCGCGAAGAAGGCCCTCGCCGGTAGGCCACCAAGCGTCCTCAGGCGCGAACTGCGCGGCGGCAAAGCCGGCGTCCTCGAAGCGCGCACGGTACTTGACCAGGCCGTTTCCGGAAAGCGTGAGCTCGGCGGCGTCGGCGCGGGCGGCGAGGTCGGCCACGGCGACGTCGGCCTTGACCACGGTCTCGGCGGTAAAGGTGCGGTGCGCGCCGGCGTCGTCCAGCTGGTAGATGCCCGGGTAGACCTCGCCGCGCATGGCGTCGCCGAGAACGGCGAGCGCGCCGCGGACGCCTGCCGCGTGCGCCGACCAAGCCATCGAGTCGAGCGCCGAGGTGCCGAAGAGGGGCAGTCCCGCGCCGCAGGCCAGGCCCTTGGCCGTGGCGATGCCGATGCGCACGCCGGTAAACGAGCCGGGGCCGCGGCCGGCGAGCACCGCGTCGACGTCGGCCATCGAAAGACCGGCCTCTACCAGCGCTTCTTTGCACGTGGTGGCGAGCTCGACGTTGGCTTGGCGGCGGCACATGTGGTCGCGCGCGGCAAGAAGCTCGACGCCGGCGTCGCCGACGCGCCCGACGGCGCAGGCGAGCATATCGGTCGAGGTGTCGATAGCAAGAACGGTTTGGGTGCTCATGGGCGATCCTTTGCTGCTGGATTCAACCCTTCTAGTGTAGCGCCGCCCGCGGGTCGCGCGGGAAGCGGACAAAGGGACTGTCCCCTTGTCCGGTCAGCCGTTCATGCGCGCGTGCTCGGCGGACACGGCCTCGATGAGGCGCACGAGCGGCCAGCTGCGGTTCGCCGGCGTGAGCACGGCCTTGGCGCCGACGACGCACCCAGCCTCTCGGCACCCGGCGATAAACCCGTCTACCTGCGCGTTATTTAAATTGCAGAGAAGCACGAACTCCCCTTGCGGAAGAGGCCCCGCATAGTCCGTGAACGCCGGCCGGTACCCGACGAGGCCCGCGAACGCGCCGGCCGCGTCGCCCAGCCGCGCCGGCGCCGCCACGCGCACGCGCACGCCGAGCTCGCGCAGCACCTCGCGCACGGCCTCGCCCTTCTCGCTGGCCGCCTGGCCAAAAGAAGGGTCGAGCCCCCAGAGCACCGCCGTTGCGGCGGGCCCCGAGGGCTTGACCTTCTTACCAGCGCTTTTGTGCTGCTTGGACGCCATATACCTTAGCCGAAGTAGCGCTCGAGCAGGCCCTTCAGAGCCTTGCCGTGACGAGCCTCGTCGCGGGCCATCTCGTGGACGGTGTCGTGGATGGCGTCGAGGCCGTTCTTCTTGGCGCAGGCGGCGAGCTCAACCTTGCCGGCGGTGGCGCCGAACTCGCAGTCGACGCGCCAGGCCAGGTTATCCTTGGTGGTGGCCTTCATGTTAGGCTCGAGCTCGGTACCGAGGAGCTCGGCGAACTTGGCGGCGTGCTCGGCCTCCTCGTAGGCGGCCTTCTCCCAGTACAGGCCGACCTCCGGGTAGCCCTCGCGGTGCGCGATGCGGGCCATGCACAGGTACATGCCGACCTCGGAGCACTCGCCGGTGAAGTTGGCCTTGAGCTGCTCGAGGATGTAGGCCTTGTCCTCGTCGGAGATGTTCGGGTTGTCCTTGACCTGGGCGCCGTACACGCCGTACTCGTGCTCGGCAGCGAGCTCGAGCTCGCCCTCGACCTTCTGGAACTGGCTGGCCGGAGCGTGGCAGACCGGGCACTCCGCCGGCGGCTCCTCACCCTCGTAGATGTAACCGCAGACCTTGCAGACCCACTTGTCCATGGTGATTCCTCTCTCTTTGGCGGGCCCCTCAGCCCGCGCCTTATGCTGCGCGGCCGCCTCCCCAGGCGACCGGTAGAGCTAAGCCTTCTGGCAAGCAGGGCAGACGCCGTCGAATTGCAGCGAGTGCCCGGAGACCTTATACCCCGAGACCTCGGACGCGTCGGCCTCGATGCCCTCGAGCACGGGGACCATCACGTCGTCCACGCGCCCGCAGACCGTGCAGCGAACGTGGTAGTGGGCAAACGTGTTGTGGTCGAAGTGGTCCGCGCCGTTGTTGATCTTGACCTTGAGAGCGTCGCCGTCCTCGGAGAGCTTGTTGAGCAGGCGATACACGGTCGCCTTGCTGATGCTCGGGTGCTCGGCGTGGACGGCCTCGTAGACCTCGTCGGCCGTGGGGTGGTCGGCCAGGCGACGCAGCGCATCGAGCACGATCGAGCGTTGGACGGTGTTGCGCGCGGCCATCAGACCTCCTCAGCGGCTAGGTTTCGGGTTTTCCTGCTTGCTGAGATAACTATAGCTTATTGAGAGTTATTATCAATAGGGAATTTTTACTATTTTGCTAGTCCACCCCGCAATCTGCGGACAGAGGGACAGCCCCTTTGTCCGCAGCTTGCGGCGCTACTCGACGTCGATGGCACGCGGGGGCTCCTCGCCGGGGGCGGCGTCGTCGAGGCGGGTCACGCGGACGCTCGTGTAGTCGCCGAGCTCGTCTGCGAACTGCTCTCCCCACTCGATGACGCACACGCCGTCGGCGCCAAGCACATCGTAGAGGCCGATGTCCTCGAGCTGGGCGGGGTCATCCAGGCGATACAGGTCGAAGTGATACAGCGGCAGCCGGCCGCCCTCGTAGACCATCTCGATGGTGAAGGTCGGGCTCGTCACGTCGCCCTCGCAGCCGAGCGCGGCGGCAATGCCCTTGGTGAGCTGCGTTTTTCCCGCGCCAAGGTCGCCCGTGAGCACGAGCACGTCGCCGGCTGCGAGCTCACGGCCGAGCTTCTCCCCCACGGCGATGGTCTCCGCCTGCGAACGGGTCTCGAAGTGTTGCGGGGTCTTCATAGCTTCTCTCCTTGAATCTCACCTGCATTGGGGACAGTCCCTTTTGCAGGTTTCTCGAAACCTGCAAAAGGGAC